>NZ_CAKZNF010000079.1 GCF_937129435.1 uncultured Parasphingopyxis sp. | reverse complement strand
GGCCTCCCACTTAGTGTATTCTCATGGGAGGCCGGGTGGGGGTGCGGGCTGGTGCGGCGCTCGACCGAAAGGTCGAGTCTGACAATCCAATTCACCGCTCCCGCCAGTTCCTGATCGGGATCATCCGGCCGAGCGTCGAATCCTTGTCGACGACATGATGCTTGAGCGCGCCCACCACATGGAGCGCGATCAGCCCGACGAAAGCCCAGCCGCCAAGCTCGTGCAGTTCCTCGTACAGATCATGCGTTGCCTCATCGCGCGCGACCGGGAGGGCCGACACTTCGAACAGCCCGAAGATGCTGATCGGATTGCCGCGCCCGGTCGACACAATCAGCCAGCCGAGGATCGGCATCGCCAGCAAGAGCGCATAGAAGAGGAAATGCACGGCCTTGGCCAGCGCGCGTTCCCAACCGGGATGCGCGGGATTGGCGGGCGGCACCGGATGGATCAGCCGCCAGACGATCCGCACCAATGTCAGGAACAAGACCGTAAGCCCGATGGCGAAATGCTGGCCCATCAGGAACGCCCGCGTTTCGTCTGCCATATTCTCGTGGAAGAAACCGATCAGCAGGTTGATCGTGATCAGGACGGCGAGCGTCCAGTGAAGCAAGATGGCGATGGTCGAATATCGGGCCTGGGCGGGCGTCGTCATTGGGAAACTCCTGCAATCTTTCCTCGCACTTATGGCGTCGACGGCGTGAAGTCGATAAGGCCGGGCGCACGCGCGATGGACGCAGATATCAGGGGAGTGTGTCAAATGTTTCGCAAGACGATCGCCATATTGGCCGGGCTTTGCCTTTCGGCTCCGGCGCTGGCGCAGGGCTCCGACCCGGCCGGAGAGGTGACGCTGATCCATGCCGGCCGGCTGATCACCGAAGCCGGCACGGCGCCGCGCGGCCCCTCCACCATCGTCGTCCGCGGCGAAACGATCGAGGCGATCGAGGACGGGCATGTTACGCGCCCCGGCGCGGAAATCGTCGACCTGTCCCAGCGCACGGTGCTTCCCGGCCTGATCGAAGCGCACAGCCATCTTGCGGGCAATCCGGGCGGCGATTTTCGCGACGAGGCGGTCGATTCGGACGAGTGGAGCGTCGTCCTCGGCACGCAGAACATGCTGGAGACGGCGCGGCGCGGCTTTACGACCGTCCGTATGCCCGGTTCGGGCGCGGAGACCGGGATGACGCTGCGCCGCGCAACGGCCGAGCACCGCCTGCCCGGCCCGCGTATCGTGACCTCCGGCCCGGCGCTCTCGATTATCGGCGGCCATGGCGACGTCTCGGGCTTCCGGCCCGAGGTGAACGCCGTGCTGAGCGGCGGCAACACCTGCACCGGACCCGACGAATGCGCGGCGCGGGTGCGCGAATGGGGCCGCGCGGGCGAGGATTTTATCAAGATCACCGCGACGGGCGGCGTGCTGAGCCAGCAGGCGCGCGGCCTCGGCGTCCACTTCACCGATGCGGAGATGCGCGCGATCGTCGAGACCGCCCATGGCCTCGGCATGCACGTCGCGGCCCACGCCCATGGCGCACGCGGGATCGAGGCGGCGGCGCGCGCAGGCGTCGATTCGATCGAGCACGGCACCTTTGCCGACGATGCCGCGATCCGCGCGATGCGCGAGAACGGCACGGTGATGGTGCCGACGCTGATGGCCTATACCGGCATTCGCGAACGCCTCGGCACCGGCGTCTATACGCCGCAGGTCGAGGCGAAGGTCCGCGAAACGCTGGCCGTGGTCGGCCAGGCGGCGCGGCGCGCACATGAGGCCGGCGTCACCATCGTCTTCGGCACCGATGCCGGCGTCTTCGAACACGGCCGCAATGCCGAGGAGTTCGCCATGTATGTCGATCTTGTCGGGATGACACCCGAAGAGGTGCTGCGATCGGCGACCACCGACGCGGCCGAGCTGCTCGGGATGGAGACGACGATCGGCCGTATCGCGCCCGGATATTCGGCGGATATCGTCGCGGTGCCGGGCGATCCGCTGGCCGACGTTCGTGCGCTGGAGAGCGTGGACTGGGTCATGGTTCGCGGCGAGGCGATCGAATAGGTTTGATAGTCAGAATTTCGCTAGCGCGAAATCGCCGCACCGGCCCGCACCCCCACCCGGCCTCCCATGAGAATACCCTAAGTGGGAGGCCGGGTGGGGGTGCGGGCCGGTGCGGCGCTCGACCGAAAGGTCGAGTCTGACAATCAAACACCATCTTCCAACGAATCGTACCTTTTGATAGCGACCCGCGAATGAGCGTTACCGACAAGACCGTCCTCGCCGAACGCAACAGCGAGATCGTCGATCACATTTCGGCGCAGCCCGGCGTGCAGCGCGTGCCGAACCGGCTCGTCGACATCTTTATCGCGCGCGATTTCCTCGACGCGACCGAATGCGACCTGCTGATCGAGAAGATCGACCGCGACGCGCGCCCCTCGACCCTGCTCTCCTCGACCGACGACAACGAATTCCGCACCTCCTACAGCTGCGATTTCGACCGGCAGGCGAAGGAGATCGACGCGATCGAGGACAAGATCGTCCGCTTCATGGGCATCCCCAAGGAGCATGGCGAGACGATCCAGGGCCAGCGCTACGCGGTCGGCCAGCAGTTCAAGCCGCATCATGACTGGTTCTACGATACGCAGGATTATTGGAACCAAGAGAAGGTGCAGGGCGGACAGCGGACATGGACCGCGATGGTGTTCCTCAACGACACACAAACCGGCGGCGCGACGCGGTTCAAGAAGATCGGCAAGATGTTCCACGCCGAGCGCGGCAAGCTTCTGTGCTGGAACAATCTCGACCCCGCGGGCGAACCGAATACATGGACGCTGCATCAGGGGATGAAAGTGCGCGAAGGCGTCAAATACATCATCACCAAATGGTTTCGCGAGCTGCCCTGGGTCGGTGCCGGCCCGAGCCAATATTGATCACCGATCGGGTGCGCGGAACCGCCTGACGTTGGCGGAAACCAGCCCTCGTTTCGTCGATGAAAAGTGACGCCCTGTCGCAGATTTGCGATTGTGTTCGCATCCTGGGTGACCTATACGCCTAACACACTCATAGATACCGGAGCCCGTTTCGCATGAACCGCAAGATATTTCTCCTCGCATCGGCCGCGCTGTTCGGCGCCGTGGCCACCCCCGCGCTCGCCTACCAGAACGAAGGGGCCGCCGCCGAAGCGGCCGCGACCAGCGCCGACGAACGCCTCAACGCGCTGTTCGCGCAGAGCGACGAAGAAAGCCTGCGCCGCAATCCGATCGGCGCGCTGTTCCGCGGCGACATGCGCTATGCCGACCAGCTCGGCATCTATCTCACCGACGAATATTTCGACGGCGAACGGGCCGCCGCGCAGGCAAATCTCGATGCACTGCACGCCATTCCGCACGACGAACTGACGCCGACGAACCAGATCGCCTACCAGATCTTCGAGCTCGACCAGGAAGAGAATCTGCGCGACCTGACGCCGGAAATGATGGCGCTGACCGTGGTTCGGCCGGTCAACCATTTCGCCGGCTTCCACACCTTCTACCCGACCTTCGCCTCGGGCCAGGGCGCCGCGCCGTTCAACACGGTCGAGGATTATGAGAACAATCTCAGCCGCCATAATGACTATATCGCCAATATCGATCTTGCCATCGGCCGCTTCCGCCAGGGCATGGAATCGGGCGTCGTCGAAACCAAGATGACGATCAACAATGTCATCAGCCAGCTCGACACCCAGCTCGCCATGCCGATCGAGGAATCGCCTTTCTTTCAGCCGATCAACAGTTTCCCCGAGGATTTTTCCAATGAGGACAAGGCCCGGCTGACCGCCGAATATCAGGCGGCGACGCAAGAGGTCTACGGCGCGCATACGCGGCTGCGCGATTTCCTGCGCGACGAATATGTCGCCGTGGCGCGCGATGGTGCGGGCCTCACCCATATGCAGGGCGGCGACATGCTCTACGCGCAGCTCGTCCGCGACACGACGACGCTCGATCTGACGCCCGACTATGTGCACCAGCTCGGCCTTTCCGAAGTCGCGCGGATCACCGAGGGTTTCGAGCAGATCAAGAACGAGGTCGGCTTCGACGGCACGCTCGCCGAATTCTTCGAATTCATCCGCACCGATCCGCAGTTCAAGCCGGAAAGCCGCGAAGCGCTGACCGAAGGCTATTACGAGATCGGCCGCGTGGTCGATCAGCATATCGGCGACTATTTTTCGACGCTGCCCGCCAGCGATCTCGAAATCCGTCCCTATGAGCCGTTCCGCGAACAGCATGAAGCCGGCGGTTCGTACCAGTCCGGCGCGCCGGACGGGTCTCGCCCGGGCATCTTCTACTTCAACGCCTATAATCTCGAAGAGCGGCTGACGCCGGGCATGACCACGCTCTACCTGCACGAGGGCGCGCCGGGCCATCACTTCCAGATCAGCCTGGCGCAGGAAAACGAGGCGCTGCCGAACTTCATGCGCTTCGGCGGCAACACCGCGTTCGTCGAGGGCTGGGCGCTCTATTCCGAAACGCTCGGCTACGACATGGGGCTTTACGAAGATCCCTATCAGCGCTTCGGCACGCTCAACGACGAGATGCTGCGCGCGATGCGGCTTGTCGTCGACAGCGGTATCCATTCGCTCGGTTGGACGCGCGAACAGGCGATCGATTACATGCTCGAAAATTCGGGCATGACGCGCACCGAGGTTGTTTCCGAGGTCGAACGCTATATCGCCATCCCGAGCCAGGCACTGGCCTACAAGGTCGGCGCGCTTACGATCCAGGCGCTGCGCCAGCAGGCCGAAGCCGCGCTGGGCGACAATTTCGACATCCGCGCCTTCCACGAACAGGTGCTCAACACGGGCGCGCTGCCGATGGCGGTGCTGGAGACGAAGATCTACGACTGGATCGAAGCACAGGGCGGCGAGCGTCCCGGCGGCGTTGACCTGATGGCCGTGCACGGCGCGGGCGACTGATCCGCGAGTTTTCCGGTTTTAGGAGAGGGAGGGCTCCGGCATTGCCGGGGCCCTTTTTCGTTCAGACCGGGTCGGGGCCCAAATCTTCGGCCAGGTCGCGCGGCCGGACGAAACGGGCGAGCTTGCCCGACGCCGCCGCGATATCGGCCCAGTGTTCGACCTCGAAGGTCATCTCGGCGAGGGTCCCCGTCGGATATTTTTCCTCCGCCGCCGCGCGCAACTTGTCGCCTTTCTTGTCGGGGACGAGGAAGAGCAGCAGGTCCTCGATCCCCGAATTGTGCCCGGCCAGCATCAGGCTCTCGATCGCGTCATCGGCTTCCTGCACCACCTCGAGCAGTGTCCGGTCCGAGGCGAGATAGGCGCGGCGGTCCCATTCGGGTTCGATCCGCTCGCCATAGCCCTTGCCGAACCATTCGAGCGTTTCGGCGACGCGGACGGCGGGCGAGGCGATGACGGCATCGAATTCGAGCCCCTCGCCCCTCATATGCTCGCCCATCGTCTCGGCCGCGCGCTTGCCCTTGGCGTTGAGCGGACGATCATAGTCGCGGGTGACGGGGTCGTCCCAGCTCGACTTGGCATGGCGCAGCAGGATCAGGCGTTTCATTCGCTCTCCGTCGGTTGCGGCTCTTCCTGCCGCATTTCCGTGACGGATGAAAGACGCGTCCGAACGCGAGCGACCGCTTCGTCGAGCGGCACGCGGCTGACCGGCGTCGCCTCGGGAAAGGCGGTGAGCAGCCGCGAGGGCGTCGCCGCCGACAGCAGCACGAACATGCCGACATCGTCCTTGCGGCGGATCAGCCGTCCGAAGGCTTGCGCAAGCCGCGCGCGCACGACGCGGTCGACATAGGCGTTGCCGCCCTGCGCCAGCTTGCGCGCGGCGTGGAGCACGGTCGGCCGCGGCCAGGGCACGCCCTCCATCACGGCGAGCCGCAGCGATTCGCCCGGAACGTCGACCCCATCGCGCAAGGCATCGGTGCCGAGCAGTGAGGCGTGCGGATCGTCGCGGAAGATATCGATCAGCGTGCCGGTGTCGATCGGGTCGACATGCTGCGAGTAGAGCGGCAGCCCCTCCCGCGCCAGCCGGTCGGCGATCCGCGCGTGCACGGCCTTCAGCCGCGCGATCGCGGTAAACAGGCCCAGCGTCCCGCCACCCGCGGCCTCGATCAGCTTCGCATAGGCCCCGGCCAGCGCTGCGATATCGCCGCGCTTGATGTCGGTGACGATCAGCACCTCGCTGTTCGCGCCATAGTCGAACGGGCTCTTCGCCTCGAACAGGCTCGGCGCAAAATCGAGATGCTGGGCGCCGGCGCGCATTTCCGCCGCGTCCCATTCCTCCGACCCTTTCAGCGTCGCCGAGGTGACGATCAGCCCGTCGGCGGGCTTGATGACCGTTTCGGCGAGCGGCTTGGTCGGGTCGAGCCAGTGGCGGTGCAGGCCGATATCATATTCGCGCCCCTCGATCCGGTCGACGGCGAGCCAGTCGACGAAATCGGGGTCGGCGGGTCCGCCCATGCGCGCGAGCAGCGAAATCCAGGCGGCGAGCATCTGGTTGCGGAAGGTCAGCCCGTTGATCGCACCCTCGATCCGCGCGCGCGCCTGGCTGTCGAGCCAGTCGGGCGCGTCGGTCAACACCGCCTCGAGCCGCTGGCGCAAAGTCGCAAGCGGGCGCAAAATCCGCTCGAGCGCCGCCGCCGCATCGCCGGCCGCCGCGATCAGCGTTCCGTCCAGTTCGGCCGCTTCGGTCTCGAGCCCATAGCCCGCATCTTGCGCATCGGCGCGCGCATAGACCGTGCCCCGCACGGCCGCGAGCAGCGCCTCGACCGGCCCCATCGGGATGCCCTCGGCAATCCGGCGAAGCCAGTCGCCGCCCGGCAGCATCTCGGCCGCATCGGCCGCCGCCTGGATCGCCTCGCCGCCCGCATCGTCATAGCTGGCCACATCCATCAGCCGTGCCGCCAGCCCGCGCCGCCGCCCGCGATGGCGGCCTTCGGGCCCGATGATCCAGCGGCGAAGCTCGATCGCCTCCTGCCCCGTCAGCGCGGCGGCGAAGGTGCTGTCGGCGGCGTCGAACAAATGATGCCCCTCGTCGAACACGATCCGGCGCAGCGCCCCCTCCTCGCCGCGCCGCCGTTCGGCGAGAATCATCACGAGCGCATGGTTGGCGATGACGATATCCGCATGTTCGCTCGCCCGCGCCGCGCGTTCGATGAAGCATTTGCGATAATGCGGGCAGCCCGCATAGACGCACTCGCCGCGCCGGTCGGTCAGCGCCGTCGAACCCGCACGGCGGAAGAGCGTCGGCAGCCAGCCCGGCAGGTCGCCACCGACCATGTCGCCGTCCTTTGAGTACATCGCCCAGCGCGCGACGAGCTGGGCGAGGATCGCCGGCCGCCCCGCAAAACCGCCCTGCAACGCGTCCTCGAGATTGAGCAGGCAGAGATAATTCTCGCGGCCCTTGCGAATGACGACCTTTTCGCGCCGCTCCGCCGCATCGGGAAAGACGCGTTCGGTCTCGCGGTCCAATTGCCGCTGCAGCGCCTTGGTATAGGTCGAGATCCAGACCGTCCCCTGCGCCTCGCTGGCCCAGAGCGAGGCGGGCGCGAGATAGCCGAGCGTCTTGCCGATCCCCGTCCCCGCCTCGGCGAGAAGCATCTGCGGCCGCCCCTCGCCGCGCGGCGGATCGAAGGCGTGCGATGCGGCGCGGACATAGGCCTGCTGCCCTTCGCGCCGTTCCGCCCCCTGCCCCGCCAGCGCATCGAGCCGCTCGAGCGCGGTGTCTTCGTCCACGGTGCGCGTCAGCGGTGCCGGGCGAGGCGCCTCCTCTTCCCATTCGGGCAGGCGCGAGAACAGCCAGCGCTCGGGCTTTTCGGGCGCGTCGATCCGATCGGTCACCAGCCCCGCCCAGGGCCAGCGCAACCGGAACAGCGCATGGGCAGAAGCATGCGCGCCATAGCGTTCTTCCCAGCCTTCCCATTCGAGAGTCTTCAGCAGGTGCTGCGCCATTTCGAGCAGGAGGAACGCGGCGTCTTCGTCCGGCAGCGTCTCCGGCGCCATGCCCAGCGCCCGCGCCATGCCGAGCGGCGTCGGCACGCAGAAGCGCGCCGGATGAACGAAGGCGAAGAGTTCGAGCAGGTCGAGCCCCGAAAGTTCGGGATAACCCAGTCGCTGCCCCGTCATCGGCGCGTTGAGCACGATGGTCGGCGTCTCCGCCGCCGCCGAAATCGCCTCGCCCCGGCCCAGCGACCGCACGTCGCCGTCCGGCGAGGCTATCCAGACGCCGGCATGGGTGGCATGGAGCGCGCTGTGCGGTAAAAGCGGTCGATCGGTCGGCACGGTCCGCACCCATCGCCCAGCAGGAACGAAAGAGCAACATGAGCGATCTCCGCGATATCGCGATGCAATCCAAGGCCTGGCCCTATGAGGAGGCGCGCAAGCTGTTGAAGCGCTACCCCGACGGGAAGCCAGACGGCGAACCGATCATATTCGAAACCGGGTACGGCCCGTCGGGCCTGCCGCATCTCGGCACGTTTCAGGAAGTCGCGCGGACGCTGATGGTGTGCCATGCGCTGACCGAGCTGACGGGCTGGGAATCGCGGCTGATCGCGTTCAGCGACGATATGGACGGGATGCGCAAGGTGCCGCCCAACATGCCGCACAGCGACATGATGCACGAGCATCTCGACCAGCCGTTATGCAAGGTTCCCGACCCCTTTGGCTGTCATGACAGCTATGCCGATCACAACAACCAGCTGCTGCGTAAATTTCTCGACGATTACGGTTTCGATTACGAATTCGTCGCCTCGCACGATCGGTATCTGGCAGGGGCGTTCGACGAGCAGTTGAAGAACGTCCTTCGTAATTACGACAAGATCATGGGCGTCATGCTACCGACGCTGGGCGAGGAACGGCGCGAGACCTATTCGCCGGTGCTGCCGATCTCGCCGGAAACCGGCAAGGTGCTGCAGGTCGCGGTGACGGTCGTCGATGCGGACAAGGGCCTTATCGCGTTCAATGATCCCGATGCCGGCCACCAGGCCGAGCATTCGATCCTGTCCGGAGGCGCTAAGCTGCAATGGAAGGTCGACTGGGCGATGCGCTGGGTCGCGCTCGGCGTCGACTATGAGATGTCGGGCAAGGATCTGATCGATTCGGTCACCCACTCGTCGAAGATCGCCCGCATCCTCGGCGGCAAGCCGCCCGAGGGGTTCAATTACGAGATGTTCCTCGACGAGGACGGGCAGAAGATTTCCAAGTCGAAGGGCAACGGCCTGACGATCGAGGAATGGCTGACCTATGCGCCGCAGGAATCATTGAGCTTCTACATCTACCGCGATCCGAAAAAGGCCAAGCAGCTCAGCTTCCAGATCATTCCCAAGGCGGTCGACGAATATCATCGCTTCCTCGACGCCTATCCGGAACAGGAGACGAAGGAGCGGCTCGGCAATCCCGTACACCATGTCCATGCCGGCCACCCGCCGCAAGTCGATATGCCGATCAGCTTCGCGTTGCTGCTCAATCTCGTCGGCGTCGCGAACACCGACGACAAGGAACTGCTCTGGGGCTTTGTGCGGCGCTATGCGCCCGGAACGTCGCCCGAGACGCATCCCGAGCTCGATCGGCTGATCGACCATGCGCTCGTCTATTTTCGCGATTTCGTGGCGGCGTCGCTGTGCCGCCGCTCGCCCGAAGGCAAGGAGGTCGATGCATTGCGCGACCTCGATGCAGCGCTCGCCGCCATGCCCGAGGACGCCGATGCCGAGACGATCCAGAATGCGGTCTTCGCGGTCGGAAAGGACCATGACTTCGAACCGCTGCGCGACTGGTTCAAGGCGCTCTACGAGACGCTGCTCGGCGCGAGCCAGGGGCCGCGCATGGGGAGCTTCACCGCGCTCTACGGGATCGGCAATGTCCGCAAGCTGATTGCGGAGGCGTTGGAAGGGGCAGGTTGAGGCGAAATTCCTCTCGCTAACCGCTCGTCATTGCGAGGAGCCGAAGGCGACGCGGCAATCCAGGGCTATTGGTGCTGCGGCTTGCGGCTCTGGATTGCTTCGCGTTGCTCGCAATGACGAAATAAAGCGGTCTGAAATCTAATCCGCCAGCGCCGCCGCCAGTTCGTCTCTCAACTGCCTGAGCTCGCTCCGCATCGCCGGAGTCAGCGCGGGTGCGGGATCGGGTGCCGGGGCGGCATCGGGCGCAGCGCCCTCATCGCCCTTCCCCGCAAGCAATTTCTGCACGCCCTTCACCGTATAGCCATCATGGTTGAGCAGCCGGTCGATCCGCTCGACCAGGGCGACATCGTCGGGGCGATAATAGCGGCGATTGCCCGAACGCTTGAGCGGGCGAAGCTGCGGAAAGCGCTTTTCCCAATAGCGCAGGATATGCTGGGCGATGCCGAACCGGTCGGAGACTTCCCCGATCGTCAGCATGGCACCGGCATCTTTCGTCACAGGCTTAATTCGATCCGGCGATTTTCTGCCGCATCGACTGGCTGGCGCGGAAGGTCAGCACGCGGCGGGGTGCGATCGGCACCTCGACGCCCGTTTTCGGGTTGCGGCCAATGCGTTCTCCCTTGTCGCGCAGGATGAAGCTGCCGAAGCCGGACACCTTCACATTTTCGCCATCGGCCAGTGCATCGCACATATGGCCCAGAAGCGACTCGACCAGTTCGGACGATTCGGCGCGCGACAGGCCGACGGAACCATGCACCGCCTCGGCAAGATCGGCACGCGTCAAAGTCCCAGTGTCGCTCATATCGCAATCCCCCTTATATTATCGGTTCCGCCTTTAACCCAGCCGGGCGCGAGTCGCAAACCTGTCATACTCGAAAAACCGCTGAAAACCGCCTCAATATCGGACGACGGACGCGCCCCAGGTGAATCCGCCGCCCATCGCCTCCAGCACCAGCAGATCGCCGCGCCTGATTCGCCCGTCGCGCACCGCCGTGTCGAGCGCCAGCGGAACCGACGCGGCGGACGTGTTGGCGTGCTGGTCCACCGTCACGATTACCCTTTCCGGCGCCAGGCCGAGCTTCTTCGCCGTTGCGTCCAGAATTCGCTTGTTCGCCTGATGCGGGATGACCCAGTCGACGGCATCGGAGCCCAACCCGGCGGCTTCCAGCGTCTCGGTCATCACCGCCGACAGGTTGACGACGGCATGGCGAAACACCTCGCGGCCCTGCATGCGGAGCTTGCCGACCGTCTGCGTCGTCGAAGGGCCGCCATCGACATAGAGCAGCTGGTTCTGCCGCCCGTCGGCATGGAGCTTCGAAGCCAGGATGCCGCGATCGCCCTCCTCGGCGCCGAGCACCACCGCCCCGGCCCCATCGCCGAACAGGACGCAGGTACCGCGATCCTCCCAGTCGAGGATCCGGCTGAACGTTTCCGAGCCGATGACGAGCGCCTTTTGCGCGACGCCGCCCTTGATCATATTGTCGGCCACCGACAGCGCGTAGAGAAAGCCCGAGCAGACCGCCTGCACGTCGAAGGCCGTGCAGTCGTCGATGCCGAGTTCGGCCTGGATCAGCGTCGCCGAGGCGGGGAAGGTCTGGTCGGGCGTCGAGGTCGCCAGCACAATCAGGCCGATTTCGGTGGCGTCGACCCCCGCCGCTTCGAGCGCGCGGCGTGAAGCCTCTGCACCGAGCGAGGCGGTCGTTTCGCCTTCGCCGGCGATATGGCGGAAATGGATGCCGGTGCGCTCGACGATCCAGTCGTGCGACGTATCGACCGTCTCGGCCAGCTCGTCATTGCTGACGCGGCGAGTGGGCAGGGCCGAACCCGTGCCCAATATGACCGTCCGAAGCGTCATTCGGCGGCGTCCTCGATCGCCTGTTTGGGAAAGTTCGCCAGATCGTCGGCGATCCGGCGGGTAATGTCCGCGCTGGCCATCTTGTATGTGAGGTCGATGGCGTTGCGCACGCCGTTGGCATCGGCGCTGCCATGGCTTTTGACGACAAGCCCGTTCAGGCCGAGCAGCACGCCGCCATTATGGTTATTCGGATCGAGCGTACGCTTCAGCAGGTTGGCCGCAGGCCGCGAGAGCATGAAGCCGGCCTTGGAGCGCAAGGAGCTGGTAAAGGCGCGGCGGATCAGGTCGGCGACGAAGCGGGCCGTCCCTTCGACGGACTTGATCGCGATGTTGCCGGAAAAGCCGTCGGTCGCGACAACATCGACATGACCGCGCGACAGGCGATCCGCCTCGATGAAACCGGTGAACTCCAGCGGCAGTTCGGTCGCCGCACGCAACTGCGCCGCCGCGTCGCGCAGCTCCTCGGTCCCCTTCATGTCTTCGGACCCGATATTCAGGAGCGCCGTACGAGGGCGCTGGATATCGAGCGCGATCCGCGCATAGGCCGCCCCCATCACCGCGAACTGGACGAGGTTTTCGGAATCGCATTCGGTGTTCGCGCCAAGATCGAGCATCACGACATCGTTTTCGCCGAGCGTCGGCAGCAGCGCGGAAATGGCAGGCCGGTCGATGCCCTCCATCGTCCGGAGCGCGAGCTTCGCCATCGCCATCAGCGCGCCGGTATTGCCGCCGGACAGCGCGGCATCGGCCTCGCCCGCCTTTACCGCCTGGATCGCCAGACCCATCGAGCTGTCTTTCGAACGGCGGATCACCTGGCTCGGCTTGGCATCGCCGGCGACGACGCCGTCGGTGTGGTGCACCTCGGCCGCATCGGCGAGCGATTTGTGCTTGGCGAGTTCCGCGCGGATCGCGGTCTCGTCGCCGAAAAAGCGAAAGCGCAGGTCGGGATAGTCGGCGAGCGCGCTCGCTGCGCCCGCCACCATGACTTCCGGCCCGACATCGCCACCCATCGCGTCGATGGCGATACGGGGTCCTTCTGTCATTGAGCCGGTCTCCCTGGTCTGGTCTTAAACCTCGATCGGGAGGACTTCGCGACCGTTATACTGGCCGCATGCCATACACATGTGATGCGGGCGCTTCAGTTCGCCGCAATTCGGGCATTCCTGGAACGCCTCGGCCTTCAGCGCGTCGTGCGCGCGGCGCTTGCCGCGGCGGGAGGGCGATACTTTTCTTTTCGGGACAGCCATGGCGGCACCTTATCTCTTGCGAAACCTGTCAAAAATCCTGTTGCAAACGGCATTACGAGGATATCCGGCGGCCATCAAGGTCGCCGTCCGTCCGGCCGTTTTGCTCAGGAAGAGGCGCGCATATAACGATTTCGCCCACGCTTGCAAGCAAAACCCCGGCGTGCCAAGCCGCGAAAAACCGGGAGGGGACGCATCCATGAAACTCGAAATCACGCTCGTTATCGCCGCTGCGGCGGTGCTGCTCAATCTCTGGCTGGCCGTGCGAGTCGGCAGGGTCCGCACCAGCGAGAAAATTTCGGTCGGCGATGGCGGGAACGAAATGGTGACGCGGCGGATGCGCGCCCATTCCAACTATGCCGAATATACGCCCTTCTTCCTGATCCTGCTGGCGGCGATCGAGCTTGCCACCGGATCGAACCTGTGGCTCTGGATCGTATCGATCGTCTACATCCTCGGCCGCATCGCCCACGCATTCGGCATGGACGGGCGCGGCAAGCTGCGCATGATCGGAATTCTCACGACTGTCATCTGGGCGACCGGTTTTGAGCAGGATTTCAGCTGGCTGCATGTCGACACCTTCGTGCCGACCGGGATCAGGGTTGCGTCGCAATCCCGCGTTAAGGTGAGGATGCCGTCTTCCGTCATCGGTCCTTATTCCGTCTTTACGGGCGCGTTCCGCCGATCCAGTGCGGCGGAAAGGGTGTGCCAGGCCAGGGTCGCGCATTTCACACGCACCGGGAACTGGCGTACCCCGGACAGGACCTGAAGCCGGTCCACGTCATCAGGGTCCAGGCCGGCCTCGTCCGGCGGATCGTCCTGGGTGCACAATTTGTGGAAATAGTCGAACATCCGATTGGCTTCGGCTTCGGTCTTGCCTTTGACGATTTCCGTCATCATCGAGGCGGAAGCGACCGAAATCGCACATCCCTTACCGTCGAAGGAGACGCCGGTGATCCGGCCATTCTCGTCCAGCGCCAGGAACACAAACAGGGTATCGCCACACATCGGATTGTGGCCGTGAGCCTGATGATCCGCCCCGTCCAGCTTGCCGAAATTCCGTGGATGTTTGCCGTGATCCAGGATCACTTCCTGATACAGCTCGCGCAAATCGTCCGTCATCAGCTGAAGAACTCCTTCGCCGTGCGCACGGCCCGGGCCAGCGCTTCGACATCCTCATGGGTATTGTACAGGCCGAGTGAGGCGCGGGTCAGGGCGAAAACGCCCAGCCGGCCCATCAATGGCTCTGCGCAATGCTGACCAACCCGCACCGCCACACCCTCGCGATCGACGATCGTGCCCAGATCGTGAGGATGCACACCGTCGACATCAAAGGAAAGGATGCCGGCCTTACCGGGGGCCGTGCCATAGATCGTTAGCCCGTCGATCTCGTTCAACAACTCCGTGGCGTGTTCCAGCAATGCGTGTTCATGGGCATTGATGGCATCGAGGCCGATTTCCTGGACATAATCGATCGCGGCATGCAGCCCGGCGGCTTCGACGATGGCCGGCGTCCCGGCCTCGAACCGGTTGGGCAGGTCGTTCCAGGTGGCACGATCGTCCCACACCTGCATCACCAGATGAGCCGCTCCCCGCGGCGGGCGCCGGGCCTTCGATCCGGAACGCGACCGACGCCCTCCGCCGGCTCTCGCGGGGCTGACGATCGCCTATGGAGACGGACGATACGAACAGGACGGCAAAGCCTTCCAGGGGCGCATCCTGCTTTCCAGGGAAAAATTGTGTCTTTCCCACGACGGGGTCGAATTGGGCCCGACCTTCGTTCCGGTTTCGGCGATCGCCAAACGATCGCGATCCGGGAACGCCCTGAATATGGAAGTCGTTTTGTCGCAAACGGA
>NZ_CAKZNF010000078.1 GCF_937129435.1 uncultured Parasphingopyxis sp. | reverse complement strand
GCCTGAAACCTTCACGGCCCGGCAACCAGATGATTTGACGGAGATTTCGATGGCCAGCGCGGCACCCGCCCAGCAGCAGCTTCCCCCGCTTTACAACGACCTTCGCCCGCTTTCGAGCCTCGACCATGGTAGCTGGCGCCTGCAGCGTCGCGACACCGCGCCGTTCCTCGCGAGCGTGCACATCGTGCCCGTCACGATCGACGAGTTCATGATGACACAGCGTTCCATGCCGATCGTCTTTTCGGCCGGCGATCAGCCGGTGCCGCTGGCGCTTATGGGCCTCAATTCCGGTGTCAACGTCTTCGTCGACGACGAGGGCCGCCTTATCGAGAAAAATGTTTACATGCCGGCCTATATCCGCCGCTATCCCTTCATGCTCGCCAAGTTGCAGCAGGACAATGACGAGATGTCGCTCTGTTTCGACCCAACGTCGGATGTCATTGGCGACTATGACGAGGGCGACGAACTGTTCGCCGGTAACGAACCGAGCGAAACCACGCGCGGCCTTCTGAAATTCTGTGAGGATTTCGAAGTCGCCGGCCGCCGGACGCAGCAGTTTATGGACGAGCTGATCCAGGCGGACCTGCTGATGGACGGCGAGGTCTCTATCCAGCCCGATGGGCAGGGCAAGCCGTTTCTCTATCGCGGCTTCAAGATGATCGACGAAACAAAGCTTAAAAATCTCGACACGGAAAAAACGAAGGCCCTGTTCGACAATGGCATTTTGCCGTTGATCTATGCGCATCTCTTTTCGCTCTCGCTGACGCGTGACGTGTTTGCCCGCCAGATGGCACAGGGCAAGGTGCCCTCGCAGCCCAATGCCGGCACGGAGGATGTGGTTTCGGATACCGACCAGGTCGTCAATTAGCGCTGATTTCCGCGGTTATTTCGGCGTCCGAACGTATATCAGCGTCGGTTCGTCGACTGACCGCAGAAATCTTGAAACCGTTTGGCTTTCAACCTATTTAATAGAGGCGTGTGACGGCGTCTCCCCCTTTCGCCGTCGGCGTAGCGCACCCTCGGGTGCGTTTCCTCCCTGAACCTGGCCGCTCCGCACTTTTGTGCGGGGCGGTTTTTTTATTCGGCGGCGAGGCTGTCGGGCCCGGCCTGCGCTTCGTCGGCCAGTTTTTCGGCGAGCGCTTCGACCAGAGCCGCGGTTTCGGCAAAGCGTGGGCCGGGCTCCTCGAGCGAAAAATCGAGATAGAGCGACCGGCACAGTTCGAGTTGGAGCGCGTGAATGCCGAGCTCGGGCCGGCCGTGGCGCGCAAGGATGTGCCCGCCGGAATAGGGATCGTTGATGGCGACGTGAAAGGCCATCGCCCGTGCCGTGTCCGCCGCACATGTAACGAAGGCCGGTGCCGCGCTGGCGCCATTGCTGTCGCCCAGCACGATATCCGGAGCGGGGCCGCTCGCCCGCCGGAGCGGCGGCATCGAATGGCAATCCAGCAGCACGGCGGTTCCGAACTGGCGCCGGGCCTGATCCAGCGCGTCCGAGAGCGCGGCATGATAGGGGCGATGCACGGCGCCGATCCGGGCGGAAAGCTCCGCGGCGGGAAGGGGGGCGGCGTAGATATTGCCTTCGCGCGCCAGGCGGCGCGGCACGAGGCCCAGCCCGCCGCGAACCTTGGCGCTGTGGTCGATCGCCTTCAGCGCCGGCCGGGGATGGATCATCTCCGGGTCGATCTCCCGCTCCGAGCGGTTGAGGTCGATCCAGGCGCGGGCGCGGGTGGCGATGAAGACGCGAAAGCCGCGTTGTGCGAGGGGGGTGACCAGCTTGTCGACATAGCGGTCTTCGAGCGCCTTCAGCCGGGATGCGCCGACCCGCGTGCGTTCCAGCAATTCGCGGGGATAGTCGCGGCCGGCATGGGGAACGGAGAGGATGACGGGATAGCGC
Organism: uncultured Parasphingopyxis sp.; assembly: GCF_937129435.1. Classification (GTDB taxonomy): domain Bacteria; phylum Pseudomonadota; class Alphaproteobacteria; order Sphingomonadales; family Sphingomonadaceae; genus Parasphingopyxis. Next base: position 42,901 of record NZ_CAKZNF010000078.1, on the reverse strand, counting down.
GGCCGGCGCGGTCCGAGGACCGCGAAACCCTGCTCCAAGGGGGGCGTCTGTGCCATCGAACCGACGATTATGGGCCGGTTCGCGCGGTGACAAGCCGCAAAAATCCCCGATGCGTCTGGAAAATTTTAAGGGCTTGCGCCTATAAGGCCATTCGAAACGCGAGATCGCAGGGCGAAACGACCGGGTATGGAACAGGGCAAGATTCGGATTCTGCTGGCCGAAGACGATATGTCAATGCGCGAATATCTGACCCGCGCACTCGAACGGACCGGCTATGCCGTCACCGCCGTCGACAGCGGCGTGACGGCGATGCCCGAGCTCGAATCGAAGGATTTCGACCTGCTGCTCACCGATATCGTCATGCCCGGCATGGACGGAATCGAACTGGCGCAGGAAGCGGCGAAGATCGCGCCGAAGATGCGCGTGATGTTCATCACCGGCTTTGCCGCCGTGGCGCTCAAGAACAACAAGACGCCGGCCAATGCCAAGGTGCTTTCCAAGCCGTTCCACCTGCGCGATCTGGTGCTCGAGGTAGACCGGATGTTCGAGGTCGGCGACGTGTCGGGACTTTAGGCCGCAAGGCCTTGCGCGGGCGGGCTGCCTGCCCTAAATGGCCGCTTCTCGTGGGCGCGTAGCTCAGTGGTAGAGCACTGTGTTGACATCGCAGGGGTCGCTGGTTCAATCCCAGCCGCGCCCACCATTTTTCCGGAGATCGAGAATATTCGGGGAATATTCTCGCGGGAAAGTCCCGAGCGATAGCGAAGGGCCGGTGTACCGATACGCGACGGCAATGTCGTCCAGCAGGGGCCGTCCATGACCGCCACCACCGCCGAACAGATCGAAGGCTGGCGCAGCGCCATCGGCCGCGAGGATGTGGCGACGCAAATGCTCGACCCGTCGGCGCTCGCGCGTTTTGCGCTCGCCGTCGGCCAGCCTGCGGGGTCGGTGCCGCCGCTAGCCCATTGGGCCTTCTTCCTGCCCGAACCCGCAGACGACCAGATCGGCGCAGACGGTCACCCGAAACGCGGCGATTTCCTGCCGCCGGTTACCTTGCCGCGCCGGATGTTTGCGGCCTCCGATATCGCGTTCGAAGCGCCGCTCGCGGTCGGGGAGCCGGCGCGCCTCGTGAGCACCATCGCCGATGTGCAACACAAAAGCGGCCGTTCGGGCGACCTCGTCTTCGCGACGGTCGAGCGCGCGCTCGAACAGGACGGCACGACCCGCGTGCGCGAGTGGCAGAGTTACGTCTATCGCGAAGCCGGAGCGGCGGTGGCGATGCCCGAACCGGCCGGCGAGGATCCCGCTGGCGAGCGCTGGACGCCAGATCCGGTTCATCTCTTCCGCTTCTCGGCCGCGACCTTCAACGCGCACCGCATCCATTACGATCGTGATTATGCGAAGCATGTCGAAGGCTACCCTTCGCTCGTCATCCACGGGCCGTTCACCGCCTCGAAGCTGGCGGAACTGGCGGCGCGCGACGGGACGCTCGCCCGCTTCACCTTCCGCGCCCAGGCACCGCTTTTCGAGGGCCAGCCCGTCTTCCTGCAATGGGGCGACGAGCAGGGCGCCTATCGTGCGGTGCGCGCCGACGGCGCCGTTGCCATGACCGCGAGCGCCAAGTTTCACTAAGCCGCTGTGCCGGACTGTGCTGGGCTGTGAGCGGCGCCGGCGGTGGATTTACACCGCCGGATGCGTATAGCTCGGGCCAAAAAAGCGAAAGGAAAATCCCGTCATGCGCGAAGCCGCTATCGTCTCCACCGCCCGCACGCCCATCGGCAAAGCCTATCGCGGCGCCTTCAACATCACCGAAGCGCCGGTGCTCGGCGCCCATGTGGTCAATGCCGCGATCGAACGCGCGGGGATCGACTCCGAACGGATCGGCGACACCTTCTGGGGCGTCGGCAACCAATGGGGGACGCAGGGCGGCAATAACGGCCGGATGGTGATCTTCGCCGCTGGCCTGCCGAACAGCATCCCCGCCTTTACGCTCGATCGCAAATGCGGGTCGGGGCTGACCTCGATCGCGCTCGCCGCGCGCGCGATCATCTGCGACGAAATGGATGTGGCGCTGGCCGGCGGGATGGAGAGCATCAGCTTCACCGTGACCAAGGACGCGCCGCGCTATGTCAACGAATCGGTGATCGAGCATGTGCCGCACGCCTATATGCCGATGATCGAAACCGCCGAGGTCGTCGCCGAGCGCTACAATATCAGCCGCGAGGAGCAGGACGAATTCGGCGCGATGAGCCAGCAGCGCGCCTGCGCCGCTACCGAAGAGGGCCGGATCGCCGACGAGATCGTGCCGATCACCGTCGAGAAGCAACTCTACGAAAAGGACGGCAGCAAGGCCGGAACCGAGACGATGACGCTCGCCGAAGACGAAGGACTGCGGCCCGGCACGACCGCCGAAGCGCTGTCGGGGCTGAAGACCGTCTGGAAAGACGGCGCGATGACTAAGGAAGGCAAGAATATCACCGCCGGCAATGCGAGCCAGCTGTCCGACGGCGCAGCGGCGCAGATCCTGATGGACCGCAAGACCGCCGAGGCCGAAGGCAAGGACATCCTCGGCATCTATCGCGGCTTTCAGGCGGCGGGTTGCGATCCCGAGGAAATGGGCATCGGCCCCGTCTTCGCGATTCCAAAGCTGCTCGACCGCGCAGGGCTCGGCATCGACGATATCGGTCTGTTCGAGATCAACGAGGCCTTTGCCAGCCAGTGTCTCTATTGCCGCGACAAACTCGGCATCGATGCCGACAAGCTAAACGTCAATGGCGGCGCGATCGCAATCGGCCACCCCTTTGGCATGACGGGAAGCCGGCTCGTCGGCGCGGCATTGCTCGAAGGGCGGCGTCGCGGCGTGCGCTATGTCGTCGTGTCGATGTGCACCGCCGGCGGCATGGGCGCGGCGGGATTGTTCGAGATCGTCTAACGGAGGTGCGAGGCCGGAGAAGCGGTCTCGCCCCCTACCGAATCAGGTGCCGGTCCAGTTCGGCTTGCGCTTCTCGGCAAAGGCGGCCGCGCCTTCGCGCGCGTCGTTCGAGCCCATGACCGAACCCATCAGCTTGCCCTGATTCTTCCACATCTCTTCGGCGCTCCAGTCGAACTGTTGCGACACGATCTGCTTGGAAACCTTGACTGCGAGCGGGCCGTTTTCGTTGATTTTCGCGGCCAGCTCCTTTGCCGCATCGAGCGCAACACCGTCGGTGACTCGATTGATCAGGCCGATTTCGAGCGCCTTTTCCGCTCCAATGAACTCGCCCGTCAACGCATATTCCATCGCCAGCCTATAGGGGATCTGGCGCGGCATGCGGATGAGGCCGCCGGCCGCAGCGACGAGACCGCGTTTCACTTCGGGAATGCCGAACTTCGCGTCCTTGTTGGCGACGATCAGGTCGCAGCTCAGCGCGACCTCCATGCCGCCGGCGAGCGCATAGCCATCCACCGCGGCGATCACCGGCTTGTTGGGTGGCCGCTGGGTGATGCCGGCAAAGCCGCGGCCTTGAACCATCGGCGATTCGCCGCGCAGAAAGCCCTTGAGGTCCATGCCCGAGCAGAAGGTGCCGCCAGCCCCGGTGATGATGCCAACGCGCAGGTCGTTGTCGCTGTCGAGCCGCTCGAGCGCTTCGGCGACGCCCTCGGCCAGTGCCTTGTTGACCGCATTCTTCGCTTCCGGGCGGTTGAGGGTGACGATCAGGATGCCGTCATCGGCCTCGGTCTGGACTTCGTCGCTCATTGTCTTGCCTCTCCTAGTGGGTTTACGTTCGCGTCAGTCTGCTTGCATATTGCGCGGCGGCTGTCACTGTCGGCGATGAAAGACCGAGGCGCGATATGGAGAAAGCATGAGTGCGATTGCAGACAACACGCCGGTGATCATCGGCGTCGGCCAGTTTTCGGAAAGGCCGCAGGACGAGGGCTATGCCGCGCTTAGCCATATGGACCTGGCGGGCGAGGCGCTCGCCGCGGCGATCGAGGATTGCTCGGCATCGGAAGACGTCGCCGGCGCGATCGACACCATCGGCGCGATTCGGCAGTTCGAGATCTCGACGCCGGTTGCCGAGGCCCCGTTCGGCAAGTCGGACAATCCGCCGCGCTCAATCGGCAAGCGGGGGGGTGCTGATCCCGCACGCGCGATTCTCGAAATCACGGGAGGGCAGGGAAATCAGAAGCTTGTCGGCGAGTTCGCGACCAATATCGCCGAAGGGAAGTCGGACGTCGCCGTGGTCGTCGGCTCGGAAGCAATCTCGACGGTCCTGTCGCTCACCAAGGCGGGAGAGACGCCCGACTGGTCCGAAGAGGTGGGCGGTGAGATGGAGGATCGCGGCTATGGCGTTTCGGGGATGTTCGACAAGCCGCTGCTTGTCCATGGCGCAACCGCGCCGATCCCGGCCTATGCGCTGTTCGACAATGCCCGCCGGGCAAAGCTGGGCTTGACGCCAGACGAATACCGGCTCGAAATCGGCAGGCTGTTCGCGCCGTTCACCGAGGTGGCGGCTTCCAATCCCCATGCCGCCTCGCGCGAGGTGAAGACGGCGGAGGAACTGGCCGAAGTGACCGAGCGCAACCGCATCGTCGCCGAACCCTATACGCGCATGACGGTTGCCCGCGATCAGGTGAATCAGGCGGCGGCCATCATCATCGCCTCGGCCGGCAGGGCGCGCGAGCTCGGCGTGCCGGAAAGCCGCTGGGTGCATGTCCATGCCGTGACCAACGCCAGCGAACATTCGCCGATGGCACGCGAGGATCTGGCGATTGCACCGATGTCGTTGGCGTCGATCCAGCGCGCGTTGGAGATCGCAGGGATCGGTTTCGACGATCTCGACTTCATCGATCTCTACAGCTGCTTCGCGATCCCCGTATTCAATGTGATGGATGCCTATGGCCTGACGGCGGACGATCCGCGCGGCCTGACACTGACCGGCGGTCTTCCCTTTTTCGGCGGGGCGGGGAACAACTATTCGGCCCATGCGATCGTCGAGGCGGTTCAGTGCTGCAGGACGAGCCCCGGAAGCTTCGCCCTGACCGGCGCCAATGGCGGGGTGATGAGCAAATATGCCACCGGCATCTATTCGACAACGCCGGCCGACTGGTCGGGCGGCAGCCGTTGGGAGAAACTGGAGAACGACCAGCCCGCACTCTCCGTTATCGAAGGCTGGTCGGGCGAGGCCGTGATCGACAGCTACACCGTCGTTCCCGGCAAACACGGCAAGACCGGCGTCATCGTGGCGCACAATGAAGCGGGCGAGCGGCTCGGCGCGATGATCGGCGAAGGCGATGAGGCGGGGATCGCCGCTCTCGAAGCCGGCGACGTCATCGGGAAGTCCATCACCGTCGCGCCCGATGACAAGGGCCGCAACATTGCGAGATTCACATGAAACCACGTTACTCTCTCGAAGGCCGCACGGCGCTGATCACCGGCGCATCCTCCGGCATCGGCGCGCATCTTGCCGCCCTTTTCGGCGCGGCGGGTGCCCGCGTCTTGCTGGGCGCGCGGCGGAAGGATCGCACCGAAGAGGAAGCGGGAAAGATACGCGCCGCGGGCGGCGAGGCGCTCGCCGTCGAACTCGACGTGACCGATGAAGGCTCGGTGATCGCGGCTTATGACGCCGCCGAAAAGGCGTTCGGCACCGTGGACACGATCGTCGCCAATGCCGGCATCTCGCGCGACGGGCGAAGCACCGATGTCAGCGCGGGAGACATGCAGGCGGTTGTCGATACCAATTTCAGCGGGGTTTACCTGACCGCGCGGGAAGGCGCTCGCCGGCTCATTGCGGCTGGAAGCCGCGAAAGCGGGGCGGGGCGGATCGTTCTCTTGGGTTCGATCACCTCCTTCGCCAATCACAATGGCGATGCCACCTATGCCGCGATGAAGGCGGCCGTTGCGCATCTCGGTCGCAATCTGGCGCGTGAATGGGTGCGGATGGGGATCAACGTCAATACCGTCCATCCCGGCTATATCGAAACGGAATTGAATGCCGACTTTTATAAGACCGAAGGAGGCGAGGCGCATATCCGGTCCTTCCATCGCCGCAGGCTGACAGCGGTCGAAGCGCTGGACGATCCCATCCTGTTTTTCGCGTCGGACGCTTCGGCGATGGTCACCGGGAGCGAATTGATCGTCGACGACGGCCAGCGGCTTTGATCGCTTTCCGCGGAATTACAGACATGGTAGACGGACCCCAATTACCGTTTACGTAAAGGAGAGGAAGTCATGACAGGCGCACTCGGAATTGCCGACCCCGAATTCATGGAGGACGAGGAGATCGCGATCTTCAACGATGCGGTCGGGAAATTCTTCGACCAGCATCTCGATGAAAAGCGGCTCCAAAAATGGGAAGAGACCGGCCAGTGTGATCGCGAATTCTGGCGCGAGGCAGGCGAGGCGGGGTTGCTCGGCGTATCGGTGCCCACCGAATATGGCGGCCATGGCGGCGATTTCCGGCACGACATGGTCGTGGTGCAGCAGACCGGGTTGAAGGGCGCGAGCGGCTTCAATGCCTCGCTCCATAACGTCATCGTCGTGCCCTATGTGGTTCGCCATGGCACCGAGGAACAGAAGAAGAAGTGGCTCCCGAAAATGGTGTCGGGCGAGCTGATCACCGCGATCGCCATGTCCGAACCGGGCGTCGGCAGCGACCTGCAATCGATCACGACGACCGCGACGAAGGACGGCAACGGCTATCGTCTCAACGGTTCGAAGACGTTCATCTCGAACGGCCAGGTCGGCAACTTCATCATCGTCGTCGCCAAGACCGATCCGAAGGAGCGCGCCAAGGGCATTTCGCTGATGTGCCTCGAGACCGAAGGCGCCGAAGGCTTTTCGCGCGGACGCAAGCTCGACAAGATCGGCCTCGACAGCTCGGACACGTCGGAGCTGTTCTTCGACAATGTCTTCGTTCCGGCCGACAATGTGCTCGGCGGGGAAGAAGGCAGGGGCTTCTATCAGCTGATGGGCGAACTCGGCCAGGAACGGCTCATCATCGCCGCCGGCGCCGTGATGACGATCGAAAAGGCGCTCGAAACCACGCTCGAATATACCAAGCAGCGCAAGGCGTTCGGCCAGACCGTCTGGGATTTCCAGAACACCCAGTTCGTTCTTGCCGACCTGAAGGCGCGCGGCATGGCGGCGAAGGCGCTGCTCAACGATTGCATCGCCAAGCATCTGAAGGGCGAGCTCGATCCGAATGCGGCCGCGGCGGCGAAATATCTGTGCACCGAACTGCAGGGCGAGGTCGTCGACAAGTGCCTGCAATTCCATGGCGGCTGGGGCTATATCAACGAATATCCGATCGCGAAGATGTTCCGCGACAGCCGCATCACCCGCATCTTCGGCGGCTCGAACGAGATCATGAAGATGCTGATCGCGCGCGGGATGTAGCGCCCTGACCCTGGAACGGGCCGCGTTAACCACATTGTTGAGCAGGCGGTTAATGCGGCTCTCTTATGCGGCGTTGCGGGGGTGTCAGGGAGTATTCCATGTTCAGCAATGCGGCCAAACTGCGCGTCGAACATCACGAAATTGCGGCACTGCTCATGCAGCTCGAGGTCGCGGTAATGCAGGCCGAGCCCATGCCGGAACAGCAACTCGTTGTTCTTCGCAACGATTTGGCGCGGGTGCTGACCGCGCATCTCGCCTTCGAGGACGAGGTCGTGTATCCCGAGCTCCTGCGGCACCCCGATCCATCGATCGCCTCGCTCGCTCGCGAGTTCCAAAGCGAGATGGGCGGGCTCGCCAACCGCTTCGCGCAATATTCATCCCATTGGACGGCATCCCGGGTCGAAAACGACTGGGCCGGCTTCTGCCGGGCCACCAAGGCGATGATCGCAGGTTTCAACGAGCGGGTCGCGCGCGAAGATCGTGAGCTTTATGCGTTGCTGGACCGGCTGCGCAGGGAAGCGGCCTGAGCACCTCGCCCAATAGAGGATAGATTCAAAAGGGCCTCCGGCATCGCTGCCGGAGGCCCTTTTTGTTGCGGCCGTTTGGTCTAGATGTCGAAACGGTCGGCGTTCATCACCTTGGTCCAGGCGGCGACGAAGTCGTTGACGAACTTCGCTTCATGGCCGTTCTCGGCATAGACTTCGGACACCGCCCGAAGCTGCGAGTTCGAACCGAAGACGAGATCGGTGCGCGTGGCGGTATATTTCTGTTCGCCGCTGGCACGATCGGTGCCGACGAACTCCTCGTCCCCCGTTTCGTCGACCACCGTCCATTCGGTGCCCATGTCGAGCAGGTTGACGAAGAAGTCGTTGCTCAACACGCCGACCTTGTCGGTGAGCACGCCATGCTTCGAATTTCCCGTATTGGCGCCGAGCACGCGCAGGCCGCCGATCAGTGCCGTCATCTCGGGGATCGAGAGGTCGAGCAGCGACGCGCGGTCGAGCATCAGCTCTTCGGTCGGGACCGAGTGCTTGGTCGACAGATAGTTGCGGAACGCGTCGGCCTTCGGCTCCAGATACTGGAAGCTGTCGGCGTCGGTCTGCTCATCGGTCGCATCGCCGCGGCCGCCGGTGAACGGCACGGTGACATCGTGGCCGCCATCCTTGGCCGCTTTCTCGACCGCCGCCGTGCCGGCCAGCACGATGGCGTCGGCCATCGAGAGGTTGCCGCGCAGTTCGTCGATCTTCGAAAGCACCTTGGAGAGTTCGTCCGGATCGTTGACCGGCCAGTTCTTCTGCGGCTCGAGCCGTACGCGCGCGCCATTGGCGCCGCCGCGATAGTCCGAGCAGCGGAAGGTCGAGGCCGAGGCCCAGGCCGCCTTGACGAGTTCGCTGACGGTAAGGCCGCTGCCGAGGATCGCCGACTTGAACGACGAGACGTCGCTGTCCGACGGCATGGTGCCCGCCGGGACATTGTCCTGCCACATCAAATCCTCATCGGGTGCTTCCGGTCCGAGATAGCGGCTCTTCGGCCCCATGTCGCGATGGAGCAGTTTGAACCAGGCACGGGCGAAGGCATCCTTGAAGGCCTCGTGATCGTCGCGGAAGCGCTGCGAGATTTTGAGATATTCCGGATCGGTCTTCATCGCCATGTCGGCGGTGGTCATGATCGTCGGAACCTTCTTCGAGGGATCGTGCGCATCGGGCGCAAGATCGTCCTCGTCGGGATTGATCGGCGTCCACTGGTGCGCGCCAGCCGGCGATTTGGTCAGCTCGTAATCATATTTGAGCAACAGGCGGAAATAGTTTTCCGACCATTTGTCCGGCGTGTTGGTCCACGGTCCCTCGATGCCCGAGGTGATCGTATGCCCTGCCTTGCCGCTTTCGAAATCGCTGTGCCAGCCAAAGCCCATCGAGTGAAGATCTCCGGCTTCGGGATCGGCGCCGACGAGCGAAGCGTCACCCGCGCCATGGCACTTGCCGAAGGTGTGGCCGCCGGCCGTCAACGCGACGGTTTCCTCGTCGTTCATCGCCATCCGGCTGAACGTTTCGCGGATGTCGCGGGCCGAACCCATGATGTCGGGTTCGCCGCCCGGCCCTTCGGGATTGACGTAGATCAGCCCCATCTGGATCGCGGCAAGCGGGTTTTCGAGCGCCTTGCCCTCCTCCGGGTTGATGCGTGTCGGAACACCTTCGTTCACCCACTGGTCCTCGGTGCCCCAATAGATGTCGCGCTGCGGCTCCCAGGTGTCGGCCCGCCCGCCGGCAAAGCCGAAGGTCGGTCCGCCCATCGATTCGATGGCGACGTTGCCGGTCAGCAGCAGCAGGTCGGCCCAGCTGATCTTGTTGCCGTATTTCTTCTTGATCGGCCAGAGCAGGCGCCGGGCCTTGTCGAGATTGGCATTGTCCGGCCAGCTGTTGAGCGGAGCGAAGCGCTGCTGCCCCTCGCCGCCGCCGCCGCGGCCGTCGGACACGCGATAGGTGCCGGCGGCATGCCAGGCCATGCGGATGAAGAAGGGGCCATAATGCCCGTAATCGGCCGGCCACCAGTCCTGGCTGTCGGTCATCAATGCGGTAAGGTCCGCTTTCAGCGCGTTATAGTCGAGCGACTTGAAGGCTTCGGCATAATCGAAGTCGGGATCGAGCGGACTTGCCGACTTGCCGTTCTGCGTCAGGATGTCGAGCTGGAGCTGGTCCGGCCACCAGTCGCGATTCTGCCGTCCGAGGAGCGCGCGAACGCCCCCGTCGAATCCCATCGGGCAACCTTCTACCGGTTCGCTTGATTTCATATCCATGTCGGGGGCTCCTCTCCTATTTGAACTGATCGCGCTTCGTACCGCATTTTGCTGTGCGGGAAAAACGATTAGCTTTCGCCAGTGAGAACGGAAAAATCGATTGATCGTTCCGGCCGCGCGGCGCTGCGATTTCCAATGTAAGATATCCATCGGCCCGGCAAAGGCGAAGAGGCTCAGACGATACCCAACCCGAAAAAAGAGCGACAGGTCGCTCGGCAATTCGGCATGGCCTCCCGGGTTCGCCTCAGCGGGGCATCTCCATGGCAGGACCGCGAGACCATCCCGGCGAAATCCCCGTTGCGGACTCCGGCGGCTAAGTTTACGCAAACGGCAACTTCAAAGAGACGAAAGGAATTCACGGATGGCCGAGGCTTATATCATCGATGCGTGCCGCACCCCGCGCGGCATCGGCAAGGTCGGCAAGGGATCGCTCGCGCATATGCATCCGCAGCATCTGGCGGCCACCGTTCTCAAGGCGATCGCCGAGCGCAACAATCTGAACACCGCCGATGTCGACGACGTGATCTGGTCGACGAGCACCCAGAAGGGCAAGCAGGGCGGCGACTTGGGCCGGATGGCCGCGCTCGACGCGGGCTATGACATCAAAACGAGCGGCACGACGCTCGACCGGTTCTGCGGCGGCGGCATCACGAGCGTGAACTTCGCCGCGGCGCAGGTGATGAGCGGGATGGAAGATCTCGTCGTTGCCGGCGGCACCGAGATGATGAGCTACACCGCGACGCGCGCCAAGGACGAGCAGGCCGGCGGCCTCGAACCGGCGATGATGGGATCGGGCAATGAGCGGCTGCAGAGTGTCCATCCGCAATCGCATCAGGGCGTGTGCGGCGATGCCATTGCCTCGATGGAGGGGATCAGCCGCGAGGATGTCGACGCGCTCGGCCTTGAGAGCCAGAAGCGCGCGGCGCGGGCGATCGAAGAGGGCCGGTTCGACAAGAGCCTGGTTCCCGTCGTCGATGCCGAGGGCAATGCCGTGCTCGATCATGAGGAATTTCCCCGGCCGCAGACGACTGCCGAGGGCCTCGCCCAGCTCGAACCGAGCTTCGCCAAGATCGCCGATCTGCCGCTCGATCAGGACGGCACGACCTTCCGCAAGCTGATCAACCAGAAATATCCCGATCTCGAGATCAAGCATGTCCACCATGCGGGTAACAGCTCGGGCGTGGTCGACGGCGCCGCCGCGGTGCTGATCGCGTCGAAGGATTATGCCGACAAGCACGGCCTCAAGCCGCGGGCGCGCATCGTCGCCACCGCGAACATGGGCGACGATCCGACGCTGATGCTCAACGCGCCGGTACCGGCGGCGAAGAAGGTGCTCGAAAAGGCGGGCCTCACCAAGGACGATATCGACCTGTGGGAGATCAACGAGGCTTTCGCCGTCGTCGCTGAGAAGTTCATCCGCGACCTCGATCTCGATCGCGAGAAGGTGAACGTCAACGGCGGCGCGATCGCGCTCGGCCATCCGATCGGTGCGACCGGTTCGATGCTGATCGGCACGATCCTCGACGAGCTGGAGCGGCAGGATTTGAAACGCGGCCTCGTCACTATGTGTGCCGCCGGTGGCATGGCGCCCGCGATCATCATCGAGCGGGTGTAGACGACGGATCCTCCCCGGTACGGGGAGGGGGACCGCCGAAGGCGGTGGAGGGGGCCGGCCGCACGCGCCGCGCATTGCGACAGAGCCCCCTCCGTCAGCCCTGCGGGCTGACACCTCCCCGTTCCGGGGAGGATCGAATTGAAAGGAGCGCCCCATGAAATACGTCCAACTCGGCAAATCGGGGCTCCGCGTCTCGCCCATCTGCCTTGGCACGATGACCTATGCCGAAGGCGACAAGGGCAACCATCCTTGGGCGCTCGACGAGAAGGCGAGCCGCCCCTTCTACGAACGCGCGCTAGCGGCGGGGATCAACTTCTTCGATACCGCCAACGTCTATTCGGCGGGCACGTCTGAGGAATTTCTCGGCCGCGCGATGAAGGATCTCGGTGCGGATCGCGATTCGCTCGTCATTGCCACCAAGGTGCACGGCGCGATGGGGCCGGGGCCGAACCAGCGGGGTCTGTCGCGCAAGGCGATCCTGCAGGAAATCGACAACAGCCTCGATCGGCTGCAGATGGACTATGTCGATCTCTACCAGATCCACCGGCTCGATCCCTATGTGCCGATGGAGGAGATTCTCGAAGCGCTCGACGACGTCGTGAGCCAGGGCAAGGCGCGCTATATCGGCGCCTCGTCGATGTATGCCTGGCAGTTCGCCAAGCTGCTCTACCTTGCCGATCTGCACGGCTTCACGCGGTTCGCCTCGATGCAGAACCACGTCAACCTGCTGTACCGCGAGGAAGAGCGCGAGATGATCCCGCTATGCCGCGATCAGGGCATCGGCGTCATCCCGTGGAGCCCGCTTGCCCGCGGGCGGCTGGCGCGCGAATGGGATACCGATACCGAACGCTCGGAGACCGACCAGTTCGGCAGCACACTCTATCTTGATGACAGCGACCGGCGGATCGTAGAGGCGGTCGGCGCGGTGGCGAAGGAACGTGGCGTCTCGCGCGCGCAGATCGCGCTCGCCTGGCACCATGCCAAGCCCGGCATCACCGCCCCGATCGTCGGCGCAACGAAGATGCGCCACCTCGACGATGCGCTCGCCTCGCTCGATATCGAGCTGACGGACGAGGAAATGAAGCGGCTCGAGGAGCCGTACCGGCCACACGCGATCGCAGGGCACGGCTGATCACCGGTCTCCGAACCGGGGCGTCCGCTTTTCGAGGAACGCGCTGACGGCCTCGCCATGATCCTCGGTCATCGCCAGCATTACCTGCTGCCGATCCTCGATGGCCATCGCTTCGGCAAGGCCGTTCGCGTCGATATTGCGGTTGATCGCGTCCTTGGTCATCCGCAGCCCCATCGGCGCGGTGAGCAGCATCTCTTCCGCCAAGGCCATGCCGCGATCGAGCAGCGCGCCGGGCTCGACGATCTCACTGACGAGCCCGCAGGCGAGCGCCTTGCCGGCGGTCATGAATTTTCCGCTGAGCAAATATTCCGACGCCACAGAAGCGCCGACCAGCCGCGGCAGGAAATAGCTCGATCCCATGTCGCAGCCGCCAAGGCCGATCTTGATATAGGCGGCGTTCATCCGGATGTCGGGCGCCGCATAGCGTACGTCCGAGGACAGCAGCAGCGAAAATCCGCCGCCACAGGCCGGCCCGTGGCCCAGCGCGATGACCGGTTGCGGGCAGGAACGCATCAGCTGCATCACCGTGGCGATCGATCGCTGCGTCTTCCATCCGCGATGGACGCGGCCCTCATCGCCGCGCGGCCAGGCGCCGTCCGTCATGTCGAGTCCCGCACAGAAGGCCCGCCCTTCGCCGCGCAACAAGACCACGCGAATCTCGGGCCGTTCATGCAGTGCCTCGAAATAATCCTTCAGCGCGCCGATCAGCGCTGCGTTCATCGCGTTGAGCCGATCCGGCCGGTTGAGGGATACGATCTCGATCGCCTCGCGGCGTTCGATCGTGATGGGCTGGTCCGGCATCGCTACGCTCTCCTGCATTGAATCCGTTTTTCGTCGGCGACACGCCACGGCATGTCAACGCGGCGCATGGCGATGCTGGAAATGCGGGGCGGGGGGCACTAGACCCGTGCGCGATCCGAAACGAACAATGGGGCCAATATGGCAGGCATCTGGTTCGACGAGCTCGAGGTCGGGCAAGTCTTCAAACACGATATCAAGCGGACGGTGACCGAAACCGACAACGTCCTCTTCACGACGCTGACGCACAATCCGGCACAACTCCATCTCGACGCCGAATATATGAAGGGCACCGATTACGGCCGCGTGCTCGTCAATTCGACCTTCACGCTCGGCCTGATGGTCGGTGTGTCGGTCGGCGATACGACGCTCGGCACGGCGGTCGCGAATCTGGGTTGGGACGAGGTGCGCTTTCCGGCGCCGGTCTTTGTGGGCGATACGCTTTCGATCGAAACCGAGGTCGCCGAACTGCGCGAGAGTAAGTCGCGGCCGACCGCCGGAATCGTCACCTTCATCCACCGCGCCTACAATCAGGACGGAACGCTTGTCGCTTCGTGCAAGCGAACAGGGCTGCAGCATAAGAGGCCCGTCGAATGAGACCGGTTCGATCGTTTCTCTTCATTCCCGGCGACAGCGACAGGAAGCTGGCCAAGGCCGACGAGAGCGGCGCCGATGCCGTGATCATCGATCTGGAGGATGCCGTCGCGCCCGCCTACAAGGAAGCGGCGCGCGAGACCACTGCGGCCTTTCTCGCCGAACGCCCGCCGAGCAAGCGCGGGCCGCAGCTCTGGGTCCGGGTCAATCCGCTCGATACGCATATGACCGAGGAAGACCTGACCGCCGTCATGCCGTTCTCGCCCGATGGTATCGTCCATCCCAAGCCCGAGGGAGCGGCGGACGTCAGGAAATTGTCCGAGCTGATCGATATTCATGAGAGCCGTCACCGCGACGAGCCGATCCGCGCCGGCATCCTTCCCATTGCAACCGAGACGGCGGCCGCACCCTTCAAGCTTGGCACCTTTGCCGACGCACGGCTCGACAGGCTGGCGGGGCTGACATGGGGTGCCGAAGACCTGGCCGCCGCACTCGGCGCGACCGGCAATCGCGGGCCCGATGGCGAATGGCTCTTCACCTACAAGATGGTGCGGTCGATGACGCTGATGGCCGCACATGCGGCGGGCGTCCCGGCCATCGAAACGCTGCACGCCGATTTCCGCGACGAGGATGGGCTGCGCGCGACGAGCCGTGCCGCGCGGGCGGAGGGCTTTTCGGGTCGCCTCTGCATCCACCCCGCCCAGGTCGGACCGGTCAACGAGAGCTTCATGCCGGGCCTCGACGAGGTCGAGGAGGCCCGGAAAATCGTCGCCGCGTTCAAGGCGGAACCCGGTGCGGGCACCGTCGGGATCGACGGCAAGATGTACGACGTCCCGCATCTGAAGGGTGCGAAGCGGACGATCGCCGTGCACGAGGCCTTTGTCGGGTAAATCGTCAGACTCGACCTGACGGTCGAGCGCCGCACCAGCCCGCACCCCCTCCCGACCTCCCACGAGTATATCCTGAATGGGAGGTCGGGAGGGGGTGCGGGCTGGTGCGGCGACCTCGCGAAAGCGAAGTTCCAACAAAGTAAGGCCATCATGGCTGGCCGGTCGGGTCGCATAAAACCGGGTTCGCCATGATGGCCTGGAGCGGCTGCTTTGGGAGTTGCCTGCCGCCTGAGGTCCTTATGCGGCGAATCGGGGACGGCGTTTGTGACCGGAGTCACACGTTCGACGGCAAATGCATTTTTCGGGGCCGGGGCTCAGATCACCCAGTCTTCGGCATAGGCCTTGCGCCGCTTCACGACCATTTCGTCGTGCAGCGCCAGGACCGTATCGCTCGCCGTCCGCTTGAAGGCGAAGGGTAACAGGCCGTGGATCACGCAGAGCAGACCGGCGCCGATCATCCGCAGCCCGAAGCCTGACGCGGCGACGAAATGCTCGCCATAATTCTCGTCGACTTCTTGAAGATGGCTGGTCAGCGGATTGGGCATCGGTCATGTCCTGCAAGCTTGGATAACGCCCAGGCTTCTAACCCGCCGCCATGGAAAAGGCACGGCCCTTCGGTCTAAAGCGTGCGAAACCGGCTTTGGGAGGGAAGCTTCATGATCAGCGCGATCGGCCTTATCGGCGCACTTGCCCTGTTGATCTGGATGACCGTGCGCGGCGTGAACATCCTGATCGCCGGTCCGGTCGCCGCCGCGATCGTGGCGCTGACGAGCGGGCTTGCCTGGTTGCCGCCGCTCGCTGTCGAAGGCGCGCCCCATTTCGCGACGAGCTATATGGCGGGCTTTACCGGCTTCTTCGCCGACTGGTTCTTCATGTTCCTGCTGGGCGCGATTTTCGGCGAGGTCATGGGCGCGAGCGGCGCGGCGGCGAGCGTCGCGCACTGGATCGTCGAGAAGTTCGGCATCCGCCACGCCGTGCTCGCGGTCGTCGCGGCCTGCGCCGTGCTGACCTATGGCGGCGTCAGCGTCTTCATCGTCGCCTTCAGCGTCTATCCGCTCGCCGTCAGCCTGTATCGCGAGGCAAACCTGCCGCGCCGGTTCATCCCGGCGGCGCTCTGCTTCGGCTCGGTCACCTTCACGATGACGAGCGCGGGCAGCCCCGAAATCCAGAACCTCATCCCGATGCAGTATCTCGGGACCACCGCCTATGCCGGATGGCAAGTGAGCCTTGTCGTCGCGATCCTGATGGCGGTGACGGGCTATATCTGGCTGCAATGGATGGTGAAACGGGCGGTCTCGCGCGGCGAGAGCTTCCACGGGCGCGAGGGCGACGAGGTCATCGAGGAGGGGAGGGTGCTGCCCAACCCGCTGCTCTGCCTGCTGCCGCTCGTCGCCGTGCTCGGCGTGTTCATGATCTTCCAATATCCGCAGCAATTGGGCGCGCTCTCGGCGATCCTGCCCGAAGCCTCGCTCGACAAATGGGCACTCGTCGCGGCGCTCGGTGCCGGCACGATCATTGCGCTGCTCGTCGGCTGGGCGAGCCGGCGGGCGATGCCGGAGGCCTTTTCGCGCGGCGCGACGGGAGCGGTCGTCGCGATCACCAACACCTGCGCCGTTGTCGGCTTCGGCGCGGTCGCGGCCTTGTCGCCGGCGTTTCGGGAGGCGCTCGATATCGTGCAGAACCTGCCTGGCGATCCGTTGATCGGCGCCGCCATCGCGGTGACGGTGATTGCGGGACTGACCGGTTCGGCCTCGGGCGGCCAGTCGATCGCACTTCCGCTGATCGCGCCGCACTATCTGGGCGCGGGGGCCGACCCGGGCGAGTTGCACCGCACCGTCGCCATCGCCTCGGGCGCGCTCGATAGCCTGCCGCACAATGGCTATGTCGTGACGACGATCCGCGCCATCTGCGGCGAGACGCACAAGGATGCCTATGGCCCGGTCGGCGCGCTGACGGTGATCGTGCCGGGCGTCGGCCTAGTCGTCGCGCTGGCGCTCTTTGCGATTTTCTAGTCGGGGCTTTCCGTTTCGGCCGATTCCACGGCCTCGGCCAGTTCGCCTTCATATCGCGCGATCGCCTGGCGGGCCGCAGCCAGCTGGCCGCTGCACCCCTTGTCCGCCAGTTCGGTTTCCAGAAGCCGGTACCGTTCCAGCACCTGCTCGACGAAGGGAAAGCGCTCCAGCGCCGGATCGACATGTTCGAACGGCACGATGTCGAGCGGCACGAATTCGATCGTAACGGGTTCTCCGATCCCGGCGCGATGCGCGTCGAACGCCCGGATCTCGAACCGGTCGCCGGGTTCGATCGTCATTCCGACCGGCCAGCCTTGCAGCCAGCGGTCGCCCGCATGCAGCTGGGCGAAATCGGCGTCGTAGGAGAAATGCCGCGTCTCGCGATCGCGCAAGCGGCGGAATTGGATTGACTCGGCCTCCTGCCAGTTGCCGCGCGGTACGCTGGTCACCAGCATGTCTTCGGAGAACAGGCAGATCCGCGCGCTCTCGCCAAGCTCGACGTTCCAGAGCGGGGCGAAGGGGCGCAACATGTCGGGCGCGGGCGGCCACATTTCCATGCGCGCGACGGCCGCACGGGGTTGTTCCGTTTCGCGTTCGGCGAGCAGGAACCGGCCGCTGAGCTGCCGTGCATCGGCGAGTGAGACGCGGCCCGGCCCGCGAAACCGGCGCATGCCATCGCCGGTCAAGATGGTGATGCTTTCGTTACGCCGCAGCCGGATCGTCTCGTCGCCCGTCAAGCGCATCCCGCGCGGATAGTTCCGTACGGCCCGCGGACCGTCCGAAGCGGTGACGATAAAATGGGAAGCGGCGGGCGCGGCATCCAGCGCCGCAAGTGCAACGGCTGCCATCGCCCAGAATCCGGTCCGCATAGGCCTGTCCCCTTCACCGATCATAGCGCCTTGGAGGAGGGGCGTAAATCTGCGTGCGCCGTGCTCTTCCGATGCGTTCCCCTCCCTGCTAGGGCACCATCGTTCCAAGGAGATGCCAACCCGATGACGACCGCCCCCGCCCTCGATTTCCAGCTCGGCGAGACCGCCGACATGATCCGCGAAACGACGATGCGGTTCGCAAGCGAGCAGATCGCGCCGCGCGCCGCCGAGATCGATGAGAAGGATGAGTTTCCGCAGGACCTCTGGCCGCAAATGGGCGAGCTGGGGCTGCACGGGATCACGGTCGAGGAGGAATATGGCGGCCTCGGTCTCGGCTATCTCGAACATGTCGTCGCGGTCGAGGAAGTCAGCCGTGCGAGCGCCTCAGTCGGGCTCTCCTACGGCGCGCACAGCAATCTGTGCGTCAACCAGATCCGCCGCTGGGGCAATGACGAGCAGAAGGCGAAATACCTGCCCAGGCTGATCAGCGGTGAGCATGTCGGCAGCCTCGCCATGTCCGAGGCGAGCGCGGGGTCCGACGTGGTTTCGATGAAGCTGAAGGCCGAAGGCGTGCAGGGCGGCTATATCCTTAATGGCACGAAGTTCTGGATCACCAACGCCGCCTATGCCGACACCCTCGTCGTCTATGCGAAGACCGACAGCGATGCCGGGTCGCGCGGGATCACGGCGTTCCTGATCGAAAAGGACATGCCCGGCTTCTCGATCGGCCAAAAGATCGACAAGATGGGGATGCGTGGGTCTCCCACCGCCGAGCTCGTCTTCGACGATTGCGAGGTGCCCGAAGAAAACATCATGGGGCCGACCAATGGTGGGGTCGGGGTGCTGATGTCCGGCCTCGATTATGAGCGCGTCGTGCTCTCGGGAATCCAGCTTGGCATCATGCAGGCCTGTCTCGACTGCGTCCTGCCCTATGTGCGCGAGCGCAAGCAGTTCGGCCAGCCGATCGGCACCTTCCAGCTGATGCAGGCCAAGGTCGCCGACATGTACACCGCGCTCAACTCGGCGCGCGCCTACGTCTATGCGGTGGCGAAAGCCTGCGATGCGGGCCAAACGACGCGCTTCGACGCCGCCGGGGCGATCCTGCTCGCCAGCGAGAATGCCGTGAAAGTGTCGCTCGAGGCGATCCAGGCACTCGGCGGTGCGGGCTATACCAAGGACTGGCCCGTCGAACGCTACGCCCGCGACGCAAAGCTGCTCGATATCGGTGCCGGGACCAACGAGATCCGCCGGATGCTGATCGGCCGCGAACTCGTGGGGGCAGCATGAGCGAAAGTGTCGATTGGCGAGCACTTGCCCGCAAGCTCGATACGATTTCTTTCACAGATGGGGGCTGGTCGGAAAGAGGAGGGGGTAACGTTGCCGCCCGAGCGCTTAATTTGATCATTGGCGAGAATTTGGCAGTCGGAGCCGTTGATTTCTACCTTTCACACGAACCAGGGCGAGAGGTGGCTCGGTCCGTGCTTCGTATGCTGAGGCCGAGCAGTGCAACTGAACGATGTTTGGAAATTTTTCGTTCAGATCCGGACTCTGAGGTGGCTTCTCACGCCATCGAGCTGTTGCGCTCGATTTCAAATTCGCCGGTACTCGAACACTTTGATGAATTGATGGCGAGTCAGAATGCAAACACCAGAGCTTGGACGATGTGTGTTTTGGACGGGCTCTACATGGCCGGCGAGTTGGAAATTGAAGATGGCTGGTCGTTTCTCGAAATTGGCCTGAATGACGAAGATACTGGCGTTGTAATGCAGGCCGAAAGGATAAAAGAGATGTGGGAACGCGATCGAGAAATTCTGGCCAAGAGGGTTGGCATTTAAATGACCGTCCCGACTCTTGATGGTAAGCTTGGTACAAAAGGCGCGGAATTTCGTGCAATTGCTGGTCGGGCATTCGCTGCAACAGGCTGCCTGAAGTGAATTCCCAACCGGACCCGTCGGTCGATTTCTATCTCGCCGCGCAGTCGAATGAAACGCGCGCGGCGCTGAACCTGCTGCGCGAACTTGCCGGCGCCGCCCATCCCGATCTGGTCGAGCGGATCAAGTGGAACGCGCCGAGCTTCGCCATCGGCGACGAGGACCGGATCACCTTGGGCGTCGAGCGCAAGGGCGGCGTGCGTGTCGTGTTACATCGCGGCGCCAAGTCGAAACCGGACGATAACTTCCATTTCGATGACGTGGACGGCCTTGCAAAATGGCCCTCATCCGATCGCGGCGTGATCCAGTTCGCCGATGCGTCGGCAATCGAAGGACAACGCGAACCACTCCGTTCTCTGTTCTCCCGCTGGATCGAGGCGACGACATGAACGACACCCTGCTATCCGTCCTGCAATGGTATGGCGCGGGCGCGGGGGCGCTCGCTGCGCTGATCGTCTCGCTCAACCTCGGCGCGCAGAAGACGGGCTATGGCTTCATCATCTTCGTCACAAGTTCGATCGCGCTGGTCATCTGGGGCTTTGCCGCCAATGAAGGGATCGCGATCGGGCTGCAGAATATCATCCTCCTCGCCATCAACTGTATCGGCGTCTATCGCTACCTGATCGCGCATGAGGATCCGCAGGAGACCGCCGCATGACGGCACCGACGCTTACCAGCACGATCGACACGGCGGGCGAGGATTTCCGCGCCAATGTTGCGCACAATCGCGCGCTCGTCGAACGGCTTCGCGCCGATGTCGCGACGGCTGCGCTGGGCGGATCGGAGCGTTCGCGCGAGCGCCACGTTTCGCGCGGCAAGCTGCTCCCGCGCGACCGCGTCGAGCGGTTGCTGGATCCGGGCTCGCCCTTCCTTGAAATCGGCCAGCTCGCGGCCTGCGACATGTATGGCGAGGACGATATCCCCGGCGCCGGGATGATTGCCGGGATCGGCCGCGTCTCGGGGCGCCAGTGCATGATCGTGTGCAACGATGCGACCGTCAAAGGCGGCACCTACTACCCGATGACGGTGAAGAAGCATCTGCGCGCACAGGAAATCGCGCAGGAGAACCGGCTGCCGTGCATCTATCTCGTCGATTCGGGCGGCGCGAACCTGCCGCATCAGGCCGAGGTGTTTCCCGACCGCGAGCATTTCGGGCGCATCTTCTTCAATCAGGCGAATATGAGCGCGCTCGGCATCCCGCAGATCGCCTGCGTAATGGGCAGTTGCACGGCGGGCGGCGCCTATGTCCCGGCGATGTCGGACGAGACGGTGATCGTGCGCAACCAGGGCACGATCTTCCTCGCCGGGCCGCCGCTGGTGAAGGCCGCGACGGGCGAGGAGATATCAGCTGAGGATCTGGGCGGCGGCGATCTTCACGGCCGCAAGTCCGGCGTCGTCGATCACGTCGCCGAGAATGACGAGCACGCGCTGACGATCGTCCGCGATATCGTCTCGACGCTGAACGCGCCGCACGATCCCGGTGTCAAACGCATCGAGCCGCGTCCGCCGAAATTCGATCCCGAAGAACTCTACGGCATCATCCCGCAGGATGTCCGCGCGCCTTATGATGTGCACGAGGTGATCGCGCGGATCGTTGACGGCAGCGAGTTTCATGAGTTCAAGTCGCTTTATGGCAGCTCGCTGGTCTGCGGCTTCGCGC
Organism: uncultured Parasphingopyxis sp.; assembly: GCF_937129435.1. GTDB lineage: Bacteria > Pseudomonadota > Alphaproteobacteria > Sphingomonadales > Sphingomonadaceae > Parasphingopyxis. The sequence goes on along the minus strand of NZ_CAKZNF010000078.1, from coordinate 21,231 downwards.
ATGTCTGGGGGATGCCGGTGGCGATCCTCGCCAATAATGGCGTTCTGTTCTCCGAGAGCGCGGTGAAGGGCGCACATTTCATCGAGCTCGCCTGCCAGCGCCGGATTCCGCTGCTGTTCCTCCAGAACATCTCGGGCTTCATGGTCGGCGGGAAGTACGAGGCCGAGGGAATCGCCAAGCACGGCGCCAAGCTGGTGACCGCGGTGGCGACGGCGACGGTGCCAAAGATCACCGTGCTCATCGGCGGCAGCTTCGGCGCCGGCAATTACGGCATGGCGGGGAGGGCGTACGGCCCGCGCTTCCTCTTCACCTGGCCCAACAGCCGGATCAGCGTCATGGGCGGCGAACAGGCGGCGAGCGTGCTGGCGACCGTCCATCGCGATGCCGACAGCTGGAGCGAGGACGAGGCCGAAGCCTTCAAGAATCCGATTCGCCAGAAATATGAGGACGAAGGCAATCCCTGGCACGCCACCGCGCGGCTCTGGGACGATGGGATCATCGATCCGGCGCAGACGCGGGATGTGCTGGGGCTGGCGTTCAGCGCGACGCTTGAAGCACCGATCGCCGAACGGCCGGCCTTCGGCGTGTTCAGGATGTGATGATGGTCGTTGCGCCAAAAATCCTCCCCGGAACGGGGAGGGGGACCATGCAAAGTATGGGGGAGGGGCACCTTCGGTGATTACCGGCCCCCGCGATACCGTTAAACGCGCCCGCCAACTGCGCAGCGAGATGAGCCTGCCCGAGACCCGATTGTGGCGCGCACTGCGCCAGCGACCCGGCGGATTCAAGTTCCGGCGACAGCATCCGGCGGGGGAGTATGTGCTCGATTTCTACTGTGCGGCGGTGAAGCTTGCGATCGAAGTCGATGGTATGGCGCATGACGGCGAAGCGGCGGTGAAACGCGACGAGGCGCGGTCGCGTTCATTGCGGTCACAGCATGTGGATACGTTGCGCGTACCGGCAAAGGTGATTTTGGACGATTTGGAGGTTGTGGTGTCGCGGATTGTTGAGGTGTGTTCGGACCGGGCGGAGAAGATGAAGGTTCGGCAAAAGGGGTACGTGCCCCTCCACCATCCTGCGGATGGTCCCCCTCCCCGTGCCGGGGAGGATATGGCGTGATCACCTCCCTCCTCATAGCCAACCGCGGCGAGATCGCCTGTCGGATCATCCGCACCGCGCATCGGATGGGCATCCGCACGGTTGCCGTCTATTCAGATGCCGACGCCAAGGCGTTGCACGTGCGCGAGGCGGATGAGGCGGTGCATATCGGGCCGAGCCCGGCGGCGGAGAGCTATCTCGTTGGCGACAAGATCATCGCGGCTGCGAAGGAAACCGGCGCCGAGGCGATCCATCCGGGCTACGGCTTCCTTTCCGAGAATGCCGATTTTGCGCAGGCGGTTCTCGATGCCGGGCTTATCTGGGTCGGGCCGAAGCCCGAGAGCATCCGCGCCATGGGCCTCAAGGATGCGGCCAAGACGTTGATGGACGAGGCCGGGGTGCCGACGACGCCCGGCTATCTCGGCGACAATCAGGACGCGGATTTTCTGGCCGAGCAGGCGGAGAAGATCGGCTATCCGGTCCTCATCAAGGCCGTGGCGGGAGGCGGCGGCAAGGGGATGCGGAAGGTCGACGAGGCGGCGAATTTCGCCGACGCGCTGCAATCGTGCCGCCGCGAGGCGCAGGCGAGTTTCGGCAACGATATCGTGCTGCTCGAAAAATGGATCGAGAGCCCGCGCCATATCGAGGTGCAGGTGTTCGGCGACAGCCACGGCAATGTCGTCCATCTGTTCGAGCGCGATTGCTCGCTCCAGCGCCGCCACCAGAAAGTGATCGAGGAAGCCCCCGCGCCGGGGATGGACTCCGAAACCCGCGAGGCCGTCTGCGCCGCCGCCGTCCGCGCCGCCAAGGCGGTCGATTATGAGGGCGCGGGCACGATCGAATTCATCGCCGACGCCAGCGAAGGCCTGCGCGCCGACCGCATCTGGTTCATGGAGATGAACACGCGGCTCCAGGTCGAGCATCCGGTGACCGAGATGATCACCGGTGTCGATCTGGTCGAATGGCAGTTGAAGGTCGCGAGCGGGAAGGGGCTGCCGCTGCGGCAGAAGGATCTGGCAATAAATGGCCATGCCATCGAGGCGCGGCTCTATGCCGAGAATCCGGCCAACGGTTTCCTGCCCTCGACCGGCAGACTCGAAGTTTTCCGCATCGATGCCGGTTACGCCGGGCGCCGTTTCGACAGTGGGTTCGAGGAAGGCGCAACCGTCACGCCGCATTACGACCCGATGCTCGCCAAGCTGATCGTTCATGATGACAGCCGCGACCACGCGATCGAATCGATGCTGCGGATGCTGGAAGAAAGCTTCGTTTGGCCGCTCAAGAACAATATGGGCTTCGCCTATGAATGCCTCGATTGCGCCCCGTTCCGGGCGGCGGATCTCGACACTGGGTTGATCGAGCGGCTGGGTGATAAGCTGACTGACGGAGAAGTGAGTGACGAACGGATCAGCGTTGCGGCCAGCGGCCTTTGGTCCTTCGGTCTCGGAGGCCAAACGTTCGAACAGGCGCAGTTGCTGACGGGATTGAAGGGATTTCGCCTCAACGCGCCGGTTCAGGAAATCGTTCGTGTCTTTGCCGACGCGGAACCTAGAATCGTTGGTGCGCCGGATGGTGAGACACGCCGCGCAGGCAGCTTCAGCATCAGTGATCACGGCACTGACGGCTGTGTGGTCAACGATCGCGGCAATGTCGTTCTGGTCTCGATGGCGCCACATGGTGGCTTTGCGGGCGCTGGCGCTGCCGGCGACGGCGCGATCCTTGCGCCGATGCCGGGCAAGGTGATCGCGGTGAATGTCGCGGCGGGCGATACCGTTTCCGCCGGCGACAAGCTGTTGACGCTCGAGGCGATGAAGATGGAGCATACGCTGACCGCGCCGTTCGATGGGGTGGTGGCCGAGCTCGACGCCGAAGAGGGCGGGCAGGTTACCGATGGCGCCGTGCTCGCGAAGATCGAGGCGGCGGGGGAGTAGCAATCCCGTCATGCTGAACTTGTTTCAGCATCCACCGGTCCACGCGCGATGTGCTACCAGTTAAGGATGGAACGTCAGCCGTGCGTGTACATTCTGGCAAAACACTTCAACGGGGCGCTGTATATCGGCGTGACGTCCGATCTCATGAAACGGCTTTATGAACATCGACACGGCGTCATCCCGGGTCACGCAGCGAGATACCGCATTGCGCGGCTCGTGCGATTCGAGATGTTCGAAGATATGAACTCCGCCATTGCGAGAGAGAAACAGCTCAAACGCTGGCATCGACCCTGGAAGATGAATCTGATCGAATCAGAGAACCCGCACTGGGTGGATTTGGCAATCGGGTTGGGCTTTGATCCATTAGGTGGTGCCGGGTCGGCCAGTGGATGCTGAAACAAGTTCAGCATGACGATCTGAAAGCGGCCTAGCGTTTCTCCCCACTCCAAGGTTGACCTTTACGTCAACCACGCGGACACTGTGCCGCGAGAGGAGAATCCCGTGGCCGACTACCAGCAAATCCAGACCGATATTTCCGACGGCATCTTCACGCTGACCCTGCATCGCCCCGACAAGATGAATGCGTTCACCGAGCGGATGATGCACGAGATGATCGCCGCCTTCGACGAGGCGGACGCCGACGACGATGTCCGCGCCGTCATCGTCACCGGATCGGGCGAGCGCGCCTTTTGCGCCGGGGCCGATCTGTCCTCGGGCGCGGAAACCTTCGATTACGACAAGCGACTCGATCGAGACACGCCGGTGCGGGAAGACGGCAGCATCGACTGGTCGCACCGCGCGGCGCGCGACGGCGGGGGGCAGCTCACGCTGCGCATTTTCAACTGCAAGAAGCCGGTCATTGGCGCGATCAACGGCGCGGCCGTCGGCGTCGGATCGACGATGACGCTGCCGATGGATTTCCGGATGGCGTCCGACAATGCCCGCTTCGGCTTCGTCTTCGCGCGGCGCGGCATCGTTCCAGAAGCGGCGTCGAGCTGGTTTCTCCCGCGCCTTGTCGGCATCAGCCAGGCGCTCGACTGGTGCTATTCGGGTCGCGTCTTTTCCGCGCATGAGGCGCATGACGGCGGCCTCGTCCGCTCACTCCATTCGCCCGGCTCGCTCATCGATGCTGCGCGCAAGTTCGCGCACGAACTGACGAGCGAAAGCGCGCCGGTGTCGATCGCGATGACGCGGCAGATGCTCTGGCGGATGATGGGCGCGAACCATCCGATCGAAGCGCACCGGATGGACAGCCGCGCGATCTGGTATCGCGGCCGGCAGGAGGACGCGAAGGAGGGCGTCGTCTCGTTCCTCGAAAAGCGCCCGGCCGAATATCCGAACAGGGTGTCGTCCGACATGCCGGACCTGCACCAGTGGTTCGACGATCCGGATTTTGCGACAAGAGACAAGGCGTGAAGCCTTCTCCCATCGGGAGAAGGATAGGGAGACTTGCGAGCGCAGCGAGCTAGTCGAACTTGGATGAGGGGTTCTGCGGTATCGACAGGTGCGATCCCCTCACCCAGCTCGTTCTAAGTTCGCTACGCTCACTAAGAACTCAACATCCCTCTCCCGATGGGAGAGGGTTTTCAGGAGCGAATTCATGGGCAGAATAACTTTCGATCATACCGGCAAGAACGTCATGGTGTTCGGCGGTACCAGCGGCATCAATCTCGGCATCGCCAGGGGTTTCGCCGCCGCCGGCGCGCGGCTCGGCGTCGCCAGCCGGTCGCAGGACAAGGTCGATGCCGCGGTGAAGGAGCTCGGCAACGATGCCGGCCCGGCGCTCGGCTTCTCGCTCGATGTGCGCGATGCCGAAGCGGTGAAGACCGCTGTCGATCAGTTTGTCGCCGAACGCGGCACGATCGACGTGCTGGTATCCGGCGCGGCGGGAAATTTCCTCGCACCGGCCGCCGGACTCAGCCCCAACGGGTTCAAGACCGTCATCGATATCGACCTGCTCGGCACGTTCAACGTGATGCGCGCGGGTTATGACGGGATGACCAAGCCGGGCGCGGTCGCGATCAACATTTCAGCGCCGCAAAGCTGGATCGCCATGCCGTTCCAGATTCATGCCTGCGCCGCCAAGGCCGGCATCGATCAAGTGACGCGCACGCTCGCGCTCGAATGGGGGCCGGAGGGCATTCGCGTGAACTCGATCAGCCCCGGTCCGATTGCCGGGACCGAGGGCATGGAGCGGCTTGCGCCCAATGCCGAAGCTGCGGAAGCTTCGAAGAAAGCCGTGCCGCTCGGCCGCTGGGGCGAGATCGAGGAGATTGCCGACATGGCGATGTTTCTCGCCTCGGGCAGTGCACAATATGTGACCGGTGCGGTCATCCCCGTCGACGGGGCGAGCGGCGCGGGGCGTTCGCTGGGCAACCGCTGATGCGTATCAAGCAGGCCTATATCGAGGAGACCGGCGGGCCCGACGTCATTTGTTGGCGCGAGACTGATGTTGATGCGCCCGGCGATAAGGAACTGCTGGTTCGGCACGAGGCGATCGGCGTCAATTATATCGACACCTATCACCGCGACGGCACCTATCCAATCGAACTGCCCGGTATGCTCGGCATGGAGGCGGCTGGCGTGGTGGAGGCCGTGGGCGAAGGCGTAACCGGATTCGGCAAGGGCGATCGGGTCGCGATTCTGGGCCCGGGCGCCTATGCGACGGGCCAGTTGGTCGCCGCCGAATCCGCAACGCGCCTGCCCCACGATGTTTCGAGCGAAACCGCCGCCGCCGTGATGCTGAAGGGGCAGACGGCGGAATTCCTGGTCGAACGGTGCGCGAAGGTGCAGGCCGGGATGACCGTGCTCGTCCATGCGGGCGCCGGTGCGACCGGGCAGATCCTGATCCAGTGGCTCAAGGCGATCGGCGCCGATGTGATCACCACGGTCAGCACCGATGAAAAGGCCGACAAGGCGCGCACCGCCGGTGCCGATCATGTCATCCGCTACGATCAGGATAGCGTGTCCGATGGCGTCAGGGAACTGACCGGTGGAGCCGGCGTGCCCGTCGTCTTCGACGGCGTGGGACGGGCGACGTTCGAAGACTCGCTGAAAAGCTGCGCCCGGCGCGGTTTGGTGGTCAGCTTCGGCAATGCCAGCGGGACGGTCGAGGGCGTCAATCTGGGTGTGCTAGCGTCGCACGGGTCGCTCTACGTCACGCGGCCGACGATGTTCGATTATTATACGACACGCAAAGACGCCGAAGCGGGCAGGGTGCGGCTGTTCGAGATGCTTTCAAGCGGCAAGGTCTCGGTCGAGATCGGGCAGCGATATCCGCTGGAGGACGTGGCGCAGGCCCATGGCGATCTCGAGGCGCGCAAGACCATCGGCGCGACGGTCCTGCTGCCCTGATGTGCTTACCGCGACGGCCTTGCGGGCCGCAGTCGCCGAAGCAGGTCGATGATCGGGCCGAAACCGGCGACCGTGGCGCCGATATAGGGCAGGGCGACGACCCATAGCCGGACACCGGTTATGCCGTTGGGGCTCGCAATGCTGATCGCTGCGCTGGCGGCAAGACCGGCGCAGATCAGGAGCAATCCGACAATGACGCGCCACCGGGGAAGCTCTGGCGTGTCGCCCCGGCGTCCGGCCTGTTCGTAGCGCGCGAAAATCGCGATCAACGGCAGCAGCGCGGCAATGTAGAGCGCGAACCAGCCCGGGCGTGCGAGCCACCAGGCGCCGCTACCGGGCTCGACGTTCAGCCCGATCCCGCCGAGGAGCCAGGCGGCAACGAGCACGAAAACGAAAGCGGTCAGGTGCCAGAGATAGATCGTCATGATCATGCCGTTGACGAGGATCACGCTCGTCCACGCGCCACCGCGGTCGAGCATTTTCCGGCCCACCGGTTCCAGCGCGAGCGCGATACCTGTCTGTGCAATGCCGAGGGCGAGCAGCGCGAGCGTCGGCGGCATCGAATTGGTGATCTCGTTGCCGGGCACGCCGATCATGGCCACCGGATAGGGGCCGAACCATATGAGCGCGACGAGTGCGGCGAGCCCGCCAACCGCCCAGAGCATTGCCTTGGCGGGCGCCAGGCGGCCGTCTGCCCACGCATAGCCGAGCTGCGTGATGGCCAGCCAGACGAATGCGAAGTTGCCAAAGTTGACGTAGCGCACCCCGAAACGCAGCGTCGCGACATCGACCAGGACCACCCCTGCCCCAAGCAGCCAGAAGGATGCAAAGCCGAGCTTTCTCCATGCCGCATGGGTCAGCGGCACCAGCGCCGTCACGATGAGATAGACGGCGAGAAACCAGACCGGGATCAGCGCCAGCTGCGCGGCCAGCCCGAGGATCCGGCGTTCGACGCCGACCGCCGTTCCGAACAGCGCGAACAGCGTCCAGAGCAGGAACAGAGGCAGCACGGGATTGATGAGCCGCTCCAGCCGCCCGCCGAGCCAGTCCGAATAGCCGCCCCCGTCCCGCCGGTTGGCAGACCAGGATATGCCGCTCGAATAGCCGCCGACGAGGAAGAAGATCGGCATCACCTGAAAGCCCCAGGTCAGCCACTGCGTCCAGGGTAGGATGCCGAGCAGGTGCTCGCCCTGCACCGCGCCGTCCTCCATATAGGGCGCGGCGACGAGCCAGTGGCCGGACACGACCGCGAGAATGGAAAGCGCGCGCAGGAAATCGACATAGCGGTTTCGCTGCGGCGGCGTCGCCTCCGCCATTTCGCGTGCCCGCGACCAGAGCGTCCGGCGCGCGGGCTTTGCGCTGGCCTGTTCTGCGCTCAGCTCACCGTCCCCAGGCGATGAAGTGCGGATTGTCGAAGCCCCGCTCTTTCTTGTTGTAGCCGAGGGGGCCCGTTTCGGTCTCGCCATCAAGTGCCATCACGCGGCCGCCTGCGGCTTCCAGCACCGCCTGACCGGCGCCCGTGTCCCATTCCATCGTCCGGCCGAGGCGTGGATAGACGTCCGCAGACCCCTGGGCGAGCAGGCAGAATTTGAGGCTCGACCCGGCGGGGGTGAAATCGGCGACGCCGATCTTGTCGAGCAGCGCTTCGGTTTCGGGCGAGCGGTGGCTGCGGCTGGCGACGGCGACAAGGCCCTTATGGAAGGGAGCGCGAGCCTCGATCTCGTGCGGGTGTTCGGCCTCATTGCGCGATTGGCCGGGCACGATCGACTGAAAGAAGGCGCCTTCGCCGCGTGCCCCATAATAGAGCTTGGCGATGGCGGGGGCGTAGACGACGCCGGCGACCGGGCGGCCATGGTCGATCAGCGCGATATTGACCGTGAATTCGCCGTTGCGCGAGAGAAATTCGCGCGTCCCGTCGAGCGGGTCGACGAGGAAGAAACGGTTGCCGAGTTCGGGGATATTGCCTTCCGACGCGGCTTCTTCGGCGAGTATGGGAATGTCCGGCGCGCCCTTGCGCAGGCCCGCCTCGATGATCTCCTCACCCCGCTTGTCGGCGATCGTGACGGGAGAGCCGTCGCCCTTCTCGTCGCTTTCGCAACCTTTCTCGTAAATTTCGTCGATCGCCTTGCCGGCTTTCAGGGCAAGATCGATCATCAGGTCGAGATGGTTTTCCTTTTGCAACTGAACGCTTTCCAAATTGCCGTTAGCCCTGAGCTTGTCGAAGGGCGTCTATCGACTTCGAGAGGCGGGCTTCGACAGGCTCAGCCCTAACGGCTTGGGATTGAATCGGCGCCCCTCAATTTACCTGCCGTTCCTTGCCTTCCCAATAGGGCGCGCGCAAATCCTTTCGCAGGATCTTGCCGCTGGCGTTGCGCGGCAGCATGTCGGTGAAATCCACCGATTTCGGGCATTTGAAGGCGGCGATCTTTTCGCGCGTCCAGCCGATCAACTCGTCTTCGTCCAGCTCCTCGCCCGGCTTGCGGACGATCACGGCCTTGACGGCTTCACCCCATTTTTCATCGGGAACACCGATCACGGCCACATCGGCAACTTTCGGGTGCGAATAGATCGCGTTCTCGACCTCGGCCGGATAGACATTCTCGCCGCCCGAAATGATCATGTCCTTCATCCGGTCGTGGATGAAGACATAGCCGTCGGCGTCCATATAGCCGGCATCGCCGGTGCGGAGCCAGCCATCCTGGTTGACCGTCTCCGCCGTCTTGTCGGGCAGCTTCCAGTAATGCGCCATGTTTTTCGGGCTACGGATGACAATCTCGCCGACTTCGCCGAGCGGTACCTCGTTGAACTCCTCGTCGACGACCATCGCTTCGCAGCCGGGCAGGGCCCGGCCTGCTGAACGCATCCGTTCATTGCCCTCCGGATCGTGGTCCTCGGGTTCGAGCACGACCACCGCGCCGGTCGTTTCGGTCATCCCGTAGGACTGGACGAAGCCCGCATTGGGGAAGGCCTTCATGCAGGCGCGCAGCAGGTCGAGCGGGATCGGCGAGGCGCCATAGCCGACCTGGCTGACCTTCGATGTATCAGTGTCCTTGGCCTTGGGATGGCCGATCAGGAATTGCAGCGCAGCGGGCACGAGGAAGAAGCGTGTCACCTTGTGCTCGTTGATCAGGTCGAGAATTTCGCCCGGATCGAATTCGGCGGTGATCGTACAGGCCGATCCCGAATTGAACGGGATCAGGCCGTATCCGGTGCCAGCAATATGGCCGACGGGCATCGGCAACAGGCCCGATTCCTCGGGCGTCCAGTGATCCCAGTCGGGCGTCTGGATATCGGGATCGCGCGCCAGATCGAGGAAGTTGCCGTGCGTCAGCACAACGCCTTTGGGGTGGCCCGTCGTGCCCGACGTGTAGAGCTGGACCAGAGCATCGGTGCTGGTGGCGGTGGGCGGCGATGCATCGTCCTTCGCCGCTTCGGCCACGGCCTGCAGGTTCGGCACATCGGCATCGCCTTCGCTGACCCAGACGGTATCGACCTTGTCGATATCGGCGGCGAGGCGCTTTGCCATGTCGAGATAGTCTGGCGTCGCGACGATTGCACCCGCCTCGGCATCGTCGATGATGTACCGCATTTCCGCCTCGGCCAGCCGCCAGCCGACCGGGACGACGGTGGCGCCGACGCGTCCGGCGGCGAAGAGCAGCATGAAATATTGATCCGAATTCTTGCCCACCCAGGCGATCCGCTGCCCCTTGTCGAGCCCTGCAGCAACGAGCGCGCGCGCCAGCGCCTCCATCGTATCGCGCACCCCGGCGAATGTCGTATCGCGCCCCTCGAACCGGTAGGCGACATGATCGGGCCGTTCGCTCGCCCAGAAATCGGCGAGCTGGTCGAGCGTTGCGGCCTGGTGTTGCGGCGTCATAATGTTCCTCTCGACATTGGCGAACCCTCACAGAGTCCACTCACTATTCTTGGCATAGCCATGCGGATCGCCATGGCCTATGGGCATGGCCGAATTTCTAGAGCGCGGGAGACCAAAAGCAATGCGCAGCATCGAGCATTTCATCAATGGCGGTTCGGCAGGCGGCGGCTCGCGTCAGCACGACATCTGGGACCCGAACTCGGGCGAAGTGCAGGCGCGGGTGTCGCTGGGAACGCAGGACGAGTTGCAGAAGGCGGTGGACGCGGCGAACAATGCGCAGCCCGCCTGGGCCGCCACGAACCCGCAGCGCCGCGCACGCGTGATGTTCGAATATAAGCGGCTTGTCGAGGCGAATATGGACGAACTCGCGCACTTGCTCTCTTCCGAACATGGCAAGGTGATCGCGGACGCGAAAGGCGATGTGCAGCGCGGGCTGGAAGTGATCGAGTTCGCCTGCGGCATCCCGCACGCGCTGAAGGGCGAATATACGCAAGGCGCCGGCCCCGGCATCGATGTCTATTCGATGCGCCAGCCCTTGGGCATCGTCGCCGGTATCACCCCGTTCAACTTTCCCGCGATGATCCCGATGTGGATGTTCGGCGTTGCCATCGCCGTGGGCAATGCCTTCATCCTCAAGCCTTCGGAGCGCGATCCGAGCGTGCCGGTGCGGCTCGCCGAGCTGATGAAGGAAGCGGGGCTGCCCGACGGCATCCTCAACGTCGTCCATGGCGACAAGCAGATGGTCGATGCGATCCTCGACCATGACGATATCAAGGCGGTGAGCTTCGTCGGCTCGTCGGACATTGCGCACTATGTCTATCAGCGCGGCACCGAGAACGGGAAGCGCATCCAGGCGATGGGCGGTGCGAAGAACCACGGCATCGTCATGCCCGACGCCGATCTCGACCAGGTGGTGAACGACCTGTCGGGCGCGGCCTTCGGTTCGGCCGGCGAGCGCTGCATGGCGCTCCCCGTCGTCGTTCCGGTCGGCGACGAGACGGCTGACAAGCTGCGCGAGAAACTGATCCCGGCAATCGACGCGCTGCGCGTCGGCGTGTCGACCGATGACGAGGCGCATTACGGCCCCGTCGTGACCAAGGAGCACAAGGCGAAGATCGAGCAGTGGATCCAGACCGGCGTCGACGAGGGCGCCGAGCTCGTCGTCGACGGCCGCGGGTTCTCGCTACAAGGTCATGAGAACGGCTTCTTCATCGGCCCCTCGCTGTTCGATCATGTGAAGCCGGGCATGGAAAGCTATCGCGAAGAGATTTTCGGCCCCGTCCTCCAGATGGTGCGCGCGAAGAGCTTCGAAGAGGCGCTCGAACTGCCGAGCAAACACCAGTACGGCAACGGCGTCGCGATCTTCACGCGCAACGGCCATGCCGCGCGCGAGTTCGCACATCGGGTCGAGGCCGGAATGGTCGGCATCAACGTGCCGATCCCGGTGCCCGTCGCCTATCACAGCTTCGGCGGCTGGAAGCGCTCGGGCTTCGGCGATATCGACCAGCACGGCATGGAAGGCGTGCGCTTCTGGACCAAGAACAAGAAGGTCACCCAGCGCTGGCCCGATGGCACCGCCGACGGCGGCAACGAGAACGCCTTTGTGATTCCGACTATGGGGTAGATGCTGGCCAAATTTGAAACCGTTACGACAGTTGGAGAATGAAATGCGGGCCTTACTCATCGGATTGGGGGCTCTTGTCGTGACTGGCTGCGGCGATGTGCCGGTGTCTGATCATTTGTCGGGAGATGGTGAAAGCGTTTCGGCATCCCATACCGCCCTCACTTCGGCATCTGATGACGCTCCCGTCATCGAACCAGAAGGGTCGAAACCGATCGAGGAATTCCCCGAGAGCTTTCGTGGGTATTGGGACAGCGCGTCAAACCGGGAATATGCCTGCAATGACATGAGCGCTGAACTCATAAGGATCGAAGAGGATGAGATGTTCTTCTACGAATCCGGGTTCTTTCCGGATGAAATCGTTCAGGAATCACAGACACGCCTGCAGGCGATGGGCCGCCTTGAGGGGGTCGATGTCAATCGGGATGCAATCTTCATTCTTGAATTGCGCGACGGCGCGGAGCAGCTGACTCTCGTTGAAGACGACCATGAGCCGTGGGAATATGAGAAATGCGATTCCCTTCGAGAAGTCGATTAGATGAAAGCGCGTTCGTTGAGACCAGACCGTCGCGACACGCAATCTGGATCCCCGTTTGAAGTCGCTTACGGCTTCTCCCGCGCCATCCGCACTGGCAACCGCATACTCGTATCCGGCACCGGGCCGATCGAAGCAGACGGGTCTTCCACGTCCGGCGATGCGGCGGCGCAGGCGCGGCGGTGTTTCGCGATCATCGGGGCGGCGATCAGGGAGCTGGGCGGGTCGCCCGGCGATGTCGTGCGGACGCGGATGTTCATCACCGATGCAGCGGATAGCGATGCGATCGGGGCGGTGCATGGCGAGCTTTTCGGCGATATCCGTCCCGCCGCGACGATGGTGGTCGTCGCTGCGTTGCTGCGCCCCGAATGGAAGGTCGAGATCGAGGCCGAGGCGGTGATCGCAAGCGCTTGATTTCGCAACCTTGGTTCCGGATAGAAGCCGCGGGTCCGACATCGAAGGGAAATGCCCATGCTTGCGAGCGCCATCCTGACAGCGATGCTGAGCGTGCCGCCGCCGGACTATGATCATGACGATTGGGAAGGCCCGGCGCTGCTCTGCGCGGAGACGTTCAGCCTGCGGCTCGAAGAAGGCGAGAGCATGCGGCTGCTGTTTCCGGGCACGGCGCTGCAACAGCGCAGCCTGACCTATTTCGTGCTCCAGCGCGAAGAGGGCGAAATGCAGTTCCTCGAAAAGGACAACCGCGTGCAATATGAGCCCGAGGCCGATGAGACGGACGGCACGCTCAACGTTGCCGGCGCGCGCTTCGTCTTCGGTACGTTCGAGGAGGAACAGACTGGCGCCAGCGACGGCGATCTCGCCTTCGAAGGCGACGAGCATCCGACCGTTTTCGCCGTCCGCGTCGTTCCGCGCTTTCGCGGCGACGCAGCCATTCGCGATTCGGTATTGCGCCGTCTCGGCCGGCTGCCGGCGAACCGCGACGCCTGCACGCCGCCCAGCTGATACACCTCGCCGCGACCGCGAAATTGCGGCATAACCGCCCCGCTCACGCGAAACGCGGAGTCGGGAGGAGAGGCGGACATGGCGGGAACGGTGCTCGTGACGGGCGGCACGGGATATATCGGCGGCGAACTCATCGACCAGCTGCTCGAACGCGGCTGGACGGTGCACACCACGGTGCGTTCCAGGGCGAAGAGCGAAACGCGGCTGCGCGGGCGCTGGCCGGCGGCGGGCGAGCGGCTGAAAATCTTCGAGGCGGTCCTGATGGACGATGCGGGTTGGGCCGAGGCCAATGCCGGCTGCACCCATGTCGCGCATGTCGCCTCGCCCTTTCCGATGGGAATCCCGAAAAACGCCGACGATCTGATCGTGCCGGCGCGCGAAGGGACCTTGCGTGCGCTGCGCTTCGCCAGGGAAGCGGGCGTTACGCGCTTCGTGCAGACCAGCTCCGCCGCCGCCATCGCCTATGGCCATGGCAATCGCGAGGAGTTCGACGAGAGCGACTGGAGCAATCTCGATGGCCCCGACGCCGAACCCTATATCCAGTCGAAAACGATCGCCGAACGCGCGGCGCGCGACTGGGTAGCGGAGAACGCGCCCGGCATGGCATTCTGTTCGGTCAATCCGGTCGCCGTGTTCGGTCCGGTCGCGAATGAGGACCTGTCGACCTCGGTCGAGGTGCTCAAGCGGCTTGTCGACGGCGGCATGCCGATGGTGCCCAATGTCGGGATCGGCGTCGTCGATGTCCGCGATGTCGCGAAAATCCACGTCCTTGCGCTGGAGGCGCCGGAGGACAAAGTGCGCGGAGAGCGTTTCGCCGCCTCTTGCCGCTTCATGTGGGTGAGCGAGATGGCCGAAATCCTGCGCGAACGACTGCCCGAGGCGCGCGCGAAGAAGATACCGAAACGGCGCATGCCCGGCTTCATGGTGTCGATCCTCGCGATGTTCATGCCCGAGATGAGACAGGTGAAGCGCAATGCCGGAAAGCGGCGCGACGTTTCGGGCGCGCATGTCGCCGAAGCGCTTGGCTTCACCTACATTCCGGCCGATCAGACCATCGTCGATACGGTCGACAGCCTGTTCGATCAGGGCGTCGTCAAAAGCTGACGCGTTGATTTTCACCGCCGATCCTGCTTCCACGTCCCGACACCCCTCCCCACGGGAAAAAGGACAGGGCATCTCATGCAGGAAGTGATCGAAGATCTGGAACGGCGGCGCGAGGAAGCGCGGCTTGGCGGCGGGCAAAAGCGGATCGATGCGCAGCATGCGCGCGGCAAGCTGACGGCGCGCGAACGGCTTGAAGTGCTGTTCGACGAAGGATCGTTCGAAGAGCTCGACATGTTCGTCGAGCATAATTGCGTCGATTTCGGCATGCCCGATACCGTGGTCCCCGGCGACGGCGTGGTGACGGGATCGGGCACGGTCAACGGCCGCCTCGTCTTCGCCTTCAGTCAGGACTTCACCGTGTTCGGCGGATCGCTGTCCGAGCGCCATGCCGAGAAGATCTGCAAGGTCATGGACAGCGCCATGAAAGTCGGCGCCCCGGTAATCGGCCTCAACGATTCGGGCGGAGCGCGTATCCAGGAAGGCGTGGCGAGCCTCGGCGGCTATGCCGAGGTGTTCCAGCGCAACGTGCTCGCGTCGGGCGTCGTGCCGCAGCTCAGCCTCATCATGGGCCCGTGCGCGGGCGGCGCGGTGTACTCGCCGGCGATGACCGACTTCATCTTCATGGTGAAGGATTCGAGCTATATGTTCGTCACCGGGCCGGACGTGGTCAAAACCGTCACCAACGAGGTGGTGACGCAGGAGGAACTGGGCGGCGCCGTCACCCACACCACCAAATCGGGCGTCGCCGATGTGGCGTTCGAAAACGATATCGAGGCGCTGATGGCGGCGCGCGACTTCATCGATTTCCTGCCCGCGTCGAACCGCGAGGAGGTGCCGGAGCGCCCCACCGCAGACCCGTGGGACCGCGAGGAGCCGAGCCTCGACCAGCTCGTGCCCGCCAGCGCCGCGCATCCCTATGACATGCACGAGCTGATCCGGAAGACGCTCGACGAGGGCGATTTCTTCGAGCTGCAACCTGCCCATGCCGCCAACATCATTACCGGTTTCGGCCGGATCGAAGGCCGCACGGTCGGCATCGTCGCCAACCAGCCGATGGTGCTCGCCGGCTGCCTCGACATCGCCGCGTCGAAAAAGGCCGGGCGCTTCGTGCGTTTCTGCGATGCCTTTGAAATTCCGATCGTGACGTTCGTGGACGTGCCGGGCTTCCTCCCCGGCGTCGGGCAGGAGCATAACGGCATCATCAAGAACGGCGCCAAGCTGCTCTTCGCCTATGCCGAGGCGACGGTGCCCAAGATTACGGTCATCACGCGCAAGGCCTATGGCGGCGCATACGACGTGATGGCGTCGAAGCATCTGCGCGGCGATCTGAACTACGCTTGGCCGACCGCCGAGATCGCGGTGATGGGCGCCAAGGGCGCGGTCGAGATCATCTTCCGCCAGGACCGCGACGACCCCGACAAGATCGCCGAAAAGACGAAGGAATACGAAGACCGCTTCGCCAACCCGTTCGTGGCGGCGTCGAAGGGCTTTATCGACGAGGTCATTATGCCGCATTCCACCCGGCGCCGCATCGCGCTCGGCTTACGGAAGCTCCGCAACAAGGCGCTGGAGAATCCGTGGAAGAAGCATGACAATATTCCGTTGTAGCTAATGTCAGTGCGAGCGGAGCGAAGCAATCCAGGGCGTGTCGCGTGACGCTCTGGATCGCGTCGTCGCTGCTCTCCTCGCGATGACGGGGGTGGGGCACGGATGAGGTGAAGCGACCGGCGGTTTACATGATGGCCAATCGGCGGAACGGGGCGGTGTATGCCGGGGTTACGTCGAACCTGCCGCAGCGGGCTTATCAGCATAGTGAGGGTCTAGTTCCCGGGTATACCAAGCGATATGGCTGCAAGTTCCTCGTCTGGTTCGAAATGCATGAGACTATGGAAGCTGCGATCGCGCGGGAGAAGCAGATCAAGGGTGGGTCACGGAAGAAGAAGCTGACGTTGATCGAGGCCGACAATCCGACATGGCGTGATTTGTACGAGGATTTGTTTTGAACCGTCCGCTGTCATTGCGAGGAGCCGAAGGCGACGCGGCAATCCAGAGCCGCTCGCGCTGTCCCTTACCGCTCTGGATTGCTTCGTCGCGTTGCTCCTCGCAATGACGATGGTATGGCAATGCAGATGATTATCGAACTTTTGATCGGCTTCCCATGCCCTCAGGCCTAGTAGCCCTTCTCGACGACGTCGCTGCGATTTCCAAGGTCGCCGCCGCGTCTATCGACGATATCGGAGCCGCCGCCGGGCGGGCGGGGGCCAAGACCGCTGGCGTGGTGATCGACGACGCCGCGGTGACGCCGCGCTACGTCACCGGTTTCTCGCCGGCGCGCGAATTGCCGATGATCTGGCGGATCGCCAAAGGATCGTTCAAGAACAAGCTGCTCTTCCTGCTTCCCGCCGCCGTGCTGCTCGGCCAGTTCGCACCGTTCCTCATTCCCGTTATCCTGATCATGGGCGGGCTGTTTCTCTCCTACGAGGCAGCGGAGAAAATCCTCGAACTCTTCCATGTCGACGAGACCAACAAGCACGAGACTCCCGTCATCGAAGGGGGCAGCGTCGAGCGCGAGAACAGGATGGTTTCCGGCGCGATCCGCACCGACCTGATCCTGTCCGCAGAGATCATGGCGATCGCGCTCAACGAAGTGACGGACGAGGTCTGGTGGCAGCAGGGCCTGATCCTCGGCCTGATCGGCATCGTCATCACCGCCGTCGTCTATGGCGCGGTCGCGATGATCGTGAAGATGGACGATTTCGGGCTGCATCTGGCGCAGGACGAGGGCAGCGCCTGGGCGGGCTTCGGGCGCGGGCTCGTCGGTTTCATGCCCAAGCTGCTGACCTTCATCTCCATCGTCGGAACGGTGGCGATGGCCTGGGTCGGTGGCGGTCTCCTCATCCACAATGCCGCCGCGCTCGGATGGCATACGCCCGAAGACTGGATCCACGCCGTGGCGCATCCGATCGTCGAAGCCTCGCCCGCAAGCCTGCACGGCTTTGCCGACTGGTTCGTCTTCGCGCTTGCCTCGACCATCGTTGCGGTGATTATCGGCTCGATCCTCGCGCCGATCGTGCACAGGATCATGCCGCACGGCGCCAATCACTAGACAGGAGCAACTTATGCAACTCGGCCCCCTCAACCATGTCGGCGTCGCCACGCCCTCGATCGAAGACAGCATCGTCTTCTGGCGCGAGATCATGGGCGCGACCTTCATCCACGATACGTTCGACATGCCCGAACAGGGAGTGAAGGTCTGCTTCGTCGACACGCCCAATTGCCAGATCGAGCTCATCGAGCCGCTCGACGAGGATTCGCCGATCGCCAATTTCCTCGAGGCCAATCCGGCCGGCGGCCAGCATCATTTGTGTTTCGAGGTGCCCGACATCCAGGTCGCGCGGATCGAATATGAGGCCATGGGCAAGCGTATCCTCGGCAAGACGCGGATCGGTGCCCACGGAACCCCGATCTTCTTCGTCCATCCCAAGGACATGGGCGGCGTGCTGACGGAGATCATGGAGACGCCGAAGCAAGAGCACTAACGGCCACTTGCAACGATAGAGCTTCTGCGGCACCGTTGACGCAAACGTAATCCTCCCCGGGAGAAAATTGCATGTCAGAATTCGAAACCATCACGTTGGATGTTTCCGACGAGATTGCGACGATCACCCTGAATGTTCCAGAGAAGATGAACGCCTGCGGCCTGCCCATGGCCGACGAGATCAATCATGCGCTGGATAAACTCGGTGGCGCGCGGGCGCTCATCTTTACGGGAGCGGGGCGCGGTTTTTGCTCTGGTGCGGATCTTTCGGGCGGGCGCGCGAGCGATATTTCTGGTGGCCAGGGCAGCTACAAGTCACTGATGAACCATTATAATCCGATGCTCGTCAAGCTGCATCGTCTCGACATCCCGACGATCGGCGCGATCAACGGTCCGGCGGCGGGGGTCGGTTGCTCGATCGCGCTCGCGAACGATTTCGTCATCGCTTCCGACAAGGCCTATTTCCTCCAGGCGTTCGTCAATATCGGGCTCGTCCCGGACGGTGGGGCAAGCTGGATGCTGTCGCGCCTGGTCGGCAAGGCGCGCGCGACCGAACTGATGATGCTCGGCGAAAAACTGACGGCCGAGAAGGCCTATGAATGGGGCGCGATCCACAAGGTTGTCGATCCCGATTCGCTAATGCGGGAGGCGCAGGAACTGGCCCGGCGGCTTGCCGCCATGCCGACCGTGGCACTGGGACAGATGCGCCGGAACCTCGCCGAAGCGATGGAATGCGATTTCGCGACAGCATTGATCCGCGAAGCCGAAGGACAGCGGGTGGCGGGCGACAGCGAAGACGCGCGCGAGGGAGCGATGGCTTTCCTTCAGAAGCGCAAGCCCGAATTCA
Source organism: uncultured Parasphingopyxis sp. (assembly GCF_937129435.1). GTDB lineage: Bacteria > Pseudomonadota > Alphaproteobacteria > Sphingomonadales > Sphingomonadaceae > Parasphingopyxis. The sequence goes on along the minus strand of NZ_CAKZNF010000078.1, from coordinate 2,363 downwards.
AGGGACGATAGGTCGCGCGCCCTGAGGGGCGTGCTTGATCGAAACGACGGCGCGACCTTGGAGGCGCGCCCGGCAAGAGGGCCGAAAAATGACCGACAAGCCGAGCTACGACGAATGGCGCGCGCGCGCCGACAAGGAAGTGAAGGGCCGCGAGCTCGACTGGGAGACGCCCGAGGGCATCACCGTCCGGCCCGCCTATGGTGCCGGCGATGCGCTCGATCCGGGCATGCCGGGCTTCGAACCCTATACGCGCGGCCCCTATGCCTCGATGTATACCGGGCGCCCCTGGACGATCCGGCAATATGCGGGCTTTTCGACGGCCGAGGATTCAAACGCCTTCTATCGCCGCAATCTCGCCGCCGGGCAGAAGGGGCTGTCGGTCGCCTTCGATCTCGCCACGCATCGCGGCTATGACAGCGATCATCCGCGCGTGACGGGCGATGTCGGCAAGGCCGGCGTCGCGATCGACACGCTCGCCGACATGCAGATCCTGTTCGAACAGATCCCGCTCGACGAGATGAGCGTCTCGATGACGATGAACGGTGCCGTGATTCCGATCCTCGCATTCTATATCGTCGCGGCGGAAGAGCAGGGCGTTGCCCAGAAAGACCTGTCGGGGACCATCCAGAACGACATCCTCAAGGAGTTCATGGTCCGCAACACCTATATCTATCCGCCCGAACCGTCGATGCGGATCGTGGCGGACATTATCGGCTACACCTCGGAGCACATGCCGCGGTTCAACTCGATCTCGATCAGCGGCTACCACATGCACGAGGCCGGCGCGACGGCGGTGCAGGAGCTCGCCTATACGCTCGCCGACGGGATGGAATATGTCCGCGCCGCGATGGCCAAGGGTCTCGATGTCGACAGCTTCGCCCCGCGCCTCAGCTTCTTCTGGGGCATCGGCATGAACTTCTTCATGGAGATCGCCAAGATGCGCGCGGGGCGAAAATTGTGGCATTCGATCATGGACGATTTCGGCGCGCAGAACCCCAAGTCTAAGATGCTGCGGACGCATTGCCAAACGAGCGGCGTCTCGCTGACCGAGCAGGATCCCTACAACAACGTCATCCGCACCACGATCGAGGCGATGGCGGCGACGCTCGGCGGGACGCAGAGCCTGCACACCAACAGCTTCGATGAGGCGGTGGCGCTGCCGACCGACAACTCGGCCCGGATCGCGCGCAACACGCAGCTGATCCTGCAGGACGAGAGCGGCATCACCAAGGTCGCCGATCCGCTGGGCGGCTCTTATTATATCGAGCATCTGACGCAGGAGCTGGCGGACAAGGCGTGGGAGCTGATCGAGGAGGTCGAGGCCGCCGGCGGTATGACGAAGGCCGTGGCCGAGGGCCTGCCCAAGCGCCACATCGAGGAGGCCGCCGCCGCCAAGGCCGCCGCCGTCGATCGCGGCGATCAGGTCATTGTCGGCGTCAACAAATATCGCCGTGCCGAGGAAGAGGAGATCGATATCCTCGATATCGACACGGCGCGCGTCCGCCGCGACCAGATCGCACGGATCGAGAAGACGCGCGCCGAACGCGACGAGGACGCGGCGCAACAAGCGCTCGCGAACATGACCGAAGGCGCGAAAGCTGACGCGAACCTGCTGGCGCTCGCCGTGGAATGCGCGCGGGCGCGGTGTACGCTGGGCGAGATATCGAGCGCAATGGAAGACGCGTTCGGGCGGTACGATACGCGCCCGACGCCGGTCAGCGGCATCTATGGCGGTGCTTACAAGGGCGATCCCGTTTGGGAACGCGCCGAAGAGGGTGTCGCGGCCGTCGAGCGACGGCTAGGCCGCAAGCCGCGGATGATGGTGGCCAAGATGGGACAGGACGGACACGATCGCGGCGCCAATCTCGTCGCCAGCGCCTTCGCCGATCTGGGATTCGAGATCGTCAGCGGCCCGCTCTTCCAGACTCCCGAGGAAGCCGCGAAGGACGCGATCGAAAACGATGTCGACGTGATCGGCGCCTCAAGCCTCGCCGCCGGTCACAAATCTCTGATCCCCGAACTGATCCAGAAGCTGAAGGACGCGGGCCGCGACGACATCAAGGTCATCGCCGGCGGCGTGATCCCGCAGCAGGATTACGATTTCCTGCGGCAGGCGGGGGTGAAGGCGATCTTCGGACCGGGGACGAATCTGGTCGATGCGGCGGGCGAGGTGCTGAAACTGTTGGGGCACAATCTGCCGCCGCTCGAGGAGGCTGCGGAGTGAGAGTTGCCGTCACCCTGAACTTGTTTCAGGGTTCACACATCAGATTGCCTGGTGATTTCGGGAGGAAGAGTGGATGCTGAAACACGTTCAGCACGACGAAGAGCAAGCGATCCGCACCGACTGGACCCGTGAGGAAATC
>NZ_CAKZNF010000077.1 GCF_937129435.1 uncultured Parasphingopyxis sp. | reverse complement strand
CACGCACGGCAGCTATTGTTACAGGCCGAAACAGCTCGGGAGTTGGGATTGCGTCTAGCGCAATACTGGCTGGCCGAGACGCTTTTCCAGCAGGAAGCCTATGACGCATCTGGTGAGGCGTATCTGAAGATGATCCGCGAATATCCCGATGATGCGCGAGCGCCCGATGCGCTTGTGAAACTCTCGCGGTCGATGCGCCTTATCGGCGATACGGAACAAGCCTGCGACGCGCTCGACTTGCTGCCGCGCCAGTATCCGAACGCGTCCGGTGTCACCAAGAATCTCGCCGCGCTTGAGCGGACCCGGGCAGGTTGCCGCGGCTAGGCGATCATATTGGCTCTCTGATTGACAGGATGGCAGCAGGGTCCAGCGGCCCTGTCTGTCTTGCTGTATCCGGGGGCAGCGATTCTCTCAGCCTGCTTCATTTCACCTCGGCCTGGGCCAAAAGCCGGGGCAGGGCGCTGCTTGTCCTGACGGTTGATCACGGCCTTCGCCTCGAAGCGCGCAAGGAGACGGCCTTTGTCGCGCAACGTGCTGCGAGCCTGGGGCACAGCGCGCAAATCCTCACCTGGCAAGGCGACAGAAGTGGTCAGAACGCGGCGCGGCAAGCCAGGCATGGTTTGCTGGCGGGCGCCGCTCGTGCGGCAGGCGCGCAGAGTCTCCTCCTCGGTCATACGCGTAGCGATGTTGAAGAAACGCTTCTGATGAGGCTCGCCCGGCCGGGGCGGCTAGCCTCGGCTTGCGGGCCGCAACCGGTGTCCGTCTCACCAGTCTGGCCGGACGGGCGAGGTTTGCTGATTGGCCGGCCGCTCAGCGGATGCCGGCGCGGGCAGCTTCAGACCTATCTGACGGCGTTGGGCGAGACCTGGATCGAGGATCCGTCGAATGAGGCTGACCATTCCGAACGTGTCCGGATGCGGCGCCTCATCGCGGCGCTTGAGCCGGGCCGAGAGGGTGGCGAGGGCGAGCGTGTAATTCGCTTCCTCTCCGACATGGTAATCGAGCCCGGCAGCTGCCTGTTGCAGCCGCGCGAAGCTGCGCGTTTCGGAGGCGAAGGGGCTGGCGAGCACCGGGCGACGGGCGAAGCCGAACAGCATCGTGCGGTCGCCGCCCTTGAGCGCGACATAGGCTGCCGTCAGCCCCGCGCTGATCGCGCGGTCGATCCGCGGCACGCCGTCGATCGGCTCGCACATCGTCCGTCCGGCATCGAGCGCGAAGACGATATGGTTGTTGCGCTCGGTCCGATATTCCTTGGCGAGGAGCTCGAGATGCCGCGCCGATTGCTTCCAGTCGATCGCGCGCTTGTCCATGCCGGTCTGAAACTCGGTCAATGCCTCGAACTCATTGCCTTCGCCGCGCTCGATCTGCGCGATCAGGCCGAAGGCCGCGTCGCGCAAAAACAGCTGCACGCCCTCGTCGTAGATCGGCGAGATGTCCGGCGTCACAGCGATCTCGTATTGCGTTTGATCATGCTTTTGCGCCCAGGCCAGGCCGAGCGGGCCCTGCCAGCGGGCCCAGATACCAGCGATCTCGGCCGGTCCGCGCCGGTTCGGCGTCAGTTCCATATCGAACGCGGCCTGACCGCCGACCATCGGGACGAAGGCACGCCGGCTGCCCGACGGATCGAGCCGGTCGCCGAGCGCCGCTGCGATCTCCACCCGGCGCGGTGCCCCGCGCGGACTGACGCTGCCGTCCTTGCGCACGAACCGCGCGTGCACCGTCGCGATGAACGGTGCGCCGACGCCGGTGACGGGTGGAGCCTCAAGCTCGAGTTTCAGGCTCGAGGGGGGCTTGGCCGAGATGGCGTCGAGTGCGGTCAGCATCACCATCAGCACGACCCAGACGAGCCCCACATACCAGATCTGCGGCATCATCACGCCGATGACGAGCGCGGCGGGCGCGCCGAGCGCGGTCAGGACGACCGAACGGGCGCTCGGATAGATCAACGCGGCGCCTCGACCTGTTCGATGATGTTGGCGACGATGGCATCGGCATCGCGCCCGTCGATTTCCGACGCCGCCGACAGGATGACGCGGTGCCGGAGCACGGCCGGAGCGAGCGCCTTCACATCGTCGGGGATGACATAATCGCGGCCGTCGAGCGCGGCACGGGCGCGGGCGGCGCCGGCGAGCATCGAAGCGGCGCGCGGGCTGGCGCCGGCATCGAGATCGGGCGTCTCGCGCGTCGCCCGGATCAGCGCGACGACATAGTTGGCGATATCGGGGACGAGCTTCACCTCGGCGGCGGCGGCGATCGCCTCGCCGATCTTCGCGCCGTCGACCTTGGCTTCGATGCCGAAATCCTGCGCATGGGGCGCGCCGAAGCGGCTGCCATGGACGGCGACGATTTTCTGCTCGTCCTCCTCGCTCGGATAGCCGACGGCGAGCTTGAACAGGAAACGATCGAGCTGCGCCTCGGGCAGCGGATAGACGCCCTGCTGCTCGATCGGGTTCTGCGTCGCGACGACCATGAAGCGATCTGACAGCTTCAGCGTGTCGCCGTCGATCGTGACCGATCGCTCCTGCATCGCTTCGAGCAAGGCGGCCTGGGTCTTCGGCGGCGTGCGGTTGATCTCGTCGGCGAGCAGCAATTCGCAGAAAATCGGGCCGCGCGTCAGCGTGAACTCGCTCGTCTGGAAGTTGAACAGGTTGGCGCCGATGATGTCGCTCGGCATCAGATCGGGCGTGAACTGGATGCGGCCGTAATCGAGGCCCAATGTGCGCGCGAAACATTGCGCGAGAAACGTCTTGGCGGTGCCGGGCGGCCCTTCGAGCAGGCAATGGCCCGAGGAGAAGAGCGCGATCAGCAGATGGTCGATCGTCTCGGTCTGCCCGACGACGGCCTTGGCGATTTCCGCCCGGATCGTGTCGCCAAGCGGCTTGATGTCTTCAACCTTCATGGGTGACGGCCTTTCTCCATTGGTAGAGCGCCTGTGCGGCGTCGAGTATGTCCTGCCGGCTGCGTGCGCGATGGGCGCGTGCGGCCAGCGATGTGAATGACGGGCCGTCCTTTTTCAGCCCGTCGAGCCAGTTGTCGAGTTCGGGGCCGGAAAGCCCGCGTGGATTGCCGATCGCGGCGACGGCGGTATCGCGGGTCAGCCCGACATAATTCTCCGCCGACAGATGCTCGCGCCGGGCGAGCTTGAGCAGTTCGGCGCTGTTGTCGACGAGCGCGCGCTTGCCGAAGGCGATGGCGCGCGGCTCTCGCCGCGCCGGGCCGAAGCGATTGAACGCCTGCCAGCCCGCGAGCAGCGCCGCAGCCAGCATGCACAGCGTCAGCGCCAGGAAAGGCGGCTCGAACATCAGAACGAGCAGGTTCGCACTCTCGCCGAAACCGTTGGCGACGAGATCGAACGAAATCGGTCCGCCTTCATAGTTGAGCGTGTCGATGAGTGTCAGCGCGGCGCGGGCGCGCTCGGCGCTGGACAGGACCTGATTGTTCAGGAGGTCGGGTTCCGAAAGGATATACGTCTCGGTGCCGGTGACATAGCCGAGCACGATATCGCCGCCCGGCGTGGCGATCACCGGCTCGATCCGGTCGCCGGTCATAACTTGCAAACTGGCCGGCGCGGCGTAGCGGGCATCGAAATCGGGGGCCACGAGCGTCGCACCTTCGCGTGTATCGGAACCCGTGACCTGGAGCTTCCCGAGATCCGAAAGCAGGGGAAGGACCGAGGCCGCCATGCCGGTGCCGATCGCGGCGACCTCGTCCCGATCGAGCCCCGCCTGCATCGTCGACCATTTCGGCAGGATGATCAGCGTCGGAGAATAGCCGCCTTCCTCGATCAGCTGGTCGATCCGTTCGGGGTCGCTGTCGAACTGCGGCGTGACGATCGTCAGACCGTAGCTGGTGCCGCCTTCGGGATCGCGGGCATAGCTGACATCCAAACCGGTTTCTTCGAGCAGGTCGTGAAGCCCGCGAAATCCGACGGCGGAGCGCGAGAGCCCGTGCGCGCCGCCATTCTCGCCGCTCTTCAGGCCGGGCGCATAGGCGAGGAGGAGCATGAAGGCGAGAAAGCCCACGATCAGCGCGACGACGATGATCAGCACCGATTTCGTCGAAAAGGGAGAGGCGCCGCTCTCGCTCATCGCCACGCCTCTCCGAAGGCGAAACGCTCATAGGCCTTGCGCGCTTCGCCCCACCCGCTCTCGTCGACCGGGCGCTGCGCGAAGATGCCGCGCTCCACGATCCGTGCGATCGACGCGAAGGCGCCGCGCGGTTCGGCCGGAAGCATCGGCGCATCGGCGATGTCCCGGCTCGTCAGCGCGGGTTTCAGGAAATTGGGCAGGCGGCTGCGGATATCGTCGATGCTGCGTTGGAGGAGCAGGTGAACCGCTTCGGCATAGCGTCCCTCTCCGGCCAGCGCGTCGGCATCGGCGAGCAAAGACCGGGCGGCCTGTTCCTCGGGGCGCCAGTGCTCGGCATCTTCGTCGGCAGTCTTGGAAGTCACGCGGTCGTCGAAATAGCGAAACAGCCACAAGCCTATGAAAAATGTGAGAATCGCCCCAAGCACGATGCCGATAGTCCATATTACAGCAGACCAAGCGCCACCCGTTCCGCTAAAGAAGTCAAGCAACCACAGCCACCAATCCGGCGGCGGTTGGAGCGGCTCGGGGGTGGGAAGCTGCGCGAATTCCGTCTGGTAATCGCCGCTTTCGACGAGCCGTTCATAGGCGGAGTCGAAGCCTTGCTTGCCGGCCCCGCCGGTCGGCACGCTCGCATTGGTCATCGCCAGCCGCTTTCGCTCGTCCCCCTCATCGGCAATACCCTAGCTGGGCGACCCGTGCGTTGCGAGCGATTTTCTGCCCATGCAACATGGACGGCGGCCTGCGCGTTGGCCACATAGGGCAACAATAATTCATTCGCAGGAGCTTCCCGATGAAACTCGGATCATTGAAACACGGTCGCGACGGCAGGCTTGTCGTCGTCAGCCACGATATCGCCTGGTGTGCCGACGCATCGCACATCGCGCCGACCTTGCAGGCGGCGCTCGACGACTGGGACGCGATTGCGCCGAAACTCCGGGCGCTGGCGACCGACCTGGCGCACGATACGATCCCGAAGGAGCGGTTCCACGAGCATGATGCCGCCTCGCCGCTGCCGCGCGCCTATCAGTGGGCGGACGGTTCGGCGTACGTCAATCACGTCGAACTCGTTCGCAAGGCACGGGGCGCCGAAATGCCCGACAGTTTCTGGGAAGACCCGCTGATGTATCAGGGCGGATCGGACAGCTTTATCGGGCCGCGCGACGATATTCCGCTGCCGGACACCGAATGGGGCTGCGACCTCGAAGCTGAGATCGTCGTTGTGACCGGCGATGTGGCGCAGGGTGCGAGCGGCGAAGATGCACTCGACGCGATCAAGCTTGTCGGCCTCGTCAACGATGTGTCGCTGCGAAACCTGATCCCCGGCGAACTCGGCAAGGGCTTCGGTTTCGTCCAGTCGAAGCCCGCCAGCGCCTTTTCGCCCGTCTTCGTGACGCCGGACGAACTGCCGAACTGGAACGATGGCAAGCTGTCGGGTCCGCTGATGGTCGATCTCAACGGACAGCCATTCGGCCGCGCCGATGCGGGCACCGACATGACCTTCGATTTCGGCACGCTCGTCGCGCACCTCGCCAGGACGCGCAACCTGGTCGCCGGTTCGATTATCGGATCGGGCACGGTTTCCAACCGCGACGAGGATGGCGGCCCGGGCAAGCCGATCAGCGAAGGCGGGCTGGGCTATAGCTGCCTTGCCGAAGTGCGGATGGTGGAGAAGATCTTGGGCGGCGAAATGAAAACGCCGTTCCTGAAGCCCGGCGACACGGTGAAAATCTGGATGGAAGACGAGCACGGCCACGCGACCTTCGGCACGATCGAGCAGGAAGTGGTGGGGAGCTAGCGCTGAAGAGTGCTACAACATGAATGCTGTCATGTTGCCAAAAACCGCGAATACTATGAGCGGTATGCGAAGCATGGAGCCGTCAATCTTGCTCCATTCAGTAACGGTTCTGAATTGAACGAGCCAAATTGCGTGGAACAGAATGAAGTTCGATGCGACGCCGATGAGAAATGGCGTGTCGCCTCCGAACCATTTCAAGACCGGAAGCAAGAGTGAATTCGCCACACACAGACCGGCAATGGTCTTCGCCAGCCTTGGCCTGCGGGGCAATGAGTCCGCCGAACCTTCGATGGACTTTTACCTCCGCGTCCACGTCTCGGTGCGGCAGATCGCGCCCCAGGCGACGCATCCGGTAACCTCGAGCCGATTGCCGTTCAGCGTCATCCGCGCATTGTAGCTGCGGCCCGATTCCGGATCGTAGATTTCCCCGCCGCGCCAGACATTGCCGTTGCGTTCGTCGAAGCCCGATACAACTGTAATTCCCTGCACCGGGCGGTTGCGCAGGCGCGGATTCGGATTGTTCTCGTCGACAGGCGGCCCGTCCGGCGTATCGGCCAGAATGCGTGACAGCCGGCCGCAGATCGCGCTGCCGCAACGGCTGATCGTGACAACGGCGCGGCCGTCCTGCGTCGTCCAGTCGCCGGCGATCCCGCGCGATTGCGTGTGGCCGGCTTGCGGAAGGGTACCGAGGGCGAGGGCGGCAAGGGCGAGCGCGATGTGCTTTGTCATGGTCACATTCTAGCGCGATTTCAGATGGATGGGAAATGGCTTTGCCCTGTGGATGTGCGGACGATAGGGCTCGGCGTGAGAGATGACGGAAGGGACGGCTATGGCGGATAGGGAATGGGTGATCGGCGTCGTCGGCGGATCGGGGCTATATGCCATGGACGCGCTGGAAAACGCGCAGTCGATCCGTGTCGAGAGCCCATGGGGCGAAGCCTCGGATGAACTGGTACTGGGGGAGATTGCCGGCAAACGCTTCGTCTTCCTCCCGCGCCACGGCAAGGGCCATCGCATCCCGCCCAGCGCGCTCAACTTTCGCGCCAATATCGATGTGCTGAAGCGAGCCGGATGCACCGACATGATCTCACTGTCCGCCGTCGGTTCGCTGCGCGAAGACCTGCCGCCCGGCAAGTTCGTCATCGTCGACCAGTTCATCGACCGCACCTTCGCACGCGAGAAGAGCTTTTTCGGCGCTGGACTCGGCGCGCATGTGTCGATGGCCGATCCGGTTTGCCCGCGCCTGTCCGACATGGCAGAAACGGCAGCGAAGGCGGCCGATGCCGATGTCCATCGCGGCGCGACCTATCTGGCCATGGAAGGGCCGCAATTCTCCTCGCGCGCCGAAAGCGAGCTCTATCGCCAATGGGGCTGCGACGTGATCGGGATGACGGCGATGCCTGAAGCGAAGTTGGCACGCGAGGCCGAGCTGCCCTATGCGCTCATCGCCATGGTGACGGATTATGACTGCTGGCGTGACGGCGAGGCCCATGTCGAGGTGCACGACATTCTCGCGACGCTGCACGCCAATGCCGATCGCGCGGTGAACACCGTGGTCGAATTCGCCAAGGCACTGCCCGAAACCCGCCCCGAAAATCCTCTCGATACGGTCCTGGACATTTCGCTGATCACCGATCTCGGCGTTGCCGATCGAAGGGTGATGGAGAAGCTCGATGCCGTGTGCGGACGGGTATTCGAGGCGCGGGAAGTTTAAATGTCAGACTCGACCTTTCGGGCTGGTGCGGCGACCTCGCGAAAGCGAGGTTCTGACAAACTAGCCACTACAGCTCGCACCGCCGAGCACGCAGAAGCGGGCGCAATGCGGGTGGTTGAGCGATACGGTGCGGCTCGCTTCCTTCAGCGTCCGGCCCATTTGAAAGTCCTCGCCATGGGGTAGCAGCGTGCACGCGACAACGGTCGGAGCATCGTCGCCCTTATGCTTCACGACCATGCGGCTGTTCGAACACATGACGCTTGCCGGATCGACATTGAGGATACCCCAGCAGGCGGTCGTGATTTCCGGGACGTCGGCGGTCGCATCCATTTCCGGAAAGAGGACGAGCCGGGCCGGGTCGGCGGGGTCGATGGCAATGCCCTCGCGCGCGAACAGTTGCGCATAGCCGCGCCGCGCTTCGGCGTCGTCCTCATGCGCCAGATGGCGTCCGGCGACGGCGATCGAAAAGCCCTGATCCGAAAGCCATTTCAATCCGTCGATCGCCTTGTCCCATGTATCGCGCCCGCGCTCGGCTTCATGGATTTCACGGCTATAGTGATCGAGGCTGACACGGACTGTCAGCTTTGCCCCATAGCGTTGCAGCAGATCGAGCAGAACATCCTCATGTCGCCGCATCGGCCGCATGGCGTTGCTCAGGACGAGCACATCGAAACCGCGTTCGAGGCAGCTTTCAAGGATCGGTACGATGTCCTTGTTCATAAAAGGTTCGCCGCCCGTGAAACCGATCTCGCTGGTGCCTAACCCTTCGGATTCGATCTCGTTGAGAGAAGTTTTGACTTCGGCCAGCGTCAGATAGACGAGCGCGTCATTGGTCGGGGAGCTTTCGATATAGCAGGTCTTGCAGGCGAGGTTGCAGAGCGTGCCGGTGCAGAACCAGAGCGTTTCCAGCTGCCGCAGCGCGACATGCGCGCGATCCTCACCCTTGGCGGTGACCAGCGGATCGCGGAATTTTTCCGGCGCGATCTGCTCGGCGGCATCGACGGCGAAGGGCGAGGGGCCGGGCAGGGGCTTGGTGGCGATGATGGCGTCTCCCTTGGGGGCGGATTAGAGGAGGTATCGGGCGCGAAAACGGGCCCAGCGTTTCGGCCATTTGCCGAAGATGGTCGGCTCCCAGACCGCATAGCCCGCCTGTTTCGAAATGTCAGCGCGCGTCGGATAGGCGACGATCGCGCCGCCGATGGCAAAGGCGTTGGCCTTGCCGCCGATCGCCAGTGCCCATGGCAGCAACTGTTCGCCGGCATGCGGACCGACGATCGTTGCGCCTAGGATTTTCCGGCCCTTGCCGATCACCTTGAGGAAACCGGTATAGTCATTCTCGGCACGCGCGCGGTCGTTGTGCGAAAAGTCCTGCCGCGTGACCGACACCCGGTCGCCAAATTTCTCTCGCGCCGCATGCTCGGTCATGCCGACATGGGCGAGTTCGGGATCGGTATAGGTGACCCAGGGCAGGGCGGCGTAATCGGCCTTGCCGCCCAGCCCCAGCGCGACCTGCAGCACGACGAGCGAACCCTCGTAGCCGGAGACATGGGTGAAGCGCGGTCCCTTCCGGCAATCGCCGATCGCATAGATCTTCCTGTTGCTCGTGCGGCGCTTCGCGTTGACGGCGATGCCCGACGCGTCCCATTCGATACCGGCATTTCCGAGGCCGAAACCGCTGAAATCGCAGGTCCGGCCCGTGGCGACGAGGATGTGCGAGCAGGCAATGCGTGCCCCACCCTGCGGTTCAACGAATAGCGAGGCGCCGCTCGAACCGACACGCTCCACGCCTGTCTCTTCGTGGATTTCGACGCCCTCGGCACCCATCCGGTCGAGCACCAGCTTCGCCGCTTCCGGATCGTCCTTGCTCATGGCCCGTCCACGCTCGATGACCGTCACCCGGCTGCCGAGACGGCGGAAACTCTGCGCCATTTCCATACCGATCGGTCCCCCGCCGAGGATAACGAGATGGCCGGGCCGTTCGGTCAGCTCGAAAATCGTTTCGTTCGTCAGGAAGGGCACGGCATCGAGCCCGTCGATATCGGGGATGCGGGGCTTCGATCCGATGGCGAGGCAGATGCGCGGCGCGGAGAGCGTGCGCCCGTTCACCTCTACCGTCGATCCGTCCAGCAACGTCGCCTCGCCGCGAATGACTTCGACGCCGAATTCCTCCTCGAACCGCTCCTGGCTGTCGTCGACCGCGATCCGTTCGATGGCGCCCTGAACATGGGCATGGACCGCGCCGAAATCGATTTGCGGCTCGACGTCGGCAATCCCGTATCTGGCGTTTTCGCGCATCTCCTGCGCGCGCCGGGCCGCCGTGATCAGCGCTTTGGACGGGACGCAGCCGGTGTTGAGGCAGTCGCCGCCCATGGGGCCTTTTTCGATGAGCGCGACCTTCAGGCCGAACTGGCCGCACCCGCCGGCGGCGGTCAGCCCCGCCGAGCCGGCACCTATGACGATCAGGTCATGCGTTCGAGGCATCATTCTGTCCCATTTCGGTCGAATCTCCCACCCGACCCTATGACGTTTCTCCAATATTCGTGTAACCAACGCTCCGGGTTGCAGCGAATCATAAAATGACGCGCGAAAGACATTTCTCGGGGGCTGCATGAACATCGAAAACAGCCGTAATTATTACGGCGAAGTGCTGCGGGGATCGTCCGATCTCAAGACCGACGCCTGCTGCACGGCCGAGGCGCCGTCGCAGGAAATTCGAGAGGCGCTGGCGAACGTCCACCCCGACGTGCGCGCGCGCTATTATGGCTGCGGGTTGATCGCGCCCGAGGCGATCGAGGGCAAGCGCGTCCTCGATCTGGGCAGCGGATCGGGGCAGGACGCCTATGTGTTGGCCCAGCTTGTCGGCAGCGAAGGGAGGGTCGTCGGGGTCGACGCGACGCCCGAACAGCTTGCCGTCGCGAACTTCCTCAAGGACTGGCACGCCGATCGGTTCGGCTATGCCAATGTCGAATTTGTCGAAGGCGATATCGAGAAGCTCGACGCACTCGATCTGGAGCCCGGCAGCTTCGATATCATCGTCTCGAACTGTGTGATCAATCTCGTCGCCGACAAGGCCAAGGTTTTCGCTGACGCGTTCCGCCTGTTGCAAGACGGCGGCGAATTTCATTTCTCCGACGTCTATTCCGAACGCCGCGTTCCCGATGCGTTGAAGGACGATCCGGTATTACATGGCGAATGCCTGTCGGGCGCGCTCTATTGGGGCGATTTCGACATGCTGGCGAAGCGGGCGGGTTTTCTCGATCCGCGGCTCGTCAGCGACCGGCCTCTCGGCATCGGCGATCCGGCCGTCGCCGCAAAAGTCGACGGCATCGGTTTCCATTCGGCGACCTTCCGGTTGTTCAAGCACGACGCGCTCGAGCCGCGCTGTGAGGATTACGGCCAGGCCGTCCGCTACAGGGGAACGATCCCGGGGCATGAGCGCGCCTTTCTGCTCGACGGTCACCACCTGATCGAGCGCGGGCGGATGTTCGCGGTGTGTGGCAACACATGGCGGATGCTGGCCGAGACGCGGCTGGAACCGCATTTCGAATTTTTCGGCGATTTCTCGACGCATTACGGCATTTTCCCAGGTTGCGGCGAGATCATGCCCTTCTCGAACGAAAAGCGTGACGACGCGATCTCCGGTTGCTGTTGATATGATCATTCTCGTTACCGGAGCCGCCGGATTGCTCGGCGGAGAAATCGCAGCGACATTGACCGCGCGCGGCCATGGCGTTCTCGGCCTGGTGCACAAGAGCCGGGACGTCCGTCATGGCGCCGGAGAACGTGCCGATACGATCGTATGGAAGAGCGCCGCGCCTGATGGCGGCGAAATCGCCCTTGTTGCGGGCGATGTCGCGCACCCGAAGCTTGGGCTCGATCCGGATCGTTATGAAGCACTTGCCGGCGAGGTCGACATGATCGTCCATTGCGCCGCGATCACGACGTTCGACGACAGCCCCGAGAACTACGAGGCGATCAATCTGGGTGGAACGCAGGAGATGCTCGATCTGGCCAAACGGGCCGGAGCAGGCTTCCTCCAGGTCAGCACGGCCTATGTCTGCGGCGAACGCGACGGACCGATCGCCGAGGACGAAAGCAGCCCGCCGACAAGCTTTGCTAACCCCTATGAACAGAGCAAGTTCGAGGCCGAACTGCTCGTCCGTATGGCCATGAGCAAGGGCCTGCCCGCGGCGATCGCCCGGCCGAGCGTGATCGTCGGCCGCGAAGCGGATGGAGCGATTGCCGCGTTCGACGCCATCTACGCTGCGTTCAGATTGCTGGCGGAAGGCCGGCTCGCGACCATTCCCGCCAAGGCCGAAGCAAGCATCGATTTCGTGCCGATCGACCATGTCGTCAACGGAATCGTTACGATTGCGGAACGCATGGAAGAGGCGGTGGGCCATAGCTTCCACCTGACCTCGTCGGCCCCCATGCCGGTGCCCGACTTCTTCGATCTGATCGGCAGTTACGACCGGTTTTCGCAGCCCGAATTGATCGCCCCGGAAGACTTCGATCCTTCCAGCTTGTCGCCGTTCGAAGCGCGGCTGCACCAGCGTATTGCCGTGCTCTACCAAAGCTATTTCTGTCGTAACCCGTTGTTTCAAAACCATAATGTTAGGAATCTCATCGGTAGCGGGGGGCCTGCTGCCGATCGCGATATGATGAAGCGGCAGATCGATTTTGCGATTCGGGCAGGTTATCTTCGGCGCGATTCGAAAGCGGCGTGAGCGTTCGCCGGTCGCGCAATTCGCCTTCTGGCCCGATCCGGGACAGCTTTCGGTCCCGTCTTCCGGTCGCCCTCAACCGGGATGGTTAATCTTCACAGGCAATTACCCGATTGGCCACGATTTAACCCTTTTTTTAGGGTAAACGCCCTTTCCATGAATTCGGGCCTCGGTCATAAAACCGTCAACTCAGTGATGCAGCAGCAAGGGCGGGCCGGACGGTGAGCGCACCATTTCGTTTTCCACGATTCTTCGTAACCGCGCCGAGTCCGTGTCCCTATCTGCCCGGAAAAACCGAACGAAAGGTCTTCACCGAACTTCGCGGGCCGCATGCGGGCGAGCTGGCCGAAGCGCTCGGCCGGATCGGATTTCGGCGGAGCCAGTCGGTCGCCTATCGGCCGAGCTGCGTCGATTGCCAGGCGTGCATTTCGGTCCGCGTCGTCGCCGACCAGTTCAGGCCGAACGCAACGCAACGCAAGGTGCTGCGGAAGAATGACGACCTGATCGTCAACGCGTGCGAGCCCTGGACGACCGAGGAGCAATTCTCCCTGCTGCGCAAATATCTTGCCTCGCGCCATCCGGGCGGCGGGATGAACGACATGGACGAGCTCGATTTCTCCGACATGGTCGAACAGACCCCGGTCGAAAGCTATATCGTCGAATATCGCGAGCCGAACGAGGATGGCAGCGCGGGACGCCTGATCGGCGCCTGCCTGACCGATCGCCAGTCGGACGGCCTTTCGATGATCTACAGCTTTTTCGATGCCAACCATGCGGAGCGCAAGGGTCTCGGCAACTATATCATCCTCGATCACATTGTCCGCGCGGCCAAGGCCGGGCTGCCCTATGTCTATCTCGGCTATTGGGTGAAGGGCGCGGCGCGGATGCAGTACAAGGTCCGGTACAAGCCGCTCGAAAAGCTCACGCCCAAGGGCTGGGTCGAATTCGATCTGGCAGACGCCGATGTCGCCCGCGTCGCCGAATCGGGCAACCGGCTCGCCTCGCTCTCCAAGATTTAGCTTTCCGCTTCGACCGTTTCGCGCTCGCTCATAAAGGGCGGCATCGGAATCGCGGCGCGTGCCTCCGCCAGCGCGGTCGCCCATTTCGACGACAGCATGTTGAAATATTCGTCGGTCTCGTCGATCCGGCGGGTGATGACCGGCGCATCGGGATCGGTCGGCATGACCATCACGTCGAGCGGCCGGCCGACGCTGAGGTTCGAACGCATCGTTGAATCGAACGACACCAGCCCCGTCTTCACCGCATCGTCGAGCGGCGTGTCATATTGCAGCGCGCGATCAAGGATCGGCTTGCCGTACTTGGTCTCGCCGATCTGCATGAAGGGCCGGTCGGGCTGGCAGGAAATGAAATTGCCTTCCTTGTAGATATGGAAGAGCCGGAGCGGCCGGTCGGCGATGCGGCCGCCGAGCAGCATCGACGCGGTGAAGCTGTATTGCGTGTCTTCGCCGGCACCCTCGACGATCTCCTCCCGGGCCAGCTGCAGCGCTTCGCCGACGAGCCCGGCGACGCGGTGCATGTTCGGCATGTCGGAAACGAAGCGCGGGCCGTCGCTGTCCTCATCCTCTTCCAGCCCTTCGCGCAGCATGGCGAAGGCGGCCTGGGTGACGGACAGGTTTCCGGCGGTGCAGGCGACGATTGTACGTTCGCTGCTCTGCTCCAGGATGTGGAGCTTGCGGTAAGAGGAGATATTGTCGACGCCCGCATTGGTGCGGGTATCGGCGATCATCACCAGTCCGTCCTTGAGCAGCATTCCGAGGCAATAGGTCATTCAGCGTCACGCGTTCGTTGCAATCGGGTTCGGGATTAATCGCGTTCCGCCCCGGCAGGAAGTGGATTCTTGTGGCGCATGTGAGTCATGTTGCTCTGCGGCAAATTTTTGCGGTCATTGCTGGTGCTGCATATGTGCTTCGGTCACGCGCACATCGACCCGCATCCTTTCATCGCCTCCACCCAGTCGCCGCCCCGCAACCGGAGCGGCCTCACGATAGTCGAGCCCGCAGGCAATCCGCACATAGGCGTCATCGGGCGAAATACCGTTGGCCGGATCGAAACCGACCCATCCCAGGTCTTCGAGCCAGGCTTCGGCCCAGGCATGACTGGCTTCCTGTTCGGTGGCACCGTCGCGGCGGAACAGATGGCCGGAGATGTAGCGCGCAGGCGTTCCGATCGCGCGTGCCGCCGCGCAGAAAATATGTGCGTGATCCTGGCAGACCCCTCGATTTGCCGCAAAAGCGGTCGCCGCGTCGCGCTCGACCGCGTCGAGCGTGGGTTCGAACCGGATTTCGTTGAGCAGCCGTTCCATCAACAGGTGCATACGCTTCAGCGGATCGCTCTCGGCGTTCTCGACATCCCGGGCAAAGGAGCGGATCGCATCATCGGCTTGCGAAAGGCCAGTCGAGCGCAGGAAAACGGGCGGCGGCAACGGTTCGTTGGCGTCCTCGATCATGCCGTGGCGATTGTCGGTCAGAACTTCGCCCGAAACCGTCAGTTCGATCGCCTCCACGGGCCCGTCGACGTAAAGCATCGTATAATGGTTGCCATAGCCGTCGCGGCCCGGGCGGATGCGCGCGTCGCAATCGACATCAATATGCCAGTCGACGACGTGCTGTGCGGCGAAGGAACTGGGCGTGGCGCGGAGCAGCTGGACCAACCGGCGCTGCGGCTCAGTAAACGCATAATGCGTTACATGTTCGATATCGAGGCGCATCAGTCGAACCGGAATTGACGGGAAATAGCCTGACTGAGCAGCCTGTTTTCGGTAATGAACGCCTGCAGGAATTCATGCAGGCCACCGCGAATGATATCGCCGACTTTCGTTCCGGTCAGCCGCTTGTGCCGCAGGCGCGCCATCCGGTCGGCCTCGCCCTGGAAGCCGGTTTCCTGTCCGATCTCGTCGAGAATTTCGGTCACCTCTTCGACGCAACAGGCGAGCGAGCGCGGAAGTTCCCGCCGCAATGTCAGCATTTCGACGACGCGGCCCGGCGACAGCCCATCGCGATAGAGCCAACGAAAGGCCGTGTTGGCCGAAACGGTCTGCAATATCGTTCCCCATTGGTCGCGGTCGATCACGCCGCCGATTTCTTCGCCTTCGGGCAGGATCAGGTGATATTTGACGTCGATCAGCCGCGCCGTGTTGTCGGCCCGTTCGATTGCGGCGCCGAGGCGGAGCATCCAGTGTTTGTCCTGTCGCAGCATCCGGTGCATGGCGCCTTCGAATCCGCGGATTTCCGCCTTCAGTTCGTCGACGAGGTTGATCGTCGACTGTGCGCCGCCTGTGGCCGAACGGTCGCGAAGAGCAAGCCAGGCACGGTTGATCGATTCCCAGCCCTCACGGGTCAGCGCCGTTCTCACCGCGCGCGCATTCATGCGGGCATTGTAGAGGCAATTACGGATCGAATTGGAATTGCTTTCGGACAGGGTCAGATAATTGGCGACATTGCTCGGCGTGATCGACTCCCCGGTGGCCTCATAATCTTCCTTGGCCGAGGCGACGGAGAGCGCGCTCGCCCATGCGCCTTCGCCGGCCGGACGGGCCGATAGCGCATCGAGCCGAACGGTCGCCTCGACAAGCCGCGCGGTGAATTCGGCGCGCTCCATATAGCGGCCGATCCAGTAGAGATAGGAGGCGGTGCGGGCGAGCATCATGAGCCGCCCTTCGCTTGCGACTGCGATTGAGACCGGCCGTCCTGGCTCTGCGATTGTTTCTGGTCGCGGGGTGGGCGGAGGACCAGGCTGTCCTTCGTGCCGCCGCCCTGGCTCGAATTGACGACGAGTGAGCCTTCGCGCAGCGCGACCCGCGTGAGGCCGCCCTTGACCGTCTCCACGCCGTTCGCACCGCTCAGCACGAAGGGACGGAAATCGACATGACGGCCTTTGACGCCCTTTTCGCCGAGCGTGGGCACGGTCGACAGGGCCAGCGTCGGCTGGGCGATATAGCCGTTGGGATTCGCCTTTACCGCTTTCTTGAACTCATCGACCTCTTCGCTGGTCGCCGACGGCCCGACGAGCATGCCGTATCCGCCCGACCCGTCGACCTTCTTGACGACGAGATCGGCCATGTTTTCGAGCACATATTTCAAAGCATCGGGTTCGCGGCAGCGCCAGGTCTCGACATTGGGCAACTTCGCCTCTTCGCCGGTATAATATTTCACGATTTCCGGCATGTAGCTGTAGATCGCCTTGTCGTCGGCGATGCCGCCGCCCGGGGCGTTGATGATCGTGACATTGCCGGCGAAATAGGCCGCCATCAGCCCCGGCACACCGAGCATCGAATCGGGACGGAAAACGAGGGGGTCGAGAAAATCGTCATCGATGCGGCGATAGATGACATCGACCCGCTTGCGGCCCCCGATCGTGCGCATCCAGACGATGTCGTCGTCGACGATGAGGTCCGCCGCCTCGACCAGTTCGATGCCGAGATTGTCGGCGAGAAAGCTGTGTTCGTAAAAGGCGCTGTTGAAATGGCCCGGTGTCAGGATGACGCAGACCGGGTCCTTGGGCGCGCTTTCGGGGGCCACCGACTGCATCATTTCGCGTAGCGCGTCGGTATAGCGGTCGACCGGTTCGACTTCGAACATTTCGAACAGTTCGGGGCAAAGCCGCAGCATCGCCTCGCGATTCTCGAGCATATAGGACACGCCCGACGGGGTCCGGGCATTGTCCTCGAGCACATAGAATTCGTCGGGCCCCGTCCGCACCATGTCGATCCCCGCAATATGCGCGAACACGCCATGCGGCGGCCGGATGCCGTTGACGGCCGGCGTGAAGCCGGGATTGCCGAGCACGAGATCGCTCGGCACGACGCCATCGGCCAGGATCTTGCGGTCATTATAGACGTCGACGAGAAACGCGTTCAGCGCGTTGACCCGCTGCTCCAGCCCTTCGCTGAGCCTGGCCCATTCGTCCGCTGCGAACACGCGCGGGACGATATCGAACGGGATGATCCGTTCGGCCTCTTCGTCCTCGCCATAGACGTTGAAGGTGATGCCGAGTTGCCGGAACGCGGCTTCCGCCGAATCCTGCCGCCGCCGCATCTCTTTCTTTGGCGTGCTCCGGATCCAGTGCGCGATTTCTTCGAAGCCGGGTCGCGGCTTGCGCCCCCGGCTATATCCCCAGATCTCGTCGAAAAATTTTGCCGCCATTGACTGATGAATGCATCAAGCCGGTGCTTTGTTCAATCCGCTCGTGCCGCGACGCGCCGCGCTTGCGCTTATTGCAACGGCGTTGTGCCGGTTCGCCGTTCAGTCGTGAACGTGAAAGCCGATGCGCAGCGTGACCTGAAAATGCGCGATCTTGCCGTCGACGACATGGCCGCGCGTGTCGGTGACTTCGAACCAGCCGATATCGTTGACCGTGCGTGCGGTGCGCTCGATCGCGCCGCGGATCGCGTCCTCGATACCGGTTTCGGACGTGCCGACTACCTCGGTGATTTTGTAGATGTTGTCGCTCATGCTGGGCTCCTTTTCGGTGATGCATGACCAAAGCGCGAGCGCCGTTTTCGTTGCATACTGGCCTTACGGCTGCGCCGGGTTTAGGCCTTGGCACAGCTTTTTGGGAGGAACAGACAATGCGCACTTCGATTCTCGCCATCGCCGCCGCTGCCCTGATCGTGACTCCGGCCGTCGCGACGCCGGATGAAGATCTCGACACGCTGATGGACGAGATCTGGTCTTCCACGCTGCGCGAAAGCCCGATCCTGGCGACCAGCGTCGGCGTGCGCGACTATGACGACCAGGTCGGCGACGTCAGCCTGGCCGCCGAAGATCGCCGCGCCGCCGAGGCGCAGGTCTTTCTCGACCGGCTCGAAGCCATTCCGCGGGATCAGCTCTCCGCCGGCAGCCAGACCGATTACGGCATCGTCCGGCGCATACTGTCCGAATCGATCGAGGCGAACGCGCTGCCCCAGCGCACGATGCTCTTCACCACCTATAGCGGCTGGCATCAGAGTTTTGCGGGGCTCGCTTCCGGCCTGCCGTTCCAGACGCTGCACGATTATGAGAGCTATCTCGCGCGGCTGCGCCAATATCCGTCGATCAACGACGAATCGATCGCGATCAGCAACCGGGCGATCGAGCAGGGCTATACGCTGCCCTGCGTCGTGCTCGATGGCTATGAACGCTCGATCACGGGCGTGATCGGCGACGATCCCACGCAATCGCGCTTCTACGAGCCGTTCACCCGGCCGCGCCCCTCGGGGATCAGCGAAGCCGATTTCGAACGGCTGGCGGGCGAGGCGCGCGAGATCATCACGAATGTGCTCGCGCCGGAATATGCCCAGCATCTCGAATGGTACCGCACAGCCTACCAGCCCGCCTGCCGTCAGGAAGCGGGCATTTCGAGCGTCGAGGGCGGGGCTGAATATTATGCCTTCCAGGTGCGCCGGATGACGACGACGGACCTGACGCCGGAACAGATCCACCAGATCGGCCTCGACGAAGTCGCCCGGATTCGCGCCGAAATGGTAGAAGTAGCGAGCGAGGCCGGCTTCGACACCCGCGAGGCCTATATCGAGCATCTCAGGACCGACCCGCAATATTATGCCGAGACTCCCGAAGCGCTGATGCAGGCCAATGCGTTGCAGGCAAAGGAGATCGACGGGCTGATGCCGACGATGTTCGCGACGCTGCCGCGGCTTCCCTATGGCTTACGCGAGATTCCGGCGGAGATCGCCGAAGGCACGACCACCGCCTATTACGGACCGGGATCGCCCGAGGCGGGGCTGTCGGGCACCTACTACGTCAATACATCGCTGCTCGACCAGCGGCCGTTATGGGAAGTTCCCGCGCTTACCGCGCATGAAAGCGTCCCCGGCCATCACAACCAGATCGCGTTGCAGCAGGAACTCGACATGCACCCGGTCCGCCGCAACCTCGCCTTCTTCACCGCCTTCGTCGAAGGATGGGGTCTCTATTCGGAGCGGCTCGGAATCGAGATGGGCATTTACGACACGCCAGCCGAGAATATGGGGCGGCTGTCCTATGAGATGTGGCGCGCCTGCCGGCTCGTCGTCGATACCGGCATCCACGCCTTCGGTTGGACGAAGGAGCGCGCCATCGCGTTCATGCAGGACAATACGGCGCTGACCGACGCCAATATCGAGGCCGAGGTCAATCGCTACATCTCATGGCCGGGACAGGCGCTTGCCTACAAGCTGGGCGAACTCAAGATCCGCGAATTGCGGACGCGCGCCGAAACGGCGCTCGGCGAGAATTTCGACGTCCGGCTGTTCCACGATGCCGTGCTGGGGCAGGGTGCGGTCCCGCTCGATGTGCTCGAGGCGCAGATCGACCGCTGGATTGCCGAGCAGCAGGCGTCGGCGGACTAGTGTCTAGAAACGGAGCAGCGGATCGCTCTCGGCCCGTGCGGCGCGCAAGATTTCCTGCGTGCAGCCGGTAAAGCCGCCGGCGCCGACCGGCGAACAGCTCATCGTGCCGCTGGCACCGACATATTGGATGCGCTCGGACTGGGCGAGCCAGCTTT
This sequence comes from uncultured Parasphingopyxis sp., assembly GCF_937129435.1. Taxonomy (GTDB): domain Bacteria; phylum Pseudomonadota; class Alphaproteobacteria; order Sphingomonadales; family Sphingomonadaceae; genus Parasphingopyxis. The sequence continues at coordinate 17,262 of NZ_CAKZNF010000077.1, read as the reverse complement.
CATTGGCGGCAAGATCGCGGGAGTCGCGCAATTCGGGGGGGATGCGATACCGTTCGCTTTCGTCGCGCCAGACGCAGACCACGATCTGTTCGCCATTGCTGGTCGGGCAGCGGTCCTCGCCATAGAGAATCAGCACGCGGTCGCTCATCTGCGCTTCGGCCGGGGCGGCTGGGATCGCAGCGAGGGCACCCGCTCCGATCAGGGTCGCGACGGTCAATCGACGAAACATCTGTCTTCTCCCATTCCGACCCGTCAACGCATTACGCGCCGGTTATTTCCGCGCAGACAATGGACTTTTGCAGCTGTCGTCAAGCTTAACCCGACTCAAAATCGTTTCGAGGCGGCAATCGCGGCCTTGCAGGCGAGCCGGATGGCACCGGAGAGCAGCGGATAGGCGGGGGCCGATTCGGCGCCTTCGGCAATAGCCGTATCGTGATGCTCGCGCTCTTCCTCGCGAAATTGCGCGATCGTTTCGGACAGTTCGGGATCGTCGGCGCCGAGCGCATCGAGCTGATCGGAATAATGTTTATCGATCTCGGTTTCGACGGCCGCCGTGCAGGCCATCGCCGCTTCGGGCCCGATAAGCGCCGTGACCGCACCGAGCGCGAATCCCGCCTTGTCCCAGAACGGCTGGAGGAGCGTCGGACGCACGCCGCGTTCGGAGATAATCTGGTCGAAACGCTCGCGATGACGTTCTTCCTGAACCGCCATTCGCGCGATCGATCGGGCGGCAGGGCTGCGATCGCCCAGTATCGCCAACTGCCCGGCATAGATGCGGGTAGCGCCATATTCCCCGGCCTGATCGACCCGGATCATCGAATCGATATCGGGATGCGAATCGCCGGGTTTGCGGATCACTTCGTCTTGCGTGTCGCCAGCCATGTGATCGCTATAGCAGTTCCGATCGAGATAATCGCGTTAAACCCCGCGAGCGAAATGCCGAACAGCGTCCATTGCGGCTCGTCGCACGAGACAAGCGGTGCGGCCATGATGTCCGCCAGCGAATTGCCGCTGCCGCTGCCCGACATGGTGCAAGCGGTCAGCCCCTGCCACCAGCCATATTCGACGCCGGCATGGAACACGCCGATCACGCCGCTCGTGAAGATCGCCATCATCGCGAGCGAAAGGAACAGCGTGGAGACGACCATCTGGCGCGCGAACAGGATCGAGAGTGCGGCCAGCGGGACGGCCGCGTAATGCGGCCAGCGCTGCCAGTGACACATTTCGCACGGATAGAGCCCGCCCAGATATTGCGAGCCGAGCGCGCCGGCGAGCAGTGCCAGGGGCACGGCGAACGCGATCAGCCGCGCCTTGCCGTAATTGGTCATCGCTCAGCCCCCGCCTGCTTTGTTAGCGCCGGCCGCCGGCCGCCGAACCTCCCGTGCGCGTGCGCGCGAGACGGGAAATCGTCTCGACGGCATAGTGCATCTGGAAATCGTCGATGCCCTGTTCGGCGAGCTCTTCCGACGTCGCCTGGAAGCGCGGATCCTCGCGAACGTCATCCTCGATCACGTCATCGGCGACAGCCGCTTCGTTGATCAGGTGACGGCGAAGGTCGGCCTCGCGGAAACGCGGCGCGTCGCGCCAGTCCGGGTTCGAAAGCTGCGGCACGTCGATATCGGGTTCGATACCGCCTTCCTGCACGGAATTGCCGGCCGGTGTGTAGTAGCGTGCTGTGGTCAGCCGGAGCGCGGTGTCGGACGAAAGCGGCAGCAGCGTCTGCACCGATCCCTTGCCGAAGCTGCGCTCGCCCATGATGACCGCGCGGCGGTGATCCTGCAGCGCACCCGCGACGATCTCCGCAGCCGAGGCGGTACCCGCATCGACGAGAACGACGAGCGGCAGGCCGTGGCTGTCGTCGCCCGGCCGCGCATAATAGCGCTCGATATCGCCATCGCGGCGTCCGCGCTGCGAAACGACTTCGCCGCGTTCGAGGAACACGTCGGAGACCGAAATCGCCTGATCGAGAAGACCGCCCGGATTGGAACGAAGGTCGATCACATAGCCCAGCGGCTGGCGCCCCAGCGAGCGGTCGATCGACGCGATCGCCGAACGCACCTCGTCGCCGGTGTTCCGGTTAAACGTGTTGATGTTGATGATGCCGACATTACCCTGCACCTCCCATTCGACAGCGTGCAGCTCGATGATCTCGCGCACGAGGGTGATGTTCATCGGCTCATCGCGTCCCGGGCGCACGACCCGGACCTCGATCGACGAGCCGGGCTCGCCGCGCATCTGGTCGACCGCCTCGTCGAGCGTGCCGCCGAAGATCAGTTCGCCGTCGAGATGGGTGATATAGTCGCCCGCCATGATGCCCGCGCGATCGGCCGGCGTATCTTCGAACGGGGCGATGACCTTCACCGCGCCGTCTTCCATGGTGACCGTGAGGCCAAGACCGCCATATTCGCCCTCGGTCTGCGTCCGCAGCCGGTCGAAATCGCGCACGTCGAGATAGGAGCTGTGCGGATCGAGGCTCGAAAGCATCCCGTCGATCGCCCCCCGCATCAGGTCTTCGTCCGAAATCTCGTCGACATATTCGGAGCGAACCCGTTCGAACACGTCCATGAATTGGTCGAGTTCGCGATAGGTATCGACGTCGACCGCCGCCATCGATCCCGAAAAGGCCGGGACGAGGGCCAGCGCGCTGACGACGCCAAGTGCGGAAATAAGCGGTTTTGCCATGGCTGATGCTCTCAAAACAATGTGGTGCGCGGCATAGCGCATCTGGATTCTGCGGGGAAGTGTTACCGAATTCGGCTTAACCCCGGCTTACAAGCGCCGAGATATCCACCGGTTCGCCGCCGCGGCGCAGCTCGATCGTGATCTCCGGCCGGTCCGTCCCGGCACGGCCGATCGACTCGCCCTGCCGCACGACATCGCCGACACCGACATCGATTGTGGCCAGCCCTGTGATCAGCGTCGTCCAGCCGCCTGAATGGTCGATGATGACGATCCGGCCATAATCGCGAAATTCGCCGGCATAGCTGATCCGGCCGGTGGTCGGCGCGATCACCTGCGCGCGGGGTTGCGTGGCCAGCGTGATGCCGCGCGCGCGCACGCCTGCGTCCGAGACTTCGCCCATGCCCTCGACGATCTCGCCCATGACGGGAAGCCGATAGGGTGGGCGTTCGCGCGTCCGGCGGGCCGTGTCCTGGCGCGGGGCGCTGGCCTCGCCCGGCCGGGCGGGGCGGAGACGTGGGCCGGGCAGGTCGATCAGGTCGTCGCGGACCTCGGCCTGCCGATCGAGCTCGGCCATCAAATCGCGAATGTCGCGCGCATCCTCGCCGAGTGCGATCACGCGGTCACTTTCGTAGAGCGCGCTGCTGACGAGCCGATCCGCCTCGCTCCGGGTAGTCGAAGCAAGCGCGGCCAGTTCCTCGCGGCGGTTTTCGAGATTGGCCTGCCGGTTTTCGAGCACAGCGAGCGCGCGATCGGCATCGAGGCGCAGATTGGCGCCGCGTGTCACTTCCGCGCGGAGATCGGCCGTGCGTTCGCGCACGATCGGCAGCGTCGTCGAGAAGAGCGAACGCAGATGGACGATGTCCGAAACGCTGCCTGGTTGTACGAGCGCCAGCGCGGGCGGACGGCGCGCCATCGTCTGCAGCGCGGCGGTCAGCCGGATGATAGAACCCTGCCGGCTGGCGAGGCGCGCGCGTTGTTCGCGGCGCAGTTCCTCGATCAGCCGGATGCGCGTTTCCGCGGCAGTGAGATCGGCTTCGGCGGCCTGGACCTGCGCCGCAACTGCCGCTTCGTTGGCCGCCGCCCGCTCGGCGCGGGACTGGGCGGTTTGCGCCTCGCGCTCGAACTGCGCCGCGCGTTGCTGCGCGATCGTGCGCTGGCGCAGTGCCTGTTGAAGCGCCTCGGCCTCTTCGGCCTTGGTGCGCGACTGGGCGAGCGCCAGGGGGGCGAGGACGGCCGCGAACAGGGCGATCATGGCGGCAAGGCGCGCAATCATGCAGCTATCCTTCGCGATGATAGGGGTGGTTGGCAAGTATCGCGCTGGCCCGCCAGAGCTGCTCTGCCAGCATCGCCCGCGCCAGCATATGCGGCCAGGTCAGCGCGCCGAAGGACAGGAACAGATCGGCCTCCGCACGTTCCTCCCCGGACAGTCCATCCGCCGCGCCGATCAGGAAGCGAATCTCGCGAATGCCCTCATCGCGCCAGTCGCCGATCCTGTTCGCGAGTTCGACCGATGTCAGCGTCTTGCCGCGTTCGTCGAGAGCGATCGTCTTGCCGTCGCGCGGCGTAGGGGGCAGCTTGCCGCCCGTATCGGGCATCTCGCTAATGCGGACATCCCAGTCGATCCGCTTCAGATAGCGGTCGATAATGTCGGCTTCTGCGCTGCGCCCGATCTTGCCGCGCGCGACGATGTGGATCGAAAGACTCAGCTTCAGCTCGCCTCGGCAGCGTCGCCGAATCCCCACATCCGCTCCAGATTGTAGAAGCTGCGCACTTCGGGCCGGAAAAGATGGACGACGACGTCATTGGCATCGATCAACACCCAGTCAGCCGTCGGCAGTCCTTCGATCCGCACCGGGCGCCCCGTTTCCGCCTTGATCCGTTCCGCCAGCTTTTCGGCGACGGCGGCGACATGGCGCGTCGATCGGCCGCTGGCGACGACCATGTAATCGGCGATGGAGGATTTTCCGGCGAGCGGGATCGAGGTCACTTCCTGCGCCTGATCGTCATCGAGAGACTGCAAAATGAGCTTGTGGAGATCTTCGGCCTCTTGGGCGTCGGAGTTCGGGAGCGTCGCAGCAGATGAAGCGGGCAAGATGTCTCCTATGGGATGCGCCGTCGCGTGACCGGGTCGCGCGCGGCTGTTGAGCGAAATGCAAGATGCCATTGCGGGTTTTGCTGCCGCAGGCGGGTGGCGGAACGGGGATCGGGTCGAAAGCGCAAAAACACGAGCGCCGGCGGTCTCCAATCGGTCCAGTTTCGCGACTGGCTTGCGGGCCGGACGAAGCGCCGCAGCCAAGCCATGGCCGGTGCGGCCCTGGCATCATCATCATAGCCGGGGCGCGCGATCACAGCAATGACGTTTTCTCGCGCGATTCTCCGCCAGTCGCGCCAGCGGTGGAACTGGGCGAGATTGTCCGACCCCATCAGCCAGATGAAACGGCGTTTCGGATAGCGGCGGCGCAGCCTGGCGAGTGTATCGACGGTAAATCGCGTGCCGAATTCGCCTTCGATTGCGGTCGGGCGGATCGGTGCCCGTCGTGCCATCGCCCGCGCCGATGCGAGCCGCGCGGCAAGCGGCGCCATGCCCTTTTTGGCTTTAAGCGGATTGCCGGGCGAGACGAGCCACCAGATTTCATCCAGCGCCAGCGCGTCGATCGCGAACAGGCTGATCGAGCGATGTCCGCCATGCGCCGGATTGAACGATCCGCCAAGCAGCCCGGTTGCGCCCTTTGTCATGAGGGCCGCATAGCCTTCCCGTGACGGCAAGGGAAACGGCTTGCAGTGAGAATCCCCTGGGTTGCTGATTGCTTATGGTCCGTCGGGTCGGCAGTAGGGTGTCCGCCACTACATGGAGTATCAAGTGGACAACATGGATCGCGACGACCAAATTTCACTGGCAGCCTTCGATCCGCTGGCCCAGCCAGCAGTGCGGTTGCTCGTGGAGACTATCGATACCGCCTTTGTCGAAAAGGTGCGCGAAAAGATGGTTATGGCGGACCGGCCGACCACCTATCGGCGGAACGGCAAGCGCACGCTTGTCCTTCTCTATGCCGGTCGTTCGGGCAGCACCTATGCGGCCGAGCTGCTTTCGAACCATCCATCGCTGGGCCGGATGCACGAATGGTTTTCGTACCGGGCGATCGAAAAATACCGGAAACGTCATGGCCTCGCCGACCATAATGCGTGCCTGCAGCATATCCTCGACAACCAGGCCGGCGACATTTTCGCCTGCAAATCGATCCCGATGAGCATCGCGGGGGCTGCGCTGCTCGGTTATCTGGACCAATTTCGCGAGGGGCTGCATTTCGTCCATCTGCGCCGCCGCGACACGACGGCGCAGGCGGTGTCGATCTTCAAGGGGAGGTTGACTGGTCATTACCACAGCACCGACGGCGGGCAGGGCGGCGTCGATCGCGATGCTTTCGATTATGACCGGATCGTGCAGCATCGCCAGGTTGTTCAGAACGTCCATGACCGTCACGAGCGTATCCTCGCGGCACTTGGGAATGCCGCGACGACCTATTATTACGAGGACATGGTCGCCGACCCGATGGCGTTCTTTGCCGCAGTGACGAGCGAGCTGGGACTGACGGTGCCGGAAGGCCTGACGCTGGAGACGCGGCTCAGGAAAGTCGGCGATTCGATCAACAAGGAATGGATTGCGCGGGTCCGCGAAATCGACGCGGCCCGCGCATCCGCCTAGCTTTCGGCGAATTGCTGCCGGGCTTCGCCCTGCCGCTCGAACATCCAGCCCGGATATTCGCTCGGCAGCTTTGTAATTTCGTCGAGGCGTGACAGTTCGTCTTCGGTCAGTTCGATATCGACCGATTTCAGATTGTCTTCGAGTTGATCGATCCGCTTGGCGCCGATGATGACGCTCGTGACCGCTTTCTGGTGGAGCAGCCAAGCCAATGCGATCTGGGCGACGCTGGCGCCGTCGCGGCCATCGGCCATTTCGCGCATGGCATCGACGGCATCGAAGGCGCGCGGGCGGTTGACGGGCGGGAAATCGAAGCCGGAACGGCGGGAGTTCTCGTTGTCATTCTCGCCGTCGCGATCGAACTTGCCCGACAGAAGGCCACCCGCAAGTGGGCTCCAGACCATGAGCCCGAGGCACTCCGATTGCAGCATCGGGATCAACTCGCGTTCGAGATCGCGTCCCGCGACCGTGTAATAGGCCTGCAGCGTTTCGAAGCGGGCGAGGCCAAGCCGTTCGGAAATGCCGAGCGCCTTGGCGATCTGCCACGCCGCCCAGTTGGATACGCCGACATAGCGGACGCGTCCCGTTCGCACGCAATCTTCGAGCGCGCGCAACGTCTCCTCGATCGGCGTGACCGGATCCCAGCCATGGATCTGGTAGAGATCGATATGGTCGGTCTGGAGCCGCTTCAGGCTGGCATCGACCTGGTCCATGATGTGATGGCGTGATGCGCCGCAATCGTTCGGTCCCTCGCCCATCTGACCCATGACCTTGGTCGCGAGCACGACGTCGCTACGCGCGATCCCGGCATTCCGGATCGCCTGCCCGGTAATTTCTTCCGACTCACCGGTCGAATAGATGTTGGCGGTGTCAATAAAGTTGATGCCGCCATCGAGTGCGGCCTTGAAGATCGTATCGGCTTCGTCCTGCTGCGTCTGGCCGACGGCCTTCCACATGCCGGTGCCGCCGAATGTCATCGTCCCGAGGCACAGTTCGGAGACGATCAGGCCGGTCCGGCCGAGGCGTTTCATTTTCATGGCTAGTTTCGCTCCCGCGATTTGGGATGGAGCCCGTGCACGGTCAGGGGCGAACCTGTCCGCTTCCCCGCACAATCCATTTATAGGTCGTCAGTCCTTCGAGCGCCACCGGACCGCGCGCATGAAGCCGCCCGGTGGCGATGCCGATTTCAGCACCAAGGCCGAATTCGCCGCCGTCCGCGAATTGCGAGGAGGCGTTGTGCATGACGATGGCGCTGTCGACGCCGGCAAGGAATTGCGCGGTCGCAACCTTGTCCTCGGCGATAATCGCATCGGTGTGTCCCGATCCGTGTTCGGCAATATGATTCATCGCCGCATCGGTGCCCTCGACCATGGCAACCGAGGCGATGGGTTCGAGATATTCGGTGTTCCAGTCGGCGGCATCGACGGCGAGCACGCGGCTATCGAGCGCGGCGATGGCAGGATCGCCCCGCACCTCGCAACCGGCCTCAATGAGGGCTGAAACGAGCATCCCCGGTTCGGGAAAGCCGCGGTCGATCAGCAATGTTTCCATCGCCCCGCAAATGCCTGTTCGCCGCATCTTGGCGTTGACGGCGATATCGCGCGCCATGGCCGGATCGGCCGAAGAATGAACGAAGGTGTGGCAAATGCCGTCGAGATGCGCGAGCACCGGCACCCGCGCCTCGTTCTGCACGCGGGCGACGAGGCTTTTGCCGCCGCGCGGGACGATGATGTCGATCAAGCCGCTCGCTTTCAGCATCGCGCCGACCGCCGCGCGATCGGTGGTGGGCACAAGCTGGATGGCATCTTCGGGCAAGCCCGCTTCCGCAAGACCGGCAATGAGGCAGGCATGAATTTCCCGGTTCGAACCGGTCGCTTCCGATCCGCCGCGCAGGATCGCTGCGTTGCCCGCCATCAGGCAGAGCGCGCCGGCATCGGCGGTTACGTTGGGCCGACTCTCGTAGATGATGCCCACAACGCCCAGCGGAACGCGGACGCGCGACAGCCGCAACCCATTTGGCCGCTCGCGTTCGTCGATGACCTGACCGACCGGATCTTCGAGTTTTGCGACCGATTCCAGCGCGTCGGCGATTCCGTCGATCCGCTGGTCGTTGAGCCGAAGCCGGTCGAGCATCGCCGCGCTCAGCCCTTTTCTCTCGCTGCGGGCAAGGTCTTCGGCATTGGCGGCGAGGATGTCCGCTTTCGACGAACGCAGCGCCCGCGCGGCGGCTATGAGAGCCTTGGCCTTGGTCTCGGTTGCAACGCCTGCGAGTGCGCGGGCGGCATGGCGTGCACGCGTTCCCATGTCGGCGATCAGCGTTTCGGCTTCGGCAAAGGGGCGTTGCTCGTTCATGGCGCTTGCCATATCACGCTGGCTTCCGCGCGGAAACGGCGGAACGTTCGGGGGAACAATGGACGACGGGTTGGACAATATCGGCGCGGCGATCACGGGCGGCCTTGCCGCGCGCGCTGTCGAACCCGAAGCGGGAGAGGGCAGGGCCGGTGGTCATGAGACCGAATGCGCCAATTGTTCTGTCCCACTGGTGGGGCCGCATTGCCATTTTTGCGGCCAGAAAGCGCATGTCCATCGGACGCTGACGGCGATCCTGCACGATCTCGTCCATGGCGTGCTCCATCTCGACGGCAAGTTCTGGCGCACGTTGCCGCTGCTCATCTGGCGGCCCGGCGAACTGACGCGGCGCTATGCCCATGGCGAGCGCGCCAAATTCGTCTCGCCGCTCGGCATGTTCCTGTTCTCGGTCTTCCTGATGTTCGCGATATTCTCGGCGGCCGGACTGTCGCTCTCGAATATCGATGTCGAGAATGCCGCGCCGCTCCTGAATCCCGAGGCTGCTCTCGAAGGTCTCGACAACAGCCTCGCTGAAGCGCGCGAGAACCGGGCGGATCTTGAAGAGCGAATTGCCGAAGCCGGTTCGGGTGCGGAGCGCGAAGCCCTCGAGCAGCAAGCGGCGGCGCTCGATGCCCGGATCGCCCATTTCGAAGAGGGACGCGTTACACTGGAGCGGCTGGCCGGGGGAGACGAAGCGGCAGCTGTCGAGGTCGAACGCACGCTCGCCGAACTCCAAGGCGAGAGAGGTAACGGCGGTTTCCAGCTTGTCGGCGCCGATATCAGAACCGGCTGGGACCGGCTCGACAAGGGCATCGAGAAGCTCAGGGAAAACCCCAGCCTCGCGCTCTACAAGCTGCAGTCGAACTTCTACAAATTCTCCTGGCTGCTGATTCCGATCTCGGTGCCGTTCGTGTGGCTGCTGTTCTTCTGGACGCGCCGGTTCCGGATGTACGACCACACCGTATTCGTTACCTACTCGTTATCGTTCATGTCGTTGCTGGCGATCGCACTCACGCTTCTCGGCCTGATGCGGGTGCACGAGGCGGTGATTGTCCTATCGGCGCTCCTGATTCCGCCGATCCACATCTTTCGGCAGCTGAAGGGCGCCTATCGCCTGCACTGGGTCAGCGCCCTGATACGCACGATCCTCCTCACCAATTTCTGCTTCATCACGGCGACGCTGTTCTTCACGCTGTTGTTGGGAATAGGCGCACTCGGCTAACACAAAAAGGCCCGCCGGTGGGGCGGGCCCTTTCGCGATCCAGTGATGGAGCCGTCAGGCGCCTTCGGGCGCCGCGCCGCCGAACGGACGGTTCTTCGGCTTGGTCTTTGGAATGTTCGATCCACCGGTGGTCTGCGACACAGGGCGTTGGTCGCGATGGTCGTCGCGGCCGATATCCTCACCCGCAATCGCCTTTTTCGCTTCTTCGCCCGTTAGCGTCTCATATTCGAGCAGCGCCTGGGCAAGCTTGTGCAACTCGTCGAGATTGTCGGTCAGCGTCTTGCGCGCCGTCGCTTCGGCTTCCTCGATCAGACGGCGAACCTCGGCGTCGATCTGCTTGAACGTCTCCTCGGAGACTTGCTGGTTGCGCGCGACGCTGTGGCCGAGGAACACCTCGTCCTGATTGTCGCGGTAGCGCAGCCAGCCCAGCTTTTCGCTCATCCCATATTCCATGACCATCGAACGGGCGAGGTCGGTCGCCTGCTGAATGTCGTTTGAAGCGCCGGTGTTGAGGCTGTCCTCGCCATAGATGAGCTGTTCGGCAATACGACCGCCGAAGCACAGCGCCAGCCGGCCCTTCATCTGCTCCATCGACATCGAATAGCGGTCGCGATCGGGGAGGTTCCAGGTCACGCCGAGCGCGCGGCCGCGCGGGATGATCGTCACCTTGTGCAACGGATCGCAGCCCGGGACATGGAGCGAGACGAGCGCATGGCCGCTTTCGTGATAGGCGGTCGCCTTCTTCTCTTCCTCGGTCATGACCATGGACTTGCGTTCCGAGCCCATCATGACCTTATCCTTGGCCTCTTCGAACTCGTTCATGGCAACGAGACGCTTGCCCTTGCGCGCGGCAAGCAGCGCAGCCTCGTTGACCAAGTTTGCGAGATCGGCGCCGGAGAAGCCGGGCGTGCCGCGGGCGATCGTGCGCGGATCGACGTCGGGCGCCAGCGGTACCTTCTTCATGTGCACGGCGAGGATTTTCTCGCGGCCTTCGATATCGGGGCGCGGCACGACGACCTGGCGATCGAAGCGGCCCGGGCGCAGCAACGCCGGATCGAGCACGTCGGGCCGGTTGGTTGCGGCAATGATGATGATGCCTTCATTGGCCTCGAAGCCGTCCATCTCGACGAGCAGCTGGTTGAGCGTCTGTTCGCGCTCGTCGTTTCCGTTGCCGAGGCCGGCGCCGCGATGGCGGCCGACGGCGTCGATCTCGTCGATGAAGAGGATGCAGGGCGCGTTCTTCTTCGCCTGTTCGAACATGTCGCGGACGCGGCTCGCGCCGACGCCGACGAACATTTCGACGAAGTCCGAGCCCGAAATGGTAAAGAAGGGGACGCCCGCCTCACCCGCAATGGCGCGGGCGAGCAGCGTCTTGCCGGTACCGGGCGAGCCGACGAGCAGCGCGCCCTTGGGAATCTGGCCGCCGAGGCGGCTGAACTTGCCCGGGTCCTTCAGAAACTCGACGATTTCCTGCAATTCCTCGCGCGCCTCGTCGATGCCGGCGACGTCCTCGAAGGTCACCTTGCCCTGCTTCTCGGTCAGCAGCTTGGCCTTCGACTTGCCGAAGCCCATGGCGCCCGAACCGGCATTCTTCTGCATTTGCCGGATCACGAAGAAGGCGATGCCGAAGATCAGGATGAAGGGCAGCAGGTTGACGAGAATATAGGTCCATATGCCCGCGCGTTCCTCGGGCCGGCCCTGGATCGCGACATTGTTCTCGCGCATCGATTCGACGGGGATCGCGACGCCGGGCGGCAGGTCGGTGCGGAAGGTTTCCTGACTGGTCAGCGTGCCGTTCACGAAGCCCTGGTTGATCTCGACCTGCGCGACCTGGCCTTCCTCGACCCGGTCGAGGAATTCGGAATAGCTGAGCGTTTCATCGGCGCTCGACTGCGAACCGCCAAACATCGTCACGAAAATGACGAGGGCGAACAGGATGCCGGCCCAGATGAACAGGCTTTTCACCCACGGGCTGGGGCCGCCTTGCTGCGGATCGCGATCGTCGTTCATATGCTTTTGCCTTTACGCTTTGCCCCAAAATAGGATTTCACGCCGGAAACACAATTACCGCGCGCAAATGAACATTGCGTGAGCGCCGGAATGGCGGGTTCAGGCGGCTTCGCGCGGCCAGATCCGCTCGACCGTCGCCCGGTCGCCGACGCCGAGATCGGGGTCTGCCGCCTCGATCAGCGCCATCGTATCCTCGTTCGGCCGGACATCGAAGATTAGGTGATAGCGCTGAATCTCCGGATCGTCATTGACCACCGAATGCGTCTTCATATTGTTGAGCATCCACAACTCGCCCTCGGCCATATGGTAGAGCTGGCCGTCGGAATAGATATGGACGTTCGCGCTGGTGCGGAGCGGGATGTGGAAGCGCAGCGTGCTGTTGAACAGCTTGAAATTCTTCATCAATTCGCCGTTCGGCGCATAGCCGTCGCGATGGATGCCCAGCCGCGCGCCCGGCTCCATCATGCTGACCTGCGCGAACAGGCACTTGCCTGGAAAATCGTCGATGAAGCGCTGCAACTCCGGCCAGCGCTTGTAAACGGGCGAAACTTCGTGCTTCGGCGAGAACAAGATCCATTTGTGCCGCCGCGGATTGGCGAGATCGGCATTGTCGGTCTGGTTCGGCAGCTGCGCGATATGGGCTTCGGCGTCGAGATCCGGCGGAACGAGGGCGAGCCGGCAGCAGGACGGGATATCCGATTCGAGTTTGACGAATTCCATGCCGGGCCGCTCCTTCGCTGAAGCCTCTTCGCCAAGTCTAACCATGCTGACGCTTGGGCGCGAGGGCAAATTGCCAGATGGCGCCGCCCCGGCACAACACCGCCCCCATCGTCCGGGTCTTTCCTTCGGTCAGCGTCTTGAGCAATTCGTCGAGCGCCGGGCCGCGCGGGGGCCGGCCGGGCTCGATCCGGTCGAGGCAGGAGATGACAACGCGGCGAACGATCTCGCGCGGCAGACCTTCCGGATCGAAGGCCAGGCCGTCTGCGGTCTCGCGAACGCGTTGTTCCGCCTGATCCGCTGCAGCCCAGGCCAGCGCCTCGCTTGCCTCGCGAAAGGCGGAAGTGCTCTGGGCGATCCGGTCGGGCGCGACGTCGGGCAGGGCGCCGAGCGCCTGGCGGATGGTGGTCCGGTCGAACCGATCGTCCTCATTGCTCGGATCGCGAATGGCGGTGAGGCCTTCGGCTGCAACGATGGCTTCCAGCTCGGCTTTCCGGCATCCGAGCAACGGGCGGATGACATGGCCGTTGACGGGCCGGATCGCGGCGAGACCGTCGACGCCGCTGCCGCGCAGCAGGCGCATGAGCATCGTTTCGAGCTGATCGTCGGCATGGTGCGCGGTGGCGACCCAGGCGAGGCGGCTTTCCGCGCGCCACTCCTCCAGCAGTGCGTATCGCTCTCGCCGGGCAGCGGACTGAAGGTTGCCGGTGATCGGCGCGGACGGTGTCAGGATGGTGTGCGGCACATCGAGACCGGAGCAGATGGCGGCCGCATGGGCCGCTTCGTCAGCGGCTTCGGCGCGCAATTGATGGTCGACCGTCGCAGCGGCGATCGCGCCGGGAAATGCCTTTGCGGCAAGGATTAGCAGGGCGAGGCTGTCAGGACCGCCCGAAACGGCGAGGCCGAGCCTGCGGCCCGCGGCAAAGGTATCGCCTGTCAGCCGCTCGCATTCGTGGCGGAACTTGTCGCTATCCATTGACGAGGCCAAAGGTGCGCCCGCCAGGCGCGCTACCGGCAGCCGGCGGCCTGGCGCGCGGACGGCACCTGTTCGGCGATCGTGCTCCGGAGCTCGTCGCCATAGACGTCGCGCAATTCGTCAAAGGCGAGGCAGGCGCGTTCGTTGTATTCGAGCTGGGTCAGCGCCACGCCAAGGAAGAACAGGCTGTCCGCGGCGCGGTCGCCATTGGGCAGTTCCTGATAGTTACGCACGAAGATCTCGGTCGCGTTGGCAGGCTTGTTGTCGTCGAGATAGGCGCGGCCCAGCAGATTGCGCGCATAGCTTTCGAAACGATGGCCCGGATATTGTTCGACCGTCTGTTGCAACTGGGTGCGCGCCGCGGCGTATTCGCCGTCGCGCCACAACCGGTAGCCGCGGACATAGCTCGCTTCGCCCGGATCGTCGGGAAGCGGCGGTTCGTCGCTCTGGGTGAAGGGCATGTCCGGTGGCGTGTCCGCATCGGCAGCTGTCTCGTCGGACGCTGGCGTTTCGATCGGGCGAACGCCGGTCGGTGCGCCGGTGTCGGGATCCTCGGTCGGTCCGACATCGAACCCGCCATCGTTCGTTTCGCCGTCGAATGCCGGCCGGGACTGCGCCTGCATTCCCTCGATCATGCTTTCCAGCTGCCGCAGCCGATAGCTGTTCTCTTCGATCTGGCCCGTCAGCGTCTGCAGCTGGCGTTCGAGCGAATTGACGCGGTCGGTCAGGTCGGTGAGCGGCGCGGAAGCCGGGTTTCCGGGGAGGCTGCCGGGCTGGCCCGGCTGAATGTCTGGCTGGAAGAAGTCGGGATTGCCGCCGGGGAAGACCTGACGCTGCAGGGCGCGGACCTCGCTTTCGAGCCGTTCGACCCGCCGGTCGACATTATTCTGCGCCAATGCCGGCGGCGCGGCAATACTCGCGACCAGGGCCAGGATCATCAGTCTGCGCATGTCATTCTCCCCCGAAGGCCGAATATAGCGCATCGTTCATGCCCGGCCCATCCTGTCGCCAACATGAAGGCTATTCACCACTGAATCCGGGCCGGGCGCCACCGCCGCCGCTATCCGCCGCGCTTCGCTCATCGCCATCGTTGGCGGAAGCGGCGCGGCGACCGACCAGGTCGCGAGGCAGCAGGCTGACATCGCTGATGATCGTCTGCGGCGGCCCGATCGGCGCGACACGCCGGCCACCGACCGTCACGCGCAGCGCATCGGCACGGCCCGTGCGGATCGCCGGCGCTGCGGCATCGGCAGGCACGGTATAGGTGTCGCCCGGTGCCAGTTCCGATTCAAAAATGCGGTCGCCCGATTCCATGTCGTAGACCCGCAGCCAGACGGTATCCTCGGCTTCCAGCACCACCGGCCCGGTAGCGGAGGCCGGATCGGGCGCGGCTTCGGTCGTTCCACCAACCGACCCGGCGGCTTCGGCAGATTCCGCATTGCCGCCTTCGGCCGCCAGCCGGGCGCGATCGGACATCGAACCGTCGAAGACACCGCTACGCCAGATCAGATAGCCGACGACAAGGACGATCGCGATCGCTGCGGCGATCCATGCCAGGCCGCGCGGCGGCACCCGCGCTGGATCGGTCGGCTCGAAATATTCGGTATGGGCCTCGGACCGCGGCCGATAGCTGATCTCTTCGCGAAACTGCCGGGCCAGGGCATTCTGATCGAGGCCGACTTCCCGGGCATAGGCCTTGACGAAGCCGACCGCATAGGTCGGTGCGGGAAGCGCGTCGTAATCGGCATTTTCGATATTCTGAAGCTGGCGCAGGGGGATGCGTGTCGACTTGGCGATCTCGTCAAGTTCCATGCCCTTCGCTTCGCGGGCTTCGGATAATTTGGTTCCCACCAAGGTCTCGAAGAGTTGTTCGTCTTCGACGTCCTCGTCCGGCATGTGCGTCCCCGATTTTTTTATACGATCTCGTGGTCTCGACCCGCGTTCGGCTGTCGCAAGCCGATCATAGTGATGTCAAGGATTTCGGGGGCTTTTCGGTGTGTCCTTGTCAGTTGATTGCGACGCCCCGTTGCTCCGCATAGTCGAGTAGAGCGGTGCGCATGTCGTGCGGCGGGTAGGCCAGCCATTCTTTCATCTGCTCGCGCAGCAGCGAAAGGTCGACCGAGCGGATCATCGCCTTGATCGCGCCGACTGCGGCGGGGGTGATCGACAGGCGCTCGATGCCGATCCCCATGAGCGCCATCGCCTCGATCGTGCGTCCACCCATTTCGCCGCAGACCGTGACCGGGACCTCGGCTTCGGCGCATTGGATGGCGATCCGGCGCAGGAAGCGCAGGATGGCCGGGCTCAGCCAGTCGTAGCGATCGGCGATCCGCGGGTCGGCCCGGTCCGCCGCGAACAGGAACTGGGTAAGATCGTTGGTCCCGATCGACAGGAAATCGAGATGCGGCAGGAGAATGTCGAGCGCCTCCGCCAGGGCGGGCACTTCGAGCATGCAGCCATAATAGATTTCGCTGGGCAGGCGATGGTGATGGTCTTCGAGCCAGACGCGCTGCGCCTCGAACAGCGCGCGCGCCTCGTCGAACTCCCAGGGTTCGGACACCATCGGAAACATGACGCGTAATTCCCTGCCCGCCGCCGCTTCGATCAACGCCCGCGCCTGCACCTTCATCAGCCCTTCGCGATCGAGCGAAAGCCGGAGCGCGCGCCAGCCCATGGCGGGATTTTCCTCCTCGCCGATATCGTTGCGAAGATAGGCGACGGTCTTGTCGCCGCCGATGTCGAGCGTGCGGAAGGTGACGGGCTTGTCGCCCGCGGCCTCGATCACGTCCTTGTAGAGTTTCTGCTGCGCTTCCCGGCGCGGCAAGGTTGCGGAAACGAGAAACTGGAATTCCGTCCGGAACAAGCCGATGCCGTCCGCGCCGGCGACGTTGACGGTCTCGATATCCTCGCGCAGCCCGGCATTGCACATCAACGTCATCCTGTGCCCGTCGAGCGTGACCGGCTCGGCGTCGCGCAGCTTGGCGAACTCGGCACGTTTCTTCTGCGACGATGCCAGCTTGCCCTCGAAGGCTTGCTCCATCGTCGTGGACGGCCGGACATAGAGCGTGCCTTCGCCGACATCGAGGAGCAGCTCGTCGCCCTCGCTGACCTGCCGCCTGATGTCCTTGACCCGGCCTAATACCGGTACGCCCATCGCGCGAGCGACGATGATGACGTGCGCGGTCAGCGAGCCTTCCTCGAGCACCACGCCCTTCAACCGGCGCCGGTCATATTCCAGCAGCTCGGCCGGGCCGAGATTGCGCGCGATCAGGATCGAATCCTTGCGGAGCCCGATTTGCGCCGCTGTGCCCAACTGGCCGGACACGATACGGATCAGCCGGTTCGCCAGATCCTCCAGATCGTGCATCCGTTCGGCGAGCAACGGATCGTCGATCTCGCGCATGCGCGAACGGGTCCGCTGCTGGACGCGTTCGATCGCGGCTTCCGCCGTCAGGCCGGAATCGATCGCCGCGTTGATCCGGCGGCTCCAGCCTTCGTCATAGGCGAACATCTTGTACGTCTCGAGGACGTCCTGATGCTCGCCGGCGCCGAATTCGGCCTGCTTCGTCATGTCGTCTATCTGCTCGCGCATCTTGCGGAAGGCGG
>NZ_CAKZNF010000076.1 GCF_937129435.1 uncultured Parasphingopyxis sp. | reverse complement strand
GGGAAGTCGTTTGCCTTTCGGCGAAAATGGTGGAGCCGGGGGGATTCGAACCCCCGACCTCTGCAGTGCGATTGCAGCGCTCTCCCAACTGAGCTACGGCCCCACGCTTCGGCTTGCCCGCTTGTCTCGGCGGGAAGGGCGCTTCCTTTAGCGATGGCGGGCGCGGCGCGCAACTCGGCATTTCGCGGTGTCCTTGCGCGATCGCTCCGCAATCGTCGAGCCATAGCCCCGGTTCGTCGAGCGCGATGGAACGATCGCCCGATTTTATCCGTTGTTTCAAGTGATTGCGCGGTGGCGGCGATCAGCGCCGCTGCCCTCCGCAAAGACCAAGGACTGGAACATTCGGAGGCAAACATGATGAGACATGACAGATTCGAAAACCGCCGCGAAAGCTGGAACCAGGACCGCCGCCCCCGCTATGATGACGACCGCACCCCGCCGCGCGACTATGATTATGGCGAGCGCCATTTCTTCGATCGCGCCGCCGACGAGGTGATGTCGTGGTTCGGCAATGACGAGGCGGAAGCCCGTCGCCGCTTCGACGCGATGATGGACCGCAAGTTCGGCCACGACGCTGCCAGAGGCGGATACGGTGGACGCTCGGGCATCAACCGCTTCGGCTATAACGATGCTTCGCCGGCGCCCAAGGGCGGGCTGAGCAACGAGATGGGCTTCGGTTACGGATCGGGCACGGCGGCAAGCCGTCAGCAGGTTCGCGAACAGGACGAATATGCCCAAGACTATGAAGCCTGGCGCAACCGGCAGATGGCCGAGCATGACCGCGACTATGCCGAGTTCCGCCGCGAACGGCAGAAGCGTTTCGACAACGAATTCGGCCAGTGGAAGCAGAAGCGCTATGAACAGCGCCTAGCGGTCGGCACCGTCAAGGAGCATCAGGAAGTGCTCGGATCGGACGGCGAACATGTCGGTGAGGTCGACTATATTCGCGGCGACCGGATCATCCTGACCAAGAGCGACAAGGATGCGGGGGGCCACCACCACTCCATCCCCTCGCGCTGGATCGATCGCGTCGACGACAAGGTCTATCTGAATCGCACCGCCGATCAGGCGCAGGCCGAATGGCGCGACATCGAAGCGCGCAAGGCCATGTTCGAGAACGACACGAGCGAACGCGACGTCAGAAGCGCCGGCTATATGCGAGACTATATCGGCTGACCCCCCTCAGCCGGTATTACGGGAAAGGGTCCGGCCCTTGCGGGTCGGGCCCTTTTCTATTGTGCGATGCTGGCCGGAAAATCCTCCCCTCATCAGGGGAGGTGGCAGCCCGCAGGGCTGACGGAGGGGTGTGCCCGCTGGAGAAGCGCGCATCGCTGATGGTGACACCCCTCCACCGCACTTCGTGCGGTCCCCCTCCCCCCTGCGGGGGAGGAATTCGGCACTCGCCCCACCCCTCCGCCATGCTATGCACGTTGCAACGAGAAACCGAATCGCGACTCACGCGATCCATCGAGGAGAGAAGATATGCCCCGCGCCTGGACCCTGGAATCCCGCCCGGTCGAAATGCCGAGCCATGACAATTTCGCGCTGAAGGACATCGAGCTGCCGCCGCTCGCCAACGGGCAGATCCGCGTGAAGAACGACTGGCTCTCGGTCGATCCCTATATGCGCGGCCGGATGCGCGACGTGAAAAGCTACA
This sequence comes from uncultured Parasphingopyxis sp., assembly GCF_937129435.1. Lineage (GTDB taxonomy): Bacteria > Pseudomonadota > Alphaproteobacteria > Sphingomonadales > Sphingomonadaceae > Parasphingopyxis. Next base: position 1,415 of record NZ_CAKZNF010000076.1, on the reverse strand, counting down.
CCCCGCCCTTCCAGATCGGCGAGCCGATGCAGGGCGGGGCGCTGGGCCTCGTGACCGAGAGCAGGGCCGAGGGCTTTGCCGAGGGCGACCGGGTGCAGCACATGATGGGCTGGCGTGACGAGGCCGTGGTCAACGCCGCCGAAGCGCAGAAGATGCCCGCGATCGACGTGCCGCCGCAAAGCTTTCTCGGCTATCTCGGCATGCCCGGCATGACCGCCTATTTCGGCCTGCTCGATGTCGGTGAGGCGAAGGAGGGCGACACGGTGTTCGTCTCCGCCGCGGCCGGCGCGGTCGGCTCGACCGTGGTGCAGATCGCCAAGGCCAAGGGGATGACCGTGATCGGCTCCGCCGGCGGGCAGGACAAGTGCGACTGGGTCGCCTCTCTCGGCGCCGATGCTACGGTCGATTACAAATCGCCGGGCGACCTGCTCGAAAAGCTGCAGGCCGCCGCGCCCAAGGGCATCGACGTCTATTTCGACAATGTCGGCGGCGAGCATCTGGATGCTGCGTTCATGGTCGCCAATCCCGGCGCGCATTTCGCCGAGTGCGGCATGATCGACATCTACAACACGACCGAGCCGACGGAGCTGAAATACATCGCCAACATCATCGGCAAGGGGATCACGATGCGCGGCTTCATCGTCACGCAATTCATGCCCCGCGCGACCGAATTCTACGAGGATATGGGCCGGCTGGTGATGGAGGGGAAGATCAAGTCGACCGAGACCGTCCATGACGGCCTGGACAGCGCCGTCGACGCGTTCCTGGGGCTGTTCACCGGCGGCAATACCGGCAAGATGCTGGTGAAGGTGTAGGGGATAGGGGATAGGGGATAGGGCAGGCGCTTCGGCCCGCATCACCCCATCCCACCCGCGCTCACCCTGAGCTTGTCGAAGGGTCGTTGGAGACGGCGGCACCACACCCTTCGACAGGCTCAGGGTGAACGCGGGGGTTTCGGAGTGTGGCGAAAGGATCACGCAGCGCCCGTATTCCCGCGCCGGAGCCCGGTCTCACTATTCCGTGTCGAGAGCCTGTTCGGCGGCGAGGGCTTCGGCTTCCTTGCGGGCGGCCTTGGCGGCTTCGGTCTTGACGCGCTCCTTGGCGAGCCGCTCGGCACGTTCGGCCATTTCGGTCCAGGTGTCGCGGGCGCGCAGCTCGCGTTCCTTGACGTTGTCGAGGCTGGCGGCATCGGCGGCCTCCTGCGCCGCGGCGGCGCGGGTGCGGCAGGTTTCGGCGGTCGGGGTCGGCATGGGCGGGGTGTCCTTGGTAGAGGGCGTAAAGCACCTCCCCTTCAGGGGAGGGGTTGGGATGGGGGCGTTCCACAAGCGCCGGGCCAGCGGATAGCCCCCACCTCCTGCCCCTCCCCTGAAGGGGAGGGGTGAGGTTTTTGTTTGTCAGGCCTCGCCTTCGGCTCG
>NZ_CAKZNF010000075.1 GCF_937129435.1 uncultured Parasphingopyxis sp. | reverse complement strand
TTGATCTCGATGATGCCGTCGTAGATTTCGGGCACTTCCTGCGCGAACAGCTTGCGCATGAAATCGGGGTGCGCGCGCGACAGGAAGATCTGCGGCCCGCGATTTTCGCGCACGACCTTCTGGATCAGGCTGCGGATGCGGTCGCCCACGCGTACCACTTCGCGCGGGATCTGTGCGTCGCGGCGGATGACGCCCTCGGCGCGGCCCAGATCGACGACGATATGGCCGAACTCGACGCGCTTGACGACGCCGGTGATGATCTCGCCGGCGCGGTCCTTGAATTCCTCATATTGCCGCTCGCGCTCGGCCTCGCGGACCTTCTGGAAGATCACCTGCTTGGAGGCCTGCGCAGCGATGCGGCCGAATTCGATCGGCGGCAGCGGATCGACGATGAAATCGCCGACGCTCGCGCCCGGCTGCAGCTTTTCGGCCTGCTTCAGGTCGACCTGCTTGAAATGATCCTCGACCTCTTCGACGACCTCGACGACGCGCCACAGGCGCAGATCGCCGGTCTCGCCGTCCAGCTTCGCGCGGATGTCGTTTTCCTGGCCATAGCGCTGCTTGGCGGCGCGCTGGATCGCGTCTTCCATCGCCTCGATGACGATCGCCTTGTCGATGATCTTCTCGCGCGCGACGGCGTCGGCGATCGCAAGCAGTTCGGCCTTGTTGGCGGAAACGGCGGTAGCCATGGCTTAATTTTCCTCTTCTTCGGTTTCGAGCTCGGCGTCGCCCGTATCGAGCGGCGCCGTCTCTGCAATCAGTCTGTCGGTCAAAATCAGTTTGGCGGAATGAATGGTGTCGAAGGCGAAGACGGTCTCGCCGTCCTTCGGCGTGTCGATGGTGATCTCATCCCCGTCGCGGCCCTTCAGCGTGCCCTTGAGCTGCTTCTTGCCTTTGGCCGCTTCGGTCAGGTTGATCCGAGCCTCATGGCCGGCCCAGTCGTCATAGTCGGTGAGGCGCGTCAGCGGCCGGTCGATGCCGGGCGAGGAGACTTCGAGCCGGTAGGCGTCGGGGATCGGATCTTCGCGGTCGAGCATGTTGGAGAGCGCGCGGCTGATTGCGGCGCAATCCTCGATGACGAGCTGGCGCGTATCCTCGCGCTCGGCCATCACCTGCAGCACCGGGCCGTCCTCGCCGCTCATCATTTTGACGCGCACGAGCGCGAAGCCGAGCTTTTCGACTTCGGGTTCGATCAGGCGCGTCAGTCGGGCGATATCCGCCATGCAAATCCTTATAACACAAATGTCCGCCGCCGGCCCCTTCCGGGACCGGCCTCTGCAACGCTAGCGATGTAGAGGAAGGCAAGGGCTATATAGGCGCGGGTGGCGGAAGGGGCAAGCGTGAAACCGAATGACGCGCCGAAGCGTATTGATTAGACAATAGCGACCACAGGGAGACAAGACTTGCCGCAACATCTTTCGATATTCGCCATCGGTGTCGCCACCGCCGCCCTCGTCGCCTGCACGAATGGCGGCGATGCGACGGCGCAATCCTCGCCCGAAACCGCAGCGTCTGCCGAAGACGTCTCGTTCGCCATCGAGGAGATGGGGCAGTTCGAAGAGCCCTGGGCGATGACATTCTGGGGCGAGGACATGCTCGTCACCGAACTCGGCGGCCGGATGTGGCGGATCGACGGGACCGGACGGCACGAGGTGACCGGGCTGCCCGAGGTCGATTATGGCGGGCAGGGTGGCTTGGGCGACGTGGTCGTCGGGCCGGACGGCGAGTGGATTTACTTCTCCTATGCCGAGGCCGGACCGGACGATACGCGTGGCGCGGTGGTTGCGCGCGGGCGGCTCGTCATGGGCGGCGACGGCCGGACCGCGATGACCGACATCGAAACGATCTGGCGGCAGGAACCGAAGGTCACCGGGCGCGGCCATTACAGCCACCGCATCGCCTTCTCGCCCGACGGCGACTATCTCTACATCGCCAGCGGCGACCGGCAGAAGATGGAGCCGGCGCAGGATATCGGCAACACGCTCGGCACCATCGTCCGCCTCGATCCCGACGGCAATCTCGTGCCCAACCCGCTGGTCGGCGGCGGCGAGGCGACGGCGCAAATCTGGTCCTATGGCCATCGCAACATCCTCGGCCTCGCCTTTGATCCCGAAGGCCGGCTCTGGGAGGTAGAGCACGGACCGGCGGGGGGCGACGAACTCAACCTCGTCGAACGCGGCGTCAATTACGGATGGCCAGTGGTGTCGAACGGCGATCATTATGACGGCACGGAAATTCCCGACCATGACACACGCCCCGAACTTCCCGCCCCGGCAATCACCTGGACGCCGGTCATCGCGCCGGGCGGAATGGCCTTCTACACCGGCGAGATGTTCGCGGGCTGGCAGGGTGACCTGCTGATCGCCGGGCTGAAAGCCGAGGCGCTGGTCCGTGTCGAATTCGATGGCGAGAGCGCCCGCGAAGCGGCCCGCTATCCGATGGAGAACCGCCTGCGCGAGGTCGAAATCGGGCCCGACGGCGCGATCTGGGTGCTCGAAGACCAGGAACGGCCGGGCGGACCCGGCGGGCGGTTGCTCAGGCTGACGCCGGGCGCCTAGCAGCTACGTCCGCCGGTAGCGGAAATACCAGACCTCATGGCCCTTCTTGCGGGCCTTGGCCTCGTAGCGCGTTTCGGGCCAGTCGCGGGGACGGTTCAGGAAATCGGCGGGCCGCCCGGCCAGCCATTCGAAATCGTTACGCTGCCCCATGACCATCATCGACCAGCGGCAATAGGTCGGATCGTCGGTGCCGAGCCGGAATTCGCTTCCCGGTTTCAGCTTGGCCGCGATCAGATCGAGCGGGCCGTGGTTGATCATCCGCCGCTTGGCGTGCCGCGCCTTGGGCCAGGGATCGGGATGGAGAAGGTAGACGCGCTCCAGCGAGACATCGGGCAGGCGGTCCAATACATCGAGCGCGTCGTCCATGTGCACGCGGACGTTTGATAGCTCCCGGTCGCGGATATGGCCGAGCGCGCCGACCACGCCGTTGACGAAGGGCTCGCAGCCGATGAAGCCGGTTTCCGGCCGCGCCTCGGCCTGCGCGGCGAGATGCTCGCCTGATCCGAACCCGATTTCGAGTTCGAGCGGGCGGTCGTCACCGAACAGCCGCGTCGAATCGAGCGGGCCGTAGGCGGGCACCGCGACCTCGGGCAGCATGCCGTCGAGGAGGTGTTGCTGCTTGTCGCGCAGCTTATGGCCCTTGGATCGCCCATAAAGGCGGCGGATGGTGGCGGGGTCTTCATTCATCGCGCCGCCTGTAGGCCAATCAGCCGGTCGTGCGAACAATGAATTCCAGGGTTTTCGTCATGCCGCTTTCGGGTGGCGCTCCGGCGGTCAGGACTGCATAGGCGCCCAGTGCTGCGCCGAAGCCGAAAAGCGCGATCGAGATCATGTCGAGCATGCGCGAGCGGCCCATATACCGGACATATTGCGCGGTCAGCTCTTCGCCTGCGGGAGGTTGAGCCTTCTCCCCTTCGTTCGCCAGCGAAACGCAATAGGCCAGAGCATAGTCGACTTGGGTCGTATTCGCCTTTCGCGCATTCACGGATGACAGGCAGGCGCACATAATCCCGATCACGAAGCAGGCGAAGGAGATCGCCATCGGAACGTCGACGATTTCGGAGCCGATCAGCGCTACGATGGCGGCGCCATGCGTGGCGAGCAATGAGGCAAGAAGCCACTTGCTCAATTCATGGACCATCTCCGAATTCTTCGTCGCGGCCAGCTTGTGGATGTCGTAGGCCGTTTTCCAGCTGCCACCCGGCGTTTCGGGTTCTTCCTCGTCGCTCATATTCGCCCCCTCGAATATCCCGCGCGAAGATCGGTCAAACGCCTGGTCCGGTCAACTGCTTGAATACAGCCCGGCATGAGCCTCGCGCAACTTCGCCTTTTGGACCTTGCCCATCGCATTGCGCGGGAGGGCGTCGGCGAAGATCACGCGGCGGGGCTGTTTGAAGCGGGCGAGGTCGCCGAGCGCCTCCAGCACTGCCGCCTCGTTGAGATCCGGGTCGATGCGCGTCACCACCGCCACCACCGCCTCGCCCAGATCGGGGTGCGGGACGCCGATCACCGCGCTTTCGCCGACGCCCGGTACCGCGTCGATCGCGAGCTCGATCTCCTTGGGATAAATGTTGAGTCCGCCGGCGATGATCAGATCCTTCGCCCGGCCGACGATCGCGACGCGGCCGTCCGCGTCCATCGTCGCAATATCGCCGGTGACGAAATAGCCGTCGGCGCGCATTTCTTCGGCCGTTTTGTCAGGCTTCTTCCAATAGCCCTGGAACAGGTTCGGTCCCTTGATCTCCAGCACGCCGGGCTCGCCGCGCGGCACTTCGGCGCCGCTCTCATCGGCGACGCGCGCCGAGACGCCGGGCAGGGGGAAGCCAACGGTGCCGGGAACGCGCTCACCGTCATAGGGATTGGAGCAGATCATGCCCGCCTCGGTCATGCCGTAGCGTTCGAGCATACGCATGCAGGTCTTCGCCTCGAACTCGGCGAAGGTGCTTTCGAGCAGCGGCGCGGAACCGCTGATGAAAAGCCGCATGTTCCGGGCCGCGTCGCGTGTCAGCCCGTCATGCGCGGCAAGGCGGACATAGAAGGTGGGGACGCCCATTAGCACGCTCGATCGCGGCAGGTCGGCGAGCACGGCACCGGCGTCGAAGCCCTGGTGAAAACGGATCGTCGAACCGCCGAGCAGAGCCAGATGCAGCGCCACGAACAGGCCATGGACGTGGTAGATGGGAAGGGCGTGGATCAGCACATCGTCCGGCTGCCAGTGCCAGATGTCGAACAGCGTTTCCGCATTCGAGGCGAGATTGCCATGGCTCAGCATCGCGCCCTTGGAACGGCCGGTCGTCCCCGACGTGTAGCAGATGGCGGCAAGGTCGTCGGTGGCGCGGTGGGCGGTCTCAAGATCCGTGGTGTCTTTCGCCTGCACGGCATCGGTCAGCGTGCCCATGCCCTCGGCATCGAGCGTCACGAGCTTTGCCGTTCCCGCGACGTCCGCGATGGCGCTTTGCTTCGCGGGATCGCACACGACCACCGCCGGCTCGGCATCGCCGATGAAATAATCAAGCTCGGCCGGCGTATAGGCGGTGTTGAGCGGGACATAGACAAGGCCCGCGCGCAGGCTCGCCAGATAGAGCAGGACGTTCTCGATGGACTTGTCGACCTGCACGACGATCCGGTCGCCTGGCTGCGCGCCGAGGCCCGCCAGCGCCGCCGCCCGGCGCGCGGTCTCGCGGTCGAGATCGGCATAGGAGAGCCGCACCGTATCGCCCTCGACAAGGAACGGCTTGTCGCCCGCCTGTTTGGCGGCGGCCAGGAAACGCGCAAAGAGATTGGCTTGGTCGGTCATGTCGCCGCCCTTATCGCCTCGGCGCGGCGCTGTCGAAACAGGCGCGCAAAAAAAGGGCGGCACGATAGCTCGCGCCGCCCTTGCTGTTCGTGTCCCAGCCGGTGCTAGAGCGCGGCCTTCAGATCCTCGACCAGATCGGTCCTTTCCCACGGAAAGGTATCGCCCTTCACGTCGCGGCCGAAATGACCGTAGGCGGCGCTGACGCGATAAATCGGCTTATTGAGGCCGAGATGCGTGCGGATGCCGCGCGGGGTCAGGCCCTTCAGCTTGGCGATGCTCTTGATCGCGTCTTCGATTTTCTCGTCGTCGACGGTCCCGGTGCCATGCGTGTCGACATAGAGCGACAGCGGCTCGCTGACGCCGATGGCATAGGCGATCTGGATCGTGCAGCGCGTGGCCAGCCCCGCGGCAACGACGTTCTTCGCCAGATAGCGGGTGATATAGGCGGCCGAGCGGTCGACCTTGGTCGGGTCCTTGCCGCTGAACGCGCCGCCGCCGTGCGGGGCCGCGCCGCCATAGGTGTCGACGATGATCTTGCGGCCGGTCAGCCCCGCATCGCCGTCGGGCCCGCCGATCTCGAAGGCGCCGGTCGGGTTGATGTGCCAGGCGGTCTCGTCGCTGATCAGTCCGTCGGGCAGGATGTCGGCAACGGTTTCCTTCACATAGGCCTTGAGCTCGGCTTCCTTGTCGCCGGTGTGATAGCCCTTGCCGTGCTGGGTCGAGACGACGACGGCGGTGCAGGCGACGGGTTTGCCGTTTTCGTAGCGCAGCGTGATCTGGCTCTTGCTGTCGGGCTCGAGGAAGGGGGCCTTGCCGCTCTTCCGGTCCTCGGCCATGCGGTGCAGGATCTTGTGGCTGTAATCGAGCGTCGCCGGCATCAGATCCGGCGTCTCGTCGCAGGCGAAGCCGAACATGATGCCCTGATCGCCCGCGCCCTCGTCCTTGTTCGATCCCTCTTCGCCGGCATCGACGCCCTGGGCGATCTCGCTCGACTGGCCGTGGAGATGGTTTTCGAACTCCAGCGTCTTCCAGTGGAAGCCGTCCTGCTCGTAGCCGATCTCCTTGACCGTCTTGCGCACCGCTTCCTCGATCTCGTCGCGTGCGCCCGGTGCCCAGCCGCCATTGTCGGCATATTTCTCGGCATCGTACATGGGCGCGCAGCGGATCTCGCCGGCGAGCACGACGCGCTGCGTCGTCGTCATGGTTTCGCAGGCGATGCGCGATTCGGGATCCTTGGAGAGCATCAGGTCGACGATGGCGTCGGAGATCTGGTCCGACACCTTGTCGGGATGGCCCTCGGAGACGCTTTCGGACGTGAAAAGATAATTGCCGCGCATAATTTTCCTCAATTCCTGCGAAAAGGGACCGGACGGCCTCAGCCGCCAATCCACATATAAAGGATTCGTTATATGTCATAGGGGGCGCAGCGCGCAGTTGCAAACGCCTTGTCGCGGAGACGGCAAATTTCAGCCTGCGAACTAACCGCGCCGGCGCTCGCGCCACCCGAGCAGAAGCGAAATGCCGATCAGCATCGCGGCGAAGATCATCGGCAGGATATTGCCGAAGCGCGAGAACAATGTCGGCGGCGCCGGTGCGGGCAGACGCGCATCGATCGTCCCCGCTTGGTGATAGGGGATATGATCGACGACCACGCCCCGTGCGTCGATGATGGCCGACACGCCCGTCGGCGTCGAGCGGATGATGGGCATGGCTTCCTCGATCGCCCGCAGCCTTGCCTGCGCGAGATGCTGTGGCGGGCCCCAGGCGCCGAACCAGGCGTCGTTCGACGGGTTGAACAGGAAGTCGGGCCGGTTGGCGCGCTCGACGACCTCGCCGGAGAACACCATCTCGTAGCAGATCTGTCCCCCTACCGTGCCGAAGCCGGGCAGCTCGAGCGTCTGCGGCCCCGGCCCCGGCCAGAAATCGAGATCGCCGGGGGCCAATCTTGAAAGCCCGATCGATTCGAGCACCGGCCGCATGGGGAGATATTCCCCATAGGGAACGAGATGCGCCTTGTCGTAGCGCGCCAGCAGGTCGCCATTGGCGTCCATCACGTAGAAGGCATTGCGCGCGCCGATGGTGCGGCGGCGGCCATTCTCGATATTTTCCCAGATCAGCTTGCTGGCGCCGAGCAGCAGCAAATCTTCTTCGCCGAGCAGCGAGGAAATGCGCGCCCGCGCCATCGGGTCGTCCTCGATGAATTCGGGCACGGCGGCTTCGGGCCAGAAGATCAGGCGCGGCTTGTCCCCCGTTTCGCCCGTGCGCTCGACCAGCCGGTTGAAATTGCGCAGTGCGAGGTCGGCGTCCCATTTCTCGTTCTGGTTGATGTTCGGCTGGATGACGCGGATCGCCGATGCGTCAGGATCGACTGTCGCAATGGAAGATACAGCGATGACACCCGCGATCGATGCGGCAACGGGCAGTGCGCCAATGCCGAGTGCCGCAGTCCAGCGCCGCTGCCAGCCGAGATAGAAGGCACCCGCCAGCAACACGATCAGCCCCGATACGCCATAGGTCCCGATCCATCGCGCGGACGAGGCGAGACCGTTGGCGACATCGCCGCTCCCGATATGCGCGATGGCGATCGCCGAAAGCGGGTTCCAGGCGAAGCCGGTGAAGACGAAGGCGCGCAGATATTCGGTGACGATCCAGGCGGCGGCGAAGAACAGCACGAAAGTCAGCGGCATCGCCTTGCCGAAGCGCCAGGCGATGGCCGTCGCCAAGGCCGGATAGACGGCAAGATAGAGCGAAAGCAGCACGACCGCGATCCAGCCCAGCCAGGCCGGCATCGCCGCCTGATAGGTGAAGGCGGTCGCGATCCAGTTCAGCCCGACGATGAACTGCCCGACCCCGAATGCCCAGCCTGTGGCAAAGGCGCTGCGCAGCTGCTGCCGCGAAATCGTCATCGCAATCAGCAGCGCATAGGCGGCGATCGTCAGCGGCCACAGGCCGAGCGGCGCAAAACCGGTCGCGGAAGCGGCGCCGAGCAGCAGGGCGAGGAGAAGGTGCTTCATCGGCTGCGGCTATTGCGTGGCAGCGGCGGCTTGGCAATAGACGGAGGCATGGGCCAGCTTTCTCCATTCCACCTTGCCTTTCCCGTCGACGATCTCGACGCGGCCCGGCGCTTTTATGGCGAACTGCTCGGCTGCCCGGAAGGCCGGTCGGACACCCATTGGATCGATTTCGACTTTTTCGGCCATCAGATCGTCGCGCATCTCGATGCCGGGGCGGCCAAGGAAGGTGCCCGCAATCCGGTCGACGGCCATGACGTCCCTGTGCCGCATTTCGGCGTGGTGCTGGCTTGGGACGATTTTCGTGCGCTTTGGAAGCGATTGGAGGCCGAAGGCGTCGACTGGGTGATCGAACCCTATGTCCGCTTCGAAGGGAAGCCCGGCGAGCAGGCGACGATGTTTTTCCGCGATCCGGCGGGCAATGCGCTGGAATTCAAGGCTTTCAGGGATCCGAGGCAGCTGTTCGCGACAGACTAAGACATCACGCCGTCATTGCGAGGAGCCGAAGGCGACGCGGCAATCCAGGGCCGTAAGCGTTGCCCTGTTTGGCTCTGGATTGCTTCGCTGCGCTCGCAAGGACGATGCTCAAGCCAAGCCCGGTCTTGCTTTAGTTTCCGCCCCGCCGCGCCAGCCGGGGATTGCTCACCCGCCATATGCGGTTGCCGACATCGTCCGCCACGAGCAACGCGCCAGTTGCGTCGGTCATCACGCCCACGGGCCGGCCGCGCGCCTGGTTGTCGTCGTTGAGGAAACCGGTCAGCACGTCGATCATGGCGCCCGCCGGGCGGCCGTTCTCGAAGGCGACGAAGACGACTTTGTAACCGGACATCGGCCGCCGGTTCCACGATCCGTGCTGGCCGATGAATGCGCCGCCGGTGAAGGGTTCGCCGAGGCGTGCGTTCTCGGAAAACTCAAGGCCGAGCGAGGCGGTATGCGGCCCCAGCGCATATTCGGGAACGCGCGAATATTGCGCCATGCGCGGCGTCATCGGCTCGACGCGCTCATCCAGATAACGACCCCAATAGACGCCCGGCCAGCCATAATGCGCGCCGAAATCGACGACGCTTAGATAATCGGGGACGAGGTCGCCGCCCATCATGTCGCGTTCGTTGACGACGGCATAGAGGCGGCCGCTATTCGGCTCGAAATCGAGGCCGACCGGATTGCGCATGCCGGCGGTGTAGATCAGCGTTTCGCGCTCTTCGACATTCACCTGGAGCACCGCCGCACGGTTTTCCTCGATCTCCATGCCGTTCTCGCCGATATTGCTGTTCGATCCGACGCCGACATAGAAAAGGTTCGGGTCGTCCGGATCGACGACAAGGCTCTTGGTCCAGTGGCTGTTGGGGGCGTTGGCGGGCAGGTCGACGACCGTCTCGCCCGTGCCCTCGATCTCGATCTGGCCCGGTTCGAAGGGAAAGCGGATCAGCGCATCGGTATTGGCGACGTAGAGAAAGCCGTCGACGACCGCCATGCCGAAGGGCGAGTTGAGCCCATTCTCTTCGGTCAGCAACGCACGCCGCTGGTCGGCGGTGCCGTCCGAATCGACATCGCGGAGCAGGGTGATCCGGTTCGGGGAGTCGCCGGCCGATCCGCCGCGCGTCATCAGCCGCCGCTCGAACCAGCCGCGAATGCCGCTATAATCGCGCGGCGGCGAATTGGTTTCCGCGACGAGCACATCGCCATTGTCGAGCGTCAGCATCCAGCGCGGGTGATCGAGATCGCCGGCGAACTCGTTGACCTCCAGCCCTTCGGCCGGGGTCGGCATCTCGCCGTCCTCCCAGCCGATCGCCTCGGCAACGTTCATCATCGGGATCGTTTCTTCGCGCGGGGTGGTGAGCACCGGGTCGGTGCCGCTGACATCCTCGACCGTCAGCGTCGCCTCGCGCGGCCGGATCGCCAGCCAGGTGACGAGCGCCAGCACGAGGACGCCGAACAGGACGAACAGGATGCGCCGTGTCGTTTTACGCGAGATCGCCATCGCCTTCGCCTCTCTCTCCGGTCTTTTCCTCGTCGCTCGGCGGGTGCAGCCTTAGCCGGGTGACGCGCTTGCTGTCACCTTCGGTCACCTCCAGCGTCCACCCGCTCGGATGTTCGAGCATCTCGCCCTCTTCGGGAACATGGCCGGCGAGCACGAAGGCAAGGCCGCCCAGCGTGTCGACATCCTCATCGATCTCGCCCAGCCGCTCGTCGACGATCTCGGCAACGTCGTCGAGTTCCGCGCGCGCCTCGGCCTCCCAATGCCCGTCGGGCGTTTCGGTCAGCAATTCGGTCGCTTCCTCGTCATGCTCGTCCTCGATCTCGCCGACGATTTCCTCGACGATATCCTCGATCGTGACGATGCCTTCGGTGCCCGAATATTCGTCGAGCACGATCGCCATATGCGTTCGCGTCACCTGCATCTCGGCGAGCAGATCGAGCACCCCCATCGATTCGGGGACGTAACGCGGCTCGCGGATGAACGCCTCGATCGTCGCCGGCCGTTTCTCGCCCGATGCCAGCACCGCGAAGACGTCGCGAATGTGGATCATGCCGATCACCTCGTCGAGCGTTTCGCGATAGACGGGGAGGCGGCTGTGCCCGGCTTCGGTGAAGACCTTCACGACGGTGTCGAAATCCTCCTTCTCCTCGATCGCGATGATGTCGGCGCGCGGGACGCAGACATCGTCCGCCGTCGTCTCGCCGAAATGGAGGAGCCGCTTGAGCATCTGCCGCTCGAGCGGCGAAAGATCGCCGCTTCCCGGCCGGTTGCCGGCATGCTCGTCGATCGCCGCCTCGAGCTCGTCGCGCAGGCTCTGTTCGCCGTCATCGCCAAAAAGGAGCCCGCGAAGGCCCTGCCAGAAGCGCCCACCGTTGTTATCGGCGGGCGCGGTGCTACTCGAATCGTCGGCCATCGGCTGTGATTGCTATACCTCGTCAGCTGTTTCGGCGGGCATATAGGGATCGCCGATGCCAAGGGAAGCCAGCGCGGCGCGCTCCATCGCTTCCATGGCCTCGGCTTCCGCCTCGCCCTGTTCATGGTCATACCCTAGCAAATGCAACGTGCCATGGACAATCAGGTGCGCCGCATGATTGCGTACCGGGATCGATTTCTCTGCCGCCTCGGCCGCACAGACCCCGTCGGCGAGCACGATATCGCCGAGCAGCACCTCGCCATCGTCGCTGTTGGCGAGGCCGCCCAGCATGTCCGGCTGCACCATCGGAAAGGACAGCACGTTGGTCGGATTGTCCTTGTCGCGATAGGCGGTATTGAGCTTGCGGACTTCTGCGTCGGTGGCGAACTTGACCGAGATTTCGACCGAAACCGGATCGGCGACGAGATCGCCATGCGGCGTCTGCTTGATCGCGGCGGTGGCGGCCTTTCGCGCCAGCTCGTCCCAGTCGGTATCGTCGTCCCAATCGCCTTCGCACAAAATGGCGGTTTCGATCATGCCGGCCCCTCATAGGCTTCGACGATGCGGCCAACGATCGGGTGGCGCACGACATCGCCGGCGCCGAAGCGGATCGTGCCGAAGCCCTTCACGCCTTCGAGCCGCGAGACGGCATCGGCCAGCCCGGAAATTCCTTCGCCCGGCAGGTCGACCTGCTTGGGGTCGCCCGAAATCACCATCCGGCTGTTCTCGCCGAAGCGCGTCAGGAACATCTTCATCTGCGCCGGCGTCGTGTTCTGCGCCTCGTCGAGGATCACGAACGCATCGGCGAGCGTCCGCCCGCGCATGAAGGCGATCGGCGCGATCTCGATATCGCCATTGGCGATCCGCCGCTCGACCTGGTCGGCGGGCAGCATGTCGTAGAGCGCGTCGTAAAGCGGGCGCAGATAGGGATCGACCTTCTCGCGCATATCGCCGGGCAGGAAGCCGAGCTTCTCGCCCGCTTCCACCGCCGGGCGGGAGAGGATCAACCGCTCGACCGACCCGGTGATCAGCTGATGCACGGCCTGCGCCACGGCGAGATAGGTCTTGCCGGTGCCCGCGGGGCCGAGCGCGAAGATGATGTCGTCGCGCGCCAGCGCCTCCATATAGCGCGTCTGGTTGAGCGAGCGCGGGACGATCGTCTTCTTGCGCGTGCGGATCATCACCTTGGGCGGCTCGGACACGTCCTTGCGGATCACGCCGTCCAGCGTCGGTTCGGCCGACATGGCGATCACGGCTTCCACCGCGCCGGTGTCGATCTCCTGCCCCTCGGCGATCCGATTATAGAGCCCGGTCAGCACATCGCGCGCCCGCGCCGCGGCCTCCTCCTCGCCCTCGATCGTCAGCTTGTTGCCGCGCGCGGCGATGTAGACGCCGAGGCGGTTTTCGATCGCGACGAGATTCTGGTCATACTCACCGAACAGGGCGCCGAGCAATTGCGGTTGCTCGAATTCCAGGTCGAGGCGGGTGCGGCCTGCGGACGCCGCTTGCGCTGCTTTCTTTGCCATTCGGGGAGCAATTTAGCGGGGTGGCGGGGGGAATCCAGAGGGGATGTGTGCGGGGTGGGGGTTTTGATCGCCGCCCAACGCAAAACGGTTGGACCTGATTTCCGCCGAGTCGGGACATTGCAGCTGTAGGTTTGGCTTTCTATCTAAATTTGCGACGCGATAAGGATCAGCCCACAATGTTCATCGAACGAAAAGCAAACCAGAAGACCGGACGGGTCGAGTTTTGGAAGGCGAGGTGGGAGCCTGGGCCGCCTGCCAAAAAGATATTCGTCGAAAAGGTTTGTGATGAGACAGAGATTCCTGCCGTGGATGACACGGTCGCTGCAAAGACTTTTGCCGTTTGCTGGGCGGACGATCGGACGATGGGTAATATCGCTGTCTCTTCTCCGGAGATGATGGGGATCTTCAAGGACAAGCAGGGCACTGATGCTATCCTACCCTGCGATTTCGTATCAGCGGGTAAATTTCGGAACGGTGCGACGCGCCTTTGGTGTCGGACCCATCAAAAGCACTGGGGAACGAAAGCAGATGAGAAGTCGCTTGACGATACTGGCGAGATGCATTGTGCAAATCATATTCAAGGAATGAACTACGTTGTTGATCCGCAGACAATCGACGTGGCGGAATACGCCGAGGTCGGAATTTGGTGTTCTCTCCCTGCTGCCATTGCATCAAATCCGATAAAGACACGCGTCCCCCGTATACATGTTCATTTGAGAGAGCGTTCAGGAGGTGAAAAGCAAATTGATGGCGACTACCCCGCAATCTCGCTGCTTTACGATTCGAAGCTCGACTTATTCAAGTCGGCGTCGATCAAACGGGTAAATATCACGCCGCCAGCGGCATTGGAATTTATAGTCGGGCTGGAACAGGGCAAGGAGATGGACTGCATAAATTGCACGAATTGTGGTTTTCCTCACCTTGACATGGGTAGTTTTGCTGAAACACCTCACAGGAAGCACTTCTGTGCGGCATGCGGTCGCGACAGTACGTGGAGCAAGAAGCCGATCGTTTCGACACCGCTAAAACCGTTGCACGACACCTTTCTGATGAACGCTGACAAAATCTCGCCGGATCGAAAGCTTAATCTGGACGAATATGCGGCCGATCATGATTTTCGAGTTTGGGCGTCAACTCCAGCGATAGTTTGGACCGCCGATCGCCCTCAAGAGGTAGGAATTCATGCCCATGTTGAAAAAAAAGATGGGGAGCGCATCTTCGACGATACATTTTCAGAAGTGATATACCAAGGTGAGTCGCTAAAGCGCGGAGATCTGTTGCAAAAAATGCTCAAAAACGCAGTGTAAAATAACGATCGGCATCAAGAGATTAGTGCGATAAGTTCCGCTTCGATTCTGGACAAATCTTTCGTCGTTTCGTTGCACATGAAGTATGCCGGTTTTCCGGTCGCTGCGGCATAAGAGATTACAAGACTTTCCTGCAGCATGGATTGTGTGCGTAGCTGTTCTTCGTCTAGCAAAGGCCGGCCTTTGGCGTCTTCCTTTACACGAATGGCCCTAACGTCAGGTCGGGCTGTGAGGCAGACAAATGCATCGGGGTTCAATCTTTTCATTTGTGCCACCGACATCGGCGTCACTCGAAAACCTGTCTCTTCCGTTGTGACTGCATGAGTGTCTACGATAACGCTCCCGACGCCTCTGTGTTTTTCACAAGTTTCAATGGCATTCTCATTAACCTGATTCACGATGTCTGGCGTTGAGATATGAGAGGTTGAGGTCCTAAGTGCCTCTTGGGTGACCTCATGATTCTGCTGTATCAGCTCCGTAAGTACGTTGCCGAAACGAAAATGAATTAAGTTGTCAATGCGATCGGATAGGCGTTCAGCTAGAGTGGTTTTGCCCGTGGCGGGACTGCCAGTCAGATAGATGATCATTCCGCATCATTACCGGCTATCATGGCCGCATCAATACCACACCCAAGCTGCTCGGCTCCGCGCTCACCAATTCCACCTCGACCAACTCCCCGATCGGTGCCTCCGTCTCGACATGCACCGATTGGAGCCACGGCGATTTGTCGATGCGCTGGCCGGGTTTCTTGCCGTCGCGTTCGAGGAGGAGCGTCGTGTGCTTGCCAATGCTGGCATAGTTGAACGCGAGCTGCTGTTAGTTGCTTGGAGGCGTTTCAGGCGATCAGCGAGTCATCCATTCTCGGCGCAATGCGGACGTTTTCGCTGTCCTCCTGCCCCCTTGGCCTGATAGCCTCGATGCCGGCTCTTTCTCAGCGGTGCATATGGGGACAAGCGGGCGCGATCGTTTCGGGCGGTGCGGTCCCGAGCGCCCATTCGCCTTCGCCGCCGCCCCGCGCGCGTGGACGCGGGACTTGTGCGACGTTCGGGTATCTTGATACCAGCTCGGACCCTTTCTCCGGTCCACACCCCCGGCCTGTGTCAAGCATGTGTCAAGCAGGCGTGAACTTTGTGAGGTTTCCTGCAATGGCCCGGTCGCGGGCCGGAACCCGACGGTGCGGGGCTAGAGCGTGATGAGTCTTGATTGAATCGTCATTGCGAGGAGCCGAAGGCGACGCGGCAATCCAGAGCAGCAAGCGGTGCGCTCTGGGGCTCTGGATTGCTTCGCTTCGCTCGCAATGACAGTGTTTTGAACGAACCCGATCACGCGCCAGGCAGCGGCCCGTCGAAGTCGACGCTCAGCTTCCGCCCGACTCTGCGATGATCACCCCACCCAGACTGTTCGGCCCCGCGCTCACCAGTTCCACCTCCACCAGCGATCCGATCGGCGCATCCGTCTCGACATGCACCGATTGCAGCCACGGCGACTTGCCGATCTTTTGGCCGGGCTTCTTGCCGTTGCGTTCGAGGAGCAGCGTGGTCGTCTTGCCGACGCTCGCCTGGTTGAACGCCTGCTGCTGTTCGTTGAGCAGCGCCTGGAGGCGTTGCAGGCGGTCGTCGGCGATTTCGGCGGGGACGAAGGTGTCGTCCATCTCGGCGGCCGGGGTGCCGGGGCGGGGGGAGTATTTGAAGCTGAAGGCCTGCGCGTAACTGGTCGCGCGGACGATATCGAGCGTGGCCTCAAAGTCTTCGTCACTCTCGCCGGGGAAACCGACAATGAAATCGCCCGAGATCGCGATATCGGGCCGCGCCGCGCGGACGCGTTCGATGATCGCGAGGTAGCTTTCCGCCGCGTGGCTGCGGTTCATGGCCTTCAGGATCGGGTCGGAGCCCGACTGCACGGGGAGGTGCAGATAGGGCATCAGCTTGGCGACATCGCCATGCGCATCGATCAACCCCTGCGTCATGTCGTTGGGATGGCTCGTCGTGTAGCGGATGCGCGCCAGGCCCTCGACGCGATCGAGCGCGCGGATCAGGCCGTCGAGGCCCTGTTCGCGGCCCGCCTCGTCCTCGCCGGTCCAGGCGTTGACGTTCTGGCCGAGCAGCGTGATCTCCTTCGCGCCCGCATCGACCAGCGCCTTCGCCTCGTCGATCAGGTCGCCCCGGGGCCGGCTGATCTCGGCGCCGCGCGTATAGGGGACGACGCAATAGGTGCAGAATTTGTCGCAGCCTTCCTGCACGGTCAGAAACGCGCTCGGCGCCTGCTTCTTGCGGCCGGGCAGCGCGGAAAATTTGCTCGCGGCGGGCATGTCGGTGTCGAGCGCGCTTTCGCCGCGCGCCGCCTTGGCGACGAGTTCGGGCAGGTTGTGATAGGCCTGCGGACCGACGACGATATCGACGTCCTTCGTTCGCCGCACAATCTCCGCGCCCTCGGCCTGCGCGACGCAGCCGGCGACCGCGATCATCGGCTTGGCGCCGCCGTCCTTGCCGGCACGCTTGGCGATCCGGCCGATATCGGAGTACACCTTCTCCGCCGCCTTTTCGCGGATATGGCAGGTGTTGAGCACGACGAGATCGGCCTCGTCGGCGCTGGCGGCGGCCTGCATCCCCTTGTCGCCGAGCAGCTCGGCCATCCGCTCGCCGTCATAGACGTTCATCTGGCAGCCGAAGCTTTTGACGAAATAGCTTTGGGGCGCGGTTTTGGTGGTGGTGCCTTGGGACATGGCGCGCGCCTATAGGACAGGCGCGCCGCCAAGACTAGCCGAGAGCGCGTGGCGGATCGCCTCGCGCGCGGTGGCGGCGATCTCCTTTCGGTCGTTGCAATGCGCCGGGTCGAAGGGTTCGAGGAAGAGCAGGCGGACCGGAATGATCCGCCGTCGGCACAGGACGCGCCAGGCATTGTGCGGGGCGGTCTCCTCGCCAAGCCACGCCGTCTCCCAGCCCCGGCCGTAGAAATCGAGCAGGATCGGCTGGACGCGAATGCCGCGTGGCGGCGGGGCGAGCACGGCGAAGAGCGAGGGCTTGAACGGCAGGAGGCTGGTGCCGTCGGTCGTCGTGCCTTCGGGGAAGATCGTCACCGGCTGATGCTCCGCGAGCGCAGTGCGGACCTGTTCTACCTGCCGTTGCACCCCGATCCGGTCGGCGCGCGAGACGAAGATCGTGTTGTTGAGCTTGGCCAGCCAGCCCCCTCGCTTTCTGGCGGGGAGGCGCAGCGCGTAAAATTAGCAACAGAACTCTCAAAGAAATCCACTGGGAAAACTCTCTATATGCTTGACGAGCCGACTACGGGCTTGCATTTTGATGATATTAGAAAATTACTCGAGGTGCTCACAGAATTGGTCTCTAAAGGGAATACGGTTGTGGTCATTGAGCATGAAATGAATATGATCCGAAACGCCGACTGGGTAATCGATCTCGGACCAGAAGGCGGCGAAAAAGGGGGAGAGATTGTAGCTGTTGGGACTCCTCTGGAAATAGCAAGAAACAAGAAGTCTTATACAGGCAAGTCTCTTAAAGAATTTTTTGGAAAAGAGCCAGAAAACATGATTTGTGTAATTAATGTAAAACGGTCAACAGATGCCGTAGTTATGTACGATAACAAAGCCCCTGCAAACAAACAAGGGCCACATTTTTTTGTGAGAATAAATAATCATACAAAACCACACAAACCCCAACATTTTTGCAGATATTGGGCAAAACATCTTCTTGGAATGTTAGGAGAAGAAAAACTGTTTTATTCATAATCAAATTTGAATCAATTTTAAGATATGAAAAAGAATACAAGAAAAAATAATTTGTTGCTTATATCATTACATCGAAAAACGCTTCTAGATAATTACCAGAAAAGTGTAGAAAGATTACTCCCTACAAGTAAATTGATGAAAAATATCATTAGCAAAAATAATCTTGAAAAAAATATTGGGGTATGGGGAATATTAAATACCGAAAACAATTTTAGAGTTTGGAAGGAAATCAAAAAATCAGATAGGATTATTTTTTTACATAATAAAAAATTCTTTTCCAAAGCCAAAGTAATTGGGATAAAGGAAAATAAAGAAATTCCAAAGAAAATATGGAAAGATTCTACGTTTATTGAAAATAGAAATTTACTTATCTTTTTGGAAAACATAGAACCAATCGACCTTGATTATGAAACCTGTATTCCAATGATAATTGAACCAAACATGTCAGACGCGTACTACTTTTCTATTATCAAAGTAAATGAGAAAAAAAGAGATTTCTTAATCACAACATTTGGAAGTGTTGAAAAAGCATTAGAATTTCTTGACAATACAAAGGGAAAAAATTCAATTTCTGATTTCCTTACTAGAAAACAACTTGCAGAAGAGACAGACATGGTAATCAAAGAAGGGATAAACAAACAAAGGATAGGGCA
>NZ_CAKZNF010000074.1 GCF_937129435.1 uncultured Parasphingopyxis sp. | reverse complement strand
CGGCAAAAGCGGCTGCAACCGCGCAAACTGATCTTCGCTCAACCAGAACTCGCCTGCCATTCTTGCTCTCCTTCCAAAGAGCTTGAATCACAGGTCAGAGCATTTGGGAATCCACTTTATGGGGCCTGGCCCTAGGTCGCATACCCATAACTGGGATTCACAAGAGGCGAGAGTTCTGATTCAGTGTTTTTCCGAGAAGGGAGACGCTGATGGGACGTTTTGATCTGACGGATTTTGAACGGTCGGTGATGCAGCCTTTGCTGCCGACGAAGGTTCGCGGGGTTAAGCGGGTCGACGACCGGCGGGTATTGAACGGGATATTCTGGCGACTGCGCACGGGCGCGCCATGGGCGGATATACCGGCACGCTATGGGCCGTATACGACGTGCGTGAACCGCTTAATCCGATGGCGCAAGGCTGGCCATTGGGCGCGGATATTGGGTGCTGTATCAGCGGCGTATGAAGGCGATATCCAGATAATCGACAGTTCCTCGATCCGCGTTCACCAACATGGTGGCAACGCCCAAAAAAGACGGAAGACCCGTTGCATGGGTCGCTCGCGCGGCGGGCTGACCACCAAGATCCACGCCATGGTCGATGCCAATGGCTTGCCGATTGGCCTGCGCCTGAGCGAAGGCCAAGCCTATGACGGACACAGCGCGCACCTGATGCTCGACACGCTCGTGCCCGGTTCGATCCTGCTGGCAGACCGCGCCTACGATGCCGATAAGCTGCGCGAGGCCATCGCAAACAAGGGCGCTTTCGCCAACATCCCGCCCATGCCACAGCGGGTCCGCCGATCAGCGTTCAGCCCGTTCCTCTATCGCTATCGCAACCTGATCGAACGCTTCTTTAACAAACTCAAACACTTCAGGGCCATCGCCACACGTTTCGACAAGCGCGACGATAACTATCTCGCCTCAGTCCAGCTCGCTTCCATCAGAATATGGTTGCGGCATAATGAGTCGGTGACCTAAGCTCTCTAGCGCGAAAGCCGGATCAGCGTCTCCGGCTTGGGCCGCGACAGCCCATCCACCATCCAGGCCAATACCCGCATTCCAGCTTCGTCGGCCGGGCCGTTTTCGGTGTTGTTCGTCCGAATATCGCCGTTCGTCCTTACGACGAAGCGGCCGTTGGCGGTCGTTTGCACAGGACTTTCCGCGTCGGCCATCTCTCCCATGCCGGACAGCAGCATCATGCCGGCCAGCCCACGATCGCTGGCGAATCCGGGGGCCTGGACGCGGACGGTGCCGTCCTCGGCCGCCGTGATCACGACCATCGGCTGCGAAACCTCGAAACCGTCGAGCACGGGAAAGACGAAGCCCTGATCGACGCTGCCGGTAATCCGGTAATCGACTTCGAAAACGCGATTGCCCCGATAGACGACAGAATTCCATCCGCGCTGCTGTTGCAGCCTGGCGGCATAGGCGCGCATCGTTTCATCGTCATCGATATTAATGCCGCCGAGCAACTGCATCATGATCGTGGCCTGACGCTGTTCATTCTCGCGCATGGCGTCGATCGTTTCCTGCCATTCGGCCCTTTGTTCGGCAATTTCCTCCGGCGTGCATTCACGAGGCTCATAGGCGGTGTCGGGAATGCCGATCGACCAGTCGTCGGCTCCATCCGCCGCGTCGGCGGCCGTATCTGGTTCGACAACCGCATCCGGTTCGGCAACCGTTGCGGGTTCATTATAGCAGGTCGGCTCAATATCGGCGTAGATGGCCTCGACATCATAGGTGTTCGAGCCAGCGCGGTTCGGCAGATTGAGGACGATCTCCCCTCGATAGGCGAAGGTGAACTGGCCGCTATTCTCGATCGTGAGCTCGGATTCGAAATCGCCCGGTGTCAGGAAACAACCGGTCATAAAAAGCGGTGCCAACAGAACGAAAATCAAGCGAATCGGAAGCGTCATGACCCGTTCCCCTCTCGCGCCGCATATAGCGCGATCGCTGCGGCATTGGATACGTTCAAACTCTCCATCCGGTCGGAAATCGGCAGCCGTGCAAGGGCATCGCAATGCTGGGCGACATTCGGACGCAGGCCCTCTCCCTCGGCGCCCAGCACAAGTGCTACCTTGGCCGGACCGAGCGCTTCGCCGATCGTCATATCGGTCTCGCCGGCTAGCCCGATGCGCCAGAACCCGGCATCGGCCATCTGGTCGAGCGCGCGCGAAAGATTGACGACCCGGCACCAGGGCAAGATCTCGAGCGCGCCCGACGCCGCCTTGGCGAGCGCGCCTGATTCCGGCGGCGCGTGCCTGTCCTGCGTGACGATCCCCAGCGCATCGAATGCAACGGCGGAACGCATGATCGCGCCGGCATTGTGCGGATCGGTCACCTGATCGAGAACGACGAGAGGCCGGCCATCAGCCGCGCCGTCGAGCAGGTCCTCGATGGCGATGTCTTCGAGCGGCTCGACCTCGGCGACGATTCCTTGGTGCGGGGCGTCGTGCGGAACATGGCGAGCCAGATCCTGCACGCCGGCGATTTCGACCGGCAACCCCTCTGGCATATCGAGTTCCGCCAGTGCCTCATGCGTCGCCCAGATCTTGCGGAAGCGCCGCGCCGGATTGGCCAGCGCGGCCTCCACGGCATGCCGTCCCCAGAGCCTCGGGTGCCGCGCGTCGCGCTGCTTTGCCTTGCGTCGTTTTGCCATCGGCAACCCTTTCCACAGCGCGGCGTTGACAGGCAAGCGGCGTTTCGCCATTGAGCCGCCCTCTTGCCGCGCCGCACGGCGCCAAGGCCTCCTGGAATGGACGGGTGGCCGAGTGGTTAAAGGCAGCAGACTGTAAATCTGCCCGCGTTAGCGTACGCTGGTTCGAATCCAGCCCCGTCCACCAGTTTTCCGGAATATGAGAATGTCCGGGAGACATTCTCCCGTAATCTCCAGATCGCAAGCGAGGGCCTTTCGTCCGCAGCTATCTAAATTCATTTTGGCTGGATTGGCGTCCGTCCGCAATGACTTAGCGGGAAAGTTTGCTGCACTGCGACAAGAAATTTCGCGATCCGGTAGCCAAGCCGTCGCCCAGCCCATAGGATAGAACCCTCGCCGCCGCGGCTGTTCACCCTAACAGGGGTCGTGCCGGGTATCATCGCAAGCGCAGGAAAAGCCAAAAGGGAGAAGAGCGATCACGCCCAACAAAACCGTCGTATTTCAGCCGGACGAAAGACAGGATTACGGGGACGATCCGACCGCCGTCCGGGAATCTGACAAATATGTCTCCGAATATATTCGCGGTTTCGTCGACAAGTGGGACGAGCTGATCGACTGGAAGAGCCGCGCCGAGAGCGAGGGACGCTTCTTCATCGATGTGCTGAAGGCGCGCGGCAAGCACAGCGTGCTCGACGTCGCGGCCGGCACGGGCTTTCACTCGATCCAGCTCGCCAAGGCGGGGTTCGACGTGACTTCGGCCGATGGGTCTGCGGAGATGCTCGCAAAGGCGTTCGACAACGGCCGCGAGCACGGCGTGGTGCTCAAGACCGTCCATGCCGACTGGCGCAAGCTCAACAAGGACGTCCACGGCAAGTTCGACGCGATCATCTGCCTCGGCAACAGCTTCACCCATCTGTTCGACGAGCATGACCGCCGCCGGGCGCTGGCCGAATTCTATGCCGCGCTAAAGCATGACGGCATCCTGATCATCGATCAGCGCAACTATGACGGGATCCTCGACAACGGCTTCAGCACCAAGCACAAATATTATTATTGCGGCGACCAGGTGACGGCCGAGCCCGTCCATGTGGATGAGGGGCTCGCACGCTTCGAATATACCTTCCCGGACGGATCGAAGCACAACCTGAACATGTTCCCGCTGCGGAAGAATTACGTGCGCGACCTTCTGCGGGAAGCGGGGTTCCAGAAACTGCATAGCTATGGCGATTTCATGGAGGAGGGCGAGGAGTCCGATCCCGACTTCTTCGTGCATCTCGCGGAGAAAGAATATGACCGATAATCGGACCGCTGCCTCGAACTATGACGAAGGCGTTGGCGTCGCCCGCGACTATTATGACAGCGAAGAGGCCGATTCCTTCTACAGTGCCATCTGGGGCGGTGAGGATATCCATGTCGGCCTGTATGACGGCAAGACCGACATCGCGGTCGCCAGCCGCCGGACAGTCGATCGGATGGCCGGAAAGCTTGGCGACATTTCGGGCAAGAGCGTCGTCGATCTCGGCGCCGGCTATGGCGGAGCGGCGCGCGTGCTTGCCGGCGAATATGGCGCGCATGTCACGTGCATCAATCTCTCGTCCGTGGAAAACGAGCGGAACCGGGCGCTGACCAAAGAGGCCGGGCTTGGCGACAGGATCAAGATCGTCGGCGGTTCGTTCGACAATATGATATTCGACGATTCCAGCTTCGACATTGCGTGGAGCCAGGATGCGATCCTGCACGCGCCCGATCGCCTGGCTGTGCTCGACGAGGTGGCGCGCGTATTGAAGCCGGGCGGCGAGTTGATCTTCACCGATCCGATGCAGGCCGACGGCCTTGAAGACCGCGAAGCGCTCCAGCCGATCTACGACCGCATCCACCTGCCCGATCTGGCTTCGTTCGGCTTTTACGACGAAGCGCTCGGCAAGCGCGGGTTCGAGAAGATCGAGGTCGAAAAGCTGACCGATCAGCTCGGCAATCACTATGCGCGCGTGCGCGAGGAACTGGCCGAACGGGCTGCGGAAGAGGGCATCGACGCCGCATTTCGCGACCGAATGCTCGCCGGATTGAAGCACTGGGTCGATGGTGCGGCCGCCGGTCGCCTGGCCTGGGGCATCATGCACTATCGCAAGCGGAGCTGAACGCGCCGCGTCCCGCTCCGCATGGCGTCGATTGGGACTAGTCAATTGAAAAGGCGATGGACTAAGACCCTCCTAACTCAATAAATCGGGATGGGGATCAGGGCGCCATGCTTACAGCGCGTTCACTAGTGGGAAAACCGGTCGGGATCCGCGAGAACTTCATCACCGAACAGGAGCGCAAGCAACTGCTGTTCTACGCCAAGTCACCCAATGCGGCATGGGAAACCTACCTGCCGGAAAACGACGTCTGGTATGGCCGGATGATCAATCCGCGGAGCATGCCGCCCAAGGTGCTGCGGCTGATGGAGCGGCTCCGCAAGCGCGCGGCCAAGGCGATCAAGAAGGATTACGAGATCACCGAACCGGTCTATGCCGATACGCTGCAGATGGTCCGTTGGAAACCGGGCGACGATCAGGCGCCGCACGCGGATTGCGAGCAACCCGACGGCCGGCCGAACGAATTTCCGTGGCGTGCCTTCGCTTCGATCATCTATCTGAACGACGAATTCGAAGGCGGCGAGATTCATTTCCCGACGCTGGGCCTGCAACCGCAGATAAAGCCGCGGATGATGGCCTTCTTCCCCTCGACGCACGAATATCTGCACGGGGTGAAGAAGATCACCTCGGGCATGCGCTACACGCACAGCTGCTTCTACACCTTCGACAAGAACTGGCACGACGGCCACGCTGTCTGACGACGCAGGGCCTTGTGCCGCTGGACTTCTCTAGAACCAGGCCCGAACGCCCGCGAGAAAGACCCAGCGATCCGGATCGCCGCCGGTAGCGCGCGTGAAGTCAGCCGTGTCGCCGATGTCGCGGTGCCATTCGACACCGACATATGGCGCGAATTCGCGAGCGATCTCGTAGCGCAGCCTTAGCCCCGCCTCGACGTTCGACAGTCCCGCGCCGATGCCGAGTTCGGGGATGTCCTGCGCGGACAAGCTCGCCTCGAAACGCGGTTGCAGGATCAGGCGTTGGGTCAGCCGCTGGTCGTATTCTGCTTCGAAGCGCGCCGTCACGTCGCCTTCGTCGGAAAGAAACGCTGCGGCATCGATCTCGAACCAATAGGGTGCGACCCCCTGGACGCCGAGCACGAGATGCGCGGTATCGGGGCCATCGTTGCGGATGTCGTATCGGGCGCCGGTCTGGAGGTCGAAATAGGGGCCGATGGCATGGCTCCACAGTGCCTGGGTTTCGGCTTCCTCGAACGATCCGCCGAATTCGCCCTCGCCCTCGCTCTTGACCCAGAATTTGTCGATGTCACCGCCGAACCAGATGTTCGCGTCCCACAGATAGATGTCCTCGCCCTCCGTGATCTGCGCTTCGAGCCGGTCGAACATGAAAAGGTGTGTCGTCATCCCGCCCTGGTTGCGGCGGAGTTGATCGCGTGTTTCGGCCATCTCGGCGGGCGGGAAGAGCCCGTCGGCCGCGTGCTCGGGGCCGCTAAATGCTTCGGGAGGCGGGCCGGAGCGGGGCAGGGCAGGAGCGCCGTGATCCATCTCCTCGTGCCTCATTGAGCCGTGGTCCATCGATCCATGGTCCATCGTCTCGTGATCCATCGAACCGTGACCGGCGTGCGCATCTTCGCTTCCGGCGGCCGGCTCCATCGGGATGGCGTGGCCGGCATGCGGGTCGGCGGGCCGCTCCATGGCGTGACCGTCATGGCCCGACATGTCGTGCCCCTCATGCTGGGCGAGCAGCGGCGCGGGTATCAGGGTGGAGGCGAGGAGGAGGAGGTGCCGGATCATGCGGCATCTCCCATCGGCCGCACCGTGACGACGTTGAACATCCCCGAATGCATGTGCATCAGCAGGTGACAGTGGAACGCCCAGTCGCCCGGCGCGTCGGCGGTCAGGTCGAACTGCACGAAGCCGCCGGGAAGCACGTTGACGGTATGCTTGCGCGGCTGGCGGCCCGGATGGCCGTTCACCACCTCGAAGAAATGGCCGTGCAGGTGGATCGGGTGCGTCATCATCGTGTCGTTAACGAGTTTCACCCGCACCCGCTCGTTGCGCGCAAAGCGGATCGGCTCGACCACCTCGCTGAAGCGGCGGCCGTCGAACGACCACATATAGCGCTCCATATTGCCGGTCAGGTGGATTTCGAGTTCGCGGCTGGGCGGGCGCGGATCGGGATTGGCGTCGAGCGCGACAAGATCGGTGTAGACGAGCACGCGGTGATCGACATCGTCGAGGCCGATGCCGCGATCTCCGGTCCGGTCGACCGGCATCGGCGCGATCATGTCGACGCCGGGGTTCAGGTCCACCTCCGGCGCGACCGAGCCTTCGCGCATCGAATGATCCATCCCGCTACCGGCATCGCCCGACATGTCGTGGCCCATGGCGGAATGATCCATGCCCTCCATGTCGCCCATCGCCATGCCGCCCATGCCCATGTCGCGCATCGTCAGCGTCGGGCGTTCGCGCAGCGGCGGGACGGCGGCCTCCATGCCCTGGCGCGGTGCCAGCGTCGCGCGCGCCATGCCGGAACGGTCGATGCTCTCGGCGATAAAGCTGTAGGCGCCGTCGCGCGGCGTGACGATCACGTCATAGGTTTCGGCGACACCCATCTGAATTTCATCGGTTTCCACCGGACGGACATTTTCGCCGTCGGCGTTGACGACCGTCATCGGCAGGCCCGGAATACGGACGTTGAAGATGCTCATTGCGGAGGCGTTGATGATGCGCAGCCGCACCCGCTCGCCCGGTTCGAACAGGCCGGTCCAGTTCTCCTGCGGACCGTGACCGTTGATCAGATAGGTATAGGTCGCGCCGGTCACGTCGGCGATGTCGGACGGCATCATCCGCATGCCGCCCCACATGGCACGCTCGCCTGCACTCATCTCGCGGCCGTCGAACAGCGTGTTCTGCTGCCGGTTGAAATAGTCGGGACTCTGTTTCAGCCGTTCCATGATCGCGTGCGGATGCATGAAGCTCCAGTCCGAGAGCACGAGAACGTGTTCACGGTCGAAGGCGACGGGATCGTGATGCGGATCGATGACGATCGGCCCGTAATGCCCCATCGCCTCCTGCAGGTTCGAATGGCTGTGATACCAATAGGTGCCGGCCTGACGCACCGGGAATTCGTATACGAAGGTCTCGTGCGGCCGGATGCCGGGGAAGGAGATGCCGGGCACCCCATCCATCTGGAACGGCAGGAGCAGGCCGTGCCAATGGATCGAACTGTCCTCGTCGAGATGGTTGGTCACCGACAGGCGGACATTCTGCCCCTCGCGCAATCGGATCAGCGGCGCGGGCAGCGTGCCGTTGACGGTGATGGCATGGCCGGTGCGCCCGCCCACGGTAAAAGGCGTCTCGCCGATCGACAGCGCGATGTCCTCGCCGGAAAGCACACCGGGGGAGGCGGGGGCCATGGGTTGATGGTGCGCATGGCTCTGTGCGCGGGCCCATCCCGGCAACAGGCTCGTCGCAGCCAGCGAACCTCCGAGCGCCAGCGCGCCGTTCAGCACGTCTCGTCTTTTCAGCGATGTCATGAGGCTATTTTCCGGCTTTCTGGAACAGGTCGACCAGTTCGGTAAATTTCTGCCGCTGTTCGACGGGGTCGCCGCTTTGCAGCGCATCTTCGACACAATGGCCGGCATGGATCGAAAGGATCTTCGACTTTGCGGCGCGCAGCGCGCCTTCCATGGCAGTGACCTGCTGGAGGATATCGATGCAATAGCGATCGCCCTCCATCATCTTCGCGATGCCGCGGGCCTGACCCTCGATACGCTTCATCCGCGCGATTTCCTTGTCGAACTTGCAGGGCAACGGGTCTCTCCTTGATACTAGAGGGGGGTATAGTATATGGTTGGGCAATCCGCAAGATTTGCAACCGAAAGATTCCGTGATGTCCTATACCCGTTTCGCCGCCATGATCGTCACCTCGACGGTGATCATGTTCGGCATGATGTACCTCAACACCTACGCCCTCGATCACGTCTTGTTCAGCGAGACGCGCTTCTGGATGGCGCTCTATATGGGCGCGATGATGGCGGTCGTCATGCTCGCCTTCATGCTCGGCATGTACAAAAAGACGCGCGTCAATATCGCGATTTTCGCGGGAGCGGCGGTGCTGTTCGCAAGCTCGCTCTACGCGCTGCGCAGCCAGGATACGATCGCCGACACCGCCTATATGAAGGGCATGATCCCGCATCATTCGATCGCCATCCTGACAAGCGAGCGGGCCAATATCGAGGACATTCGCGTCCGCGAACTTGCCGACGGGATCATCCGGGCCCAGCGCCGCGAGATCGACGAGATGAAATGGCTGATCGACGACATTGCCGAAAACGGTCGCGCGACTACCGAGGCCGAGGCGGCTTCCCGTCCGGTCCCCGAATTCGACAGCCAAGGCTGAGGAGCTTCTCATGCTCGATTCCACCAAGATCAAAACCGCCCAGCTTTATCGCATGGTCATGCCCGACCATGTCTGCCCCTACGGCCTCAAATCGCTCGACCTGCTCCAGCGCGAGGGCTTCGAGGTTGAGGATCACCACCTCGAAACGCGTGCGGAAACCGACGCATTCAAGGCGAAGCACGACGTCAAGACGACGCCGCAGACCTTCATCGATGGCGAGCGGGTCGGCGGCTATGACGACCTTCGCGCGCATTTCGGCAAGTCGGTCAAGGATCCGGACGAGACGACCTACCAACCGGTGATTGCGCTGTTCGCGATGACGTTGCTGATGGCTATCGCGGCTGCCTTTGTTGCCGAAGGCCGGTGGTTCAGCCTGCGCACGACCGAATGGTTCGTCGCGTTCAGCATGTGCGGCCTAGCCTATCTCAAGCTGCGCGACGTCGAGAGCTTTTCGACGATGTTCCTCAACTACGACCTGCTGGCCCGCCGCTGGGTGCCCTATGGCTATGTCTATCCGTTCGGGGAGGGCGCGGCTGGCGTGCTGATGATCGCCGGCGGGATTTTCGGTCTGATCGCGGCGCCGATCGCGCTCGTCATCGGTACCATCGGCGCCGTCAGCGTGTTCAAGGCGGTCTATGTCGACAAGCGCGAACTCAAATGCGCGTGCGTCGGCGGCGACAGCAACGTCCCGCTCGGCTTCATCTCGCTGACGGAGAACGTGTTCATGATCGGCATGGGGGTGTGGATGGTTATGAAGCCGGCTGTTCTGGGCT
Source organism: uncultured Parasphingopyxis sp. (assembly GCF_937129435.1). Taxonomy (GTDB): domain Bacteria; phylum Pseudomonadota; class Alphaproteobacteria; order Sphingomonadales; family Sphingomonadaceae; genus Parasphingopyxis. The sequence continues at coordinate 42,934 of NZ_CAKZNF010000074.1, read as the reverse complement.
AGCGAAGTTATCCGCCTCGGCGGGACCGCACGCTTTCGACCATGAGGCGGGCAGGGCTGATGGCTTGTTCTGCGCGATAGCCTTCTTCGAGGTGCAGCCGGACGAGATTGGCCGCTGACAGCCCTGTGTCCCGGTGCGCGACACCCAGCGTATTCCGGCGGGATTCCAGCGTCGTCCGGAAGAGCCTGTCCGCCCGGCCGAGATCGCCGCGCATTTGGTAGATGAGCGCTAGGTTGTTCCGCGTATACTGGAAATGCGGATGATCCGCGCCAAGGATGCGCTCGCGCGACTCCAGCGTCGCGGACAAAAGTGTTTCGGCCTCATCGAGACGCCCCAGGTCGCGATACAGCGCCCCGAGATTGTTCGCGGTGATGAGTGTCTGCGGATGTTCGGCACCCAGCATGGCGCGCGATCGTTCGAGCACGTCGCGATAGACTTCGACGGCTTCTTCGTCCCGCTCCATCGCGTCGTAAAGCATCGCGATATTGGACCGGGTTGTGAGCGTGTCGATATTGTCCGGGCCATAGACCGCTTGAGCGGCTTCCGCCGCATGAAGGATCAGGGGTTCGGCTTCCGCGAACCGCTGTTGCTCGACATACATCAGGCCGAGATTGGCGGCCGCGACGAGGACGGGATAGGATCGCGGGCCGATGGCGCTTGCGCCGCGGTCTATGACGTGCTGATACTGCCCTTCGGCGGCGGCATAATCGCCGCGCAGATGCGCTATGCCCGCCATAACGACCTGCGCGAACAGTGTCTCCTCGTGATCCGGGCCGTCGGATTCCAGCCGCGCCTCAACGACCGACCGGATGGTCTCGTCCGCCTCTGTATAACGCCCTTGCCGACGATAGAGTGTCGCGAGTTCGCCACCGACGATCAGCGGATCGAAGTTCTGCATGGTCGGACCGGCCGGCAACGCGGCCAGCCGGTTCCAGATCGCCTCGGCCTCGGCATAGCGGCCCGCGATGCTGTAGAAGTTCGCCAGATTATATTCCGCGATCAGCGTGAATTCGTGATCGTCGCCAACGTCCTCGCGATAGATATCTACAGCGCGAAGAAAAAGCCCTTCGGCCTCGGCGGCATTCCCGGAGCCGGACAATTCGAGTGCCTGCTCGGTCAGCGCGGCGGCTGTGGTCAGACGATCTTCCTGCTGCTTTTGAGCAGTGGCGGAAACAGCCTGAACCATGGCCATCGCAAACAATAGCGCCACCAATGCCGATCTCGCCATAGGTCCTACTTGCCTTCACAATCCGCTACTTTCGATCCCAACATGACATGGTTGGATGGGCGGCGAAAGTGTTGATTACAAACGGAATGGGCCGCGGAAGTTTCCTTCCGCGGCCCGCCCCGTTTGTCCTGTTGCGTGAAGGTGCCTTAAGCGACCTTCTTCTCTTCTTCCTCTTCCGGATCGCGCAGCACATAGCCGCGGCCCCAGACGGTCTCGATGTAGTTGTCGCCGTCCGCCGCCAGGCTGAGCTTCTTGCGCAGCTTGCAGATGAAGACGTCGATGATCTTGAGTTCGGGTTCGTCCATGCCGCCATACAGGTGGTTCAGGAACATTTCCTTGGTCAGCGTCGTGCCCTTGCGCAGCGAAAGCAGCTCGAGCATCGCATATTCCTTGCCCGTCAGGTGGACGCGATTGCTGTCGACCTCGACCGTCTTGGCGTCGAGATTGACCGAGAGCTTGCCGGTCTTGATGATCGACTGCGAATGACCCTTGGAGCGGCGCACCACGGCGTGGATGCGGGCGACCAGCTCTTCGCGGTGGAAGGGCTTGGTGACGTAATCGTCGGCGCCGAAGCCGAAGCTGCGCACCTTGCTGTCCATTTCCGAAATGCCCGACAGGATCAGGACCGGCGTCTGCACCTTGGAAATGCGCAGCTTCTTCAGCACGTCGTATCCGTGCATGTCCGGCAGATTCAGATCGAGCAGGATGATATCGTAATCGTAGAGCTTGCCCAGATCGAGGCCTTCTTCGCCCAGATCGGTCGTGTAAACGTTAAAGCCCTCGGTGGTCAGCATCATCTCGATGCTTTTGGCCGTGGTCGGCTCGTCTTCGATCAGCAGCACGCGCATCAGGCAAACCCCTTTACTGTGGCACCGAACGAGAACGCCGTCCCGAACGGATCGGTGCAATTCATTAACCATGAGGGGTATGAAGGCAAAAGGTTAAAGGCCAGTTAACTCCACGAGTCGCGAAACTGTTGCGCAAAAGACTCACCCGGTTTCGCGGCAAATCTTGCGCAGCCTTGGCTCCAGAAATTCAATGAGCGCGGCGACGCGGCGCGGCCGGTGGCGGCCGGGCGGGGTGATCAGGTTGAGATCGCGCGTCGTCCGCGTCCAGTCGGGCAGCAGGTCGACGAGACTGCCCTTTGCCAGATCCTCGTCGAGAAAGAAGTGCGGCAGGATCGCGATTCCCAACCCCGCGCGGAGGAAGGGCAGCATCGCGCTGCCCTCGTTGCACGAGAGCGCCGAGATGACGCGCACTGTCTCCTCCTCGCCATCGGGCCCGTCGAAATGCCAGATCTCCGGCTGCGAGGCGTTGGCATAGGTGATGCAGCGATGCGCCGGGAGGTCACGGGGGTGCTGCAGCGACGGCGCGGATTCGAGATAGGACGGCGCGGCGACGAGATGCGATCGGATGCCGCCGAGACGCAGCGCGCGTAGCGAGCTGTCCTCCAGATTGGAGATCCGCAGCGCGAGGTCGAAGCCGTCGGCGACGATGTCGATCCGGGCATCGGAAAGATCGATATCGAGGTGGATGGCGGGGTGCGCCTGCTGGAACTCGGCGAGCATCGGCGAAAGCGTGGCGATGCCGAAAGCGAGCGGGGCCGCGATCCGGATCGTGCCCGAAAGCGCCTCGGCATCGGCACGTGCGACTTCCTCGGCGTCGACGCCCATCTCTCGCAGCGCGCGGCCATGCTCGGCCACCTCGCGTCCCGCCTCGGTCAACGAGAAACGGCGCGAGGTCCGGCGCAACAAAGTGGTGCCGAGCGACGTTTCCAGTTTGGAGATCGCTTTCGAGACGGTGGCCTTGGTGATGCCGAGTTCGTCGGCCGCAGCGCTGAAGCTGCCCCGCTCGGCAACGGTGGCGAAGATCGCGATGGCCTCGAAGTTGGGCAGTTTGCTCATAACTGGAAACGATCGGTTTCGAATGTTTCTATTTATGAGCCTATGCCGCCCTCCTATCTCGGCTGTCAACCAGCTGTAACCTACAGCCAACAGGAGACGAGTGATGATCGAGAAACGTCCCTTCGACAGCCTTGGCCATGCCGATCATGGCTGGCTCGACGCCCGGCACCATTTTTCCTTCGCCAACTATTACGACCCGAAGCGCATGGGCTGGGGCACGATCCGCGTCTGGAACGATGACAAGATCGCTGCAGGCTCCGGCTTCCCGCCGCACCCGCATCGCGACATGGAAATCGTGACCTATGTTCGCACCGGTGCGATTACCCATGAAGACAGCATGGGCAATCGCGGCCGGACCGAGGCCGGCGACGTCCAGGTAATGAGTGCGGGCCATGGCGTCCGCCACAGCGAGTATAACCTCGAGGACGAGATGACCACGCTGTTCCAGATCTGGATCGAGACGGCTCAACCCGGTGCCGAACCCGCCTGGGGCGCCAAACCCTTTCCCAAGGGCGATCGCTCGGGTCGCTGGGTGACGCTCGCCAGCGGGTTCGCCGAAGACGCGGACGCGTTGCCGATCAAGACGCCGGCTCGCGTGCTCGGCGCGACGTTGAAGGCGGGCGAAAGCCTCGACTATGCGGTGGGCGAGGGGCGGCATGCCTATCTCGTGCCCGCGACGGGCCGCATCGCCGCCAATGATGACGAATTCGCCGCCCGTGACGGCGCGGCGATCTCGGGCGGTACGACCGTCACACTGAAGGCGCTGGAGGACAGCGAACTCGTCCTCGTCGACGCCGCCTGACGCCCCCGGGCCGCCGGTCTTCCCCCCGACCGGCGGCCCTTTCTTTTCACTACACAGGGAGATCATCTCATGACCAAAGTCCTCGTCCTCTACTATTCCTCTTACGGCCATGTCGGCCAAATGGCCGAAGCCGTCGCCGAAGGCGCGCGCAACGGCGGCGCGGAGGTCGATATCAAGATCGTGCCCGAAACCGCGCCGAAGGAAGTCGCCGAAGCGATGGGTTTCAAGTCGGACCATGGCCATCCGGTGGCCGAGGTCGACGACCTGAAGAACTATGACGCGATCGTCGTCGGAACGCCGACGCGCTACGGCCGGATGTCGAGCCAGATGGCGTCGTTCTGGGACCGCACCGGCAAGCTGTGGCAATCGGGTGCGCTCATCGGGAAGGTCGGCGCGAGCTTCACCTCGACCGCCACCCAGCATGGCGGGCAGGAGATGACGCAATTCTCCACCATCACCAACCTGCTCCATATGGGCATGACGATCGTCGGTCTCGATTACGGCTTTCAGGAGCAGATGACGCTGGAAGGCGCTCATGGCGGCTCACCCTATGGTGCCAGCACGCTGGCGGGCGGCGACGGCAGCCGCCAGCCGAGCGACATCGATCTCGACGGCGCGCGCTACCTTGGCAAGCGGGTCGCGGAAACGGCGGCGAAACTTTCCGCCTAAACAATTCTGGCGGCGGGGTTTCATCGCCCCGCCGCTTCTCTATGCTGGGGCGATGTTTGTCGATCCGCCGCTGACCGATGCCGTGCTGCGCGGCGCCATTCTGACCGGCGCCGGGCTGCTATGGGTTCTGATCCTCGCCCGGATCGTGGGACTCCGGTCCTTCTCGAAGATGACCGCATTCGATTTCGTCGCGACGATCGCGACGGGTTCGCTGTTGGCCAACGCCGCCGTGGCGACCGACCTCAAAGGCTTTGCCCAGTCGATGGTTGCGATCGCGGCGCTTTTCCTCTTCCAGGTGATTCTCGCCAGCCTGCGCCGGCGCTTTGAGCCGTTCCGCAAGCTCGTCGACAACCGTCCGACGATCCTGATGCGCGACGGCGTGTTCGATGAGGACGCGCTGACCCGCACCCGCGTCTCCCGCAATGATGTGATCGCTAAGATGCGCGAGGCCAATGCCGGGAATTTCGAAGAGGTCCGCTATGTCGTGCTCGAGGCGACGGGCGATATTTCGATCCTGCACGAGGAAAAGGTCGCCAAGGAATTGACCGCAGATCTCGACTGATACCGTCATTGCCACCATAATCGAGGGATGCCGCCAGACCATGCCTTGCCGGACGACGCGTTCGAGGAGACTCATCTGGCAGGCACCGGGCCCGGCGGCCAGAACGCAAACAAGGTGGCGACGGCCGTCCAGCTTCGTGTCGACCTTGCCCGGCTCGATCTTCCGCCGCCCGTGTTGTCCCGGTTGCGGCGCCTCGCGGGTGCAAGGCTCACCAATGACGACGCGATCCTGCTGACGGCGCGGTCGCATCGTACGCAGGAAGCCAACCGGCGCGAGGCGATGGGCCGGTTCGAAGCCTTGCTCGCCAAGGCGCGGCAGCGGCCGAAATATCGCGTCAAGACCAAACCGAGCCGCGCCGCCAAGGCGAAGCGGGTCGATGCGAAGAAGCAGCGCAGTGCGGTGAAGAAGGCGCGGGGAAAACCGCGTCTCGATTGATCGGGCCGGTGACGATCGGCGCCGCGCCGCCTATATCACCGCGATGCATAGCTTCACCATCGAGACCTCCGACAAGCCCGCTCTGTATCGCGATCTGCTCTCGGCGCTCGACGGGCTGACCGCCGACGAGCCCGACGCCATCGCCAATATGGCCAATGCGGCGGCGCTGCTGTGGGAGTATCTGCCCGAAATCAACTGGGCCGGATTCTATAGGCTCGTCGACGGCGAACTCGTCCTCGGGCCGTTTCAGGGCAAGGCGGCCTGCATCCGGATACCATTGGGGCAAGGGGTTTGTGGCACGGCCGCCCGAACGCGCGAGACGCAGCTGGTCGAGGATGTTCACGCCTTTCCCGGTCATATCGCGTGCGATGCGGCTTCGCGGTCGGAGATCGTCGTTCCCATCGTCGTGGACGGCGAATTGATCGGCGTTCTCGATATCGACAGCCCGGCCAAAGCGCGTTTCGACTCGGCCGATCAAAAGGGCTGCGAAGCGCTGGTTTCGCTGCTGGCACCGCGTCTGGCCGCGCGTTAACCATCTTTCTCCACGAATTTGCGCCAAATCGGGACAGGAATCGCCCGATCCCGGCGTGGCGCGGGCCCTTCCGAAATGTTAACAAAGTGTTGACGTGTGCCGTTTCCGTGCGGCGCCCCAACAGGTGTGTGGAGGAAGAGCGAGAGATGCGTAGCTTCGTGATGTGGGGGCTGGCAGCCTCGATGGCGCTGATCCCGGCAACGGTGTCGGCGCAGAGCAATGCGGCGGCCGGAACGGCGGTAACCGCCGGCGCCATGAACGGTGCGGCCGGCCATCGCGGCGGCGGAAGCTGGCGTGGCACGACGGGCGGCAACTGGCGCGGCAATTTCGGTGGCGGCCATCGCTGGAGCGGCGGCAGCTGGTCCGGCGGCAATCGTGGCGGCACGCATGTGTGGCGCGGTGGCGGAAACTGGGGCGGCAATTGGGGTAACCATGGCGGCGGCAGCCGCACGGTCGTCTATCGCGGTGGCAACCGCTATGGCTGGCGCGGCGGTCACGGCGGCGGATTTAGCAGCGGCACGCGCTTCTTCGTCGGCGGCTTCCTGCCGAGCTATTTCCTCGCACCGCAATATTATGTGGTGAACTATCCGAGCTACGGCCTGGCCCAGCCGCGTTCCGGCTATCGCTGGGTCCGCTATTATGACGACGCCTATATGGTCGACGGACGCGGCTATATTGCCGACACGCGCTACGGCGTCCCTTATGACGGCGGCTATGCCTATGGCGGGGGCGGCGGCTCCTACTATGGCGGCGGCCATGGCGGGGGTTATGGCGGCGGCTATTATGACGACCGGCGTGACAATCGCGGCGACGCGGCTGCCGGTGCCATTATCGGCGGCGTGATCGGCGGGATTGCAGGGAACCGGATCGCAGGCCGCGGCAACCGCACCGAAGGCACGATCATCGGAGCCGGGATCGGCGCGATCGCAGGCGGTGCGCTGGGCGCGGCGGCGGGCGATCGCCGGGATCGTTACGATCGCTATGACGATCGCGACGAGTACGGCGTCTATCGTCACACCCGCTATTATGATTACGACCGCCCGGGTGCGACCTATGACAACCGCTATTATGGCGAGAGCCAATATCGCGGACCCGATCATCACAGCGGGCCGATCCCCGAATATGTCGGCAATGGCGATTACGCGCCGCGGATGGAATATTACGAAACCTATGGGCAGGACGGCCCGGCCTATGGCCATGGCGGCGGCTATTACGAACAGCCGGCTCCGGCCTATTATCCGCCGCAGCCTCAATATCAGCCGCCGGTGACGACCAGCATCAATGTCAGCGGCAGTTCGTCGAGCGCGATTTCCTATTCGAATACGCCGGCCCAGTCGGCGACCACGAATATCGTGCTGCACTCTGCCCCGGCGACGACGACCACGACGACCACCTTCATCGAAGAGGAAGTCGAATATGTCGCGCCGCGCCGCCGTGCGCGTCCGGCCCGGCGGTCGACGCCGCGCCGTGCGGCACCGCCGCAGCGGACGTGTCAGGTCCAGTGCCAGTGCGTCTGTAGATAGGCGGACATCATAAGGAGGCGCGTCTGGGGGGAAGCGCCTCGCACAAGGGCGGCGGGTTCGATCCCGCCGCCCTTTTTTTGCGTTGGGCCGCAACCGTTCACACTGATCGGGAGAATTGCATTGCGTGTAACCGCCACGCTCCCCAGATCGAACGCGACCGGAACACCAGCAGGGGCCGACAATGGCAGATTATGACTATGACCTTTTCGTGATTGGCGCAGGATCGGGCGGCGTGCGCGCGGCGCGTGTGTCCGCCGCGCATGGCGCAAAGGTCGCGATCGCCGAGGATCATCAGGTCGGCGGGACCTGCGTCATCCGCGGCTGCGTGCCGAAAAAGCTGCTCGTCTATGGGGCGCATTTCGCCGAGGACCTGAAGGACGCGACCCGTTTCGGCTGGCAGGTGCCCGAGGACTGCGCGTTCGACTGGCCCACTCTGCGAGACAATGTGCTCGCAGAGGTCGAACGGCTCAACGGCGCCTATACGAACACGCTCGAAAGCCATGATGTCGAGATCATCCTCGAACGCGCAACCGTTGCCGGTCCGCACGAGGTGAAGCTGGCGTCGGGCGAGACGAAGACGGCGAAATACATCCTCGTCGCCGTCGGCGCGCGGCCGCATATGCCCGATATCCCCGGCATCGAACATGCCGTCAGCTCGAACGAGATGTTCCATCTGGACGAGATGCCGAAGCGCGCTCTGATCGCGGGCGGCGGCTATATCGCCAACGAGTTCGCCGGTATCCTCCACGAATTCGCCTGCGAAGTGACGCTGGTGAACCGCTCCGACGTCATCCTGCGCCAATACGACCAGTCGATCCGCGACCGGTTGCTGCAGCTCTCCATGACCAAGGGCATCGATTTCCGTTTTCATTGCGAAATCGAAAAGATCGAGAAGAACGAGGACGGCAGCCTCCACGTCACGATGCCGGGCCATTCGGACATGGATGTCGATCTCGTCCTGTTCGCGACCGGCCGGGTTCCGAATACGGAAAATCTCGGCCTGGACAGCGCAAATGTCGAACTGGACGACAAGGGTGCGATCACGGTCGACGAATATTCGAAGACCAGCTGCGACAGTATCTATGCCGTCGGCGACGTGACCAACCGGGTGCAGCTGACGCCGGTCGCAATCCGCGAGGGGCAGGCCTTTGCCGACACCGTGTTCAACGACAAGCCGACCACGGTCGACTATGACTGCATCCCCTCGGCCGTGTTCAGCCACCCCCCCATGGCCGGCGTCGGCATGACCGAAGGCGAGGCGCGCAACACGCTGGGATCGATCAAGGTCTACACATCGGATTTCCGCGCGATGAAGAACGTGCTGGCCGAACGCAACGAGCGCGCGCTCTACAAGATGATCACCGATGCCGAGACCGGCAAGATCGTCGGCCTGCACATGATCGGGCCCGACGCGCCGGAGATCCTTCAGGCGGCGGCGGTCGCGGTGAAGGCGGGGCTGACCAAGGCCGATTTCGACAACGTCGTCGCGCTTCACCCGACGATGGCGGAAGAGCTGGTGTTGCTGAAATAACGGTCAGGCGATGCTGCCGTCACGTAGCCAGCGTGCGCAGTCCTCCCCGAGTTCGGCCACGGCCCGTGCCTCATAGGCTGCACATTCCTCCGCTGTCAGTGTGTCGCGCCAGCGGCCGTTGGTGCCCTTGTTGATGAAGGTCGCGCCGCCTCCATTCCATAATGTGCCGCCGAGAGGCGCGGATTGGTCTGCATTCGCCTTCATATGCGCGAAACCGCAATGTTCGACGAGCGTTGGCCACAGTTGCTCGGGGATCGTGATTTCCAGGAAGTTCGCGATCGTCCGCATCTCGCGTTCCATATCCGACTTCAGGTCGGCGAAGTGCAGCAGCATGACATTGGGAAGATTGCGGATTTCCCACCAGCTGCGAATATTTTCCCAGAACGACCACAAGGGCGATCCGTCTTGGTCGAACCATTCGCGATAAACGGCGTGGACATCGTCGGGCAGCCGCGGCATCGGCGGGCCGACGAGGCCGGGCGTGTCGTTGAGCGCGGCGTAGAGTTCGTCGTTGCCGTTGCGGAAATGGTTGAAGAAGCTCCAGACGACGTCGCGTCCGTCGCGTCCGATATAGATATATTTGGCGTCTCGACTAAAGCGCAGGGCATCGACGGGGAGGTGCGTCTTCAGGAAGCGCCGGTGCGTTTGCGCTTCCAGCGCCTCGAGCTTCACCTCTTTGGGCGGCACTCGTAGATCTACCCAAGGCGAGATATCGCCGATGGCCCCCGGCACGTCGCCTTGAAAAATGAGCTGCGAGACGATCTGCTGGACCCAAGTCGTGCCGGATTTGGCATAAGTCGCAATGACGATGTCATCGTCGCGGAATGTTAAGTCGTTCCAAACGGTCGAATCGAAATGATGGCTGTGCATCTCCCGCGTCTTCACGGGCCAGGCGATGGCATGTTCCATGATCCGGCAATTCCCCCGGCGGGAGAATGCGCTCCCGCTCGCGGCTGACATTTTATCACGCAGATCGTCGTTCGCGGAGTCTTTTCGGTTCGAGGTCCTGCATACCGATACCTCCCCGTTTCAGGTTTTCGGGCCATTCCAGCTCCATCGCCAGCGCTTCGGCGGCTAGCGATAGGGCGGGGGAGGTTTGCAGACCGAACCCGCCTTGGCCGGCCAACCAGAAAAAGCCGGGCGCGTCGGGATCGTAGCCGACCACGGGGCGCTCGTCGGGCGCGAAGCTTCGAAGCCCCGCCCAGCGGTGCGCGATGCGCGGGACGGTCATCGTCGTCGCCTCCTCGATCCGCCAGGCAATGGTCGCGATGTCGATCTCCTCGGGGCTGGCATCGCACGGCTCGGAAACGGTCTCGTCCTGCGGTGATGCCAGCAATCGGTCGGTGCCTTCGGGCAGGAAATAGAAGCCCTCGCCGATCGTCTTGGTGAACGGCCAGGCGGAGACATCCGTATCGCCCGGCCCGTTGAACGAGATCACCGTTCGGCGGCGTGGTTCGATACCGATTGGCGCGACGCCGGCCATGGCGGCGACTTGGTCGGCCCATGCGCCAGCGGCATTGATCAGGCGGGTGGTCGCATAGCTCTCGTCCATCGTGTCGACGACCCAGCGCCCGCCGTCGCGGCGAATCGCGGTGGCGCGCGCATCGGTGACGAGCGTGCCGCCCGCCTCGCGCAGCGCCGCGATATGGCGCTGGAGCATCGCGTGAGGGTCGAGCTTGAAACCGTTCGGATCGAGCAGCGCGAAGGCTGTCGCCGCTTCGCCGCCGGTTCGCAGCGGCACGATCTTCGCCGCCTCTTTGCCGCTCAACCGGTGATAATCGGGCGACAGGGCGCGGTGGACCTTTTCGAGCGCGTCGACCTCGGCCGCCTGATCGGCCCGCGCGATGTGCAGCGCAGGGTGGCGATGTGCGACCGGCGTCTCACCCTCCGATATTGGCGCGGCGAAAGTCTCGCGGCTGACAGCGGTCAGCGCCTTCACAAGACCATCGCCCAGGCCGAAATGGCAGAAGGTTACGCTGCGCCCCGACGCGTGATAGCCGGGCTGGCTTTCAGCCTCGAGCACCACCGTCTCGCCATGCCGCGCCAATCGGGCGGCTGCCGAAAGCCCGGCAATGCCGCCGCCAATGATGAGGGTGTCGACCTGGCGCATTGCGCGCCGCTCCCTAACCGACCCTGTTCGCCACCAACTCGTCGACCACCGCGGGATCGGCGAGCGTCGACGTGTCGCCGAGACTCGACGTGTCGCCCTCGGCGATCTTGCGGAGGATGCGGCGCATGATCTTGCCCGAGCGGGTCTTGGGCAGGGCGGGGGTGAACTGGATGGCGTCGGGCGTCGCGATCGGGCCGATTTCGGTGCGGACCCATTGGACGAGTTCCCTGCGCAGATCTTCGCTGGGCTCCGCGTCGGCCTTGAGCGTCACATAGGCGTAGATGCCCTGTCCCTTCACCTCGTGCGGCATACCGACGACGGCTGCTTCGGACACCTGTTCATGGAGCACAAGCGCGCTTTCGACCTCGGCGGTGCCCATCCGGTGACCCGACACGTTGATGACGTCGTCGACGCGGCCGGTGATCCAGTAATAGCCGTCCTCGTCGCGGCGGCAGCCGTCGCCGGTGAAATATTTGCCGGGATAGGTTGTGAAATAGGTGTCGAAGAAACGCTTGTGATCGCCATAGACGGTCCGCATCTGGCCGGGCCAGCTGCGGGTGATGCACAGATTGCCCTCGGTGGCGCCGTGCTGGACCTGCCCCTCGGCATCGACGATCTGCGGTTCGACGCCGAAGAACGGTTTGGTTGCCGAACCGGGCTTGAGGGCCGTCGCGCCGGGAAGCGGCGTGATCATCGCCGCGCCGGTTTCGGTCTGCCACCAGGTGTCGACGATCGGGCAGCGGCTGTCGCCGCCGACTTCGTAATACCAGCGCCACGCTTCCGGGTTGATCGGCTCGCCGACCGTGCCGAGAAGGCGCAGGCTCTCGCGCGATGTGCGGGTCACATGCTCGTCGCCCTCGCGCATCAGCGCGCGGATCGCGGTGGGGGCGGTGAAGAGGGTGTTGACCTGGTGCCGGTCGCACACCTCCCATATCCGGCTCGGCGTCGGCCAGTTGGGGACGCCCTCGTACATCACCGTCGTCGCGCCGTTCGCGAGCGGACCGTAGACGATATAGCTGTGTCCCGTGACCCAACCGATATCGGCGGCGCACCAGTAAATCTCGCCCCGCTTGTAATCGAAGACATAATGGTGTGTTAGCGACGCCCAGAGCAGATAGCCGCCGCTTGTGTGCAGCACACCCTTGGGCTTCCCCGTCGAACCCGAGGTGTAGAGGATGAAGAGCGGGTCTTCCGCGCCCATGGGTTCGGGCGGGCAGTTGGCGTCCACGCCTGCCGCCGCTTCGTGATACCAGACGTCGCGGCCTTCGGTCATCGCCACATCGCCGCCCGTCGCCTTCACGGTGATGACGGTCTTGATGCCCGGTGCGTGGCCGAACGCTTTGTCGACATTGGCCTTGAGCGGCACCGGCTTGCCGCCGCGCCGGCCCTCATCGGCGGTGATGACGCATGTGCTCTCGCAATCGTTGATCCGGCCGGCAAGCGCTTCGGGTGAGAAGCCGCCGAAGACGACCGAATGCACCGCGCCGATCCGCGCGCAGGCGAGCAGCGCGAAGGCCGCCTCGGGGATCATCGGCAGGTAGATGGTGATCCGGTCGCCGCGCTGGACGCCCTGTGCCTTCAGGACGTTCGCAAAACGGCAGACTTCGGCATGGAGCTCGCGATAGGTGAAGGTCTTGGCCTCTTCCGCCGGATCGTCGGGCTCCCAGATGATCGCCGTGGTGTCGCCGCGCTCGGCCAGATGCCGGTCGAGGCAGTTGGCCGACACGTTGATCTTGCCGTCGGTGAACCAGTTGATGTGGAAGTCCGACGCATCGAAGCTCCAGTCGCCGGCGATCTCGGGACGCTTGATCCAGTCGAGCCGCTTTGCCTGTTCGAGCCAGAAGGTCCCTGGATCGGCGAGCGAGCGGCCGTAGAGCTGTTCGTAATCCGCCGCATCGGCATAGGCGCGCTTGGCCCATGCGTCGGGGACGGGGTAGATATCCTGCTCGCTCATTCCGCGCTCCTGCTGCGTCTCTGTCCCTTAGTGTGGCTTCGCATCGCACCATGGCAAGAGCGTTTTCGTCACATCGCGGTCATTTTGGCGTTATAGCGCGATGCGATGACTCCCGATCCCGCCTTGAGGGAAACGAAGAGCGGCTGGCTCTCCTACGATCCCGATGCGCCGACATCGCCGAAGCGTTTGGCGATCCTCGCCGGAGTCGCGGCGCTGTTGCTGCTGGTGATTCTGTGGTCGATGGGCGGGGACGAGACGGCCGCGTCCGAAGCAGGGGCACCGGCACCCGCCGTCGCCCCGCCGCCTGCACCGCCCCAGCCTGCACCGCAAACCGTGACCACTTCTCCCGCCGCCGCACCGGGCGCTTCGTCGTCGCAGGTTGTGCTCCACGGCGTGATGGGCGGGGCGACGGACGGATCGGCGATCGTCTCGGTTGGCGGCGCGCAGCGGCTCGTGCGCGTCGGTCGCGATATCGAGCCGGGCTTGCGTCTTGTATCGATCGGCGCCGATCACATCATTGTCGATGAACGCGGGACGGAGGTCCGCATCGCCTTTCTCGATGCCGTTCCCCGTTCGCCCGTTGCATCGGGCGCGACGCCGGGCGGACGCCAGCCGAACCGGCCGAGCACCGCCGACGCGCTGAGCCGGGAGGCCGTACAGTATCAGGCCGGGATGCAGGCGGCGCAGGATGGCGCCGGCTTTACGATCACGCGCGGCCGCGTGCCGTCCGCCTTTGCCGCGCTGGGCCTGCAGCCGGGCGACCGTGTCCTGCGAGTCGGCGGCACCGAACTGGAAAGCCCCGACGATGTCGAGCGGATTCCCCGCGAGCTGGCCGGCGACGAACCGGTGCCAATAGAAATAATTCGCGACGGCCGGCGGCAGACGGTGATGGCCGAGCCGCGCTAACGACCGGTTGCTGCTGCGCTGCAGCGTTTGTGACAGCCAGGTTGCATTCGCTGTCATCCAACCATCATTTACGAGTCATCAAAGCATCATTCCCCGCATCTACCTGCGCCGCAGAACACGGGGCGCATTCAGGGATTCGCGTGCCGGTTCCGATCTGAATTCCGGTCCACAAAGGGGTATATTAAATGTCTCGCACGCGTCTTCTGCTCTTGATGAGCGCCGCCATTCCTCTTGCTGCCTGCGGTGCCGACGATGTCGCATCGCCGGGTGAAGGCAATATCATCGTCGTCACGCCGCCGGCTCCTCCGGCCCCGACGCCGACTCCCACTCCGACTCCGACCCCGACCCCTACGCCCACTCCCACGCCGACGCCGACCGGCGCGCGTTTCGAGAACATCACCCCGGCAGCCGACTGCCCGATGGGCACGACCAACGCCGGCACGATCGACGGCGATGACGACGGTTCGGTCGATTTCCGCATCTGCCAGATCGCCGGCGTCATTACCGGCACGGTCAACATCGAGCGCCTCGATGGCGTCGTCTACTCGCTCGGCGGCCGCGTCGAAGTCGGTGTCGATGTCGGCGGAGACGGCATGGCGGCCGGCGGTACGCAGGGCGTTCTCAACGTCGATCCCGGCGTGACCTTCATCGGCGCCGGTACGGCGGACTTCCTGCTCGTCCAGCGCGGTTCGCAGCTCAACGCCATCGGTACGGCGTCGCAGCCGATCGTCTTCACGGCGCGCGCCAACTTCAACAATGAAACCGATGGTTCAGGCACCGTCAACGCCGACTCGATCGGCCTGTTCGGCGGTCTCGTCATTCTCGGCCGCGGCCCGATCAACGACTGCGACGCTTCGGGTGCCACGGGTGGTGCTGCGGATTGCCAGACGGCGATCGAAGGTACGACCGGCGCATTCTACGGCGGCGACCAGCCGAACGACGACAGCGGCACCATGCGTTACGTCCAGGTCCGCTATCCCGGCTTCGAGGTTTCGACCGGTAACGAACTCAACGGCATCTCGATGGGCGGCGTCGGTTCGGGCACCGAGTTCAGCTACATCCAGGTCCACAACAGCTCGGACGACGGCATTGAATGGTTCGGCGGCACGGTGGACGGCGATCACCTCGTCATCACGGGTGCCGACGATGACAGCCTCGACGTCGACTCCGGCTATACCGGCGTCAACCAGTTCATCATCGTCCGCCAGCGCGCGGCCGGTGGCGACCATTACATCGAATCGGACTCCAAGTTCGACGATCTGCCCCGCTCCAACCCGACCTTTGCCAACTTTACCTTCTACGGTGGCGGTGGCACCGGCGATCGCGGCGTGCTGCAGCGCGAGGGTATTCGCGGCAATCTTTGGAACGGCGTCATCGTCGGCAAGAACCAGTGCCTCGATCTCGATGACGACGAGACGGTTGCGGCCGGGCCCGACTATCAGTCGGTTGTCCTCGACTGCACGACCGCCTTCACGGACGATGGCAACATCACGGTCGCGCAGATCCAGACGCTGTTCAACATGGGCGCTAACAACAATGCGAACTTCAACAATTCGCTGACCGACGGCTTCGTGAACGGGCCGGCCGAGACCGCCGTGACCGCGTTCACCGACCCCTCGATCCAGACCGTGACCTATATCGGCGCGGTCGCACAGGGCGCGACGCCGTGGACGGAGGGCTGGACCTGCGGCCTGTTCGGTTCGGACGATCAGGATACCGGCGACTCGCTGCTCTCCTGCCTCGTCACGCCGTTCTACGGTTAAGACCATGCTCCCGGCCGGGCGGCGGTATGTGGGTCCGCCGCCCGGCATTTCTTTTGATTTTCGATCGAGAGACATTTCATGACCAAATATATGTCGCTTGCGAGCCTGTTGCTGGTTTCAAGCGCTCTCGTGGCGCCGGCGGCCTACGCTCAGGACACCGGTGATTCCGATCCCTCCGCCGAGACGCTTCAGGAGGAGGACGCGGCCGAAGACACGCAGGACGAGGTCGACATCTCGACACCGGGCGGCAGCAATGCGCCGATCGTCGTGATCGGCCGCTACACGCCGGAGCCGGTTCGTGCCTCCCCCGAGGTGCTTTCGGTCCTTTCGAGCGAGGATATTGCTCGAACGGGCGAGGGCGATGTCGCCGGCGCGCTGTCCCGCGTCTCGGGTCTCAGCCTGGTCGATGGGCGCTTCGTCTATGTCCGCGGGCTCGGCGATCGCTATTCGCTGGCATTGCTAAACGGTTCGCCGCTACCGTCGCCCGAACCGCTCAAGCGCACGGTACCTCTCGATCTCTTTCCCACCTCGATCCTTGCCAGCTCGCTCGTCCAGAAGACATATTCGGTAAACTATACCGGCGAATTCGGCGGCGGCGTCATCAACCTGACAACGCGCGCGGTTCCCGACGAGCCCTTCCTGTCGATCGGCGGCAGCTTTGGCGGCAATTCCGAGACGACGCTACAGACCGGCTACACCTATTACGGGTCCGACAGCGACTGGACCGGCTTCGACGACGGTACGCGCGACATCCCGAACGTCGTGCAGGCGGCGCTCGACAGCGGCGTTCGCATCCGCTTCGACCAGCCCGAATACAGCGATCCGACCGATCCCGGTTATATCGCCGATATCGGAACGATTTCGCAAAGCTTCCAGAACGCCAATATCAACCTTGTCCAGCGCAACCGCGATATCCCGTTCGACGGGTCGGTAAGCCTTACGGGCGGCACCTATGTCGATCTCGGCACGGATTTCCGCCTCGGCTTCGTCGCGACGGCGGGATACAGTTCCGATTGGGACACGCGCGGCGGCACGCGCCAATTCGGCGAACTGACCAATGGCGACCAGACGATCACGCCCAACGTTTTCGACTATCGCTTTCTGTCGACGCAGCAACGGATCGTCGTCAACGGCCTGATCGGCGTCGGCGCCGAGTTCGGCGAGCACCAGATTCGCTGGACCAACCTCTATATTCGCGACACCGCGAAGGAAGCGCGGATCAGCCAGTCGGTTTCTCCGGTGCGCGCCACGGGTACGATCCAGAACAATCAGAACACCGAATGGTTCGAGCGCCAGCTGATGAGCACGCAGCTCGTCGGCGAGTTCGAGTTCGGCGATTTCAATGTCGACATTCGCGGCAACTATGCGAACGCCCAGCGTGAAGCGCCCTATGAACGCGAGATTCAATATGCGTTCGACCCGGTCGCCAACGACTTCATCCACGATACGCGGACCAACGGCCAGGGCGACTCGCTGAGCTTCAGCGACCTGAACGACGATGTCTATGGCGCACAGATCGATCTCAGCTACACGTTGCCGACATCGCGGCGTATCGTGCTGAGCACCGGCTACTACTACTTCCTCAACCAGCGCGATTTCGAGCGCCGGGCGTTCCGTTTCCGCACCCAGCGCCAGGGCGGCTTGCCCTTCCCGGTGCAGCAGCTTCGGCCGGACTATCTGTTCTCCGACGCGATCGTCGGTTTCTACGACATCTTCGTCGAGGAAACGACCGATGCACAGGGTGGTGACGCCTATACGGCCGAACTAGAAGTCAATGCCGGCTACGGCCAGGTCGAGGTCGAGCTGTTCGACGGTTTCAATATCGCGGCCGGTGTCCGCTACGAGGATGCGACGCAGAGCGTGACGCCGATCCCGTTCTTCGGCAACATACTCAACCCGATCTTCTTCGCGCCGCCGCTTGCGAACGACTATTGGCTCCCGGCGGGCACGCTGACGTGGAACTTCGCCGAAGATATGCAGTTGCGCATCGGTGCGTCGCGTACCATCGGCCGGCCGCAGTTCCGCGAGCTCGCTCCGCCGCCCTATACCGATCCCGATAATGACCGGACCTTCTTCGGCAACCCGAACCTCGTCGATTCCGAACTGACCAATGTCGAGGCGCGTTTCGAATGGTATTACGACCGCGACCAGTATGTGAACTTCGCGGTCTTCTACAAGGATATCGAGCGGCCGATCGAACAGCTGGCGACCAGCGGCGACAATGACGTCAATGTGACGTTCCTCAACGCCCCGGCCGCGACGCTCTACGGCATCGAGGCCGATGTCGTGAAGATTTTCCCGCTTTACGATTGGGGCGGGTTCTTCTCCTCGCGGCGGCTGCGCACGCAGTTCAACTATACCTATACCGACTCCGAAGTGCGGGTGGGGCAGGGCGATACCGTCATCGTACCGTTCCTGGGCGAAGCGCCGGCTTCGGACTATTTCCAGGACGGCGTTGCCCTCACCGGGCAATCGGACCACGTCTTCAACGTCCAGATCAGCCTGGAAGACGAGGACCGGCTGTCGCAGCAGACGATCCTGCTCAGCTATTTCTCGGACCGGATCACCAACCGTTCGCCGATCGGCGACGCGCCGGATATCACCGAGGATGGCCGCTGGCAGCTCGATTTCATCGCGCGGCAGGGCGTCTATCTTTTCGGCCAGGAGTTCGAGGCGAACCTCGAAATCCGCAATATCCTGAACGAGGATTTCAACGAGGCCTATCGCGCGCCCGACGGATCGTCGATCCAGGCGCTCGGCTATCAGCGTGGACGCAGCTTTTCCTTCGGCCTCAGCACGACTTTCTGACGCACTGTGCGATCCCGCACCTGGGCCCGCTTCGCCATTTGGCGCGGCGGGCCTTCTTTTTGATGCGGCGCATCTGGAATCGACTGTGTTGCCTACCTATATCAGCTAGGCAGTTGGCGGGACCGGACGGCTGCGCTATCATCATGCCGGGACGCGGGAAGGAGATTCATCCATGGGCCTACGCGATTTCATCTCGAAGCAATTTATCGACGTCATCGAATGGGAGGAAGAGTCCGGCGAACTCGCCGAGAAGCTCGAATTCGCCGATAACGAGATTCAGAACGGCGCCCAGCTGACGGTCCGCGAAACTCAGGCGGCCGTGGTCGTCGACGAAGGAGTGCTCGCTGACATGTACGGCCCCGGGCTGCACACGCTCGACACGTCGAACATGCCCGTCCTGACCAACCTCCGGAATTGGGACAAGGCGTTCAAATCGCCGTTCAAGACCGACGTCTATTTCTTCTCGCAGAAGGAGCAGATCAATCTGAAATGGGGCACGGCGCAGCCGGTCACCATCCGCGATGCCGAACTCGGCCCGATCCGGCTCCGCGCCTTTGGCAGCTATTCCTTCCGGGTGAAGGACATCGCGCCCTTCTATGCGACGTTGGTCGGCACCCAGGGCAAGGTCATGGTCTCCGATATCGAGCCGCAGCTGCGCGCCGCGATCATGACGGCGCTCGCGACCGGTCTGGGGTCAGGCGGCGTACCGTTCCTCGATCTCGCAGCCAACCAGCAGAAGCTGTCCGATGCGCTGAAGGACGCTGTCGGGCCGGCGTTCGAGCAATATGGTCTCGAAGTGCCGACCTTCTTCGTCGAAAGCGTCTCGCTCCCGGAAGCGGTGCAGGAGCATCTCGACAAGCGGAGCTCGATGCGTGTGCTTGGCGATCTGGACCAATATGCCAAGTTCCAGGCGGCCGAAGCGATCGAAAAGGCGGCGGAGCAGGAGGGCGGAATGGCCGGTCTCGGCGCCGGCGCCGGTGCGGGCATGGCGATCGGGCAGACGATGGCGGGCGCGCTCGCCCAGCAACCCGCTGCCGCCCCGGCGGCTCCCGCTGCGCCTGCGGCCCCGGCGGCGCCCGAGGTCGACCCGTTCGAGCAGATCGAAAAGCTCCACAAACTCCATGAGATGGGAGCATTGTCTGCCGAGGAATATGAGGCCAAGAAGGCCGAGCTGCTGAGCAAGGTCTAGGTCGCGCTCGGCCAAGGGGGAGAGCGCGTGGCGAAATCCGAGAACTGCCCGAATTGCGGTGCGGAAGTCGTCTTCCGCTCGTCCGGCCTGCCCGCCGTGATCTGCGACTATTGCCACAGCACGGTCAAACGGATCGGCGAGGCGCTGGAAAAGATCGGCGAAGTTGCCGCGCTCCCCTTCGACGTCAGCCCGATCCAGCGCGGCACGACCGGCAAATATGACGGCCGCAATTTCGAGGTGATCGGCCGCATCCGGCTCGGCTATGAACAGGGTTCGTGGAACGACTGGCTCTGCCTGTTTTCAGACATGACGCATGGCTGGCTCAGCGAGAGCGACGGCCAGTTCCAGATGGTGATCGAACAGCCGCTCGAAAGCTCGCACTCCGATCTCGTCCAGCGGATTGCGGCGGGCGGGGATGCGGTTCCCGGCGACCGGACGGAAATCGACGGCCAACCCTATTTCGTGGCCGATGCGCGCTGGGCGCGGTGCATATCGGCGGAAGGCGAATTGCCCTTCGCCGCGACGACGGGCTGGAGCGTCTACAATGTCGACTTCCGCAATCCGGCGGGCCTGTCGGCCAACGTTGAGCGTGAGGAGGGCGAGCCGCCGGGTTTCTATATGGGCCGCTATGTGTCGCTGGCCGAATTGGAACCTCGCTATCTGCGCGAGATCCAGGGATGGGCAAGGCCCGAATATGCCGCCTGAACCGCCCGACAGCGATCGCCCCAATCCCTGGGGCGCAGGCGAAAGCGGGGCCGCCGGCCCGACATCTCCACGCACGGTGGTGACGGCTGAGGGCGACAAGGCCGCCGCGGCCGAGCAATTCAACTGTCCCAATTGCGGCGGCTCGATCGAGATCAAGGCGGCGGGCTACACCGTGACGGTCGCTTGCCAATATTGCGGCTCGACGCTCGACGTCACCGATCCCGATGTCCGCATTATCCAGCGCTACGAAGAGGAGGTCCGCAAGCTCGATCTGCCGCTCGGCTCGCGCGGAAAGTTGCGCGGGATCGAATGGGAGGTGATCGGCTATATGCGCCGGTCCGAAAACGGCACCTATCCCTGGGACGAATATCTGCTGTTCAATCCCTATTACGGCTACCGCTTCCTCGATACCGACG
Source organism: uncultured Parasphingopyxis sp. (assembly GCF_937129435.1). GTDB lineage: Bacteria > Pseudomonadota > Alphaproteobacteria > Sphingomonadales > Sphingomonadaceae > Parasphingopyxis. Next base: position 21,897 of record NZ_CAKZNF010000074.1, on the reverse strand, counting down.
GTCGCGGCTGGACTTTGGGGCGCCAGCTGACCGAGATGCCGGCGAAGAACGGCCTGCTCGGCTTCACGGTCGATGGCGAGTTCTACGAGCCCTTCTACGCCCAGACCCGCAACCAGGTCGATTTCGTGCTCGGCGAATTCTACTGGCAGGTGCAGGTCGGCGAAGAGGCGCTCACGGCCGACTATGTCCGCCCCGGCAAGATGCTGAGCTGGGAATCGTCGAAGCACGAGACCGAATGGACGCTTGGCGAGCTGCTCGAGCCGAACGAGGTGCCCGATGCCTTCGGGGTCGAGCCGCTGACCGGCGGTGGGCTGCCGCTCCCCCACCAGCCTTCGCCCTATAAGAAGCAATCGGGCCAGATGATGAAGATCGCGGGGCTGGCAGCCGCGGCGATCATCCTGTTCGCGATCATGTTCGGCGGCACGAGCGATCCCGAAACCACCCGGGTCAACCTTGCCACCAACGGCGTCGAGCAGAGCGCGAAGATCGGGCCGATCGAACTCACCCGGCCGCGCCAGGCCGTGACCGTTTCGGCACGCGCACCCGGCATCGACAATGCCTGGATCGATCTCGCCTATACGCTCACCGATCGCGATACCGGCGATGTCTACGAAGCCAGCAATGTCGTTGAACATTATTCGGGATATGACGCCGAGGGGAACTGGACCGAAGGCAGCCGTTCCTCGTCGAGCAAGTTTTCGATGGTTCCGGCCGGGACCTACGACCTGACGGTCGACGCTGCCGGCAGCCAATGGCTCGAAGGGCAATATGCCGCCACCCGCAATGCCGTCGTCGAAGTGTCGATCGCCAGGGGCGCAACATTCTATTCGAACATCATCCTGGCGCTGATCGTCGTTTTCGTGCCGGCGATCTGGGTCTGGATCCGGCATCTGAGTTTTGAGTCCCGGCGGAAATCGGACAGCGATTTTGCGGGAGACGACGATGACGACGACTAAGGGGAGAGGATAATCCGATGAGCCGAGGAATCATGATTTTCGCCGCCTGGTGCCTGCTCGTCACCTCGGGCTTCGCCTATGCGTCCTTCGCCGGATATTCGCCCTTCGCCGACGGGCAGCGCGCTTCCGGGGCACGGGGACCCGGCGGCGTTTTCATCGGTCGCGGCGGGCCGCGCCACAAATAACGGAATCAAGGGAGACTATTTATGGAACTGTTCAGCTGGTATCTCGTCGGCGCGACATTGCTCTACGCGGGCATCGGCATCGTCGTGATGATCGTTGCCTTCATCCTGCTCGACCTGCTGACGCCGGGCAGCTTGTGGGAAGAGATCGAGACGAAACAAAACAGCGCCGTGGCGATCTTCGCCGGTTGCGTTGCCATCGGGCTGGCGGTGATCGTGGCCGCGGCCATCGTTGGCTGATCTGCCGATCATTCTTAGACCGTCACCCGTTCGACCGCCCGGACGCCGGGTGTTGCTGCACCGGATCGAGACATGGCAACGATAACGACCGATAGCCCGGCCGCGAACAATCGCACCATGGCGATGGCGCTGATCGCGTCGGTCTTCGTCGTGGCGACGTGCGGGCTGATCTACGAACTGCTTGCCTCGACCATCGCCAGCTACCTGCTCGGCGACAGCGTCATGCAATTTTCGACGATCATCGGCGTCTTCCTGTTTTCGATGGGACTGGGAAGCTGGGTTTCGCGCTATGTCCGCAAGGATGAGATGCGGCTGTTCATCCGCGCCGAGATCCTGATCGCGCTGATCGGCGGCTGGGCGGCGGCCTTGCTGTTCCTGCTGTTTCCCGTCGTCGATTATTTCCGGATCCTGCTTTACTCGCTGGTCGTCGGCATCGGTTTCCTTTCCGGCCTCGAAATTCCGCTGCTGATGCGCATCCTGCGCCGCGATTTCGATTTCCGCGAGACGGTCTCCACCGTGCTGACTTTCGACTATGTCGGCGCGCTCGCGGCATCGCTGCTCTTCCCGCTGATTCTGATGCCCTATATCGGCATGATGCGAACGGGTTTCTTGTTCGGCTTCGCCAACGCCGCCGTCGCGATCGCGCTCGTCTGGATCCAGCCGGCGCGGCGCAAATACGCGCCGGAGCTGCTCGCGGGGATTCTCGTGGCGCTGTCGCTGATCGCGGGTTTTGCCGGCTCCGAACGGTTCCAGCGCTTCGCCGAGACGGCGAGCCTGGAAGAACCGATCGTCCATGCCGTCTCCTCCCCCTATCAGCGGATCGTGGTCACGCGCCGGGGAGAGAACATCTCGCTCTTCCTCAACGGGAATCTCCAATTTTCGTCGCTCGACGAGTATCGCTATCACGAGGCGCTGGTGATGCCGGTGCTCGGGCGGGTGGAAGAGCCGCGCAATGTCCTGATCCTCGGCGGTGGTGACGGATTGGCCGCACGCGAGGTGCTGCGCGATCCGCGCGTCGAACGCGTGACGCTCGTCGATCTCGATCCCGCGATCACCGAGCTGTTTCGCAATTCGCCGATGCTGTCGCGGCTCAACGAGGAATCGCTGACCGACCCGCGCATGACGGTGATCAACGCCGACGGCTTTCGCTGGGTTCGCGAGGATGAAGGGAGTTACGATGCCGTGATCGTCGATTTTCCCGATCCGACCGATTTCTCGCTCGGCAAACTTTATTCGACCAGCTTCTATAGCGCATTGCGCCCGCGTCTCGCGCCGGGGGCTGTGATGTCCGTGCAGAGCGGCTCCCCCTTCGTCGCGCCGCAAGCCTATTGGACGATCGCCGCGACGCTGGAGGAATCGGGTTTCGCAACGCGGCCCTATCATGCTTATGTGCCGAGCTTTGGCGATTGGGGCTTTATCCTCGCCGCCAATGGCGCGGTGCCGGAACAATCGAATATCCGGCCGGGCGGCCGCTTCGTGACGCAGGAGAGCGAGCCTGCGCTGTTCGATTTTCCGCCCGACATGGCCCGGCGGCCGGCCGAACCCAACCGGCTCGACAATCAGCGGCTCGTGCGCACCTTTGCCGATGAATGGCGGCGCTACGATGGCTGAACACCATAGCGCCGAACCCTATGAGGGAATGCACCTGCTTGCCGACTTGCACAGCTGTGCGGGGCCGCTCGACGATGCCGATGAGATCGCGACGGCGCTGCGCGAGGCGGCCGAGGCGGCCGGGGCGACGGTGCTCGAGGTCAACGTCCATCCGTTCGGCGAAGGGCAGGGCGTGACCGGCGTCGCCCTCCTCGCCGAATCGCACATCTCGATCCACAGCTGGCCCGAACATCGCTACGCCGCGCTCGATTTCTTCCTGTGCGGGAAGAAGCACGACCTCGATGCCGCGCTCGCCGTGTTCATCGACGTGCTCGAGCCTGAACGGGTCCGCGCCAACGCCATTGAGCGGGGCTATGGCGCCGAAAATGGAGATTGTTCGGCGTTGATTGTCGATTTGGCGCCAGCCAAATTCTGACGGAAAACTCCTACCCGATCCGCCGCAACGCGCAGAGCTTGTTGCCGTCGGGATCGCGCAGATAGGCGAGATACAGATCGCCCATGCCGCTTTCGCGCACACCGGGCGGATCCTCGATCGCCGTGCCGCCAGCTTCGACACCGGCCTTGTGCCAGGCATCGGCCTGCTCGTTGCTGTCCATCGCAAAACCGATCGTGCCGCCATTGGCGTGCGTCGCCGGCTGACCGTCGATCGGCGGCGTGACGAGGAAGATGCCGCCATTGTGCATGTAGATCAGCCGGCCCTTGTCGTCCTGCATCCCGGGGTTGCCTCCCAAGGCGCCGAAGGTCGCGTCGTAAAATTGCTTCGAGCGTTCGATATCGTTGCTGCCGACCATCACGTGCGAATACATGGCGTTATCTCCTTCTTTATACTGGTTTTATGCTTGTTCGATTTCGTCGGGCTCGGGCCCCGGCGTCTTCGCGGTCTTGCCGAGCACCTGTTCGATATAGAGGCGTTGCACGAGGACGAAGCCGACCACCGTCAGCGGCGCCGACAGGATCACACCCATGATCCCGAAAACCATGCCCGCGCCGAGAACGGCAAAGAGCAGCACGGCGGGCGACAGGTCGACCGAGCGTTTCTGGATCAGCGGCTGCAGGATATTGCCCTGGATCTGCTGGATGATCAGGAACAGGACGACGACCCAGAGCGCGGTCTGCGGGCTTTCGCTGAACGCGACGAGCACCGCCGGGATACCGGCGACGACCGGTCCGATGAACGGGATGAAATCGAGCGCGCCGGCGATCAGGCCGAGCGCCGTTGCGGACGGGACGCCGATGACCCAGAGCCCGATCGTCGTCAGAATGGCGACGGTGAGCGAAGAGAGCAGCTGCGCCTGCAACCAGAGGCCGAGCGCCTTGGCGCTGTCGGCGATGGCGATGCGGGCCACCGCTTCCCGGCCGCGCGGGACGAGGCGCAGGATCGATTCGATATAGAGCGAGGGCTGGGCGGCGAAGAAGACCGCGCCTGCCAGTACGAGGACGATATTGGTGATGACGCCCCCGGCCGACATCGCGAACGCGCCGGCGCGCGCCGACATGCCTGAGATCTGTTCACTGAGATCGCGGCTGGCCTGTTCGACATCATAGTCGATCCCCCAGCTGTCGAACTGGCGCTGCGTGGCGTCGATCGCTTCGGGGATGCGTTCCGCGAGCGCCACGAACTGGCCGCTGATCAGGCCTCCGAATATCCAGACAAGCCCGGCGATGATCGCGAACAACGACAGCACGGCAAGCGTCACCGCGATCCCGTCATGAATCCCGAACCGCAGAAACAGTCTCGCCATGGCCCGAACGATCACTGCCACGACGATCGAGGCGAAGATCATCATCCATAGCTGGCCGAGCATGTAGATCGCCGCGCCCAGCGCGACAAAGGCCAGAACGATCAGGCATTTGCGCGCAAAGCCAGCAGGCGTGTCATCCGTCATGCACGAACCCCCTCGTCATCGCAGCTGTCTATCCGAAGCAGCCTGACTGCGCCAGCATTCTCAATCGTGCGGAGCGATCACAACGCGGCCGACGACGCGGCGATTTCGCATTTCCTCGAACGCGTCGCGCCAGCGATCGAGCGACAGGCTGGCATGGACGTGCGGGGTCAGCCGGCCCGCCTCGGCCAGCGCCCAGATCGCGGCGAAATTCTCCTGTCCGCGCTCGGGAAAGCGCCGGCCATATTCGCCGGCGCGCACCCCGACGACCGAAAAGCCCTTGATCAGCGGGATGTTGGTGGGGACGGTTGCGATCCGGCCCGAGGTGAAACCGACAACAAGCAAACGCCCGTCGAATGCGATGCAGCGCGTGCTCTCGTCGAATATATCGCCGCCGACCGGATCGTAGATGATGTCCGCGCCGCCGCCGGTAATCTGCTTGACCCGTTCGCGAAATCCCTCGGAAATGTTCAGGCATGCATCGGGCGCATAATTCCTTTCGATGGCCGCGAGCTTTTCGTCCGACCCCGAAGCGGCGATGACGCGGCCGCCCAGCGCCTTGGCGAGATCGACCGCGGCCAGCCCGACGCCGCCCGCCGCGCCATGTACGAGGACCCACTCGCCCGGCTGGAGATGCGCGCGTCTGACCAGCGAGACATAGGCCGTCAGATAAGCGGCGCTGAACGCGGCGGCCTGACCGAAATCGAACGGGGCCGGTTTCCGGCGCAATGCACTTACGGGAAAGACACCATATTCGGCGAAGCCGCCGGTGCCGCACATGACGACCACTTCGTCGCCCGGCGCGATATCCGTCACATCGCCACCCGTGGAGACGACGATCCCCGCGCATTCGCTGCCCGGCACGAAGGGCAGATCGGGTTTGTGCTGATATTTGCCCTCGGTCATCAGCAGGTCGGGAAAGCCCAGAGCGGCCGCACGGATTTCGACCAGAGCCTCACCATCGCCCGGCTTCGGCATGTCACGTTCCGTGAGCGCGCATCCCGAAAATCCCGGTGCCAGATCACGGACCTCGAGAACCCTCATGGTCTTCGGCGTCGTCGTTGTCATACCGGCGGCTCCTGCAATGCGCCTGATGGAAATAGATGGCGCCGATCCTAGGCGCTCACTCTGAGCCTGTCGAAGGGTCTTCGGCAATTGTCGAGACGCGCAATCAACCGCGTTTCAGGCGTTCGGCATGCCAGGCGATATGATCGAGCATGAATGTCGAGATGAAATAATAGCTGTGGTCATACCCTTCGCGCCGGTTGAGCGTGAGCGCGATCCCGGCGTCAGCACAGGCCTTTTCGAGCAGCTCGGGCTTGAGTTGCTCGTCGAGGAACTGGTCGGCGGTTCCCTGGTCGACGAGCAGTTCGTCGACCGTGTTGCCATCGGCGATCAGCGCACAGGCGTCATAGGCGCGCCACGCCGCGCGATCTTCGCCGAGATAGCCGGTCAGTGCCTTTTCGCCCCATGGGCATTCGAGCGGCGCGACGATCGGGGCGAAGGCGGAAACGGCTTTGAACCGGTCCGGATTGCGCAGGCCGATGGTCAGCGCGCCATGGCCGCCCATCGAATGGCCCATAATCCCCTCTCGCTGCAGATCGGCCATCGGGAATTCCTTGGCGATCAGCGTCGGCAGCTCGTCCTCGATATAGCTGCGCAGGCGATAATGTTCGCACCACGGCTCCTCGGTCGCATCGACGTAAAAGCCGGCGCCCTTGCCGAAATCATAGGCCTCGTCGTCGGGCACCTCCTCGCCGCGCGGGCTGGTGTCCGGCGCGATGAAGATCAGGCCATGTTCGGCGCAGGCGCCGCGAAACTCGCCCTTCTCGGTCACGTTGGCGTGATTGCAGGTGAGGCCGGAGAGATACCAGACGACCGGCAGCCGCGCGCCTTCATCATGATGAGGGACGAAGACCGAGAAGGTCATCGCCGTCCCTGTCGCCTCGCTGTCATGGCTGTAGACGCCCTGCACGCCGCCATGCGCCCTGTTTTCCGACTCCGTTCGTATCGTGTTCGTCATGAAACCTCCTTGCGCGATCCTAACAATATCGGCCGGTGATAATCCACATCGCAGAAGGCGGAATCGGCGATCATAATGGCGTTTCCGGAACCATGACAGATGATGCCTTCGATGCTTGGCCTCGACAATAGCGCTTGCCGAATACCGCTTTTTTGACAATGGCTTCCGCATTCGCGAAGGGTTGTCATCTGCGAGGGTTGGGGGGAATTTGCCTATGGCTCTCGATATGCAAGGAAACGTTTGGGGGGACGATGTGATCGAGTCTCAGACGCAAAATGGAACGCTGGTAGCGCTGTGGCGCCGCGGTGACGAAGAGGCGCGCAACACGCTGATAGAGCAGCTGCACGGCTGGCTGGAGCGGACAGCCTCGGAGATTCTGCGCGGCGAGGGCCATGTAACCCTGACGATCGGCGATCTCGTCAACGAGGCGGTGGTGCGCCTGATCGGCATCGATGGCCTGGAGTTGCAGGACCGGGCCCATGTGAAGGCGCTGTCGGCGCGGCTGATGCGCCGTATCCTGATCGACCACGCGCGGGCCAAGCAGGCGAACAAGCGCGCGCACCGGCGCGTCACGCTGGTGACCAACATCGCCGAACGTCCGCGTGAGGATTTGCTGCAATTGAGCCACGCGCTGCAGCGGCTGTCGGCGATCGACACGGAAAAGGCCTATATCGTCGAGATGCGCTATTTCGGCGGGATGACGGTGGCCGATGTTTCGATCGTCACCGGCCTGTCCGAACCGACCGTCAAGCGGCGCTGGAACGCGGCGCGGGCCTGGCTCGTCGACGCGATCGACGCGGCGGCGTAACCATGGATGCCGGCGTCGAAGAGCGCGCGCTGGCTCTTCTCGAAGAAGCGCTTCGGTTCGACCCGGAGGAACGCGAACCCTTTGTCCGGCGCGAAACGGATGGCGATGACGCGCTGCGGCAACGCACGCTCAGGCTACTTGGCGCGGTGGACGAGCAGGGCGACTGGCTGCCGACTGGCGGCGTCGCCCATGTCGTCACCGACGCGCCCGCGCCCGAGCAAGTCGGCGCCTATCGTATCGTCGAGGCGCTGGGCGAAGGCGGTATGGGCGCGGTTTATCGCGCGGTACGCGACAGCGGCGATTTCGATCATGAAGTCGCGATCAAGATCGTCCGGCCCGGCATACTTGGCGGCGCGCTGAAGGACCGGTTCGAGCGCGAGCGGCAATTGCTCGCGAACCTCTCGCACCCCCATATCGCGCGGCTCTACGACGGCGGCACGATGGAGGGCGGCAGTCCCTATATCGTCATGGAGCTGATCGATGGCATGCCGATCGATCGCTGGGCCGCCGAGCAAGACCTCGATCGCGACGCACGGCTTGCGCTGTTCGAACAGGTTTGCGGCGCCGTCCGCTTCGCACACCAGAATCTCGTCATCCATCGCGATATTACGCCGGCCAACATTCTCGTGACGCCCGACGGGCAGCCCAAGCTCATCGATTTCGGCATCGCCAAGCCGACCGAACTGGAACAGGTCGATGCCGAGCCCGAACAGGAGGTCATCGCGCTGAGCATGACCCCCGGCTTTGCCGCGCCCGAGCGGAAATACGGAGCACCCGCGACGACGCTGACCGACATCTATTCGCTCGGCAAGGTGCTGGCGCTTCTCATGGAACCGGACGAGGGCGATAGCGACATCGCCGCCGTGATCGGCCGGGCGGCGGCGGAGGACCCCGAACAGCGCTACCGTTCCGCCGATGCGCTGATCGACGACGTTCAGCGATTGCGCGACGGCCGCCCGGTGGCTGCGCGCGAGGGCGGGCGCGGCTATCACATTGTCAAATTCCTGAAGCGGCGCAAATTGGCGGTCGCGGTCGCCGCAGCGATGCTCGTTCTCCTCGTTGGCGGGCTCATAGCGACATCGATCGGTTTCCAGCGCGCCCGGGTCGCGCAGGCGCAGGCCGAAGAGCGATTCGACCAGATACGCTCCCTGTCGAACAGATTGTTGTTCGACATATATGACGAGGTTGACGCGATCCCGGGGTCGACTTCGGCGAGGCGCATGCTGGCATCGACCGCGCAGGAATATCTCAATGCGCTTGCGTCGGATCCGGACGCACCGCCCAGCGTCCGGCTGGATGCCGGGCGCGGATTCATGCGGCTCGCCGATGTGATGGGCGGCGCCGGTGGGGGCAATCTCGGGCTGCGCGAAGCCGCCGAGCGAAACTATGAGCGTTCCGACACCATCCTCACGGCGCTTCACCAGGAGATACCGGACGATCGGGAGGTGGCGCTCGCGCTCGCGGATCTTCGATATGCACGGTCGATCTTTGTCGTTCAGACGAGCGACGACATGGAGCGGGGCCTGGAAATCGCCAACAGCATTGCGCCCATATTGGAGAGGGTTTGCGGAGAGGGCGACGACTGTATCCAGCGCCGTGCACAGGCACTTATCGCACAGGCGAACAGTCAATACTGGCTCGATAATCTCGATACTGCGTTCGACGCATTTAGCGGCGCGATCGCGGCGTTGGAATCGATGTCGCCTGACAGGCGGCGCACGCGCGACGTTACGCGGCTGCGCGCGCTTGCGCTGCGTCTTCGTGGAGACACGCGCTATTATCTGGATGAGTTATCGGCGGCCAACGAGGATTACGAACGCGCTATCTCGATCCTCCAGTCCGCGAGGCGCGCCGGTATGAACGATCCCAATATTCGGCGCGACCTCGCCTTGGTCCACTGGTCGCGTGGTGGGACGCTCGACGAACTCGATCGTGTCGACGACGCGGTCGCCGCACTCGATGAGGCTTATGCGATCGTGGAACGACTGGTCGAAGCCGATCCCGACGACGAGGGCACGCTCAGATTGCTCGCGGTGATCGGCGGCCAGCGCGGCCTTACCCTCTCGTCGGCCGGCCGATTTCCCGAGGCGATTGCATCGGCGGAAGCATCGCTCGCCATTCGGCAAAGACTGTCGCGTATGCAGCCGGACCAGCAGGGATACTTCCGTGACGTTGCGATCCAGCTGAACGGTCTGGGCGACATTCATGTTCGTGCCGGCAACCAGGCCGCTGCCTGTCGTTATTTTCGCCAGACGATCGAACGTTTCGACGCTCTGGACGCGCGAGGCGAAATGTCCGATTTCGATCGCGGCGACACCTATGCCCGGGCGAACGAAGCGTTGCGCTCCTGCTAGGGCCTCCAGCGACCGATCCCCGGCCGCCGCGCCGGTACCAAGAGAGTTTCTGCCCGACTGTTTTCCTCCGGAATGGGCCGTGATCAGCCTACCACCCGGCAGCCTGCCCGTCCTTTCGCATCTCAGTGGCTCCGATATAGACGCCGGTCTCGGGATGGCGGGCGATGGCCTGATAGCCGCCAAAGGGCATGCCCGTCTCCTCGACCTCGACATTGTGCCCCATCGCGCGCAGCGCCTCGATGGTCTCGGCCGGCACGCCGGGTTCGACATAGAGCGTGCCGAGATCGTCGATCGGGACGGTGTCCGCGGCGCTGCCGCTCAACGCATCGGTCGGCTGGCGGCCGCCGTCGTGCATCAGCCGCGCCGCATCGCCCGCTTCCTGAAGGTTCATGCCATAATCGACCAGGTTGACGAGGATCTGGACATGGCCCTGCGGCTGCATCCCGCCACCCATCAGCCCGAAGCTCATAAAGGGTTCGCCGTCGTGCATGACGAAGGCCGGAATGATCGTGTGGAACGGCCGTTTGCCCGGCTCATAGGCATTGGGGTGGTCTGGATCGAGGCTGAAGAGTTCGCCGCGATCCTGGAACATGAAGCCCAGCCCGTCGGCGACGAGCCCGCTGCCCATGCCGCGATAATTGGACTGGATCAGGCTCACCATCATGCCGCTCGAATCGGCGACGGTGAGATAGGTGGTATCGCCCGGCCCTTCGAGTTCGGGGGCGTCCGGCGTGCCGGGGGAGAAGGCGGGTGTGGCGCGCGCCGGATCGATTTCGGAAAAGCGGGCGCGGCCGTATTCTGGCGTCAGCAGGCCTTCGGGTGCGGCCGAGAAGGCGGGGTCGGCGTAGAAGCGCGCCACGTCCTCGAACGCCAGCCGCTTCGCTTCGGTGATGTAGTGCAGCACCTCCGGAGAGCCGCGCTCCCATTGCGACAGATCGACGTTGCGCAGGATGTTGACCATCTGCAGGGCCGCGAAGCCTTGCGAATTCGGCGGCAACTCGCACAGTTCGTAACCCCGGCGATAGGCCACGCAGGCGACGTCGACCCATTCGCTTTCGTGGGTGGCAAAATCGTCGAGCGTGAAGGCGCTGCCCTGACGGCGCAGATAATCGACCATCGTCCGCGCGGTCTCGCCTTCGTAGAACTCGTCCCGGCCGTTCGCGCCGATTCTCTCGAGCGTGTCCGCCAGATCCGGGTTGCGGAACGTGTCGCCGGGTTCCGGTGCGCCACCCGCGAAATAGGTTGCGCGGCCATTGTCGAAATCGAAGCCGTACCGTTGCTGGTTCTCCTCAAAGCGGGTGAGGTTGCGGCCGAAATACATGGCGATGACGGGGGCGAGCGGATGGCCCTCTCGCGCGTAGCGGATCGTCGGGGCTAGGTTCTGCGCCATCGGCAACCGGCCGAAACGCTCGTGCAGTGCGAACCATGCATCGACGGTACCCGGCACTGTGACCGGAAGCGGCCCGACCGGCGGAATCGACGTCGCGTCGGGGCCGAGCCGCTCGCGTAGCTGATCCAGCGTCTGCCCGGCGGGCGATCGGCCGGAACCGTTGATGCCGTAAAGCTGTTCGGTTTCAGGGTCATAGACGATCGCGAACAGGTCGCCGCCGATGCCGTTCCCCGTCGGTTCCATCAGGCCGAGCGCGGCATTGGCCGCGATCGCCGCATCGACCGCACTTCCGCCGTCCTGCAGGATATTGAGCGCGACCTGGGTCGCCAGCGGATGTGCGGTGGCCGCCATGCCATTGGGTGCGACGACCGGACTGCGGCTCCATTGCGCACCGACCGGCCGCGCACCGGGGCCGATACCCTGCGTCGCCTCGGCCGTCGTATCGGCAACATTGTCCGATGGCTGCGCCAGCGCAGGACTGCCAAAGAGTAAGATGGCCGCGGCCAATGTCGTGATCGATCGCATATTGCTTGTCCCTTTGGTGAGCCTTGAGCGTAGGCGAGCGAAAACCGCCTGCAAAGGCCCAGGCGACGTCGGGCAGGGATCGCATTCCTCTTTGGGCCGCGCAGAATCGTACGGAACCTCGCAGATGACCTTCGCGGCTGTCTGTTTCGCCCGCGTCAACGCGACCGATGAGCGCTCGATCACGCTTTCGCATTTGAAGACTGTATGGTGCCGGATGTCCGACTCGAACGGACGACCTACCGCTTACAAGGCGGTTGCTCTACCAGCTGAGCTAATCCGGCCCGGGGCCATGCGCCGCGCCTATGCGGCAAAGCGGCGGTGAAATCCAGAGCGTTTCAGAAGCCAAGCGCGGGATCGAATTCGCCATCGATCAGCACGAAGCAGACGCGGCACGGCTTGCCCGACCGGTTCGACCAGGCATGGCTGGTGCCGCGCTGGATCACGATATCGCCGGCGCGGACGACGGTTTCGCCATTTTCGACGAGCAACGTGATCTCGCCTTCCAGAACGATCCCGTAGTCGATCGATTCGGTACGATGCATGAAGGGGTGACGCGGCGCTTCGCCTTCATGGCGAAGGGCGTCGGCCGCGCCGATCGCGGTGAAAGCCGCCTTTGCCGCTTCCGGCGGGACGATCGCGTCGGGATCCTCGGGCGCGAAATCGACGATCCTGATGCGGGTGCCATTGGCGGGCGGATGGAGGTTGATGCCGTCCTCGGAGGGCTCGCCCGATGCCGCGTCGATGGGTGCGGGCGTCGCGCGGGTGTTCCACAGTTCGACGAACTGCGTTGCGCGGTCGTCGTCGCCGAAACGTTGCGCGCGGGGCGGGGCGCCGTCTTCCTGGATGATCGCACGGCCATCGGCATCGTGGCCGGTGACGATGCGGCGGACCGGGGGTAGGGTTTCGGGCATGGCGGGCTCTCCTCTCGCCTATCAGCAGTCCGTCAGGCGACGCCGAAAGTCCAGCCTTCGGTGCGGCGGAGCTCCGCTGTCATCCCGGCGGGCGACCATAGCGCCGCCTCTTCCGCTGCTTGCCGCAGCCAGGCCGCGCCCAGCATCGCATCAGTTGCATGGTCGTCATAGCGAGGGAGGGGCGTGTGGGGCGCGCTGCCCAGCGAAGATAAGGCGCGGTCGAGCGCTTGACCATCGCGCACCTTGGTCGTTCCGGTCAGCCCCGCCGCCCGAGCCGCGATGCCGGTATAGATTTCGACCAGCATCGGGCCGCGTTCGGGCACGGGATCGAACGGCCAGACCGGAATGGCGCCGGCGAGGCGATGGAGTACGCGCATGCCGGTCAGGCTCGATTTGCCGACCTGCGAGGCGCCGATCAGGTTGAAACAGGAAGCGGCATTGCCCTTGCCCTGCTCGCGGCAGGCCCGCTCGGTGATGTGAAGCCGGCCCAGCCCGGCTTCGAAGCGATCGCCGGTCAGCGTCGCACCGGCTTCGCGCTGGCGAAAATGCGCGGACAATTCGGGATGGGCGGGAATGGCATTGGCGGCGAGGTGCGGTTCGTCAAGACAGAGCCGGTCGACCATCGCCCAGAGCGCCTTGGCGTCTCCCGGATTGTCCTTCAGGCCCGGGAAATAGGCATCGGCATCGGCGAAGGGCAGGGCGGTCGAGAAATCGAAACCGATCAGCATGTCGGCCTTTTCGGCCGCGCATTCGTGAAGCCAGCCCAGCGCTTTCGCACGGGACCATCGGCCCGACACATGCCCCGACGCAACAAGGGCGGGAGCATCGGCTCCCGCCCTCGTCATGGCCAGCTGGATGCCGGCCGGTCTCGCCACCGCCTGTCCCGACCAGTCGAAACAGGCGAAGCGGCGAAACGTCCGCACTAGATCCCGGGAGGCGTGGTGTCGCCCGGGTTCTTCTTCGTGGCTTCGCCGTCGGTCCACCGCTCGAGGAGCTTGTGGGCCGTCGGGCGACCGCCAAGGCCGAAGGCGATCGCGGCGGCCACGGCTGCCGAAATCACGATCGATCCGAAGGCGATCACGACGATCTCGTCGGCAATCTCCATGAACTTGAGGCCCATGGCGACGAACAGCGCGATGATCAGATACTTCAGCAGCGTCGCCAGCATGCCGGTCTCGCCGGTGCCGCTCGACATGATGCTGACGAGCACGCGCGAGAGCACGATGCCCACGGCGATGATCACCAGGCCGAAGATCACCCGGCCGCCCAGTGCGACGACTTCGGCAACCATGGCTTCGAGCGTGCGGATTTCCAGCACCTCGATCGCGGCCATGGCGGCAACGAGCATGATCGCGGTCAACGCAACCGTGCCGATGACGCGGGTCAGCCTTACCGAACCGGGAAGCAGACCCGAGCCCGAAGCGGCATTGTCGAGACCGAGCGCCTCGAGCACCTGCTGCAGCCAGCCCTTCACCCAGCGGCCGATGAAATAGGCCACGCCGAGGATCAGCGTCGCGGCGATGGCGCGCGGGATGAAATAGGCGACATCCTGCAGGATCGCGATCAGCGGCGTCGAGATCGAGTCGAGCTGCAACGCTTCAAGCGCTGCCGTCGCGACCGGAATGATGATCAGGACGAACACGATGATACCAATCGCCTTGCTGAGCGTCGTATGCGCGGCGCCGGAGGCATCGGAGGCCGGGACGGCGTCGGCCCCGGTGATGTTGCCAGCACCGGCCTTGGCGAACCACCCGTCGGCATTGATCGCGGCCAGCGCGGTTTCTACGATGCGGCGCACGATGGTCGCGACGATCACGCCGAAGAACAGGATCAGGCCTGCGGCGAGGATGTTCGGCAGGAAACCGAAGATGCCCGTGGTCAGTTCGCGGACGGGATCGAGCACGCCGGAAAGTTCGAGCGGCTGCAGCGCAACCACAAGACCGACGAGCCAGACGATCCAGTAGGCGAGGGTGCCGATCTGGCTACCGACGGTCTCCCCCGGCTCGGCAGTGCTGTGTTTCTGCAAGGCCGGCACGCGGTCGACCATCTTGGCGATGGCCCATTTGACGCCCTTGGCGATGAAATGGGTGATGAGCAGAATCGCGAGGGCGGCGAGGATCTTGAATCCCCATTCCCACACAAGCTCCCAGTTAATGTCTCTCTCGAGATCGAAATTCATGGTGCGTTCCCCTGTTTAACAGATTCGAATGTCGCGACGCGCATCCTAAACCCTACAGGAGAAAAGCGCGAATCAATCGTTTCGTTCCGCCCTAAGTCGTTCCCAATAGGCAATTCGTTCGGCGACCTTCGCCTCGAATCCGCGCTCTCGGGGCCGGTAATAGTTTTGCGGGTCCATCTCGTCCGGCCAGTAGTCTGCGCCGGAGAAGCCCTCGGGGTCGTCATGGTCATAGGCATAGCCCTTGCCGTAGCCGACATCCTTCATCAGCTTGGTCGGCGCGTTGACGATGTTCATCGGCGGCATCAGCGAACCCGTCTCCTTCGCCGATCGCCAGGCCGCCTTTTGCGCGGCATAGGCGGCGTTCGATTTGGGCGCGGTGGCGCAGTAGAGGCAGGCCTGCACGATGGCAAGCTCGCCTTCGGGGCTGCCGAGAAACTCGTAAGCGTCTTTGGCGGCAAGACACTGGACGAGCGCCTGCGGGTCGGCGAGGCCGATATCCTCGCTGGCAAAGCGGGTGATCCGGCGCAGGACGTAAAGCGGCTCTTCGCCCGCCGTCAGCATGCGCGCGAGATAGTAGAGCGATGCCTGGGGATCCGAACCGCGCATCGATTTGTGGAGCGCGGAAATCAGGTTGTAATGGCCTTCGCGGTCCTTGTCGTAGACGGCGACGCGGCGGTGGAGGAAATCGGCCAGCGCAGCGGGATCGAGCGGTTCCTCCGCGCCGATGGAAAACAGCGTTTCGGCCTGGTTGAGCAGGAAGCGCCCGTCTCCGTCGGCCGAGGCGATCAGCGCCTGTCGGGCTTCGGCGGTTAGGGGGAGGGCAATTCCCTCCTGCTCTTCGGCGCGATCCAGCAACGTGCCGAGCGCTTCGGCGTCGAGCCGGTTCAGGATCACGACCTGCGCCCGGCTCAGCAAGGCGGCGTTGATCTCGAAGCTCGGATTCTCCGTCGTCGCGCCCACTAGCGTCACCGTGCCATCCTCGACATAGGGCAGGAAGCCGTCCTGCTGCGTGCGATTGAAGCGGTGAATCTCGTCGACGAAGAGCAATGTGCGTTTGCCCGTGCCCGCCATCTGCCGGGCCTCGGCAAAGGCCTTCTTCAAATCGGCAACGCCGGAAAAGACCGCTGAAATCGCCACGAAGCGCAGCCCAACCGCATCGGCGAGCAGCCGGGCGATGGTGGTTTTGCCCGTGCCCGGCGGTCCCCAGAGGACGAGCGATGCGAGCTTTCCGGCCGCGACCATCCGGCCGATCGTGCCGTCGGGGCCGGTGAGATGCTCCTGTCCCACGACTTCCCCTAGCGTTCGCGGGCGAAGCCGATCAGCGAGTGGCGCGGCATCGGCGGTCGCGTCGTCGGTCTCGTCGGAGGCGAAGAGATCGGCCATCGATCGATCAGGGCGCCGTGCTGCGGGGCGGCGTCGCTCCTCCTGCCTCGTGCTGGCGGACGATCCGCAGATAGCCGTCGACCAACGCCTGGTTCACCTGGTCCCAGCCATATCGCTCGCTCGCCTCACACCCGGCCTGGCCCGCCGCCGCGCGCGCGTCTTTATCGGCGCAATAATGGGCGAGCGCATCGGCGAACGCATCGATCGCGCCGGGGCGGATCAGCTTGCCGGTCACACCGTCGGTGACGAGGCTCTCGCTGCCCGTCGCGCGGGCTGCCACAACGGGCAAGCCCGCCGCCATTGCCTCCAGTGTTACATTGCCGAAGGTTTCGGTGACGCTGGGGTTGAAGAGCATATCCATCGACGCGACTGCGCGGCCGAGATCGGCGCCGGTCTGGAAGCCGACGAAGACGCCATCGGGCAGCCGCCGTTCGAACCATTCGCGCGCCGGCCCTTCGCCGACGACGATCACGCGGTGCGGCGCGCCGCGCTGCTTGAGATGGTCGATCGTGTCGGAGAACACGTCGAGGCCCTTCTCCATCACGAGCCGTCCGACGAACCCGATCACGGCTTCGTCGTCGTTGATTCCAAGGCCCCGCCGCCATTCGAGATCGCGGCGGCCTGGGTTGAACACCTCCCGATCGATCCCGCGCGTCCAGATGCCGACATCATAGCTCATCCGCTGCTCGCGCAGGATCTGCGCCATCGAATCCGACGGCGCGAAAATCGCATCGCAGCGGCGATAGAACCGGCGCAGGATGGCGAGCGTCAGCGGCTCGAGGAATGCCAGGCCGTAATAGCGCGGATAGGTCTCGAACCGGGTATGGACCGAAGCGACGACCGGCACGTCCCAGCGGCGGGCCAGCGTCACGGCGCGATGGCCGAGGATTTCCGGACTGGCGACGTGGAAGATGTTCGGCGCGAAGTCGGCAATGTCGCGCCTTATTCTGCCGGGCAGCCGCAATGGCGCCCGATATTCGCCGCGGCCGGGCAGGGGGAGGGCGGGGACGTCGACGACATCGCCTGTCGCCTCGAAATCGGGTTCCTCGACCGTCGGCGAGTAGATCCGCACGGCCGCGCCTTGGCGCAGCAGATAGCCGACCAGCCGGTTCAGCGCCTGGTTCGCGCCATCCCGGACATAGTTATAATTGCCGCTGAAGAGGGCAATGCGCAGATCGCTCACATCCATCGGCAGGCAGATAGAGAATTGCGCGGGAAAGGCCAATGGGAACGCGGCCGCGCCGTTCGCCGTTCTTTCTCCCGAAGGAGACCATCATGGCGAGATCGAACAGCTTTCAGAAGGACCAGCATGTCGAATGGGACTGGGGCAGCGGCAAGGGCAGGGGGCAGGTCGCGGAGCGCTTCGAACGCAAGGTCACACGGATGCTGAAGGGCGAAGAGATCACGCGGGATGGCGATTCCGAAAATCCTGCCTATCTGATCAGGCAGGAGGATGGCGGCAAGGTCCTGAAGCTGGGATCGGAACTGTCGGGGACCCAATCGAAGTAAGGAGACTGAAGACAATGCGCGATGAAGCAACCGTATCGTCGATGCTCTGCCCCGTCTGCAAAACGGGGCTGGCGCTGAGCGACCGGCAGGGGGTCGAAATCGATTATTGCCCGCAATGCCGCGGCGTATGGCTCGATCGAGGCGAACTCGACAAGATCATCGAGCGGAACAGCGAACAGATGCAGCAGATGCCGGGCAGCGGAATGCCCGCCCGCGGCGTCGAAACGGTGCGCCGGCCGGAGCGCGGCTATTATGGCGACGACGATCGCGGCTATCGCGGCGGCGGCCATCACGGCCAACGGCGCAAGCGGTCGTTCCTGTCGGATTTCTTCGACTAGCCGGCGGCTACCGCCGCGTTGCGGCGGTAGCGACGCCTGCGGCGATCAACACGCCGCCACCGGCACGCTGCAACCAGCGGCGCAATCTGGAATTTCGCATCGCATGCGCCGCGCGCGAGGCGCCGATGGCATAGGCCGTGTCGGTCACCGCTGCGATTGCCGTAAAGGTCGCGATCAGAATCGCCGCCTGGGGAAGGAAGGGTCGGTCGACCGATATGAACTGCGAGGCAAAGGCGACGAAGAACAGGACTGTCTTGGGATGGAAGGTCCCGACAAGGACATTGGCGAGAAATGCCGTCCGGCCAGAAATTGGCCTCGACGGCATCTCCGCCCGCCGCGTTTCCCGGCTTCGGAGGATCGCGATCACGCCGATTGCGATCAGGTAAAGCGCGCCTGTCCATTTCAGGACGGTAAAGGCGATCGCCGAGGTCGCAAGGATTGCTCCTGCGCCGGCCATCGATACGCTGATAGCTATGGTGTTCCCGAGCGCCATGCCCGCGACGGAGATCAATGCGACGCGTTGGCCGGAACTCATTGCGAAACCGACGATACTGGCCACTCCGGGTCCCGGAACGATCGCGAGCACGAACGAAGCGGCGGCGAAGCCGAGCCAGAGATGCATTTCCATCGGTGCCGTGCTCCCCAATTGCCTCGCGTCTGACCTAGCCTCGACGAGACGGCAAAAGCGAGGATATTCCGCGCCTGGCTTCGGCGCGAACGTTGCGTGGCGCCAATAATGCCAACAAAAAGCCCCGCCGGATCGCTCCGGCGGGGCTTTTTCATGTTGCTGACGAACGAGCCTATTCTTCCGGCTGTTCGCCCGCATTCTCGCCTTCGGCCACGACCTCGGCGATCGGATCGTCCCCGGTCGAGGCGGCGGGATCCTGCTTCATTTCGGCCTCATGCTCTTCCTCGGCCGTCTGGGCTGCGATTATCGCTTCCTGCAGCTTTTTCTGCTGGGCGCGAAGGGCCGCATCGCGGGACGAGGCGGTGACACGCATGCGGTTCATGCCCGCACCCGTGCCGGCCGGGATCAGGCGGCCGACGATCACATTCTCCTTGAGACCAAGGAGCGTGTCCGACTTGCCCTGAACCGCGGCTTCGGTGAGCACGCGCGTCGTTTCCTGGAACGAGGCTGCCGAGATGAAGCTGCGGGTCTGCAGCGACGCCTTGGTGATGCCGAGCAGAACGGGCTTGCCCTCCGCCGGCTTCTTGCGCGACTTCTTCAGCTCCGCGTTGATCTCGTCCATCTCTTCGCGGTCGATCTGCTCGCCCGGAAGCAGGGTGGAATCGCCGCTTTCGGTGATCTCGACCTTCTGCAGCATCTGACGAACGATCGTCTCGATGTGCTTGTCGTTGATCTTCACGCCCTGCAGACGATAGACCTCCTGGATCTCCGCCACGAGATACTCGGCCAGCGCCTCGATACCCATGACCTCTAGAATGTCGTGCGGATCGGGCGAACCGGCGACAAGGTCGTCGCCCTTCTTCACCATATCGCCTTCCTGCACGTCGATGATCTTGGTCTTGGGGATCAGATATTCGACCGGATCGCCCTCGTCCGGAACGATCGCGATCTTGCGCTTGGCCTTGTAGTCGCGGACGAACTCGACGCGGCCGTCGATCTTGGCGATCACCGCATTGTCCTTCGGCACGCGGGCCTCGAACAGCTCGGCGACACGCGGCAGACCGCCGGTGATGTCACGCGTCTTGGCGGCTTCGCGAGGAAGTCGGGCGACGATATCGCCTTCGTTCAGCTGCTGGCCGTCCTCGACCGAGATGACCGCGCCGGGGATCAGGCGGTAGACCGCCGCCTCGCCGCTGTCCTCGTCGAGCAGCGTGATGCGGGGCTTGAGGTCGTCCTTCTTGGACTTGGCCTGGTCCTCGGTCACGACGCGCTGGGTGATGCCCGTCGCCTCGTCGGTCTCTTCCTTGACCGTGCGGCCGTCCACGACGTCCTGCAGCTTCACCACGCCACCCTTTTCGGTGATGACCGGTGCGAAGCTCGGATCCCACTCGGCGATCCGGTCGCCCTTGGAAACGACATGGCCTTCGTCGTGAAGCAGGCGCGCGCCGTAGGGAATACGGAACACGCCGACTTCGCGGCCGTCCTCGTCGAGGATCGCGAGTTCGCCCGAGCGCGACAGGGCGAGCTTGCGGCCCTTGCTGTCGTTGATCGGATTGAGATCGCGATATTCGAGCTTGCCGTCGGCAGGCGCTTCGAGGTTCGACTGCTCGTTGAGCTGCGCCGCACCGCCGATGTGGAAGGTCCGCATCGTCAGCTGCGTGCCCGGCTCGCCGATCGACTGGGCGGCAATGACGCCCACCGACTCGCCGATGTTCACCGGGGTGCCGCGCGCGAGGTCACGACCGTAGCATTTGCCGCAGACGCCGACCTTGGATTCGCAGACCAGCGGGGAGCGGATCTGGACGGACTGGACGCCCGAATCCTCGATCGCCTGCGCCATCGGCTCGTCGATCAGGGTTCCGGCCTTGACGATGATCTCGTCGTCCTTGCCGCCCGCGATGTCCTCGGCCGCCGTGCGGCCCAGGATACGCTCGGCGAGCGTTGCGATGGTCGAACCGCCCTGGACGATCGCCTTCATTTCCAGCGACTTCTTCGTCTTGCAGTCTTCCTCGACGATCGTGCAGTCCTGCGACACGTCGACGAGACGGCGGGTCAGATAGCCCGAGTTCGCCGTCTTGAGCGCCGTATCGGCAAGGCCCTTGCGGGCGCCGTGGGTCGAGTTGAAATATTCAAGAACGGTCAGGCCTTCCTTGAAGTTCGACAGGATCGGCGTCTCGATGATCTCGCCCGACGGTTTGGCCATCAGGCCGCGCATGCCGGCGAGCTGCTTCATCTGGGCGGGCGAACCACGGGCGCCGGAGTGCGACATCATGTAGATCGAGTTGATCTCGCGTTCGCGGCCGTCCTCGTCCTTCGGCGTGGCGCGGATTTCGTCCATCATGGCGTCCGCGACCTGGTCGCCGCAACGGCTCCAGGCGTCGATCACCTTGTTGTACTTCTCCTGCTGCGTGATCAGGCCGTCCTGATATTGCTGCTCGTAATCGGCGACCAGCGCACGCGTTTCCTCCACCAGGCCTTCCTTGGCGTCCGGGATGATCATGTCGTCCTTGCCGAACGAGATGCCGGCCTTGCATGCATGCTGGAAGCCCAATGCCATGATGCCGTCGGCGAACAGGACCGTGTCTTTCTGCCCGGTGTGGCGATAGACGATATCGATAACGTCGCCGATCTCCTTCTTGGTGAGAAGCTTGTTGATCGTTTCGAACGGCACCTTGTGGCTCTTCGGCAGCTTCTCGGCGATCAGCATCCGGCCCGGCGTCGTCTCGACGCGCATGAGATACTCATTGCCGTCCTCGTCGGTCTGCGGGACCCGGGTCGTGATCTTCGAGTGGAGCGTGACCGCGCCGACCTCGAGCGCCTGATGCACCTCGGTGATGTCGGCGAGGATCGAACCCTCGCCGGGCTCGCCTTCGCGGTCCATCGACAGATAATAGATGCCGAGAACCATGTCCTGCGAAGGCACGATGATCGGCTTGCCGTTGGCGGGCGAGAGGATGTTGTTGGTCGACATCATCAG
>NZ_CAKZNF010000073.1 GCF_937129435.1 uncultured Parasphingopyxis sp. | reverse complement strand
GTCCCGAACGTCCCCGTCACCGCGTCACTGCCGTCATTGTCGATGATCAGATAGTTGAACGGATCGTCGCCGGCGAAGTCGCCCGTCTCGAGCACGTTCAGCGTCGCCCCGCCCAGCGTCACCGAGCCGTTGACGATCGCAAGGTCGCCATTGCCCATGTCATCGACCTCCACCTCGAACGTCGAGGCGGCGTCGAGCACCAGGTCGCCGTTCACCGTCAGCGTGCCGATCGATGCGCCAGGGGCCAAGGTGCCGGTGTTGAGGGTCAGGTTGCCGACCGTGCCCGTGCCGCCGAGGCGCGCGAAATTCTGCACGAGGAAATCGACGGCCGACTGGTCGGCATTCACCAAAACCTGCCCGACGCTGACCTGATAGCTATCGAACACCGATCCGGCCTCGTTGATGCGGAGCGTGCCCGTGCCGAACTGGAGGAACCTTTCGATACTCGTGAAGGCGAAATCGTTGAGGTCGATCTCGTCGTCCGATCCCGCCGCAGTGGCGTATACCGCCCGGTCCATACCCGCTCCGCCATCGGTGACGATGGTGCTGGTGAGCGCGGTCAGGTTGAACTGGTCGTTCCCGGCGCCGAGATCGACCGTGCCGGTGACGGTGCCATTGGGAAGCGTCACGATATCGCTGCCAGCGCCGGTGGCGATCGAGCCGTCGACCAGGCCGCCGGTCCGCACGACAATCGTGTCATTACCGTCCCACAGATCGATCGCGAGATCGGCCCCATCCGCGCGGGCGATCTCGCCTGCAACGGTCAGGGTGACATCGACCGGAATGGGAACGAACGTGTCGTCCTCGTCGGTAAAGCTCTCCGTGTAGAGCGCGATTCCGGCGGAATTCTCCGTGAAGATGCGTCCCGTCTCGGTGATCTCGATATTCGCGGTCGGATTGGTGCCGCCGTTCAGCACATCGCCCGGATTGATAGCGAAGGCCGCGAGCAGAATGCCGTTCGCATCGAGGAATTGAGTCCGGTCATCGTCGAACAGGATGTTGGTCGCAGGGCCGCGCGCACCTTCGGTCAAAATCTCGCCGGAAACCATGATATCGGCGAGTTGCCCAATCTCGTTCCCGGCTTGGGAGTTGGTGACGCCTTCGGCGAGAATCCCCGGCGAACCGTCTGCGATCGTCCGGATGGTGCCACCCGTCTGGCTTACGAGGTTGCGGCCGCCTGCAATATTCTGAACGAAGATACCCGGTCCGTTGACCTGCCGATTGATGATATCACCGGCGATCGAGACCGTATTCAGTCCGGGACCGAGATTTCGGTCAACCAGAATACCCGATCCCGCCGAGCCCAGGCGGGACGGGTCATTGTCTTCGAGCTGATCGATCAGGCCCGACGTAAATTCGACTGTGGCGTCGCCACCATCCGAGCCTGACAGATAGATTCCCGACCCTTGATCGGTGACGATCGTGCCCGAGAAGGTAACGCTGCTGTAGCCGCTGCCGCGATTGATCGCGAAAATACCCGATCCGCCGGACGTGATCGTATCGACATTGGCAACGATGGAGAGGTCGGCGGTGCTGTTCGTGCTGGTGATCCGTCCCTGGATACCGTCGACGCCGCGTCCCATGGTCGTGATCGTCACCGTCTCGTCGGCGCTGATCGAGACCGGGCCGGTGCTGCGGCCGAAAGTGATGGCACTATTGGTGCCGGTCATGTCGACATCGGTCGTCAGGTCGCGCACGACCAGCGCATCGACAGCGTCGCTGTCGTCGACCGCAATGCCGTCCGACTGGTCGCCGGTGCAGATCAGCGTGCGATCTTCCCGGATGCAATCGTCCACCGGCGGCGGCGTGTTGTTGGGGGTCAGCGTCAGCAGGACATCGTTGCCGTCGCCCCCGGTATAGCTGACGCTCGGCGTCAGGAAGGCGAAATCGTTCTGGATGTCACCGAACACGCCGTTGATCGCATCGGCGCCGTCATTGTCGATGATGATATAGTTGAAACTTCCGCCGCCCGCGAACGCGCCGCTTTCGATGATGTCGAGCGTTGCTCCGCCGAGATCGACCGCACCGAAGACGATGACCCGGTCGCTCTCGCTCAGGTCGTTCACCTCGACTTGATAGAAGGAATTGGCGTCGAAGGAGAGATTGCCGCGGACGATCAGCGTCCCGATGCTTTCACCGGGGGCGAGCGTGCCGCCTGTCGAGGTTACGCTACCGACCGTGCCGTTGCCAGAGAGGATGCCGCCGTCGAGCAGGACCCGCGCGAAGGACATATCGGCGCGCCGCAGCGAACCGCTGAGGATCGCGAGATTGGCACCATCGCCGACATAGGCTTCGAAGGAGCCGATACCGGTCGCATCGAGCGAGAGGTTATTGTCTTCCGTCACGCTGAATTGCGCGCCGTCGCGCAGATACAACGCGTGCGCTTCCGCGCCGCTCGTCGCCACCACGATGTCATCGTACGCCAAATCGTCTGAGACCGCGAAGTCGTCGAGATTGGGGCCGATCACCAGACCATGCGCGCCCGCGCCGGCCGTGGTGATATCGAGATTGGACAGCGCGACCGTCTTGTCGGAATCGGTCACGTCGCCTTCTGTCCCGCCGAGCTCGAGCCCGATGGCGTCCGCACCTGCTGTGGAGATGTTGCTGTCGCGCAAGAGTAGCGTGAAATCGCTGTCGGTCATATCGCCCGTCAGCCCGGCGAAATAGAACCCGCGTGCGCTGTCACCCTGGGTGGCGATGTCGAGGTTCACGGCACTGAAAGCAGTGCTGCTGTTCACCATCGAACCGTCGGCGCTGGTGCCGATCCAGATTCCGTGTGCACTTGCGCCTTGCGTTGTGACGGTGATGTTGAACATGTCGCCGACGGTCGTGCTCCCATCCCCCGCTATGAACTGATCCACCACGAACCCGCGCGAATTGTCACCCTGGGTCGCAATGGTCAGGCTTGCCGAATCGGTGCTGAACACCGAACTCCCAGAGCCGCCGCCACCGATGAACAGTCCGTCGGAATCGCTGCCGAGGGTCGAAAGGTCGAGATTGGATAGCGAGATCGAGAAAGCCGAATCGTCATCGACCGTCCCGTTGAAGATCATCGCCCCGGCATTGGTTGCACCCGTGGTGTTGACGGAGACGTTGTCGATGGTGATTTCGTTTGCGCTGCCATCGCCGCCCAGACCGTGATCGATTCCGCGCGCATTGCTGCCAGCGGTTGTGATCGTCGTGTCGAAGATGCTGGTCGTGCTGGTAGAGGTGTTGCCATAGGCTCCGAGCAGCACTGCCGTCGAACCGTCGCCCTGGGTTGCGAAAGTGCTGTCGGCGATGAAGGCTGTGCGGCTCGACGCATCGCCGCCCAGCTCGGCGAAGGCGAAGGCACGCGCATCATCGCCCTCGGTCGAGACGTCGCTGCCGATGATGATAGCATTGCCGAGCGAACTGTTGGCCACCTGCGGAATGTCGATCGCGTCGCTGCCGTCGCCCGTGGTCGCAAGGGTCGAACGTTGCAGAAGCAGCAGCATGTCACTGTCGCCGCCGATACCAAGTCGGATCGCATCGCTGTCCGCGCCGCCGGTCGAGACGGAACTGTCGAGCATAGCGAGGTTCGCCGAACTGTTTCCGCCCAGATCGAGGTTGAGGGCGAGGGAGCCATTGCCCGCCGTCGAGATGAGACTGTCATAAATCTGGCCAGTGAAGGCCGATCCACCATTGGGAGCGACGAAGCGCACGGCGTGCGATCCGTCGCCACCGGTGGTGATCGTCGAGGGTGCCATTGCATCGCGCGAATAGACCTCGAGATTGCCGACGCTGTTGCCGCCGCCCGAATCTAGTTGGAAGGCCGTGCTGTTGTCGCCGGTGGTGCTCGCCTCGATATCCACCACGACCACCCCCGAGGCGCTGTCGCCCGGAGTGCCCAGGCCGCCGGCCGCCAACTGGAACAGCGGCGAATTGTCGCCGGTGCTCGACAGCACCAGCCGGTCGCTTGCCTGCAACGACAGCGCACCCTGTGCCGAAATGGCCGGGTTGTCGTCACCGGTGGTAGCGATCACGGCGCCGGGATTGGCCGCGCCGATGCGCAGCGCACCTTCGCTGACGATCGCACCCGCGCCGCCGTCGCTGCGCACAACGCCGTTGACGACCACGCTTTCACCATCGGCACCGCCCGGAGGGAAAGGTGCCTCTTCGACCGAATTGATGTAGTCGGTAATTGCGTTCTGCGCACGGTCGGCCATCCGCGCCTTGTTCACCGTCACGCGTGCGGTGCTTTCGTGAATGAGCGTCTGGAGATAATCATCGGTCGTCCCAGTGACGCGGATGGCTGCGCTACCCGCACCGCCGGTCGTGACAGAACCTGCGTCGTCGACCAGCACCTGCCAGTCGTCCGCATCGCTCGCATCGACCACGATCCCGTCGCTGTCATCGCCGGTGGTGGTGATCGCGCCGCGATTGGTCACCGCGATATCCTGTGCGGTGACGAGGATGCCGGTACCCGCCCCCATCATGATGTCGCCGCTGTTGACGATGCGCGCGATGCTGCTGCCGATGGCGCTGCCGGCATTGGCGTCGATGGCGTTGAGATCGACGCTGATGCCGATCGATCCGGCGTCGGTCGTGCCCGACAGGTCGATATCGCCATCGTTGACGACATCGGCATCGACCGTGTCGTCGCGCGTCGCGAACACGGTGATGCCGAGCGCGGCGGGCGCGTCGAACGCGATCGCACCCTGGTTGAAGACACCGATGTCGTAGGTGCCGCCTGCCGGCGCGCCGAAGGTCGAGGCGCCGAGCGCGCGCAGCAGGGCGCCGCTGCCGGTGATACCGGCCTCGTTGTTGACCCTGATCGCAGCTTCGCTCGTCTGCGAGAGGGCGAAGATGCCGGTCAGCGTGCCCGCGCCCGATGTCATCGCGATGTCACCGCTATTCTCGACGGTCGTGTTGACGCTGTTTCCGCCGCCCTGTGCCAGGATGCCGTAACCGCCGACCCCGTCGACGGCGATATCGCCGCTATTCTGCACGGTGACGAGCGACGTGCCGGTTGCCGTATCGTGCCGCGCAAAGCCGACGATGCCGCTGGTAAACGGGCCGCTCGCCATGATCGCACCCGAATTGGTGATCCGCGTGGCGCCCGCATCGCCGAACATGTTGGAGACGATGCCGCCGCCGATGCCGTCGAAATCGGTGTCGGTCGTATCGGGGCCGGTCGCCACCGTGATCGCGCCGCTATTGCCGATGGTGATGTCGTTGCCGCCGAGGAAATGGCGCGCGAGGATGCCCGACGTCGCCAGATTGCGCTCGCCCGTGCCGCCCGAGGTCGCCGAAAGGACACCGCTGTTCGTGATATCGATGGCGCCGGTCGAGTTCTCCTGCCGGCCCTGCAGCGCGATGGCAGACTGGAAATCGGTGAAGGCGGTGATCGTGCCGCGATTGGTGATCGCCAGGTCGCCATCGCCGTTCGACACCACCGCCTCGATACCGAGGCCGAAGCTGCCATTGCCGTCCGCCGTGATCGCCGCGCCGGTATCGATGGTCAGGTCGAAGCCCTGGTCGACGATCGCGATCAGGCCCTGCGCGACGCCCGCGATGTTCGGGTCGTCGAACACGTCGATCACGACATCGTCGGCGATGTTGATCGCGATGTCGCTGTCGTTCTTGACGACGCCGATGGCGAAATAGCCGTTGGGCGCAATCGGCGCGGTCAAATTCTCGACGTTGAGCACGCTGAACGAGGGATCGCCCGGGCCCGAGGTGATGCCGCCCGAAACATCGCCGGTGCAGGTCGCGACGCCATTTACGATCGGACAATCGGGATCGGCGCCGGGCACCGATTGCTGCGCCAGTACCGGTGCGGCGCTGGCCAGCAGCCCGAGCAGCACGCTCGCGCGACCCGCGGCTTTGACGATCTTTCCGGCCCTGTTCTCGATGATGGTGTTCGACACGCGCTATCCCCTTCGATTGGCGGGGGAGAACGACCGGGATCGATGGCGTCCGCCCCCTTCGGGCGCGAACGTCTCCACACCCTTCAATCCTCCAAGCGGGGGAATCGGGACAAACGGATCAGGTGATCAGAAAAATTTGGCGAGCACGAGAATAGCGGTCCAAGCTCATATCCAACCTTGGCGGATCGATCAGACGATCAGCCCGTTCAGCCGCGCCGTGATGATTTCTTCGGCATCGGCGACGATGCGATCGATGAGTTCCTTCACGGTGGGGATGTCATGGATCAGGCCCTGAATCTGGCCCGCCGACCAGATGCCGCCATCGGGATCGCCGTCCGCCATGGCCTTCTGCCCGCGCTTGCCGGCGACGAGGTGCTGGATGTCCTTGAACTCTGCGCCGCCCGCCCGCTCGATCTCGACGACTTCGCTGCTGACGGCATTCTTCATCACCCGGGCCGTATTGTGCAGCGTGCGGAAGATCAGCTTGGTGTCGCGCTCGTCATTCTCGACCATCCGGCGCTTGAAATTCTCGTGGATCGGCGCCTCCTGCGTCACACAAAAGCGCGTGCCCATGTTGATGCCGTCCGCGCCCAGCGCCAGCGCCGCGGCAAGCCCTCGCCCGTCGCCGAAGCCGCCCGAGGCGAGCATCGGGATCTTCACCTTGTCGGCGGCCGCAGGGATCAGGATCAGGCCGGGGATATCGTCCTCGCCGGGATGACCGGCGCACTCGAAGCCGTCGATCGAGATCGCGTCGACGCCCATCCGCTCCGCCGACAGCGCATGGCGGACGGCCGTGCATTTGTGGATCACCTTGATGCCGTGCTCTTTGAAATGATCGACATGTTCCTGCGGCTTGTAGCCGGCGGTCTCGACGATCGTGATCCCGCCCTCGATGATCGCCTGGCGATATTCGGCATAGGGCGGCGGGGTGATCGCGGGGAGGATGGTGAGGTTCACGCCGAAGGGCTTGTCGGTCATCTCCTTCGTCCGTGCGATCTCCTTGGCCAGGTCTTCCGGCGTCGGCTGCGTCAGCGCGGTCAGGAACCCCAGGCCGCCGGCATTGGCGATCGGCGCCACCATCTCGGCATAGCCAACCCATTGCATCCCGCCCTGAACGACAGGATGCTCGATACCGAACGCCTCGGTGAAACGCGTCTTCAATGCCATGACCGATTTTTCCTCCGGGTCAGCACGCGAGTTACGGACACAATTCGATCTTCCGCACCGGTGCCGGCTATCACATCACAGACTTGTCCCTGTCCGATGCTCGACAGCAGTGTCAGCCGTCGGAATTCTTCGGGTCTTCCCATTCGCCTTTCGCGACCTGGAGGAAGTCGACACAGGCGCGTTTGCCCGATGTCCGGGCCCAGTCATCACTCTTCTCTTCGGCCTTTGCGGACTGGTACGCAGCTGCATAAACACGGGAGAGAGCGTCGAAATTATCGGCCATGAAATAAGTATCCTTTCTGTGCGACCCGCGGGCTTCAACGGGGTAGCTCCGGTTTCCGATCGCCAATGTCAACGGCGAAAATCTCAGTCTTGCTTGAGGAAATCGTCGAGCAGCGTGACGAAATCGTCGAAACGGTCGTGATGGACCCAATGGCCCGCGCCGGAGAAACTTTCGACACGGGCATCGTTGAAGTGCACGATCCGGCCATCTTTGGCGGGATTGGAAGCCCAGCTGTCTTCCCCATAGACGAGGAGGGTGGGGCAGGTGATCGCGCCCCACAGCGCCTCGATGTCCTGTTGCGCGATATCGACGCCGCCCCAGACATTGACATGCGGGTCGAACTTCCAGCTATAGCTGCCGTCCTCGTTCTGGCTGACGGCGTGGACGGTCAGGTGGTGGACATATTCCTCGTTCAGATGTTCGTTCGCCTCGGCCATGCGCTTCAGGGCGTCCTCGAACGTCGGATATCGCTTGTGCTGCCGGCCGGCCGCGTTGCGCTTGCTTTCGATCCAGTTCTTCAGGCGCCCGATCGCACCGTCCTTGTCGCGTTCGGCCTGCATCGCAGGGGAGGGGCCCAATCCTTCGATCGCGACGAGTTGCCGGACCGTATCGGGATAGAGTCCGGTATAGCGCAGCGCGATATTGCCGCCGAGCGAATGGGCAACGATCGTCACCGGCGCGAGATCGCGCTGATGGATGAGCTGGGCGAGGTCGTAGACGAAGGGGGTCATGTCGTAATTGCCGTCCGACACCCATTCGCTGTCGCCATGGCCGCGCAAGTCCGGCGCGATGACGTGCCAGTTCTTTCGCAACTTCTCGGCCGTCCAGTCCCAGCTGCGCGCATGATCGCGGCCGCCATGGAGGAGGATCAGCGGTGGCGCGTCCGGATTGCCCCAATCGGCATAGTGGAGACGCAGGCGCTGCGAATGGAAATTGTGGGAGGTCGGGCCGAGACGTTGCATGAATGCGACTCTGCCATGGGTAACGTTCACGTCAAGTATGGCGTCGTTTACGATATCTGTAAAAGTGCGCTAAAGAATTGAATGCGCACAAGGACATCCCATGGACGATGCGAACCATCCCGAGACCCCCGATGAGGGAAAGGCGCCGCGGGCGCTCCGAAAGGACGTCAACGCGCGGATCGGCCTGCGCAAGCGCGGCTATTCGCAATCCAAGGTCGATCTGCTGAATATCTCGAAGAGTGGGTTCAGGATCGAAACCGGCCTGCAGCTTGCCGAGGGCGAGCAGGTTTTCCTTAATATTCCGGGCCTCGAGACGCGCGTCGCGCGCGTCGCGTGGACGGACAAGTTTACCGCTGGCTGCGAGTTCGATCAGCCGTTGGCCGACTATGTCTTCGACCAGATCGTCGCGCGCCTGAAGTAGACGCGCCAATGGGGCGGCCTCAGATCACCTTCATATTGTAGCTGTGCCAGGCGAAGATCGCCGCGGCCCCACGATGCGGTCTCCACGGCTCGGCGATCAGGCGAACATCCTTTTCGCAGGGGCGGTCTTCATGGCCGAGCAGCCTTCCGACCGCGATCTGTACGGCCAGATCGCCTGCCGGCCAGATATCTGGCCGGCCCTCGGCGAACAGCAGGTAGATTTCCGCCGACCAGCGGCCGATCCCCTTGACCGCCGTCAGCGCGGCGATCGCCTCCTCGTCATCCTCCGGCAAGGCGTCGAGATCGAGCTCGCCCGAAGCGACGAGCCCTGCCAGGCTGCGGGCATAGCCCTGCTTTTGCCGGCTGAGGCCCGCAGCACGGAGATCCTCATCGCTTGTGGCGAGCAGCTTCGCCGGATCGGACGGATTGCCCAGCGTTTCGTCCAACCGGCGCCAGACGGCGTCGGCGGCCGCCACGCTGACCTGTTGCCCTACAATCGTCCGGAGGAGGGTGACATAGCCGCGATCCCTGATCCGGGGCTCGGGATAGCCTGCTTGCTCGAGAGCGTCGGCAAAGGCAGGCTCGATTCCGGCCAAGGCATCGAGCGAGGTTTTGAGCTGGCGTTCGTTCAGTCCCATTGCATCACGGCCCCTTGATTTACGAAAACCTGCCCCTCATAGCGCCGCCACGCACCGTGTCGAACGCAGGAAAGAGGGAAAGCGCCATGGCAAAGCTGATCGTCGTCAATCGCGATGGGGCCGAAACGGCCGTCGAGGCGGACGATGGCCTGACCGTGATGGAAATCATCCGCGACAATGGTTTCGACGAACTGCTCGCGCTGTGCGGCGGTTGCTGTTCCTGCGCGACCTGCCATGTCCATGTCGATGCCGAATGGCACGAAAAGCTTCCGGAGATGGACGAGGACGAGAACGACCTGCTCGAAAGCTCCGATCATCGCGACGAAAATTCGCGCCTGTCCTGCCAGATTCCCTTCAGCGACGAACTCGACGGTTTGCGCGTGACGATCGCGCAGGAAGACTAGGGCCAAGACTCATAACCATCAAGCTATGATGGCAGCGAGGCTGATGGCGGCGGCGTATGTTGCGGCGAGTTTGTCGTAGCGGGTGGCGATGCGTCGGAAGTCCTTGAGGCG
>NZ_CAKZNF010000072.1 GCF_937129435.1 uncultured Parasphingopyxis sp. | reverse complement strand
TCCCCTTCAGGGGAGGGGTTGGGGTGGGGGCGTCCCACAGGCGCCGGACGGGCGGATAACCCCCACCCCCGGCCCCTCCCCTGCAGGGGAGGGGTGAATTCGCGTACTCAATCCTCCGCTACCACCCGCCGGATTGGGAGATTCACGTTGCACACATCGACCGCCCCCGCCGGGCGGATGAACCAGCCCATCCGGTTGGCCCGCGCCTCGACATAGCGGCGGAAGATGTCGCCATCTGTCCGCATCACCTCGAAGCGCGGGCGCTCGGCCTCAGGCAGTTCGCTGGCGAGGCGGACGCTGTCGATCGGCACCCGCTGCGTCGGGTCCTCGTAAAAACCGAGCGGCCCCGTCCCGCGCGGCAGGCTGGAGAGGTTCTCGATCCCCTCGATCACCCGGCCGACCAGCGCGATGTTGCGATCGAGATGCCGCGGCGCATGGCCGATCACCGTGTAGAGTTCCGCCCCCGTCCCGGTATCCGGATTGTTACCACGCCCGACGCCGACCATGCCATAGCAGTGGACCAGTGAAGCGAAATGCGGACCGGGCGTCGTAGGTTCGACTGTCACGCGATTGACGCCTCTATGGGCAACTTCAAGCCGCTGATCAGCGCCTAAAGGCCAGCCGTTCAAATAACCGGACTGCAAGGTGTAGTGGCCTTGTTGAACCGGCGTAAAATCAAGCAGCTCGAGCCCTCGTGTCTCAAATTCATATTCCGCCGGCGGCTGCATCACCACATCCTCGGGCAGCGGCTTCCTCTCCGCCTCTTCCTCGGCCGGATCGCCCCATTGCACGACATAATTGTCCTGCACGCGGTTGACGCTGATCCCGTCATACCAGTGCGCGCGGGCGAGGCGGCGGATATTCTCGACATGGACGGGCGCGAATTCGGGCGCGAGCTCGATATAGACCTCCGCCCCTTCAGCGAGCGTCATCACCAGCAGGTTTTCTGGTTCGATCGGCCGCCAGTCCTCCGCCGTCGCGGCGGCGATCACATCGGACGGTGTTTCGCGCACCGGCGGGGCCTCTTCCTGCGCCCATAACGGCATCGAGAAACCCGCAAGGGGGGCAATCAGGGCGGCGGACAGCAGCATCGTTCTCATGCCCCCTCACCTGCCACAGCCCCGCCCCTTGCGCCAGCCGCCTTCGCGCTCTAAGCGCGTGCGCGTCATTTGGTCAGAATTTCGCTTGCGCGAAATTGCCGCACCAGCCCGCTCCCCCTCCCCACCTCCCAACGAATGTATCCTGTATGGGAGGTCGGGAGGGGGAGCAGGCCGGTGCGGCGCCTGAGGCGATGCCGAAGGCCTGACAGACGGCAAACGGAGCGGTGGCCGAGTGGTCGAAGGCGCACGCCTGGAAAGTGTGTATACGGTATCCCCGTATCGTGGGTTCGAATCCCACCCGCTCCGCCAGCCACCCCCCAGCACTCGTCTCTGATAACAGGGCGTCAGCTCACGGCGGCGGAACAGGCTCCAGTCCGCCCCGCTATCCGTCACGCCGGCATCATTGAGAGCGTCTCTACAGCGGTATCAGGCGCCCTTTCACGGCCGTGTCTCTGAGCGACCCTGCATCGGTTCGGTTTCCCTGCTAGCAGGGAAAGAACAGGGGAAAACCCATTTTTCGTGCCCAAAACAGGCGATTTCGGGTGTATCGCGAGGATTTCGGCATCGCAGAACCGCTGTTTTCCGCGACTTACGTGCGGCTAAAACCCCATTTCCCTGTTCTTCGACGGAACAGGGTATTTAATCGCCACAACAGGGACCGATATCGCTCGTAACAGGGGCTTTAATCGACGGAACAGGGACGTTTGGGTTCACCAAATCCGAGCCGTTCGCGCTGCTTCGACCAGGCAAGCGGCAGGTCGACCGACTTGAAATATTCCAGATTGAAGTGCCGCGGCTGGCGCCCGTCGATAATCGCGCGCTGGATGTCGGGCGCGAGAAACGCGAGCCGCAGAATCATCCGCTCATTGGGCGACACGGGTGCCGTCTCGATCACCGGCATGCCGCGGTCGCGCGCGAGCATCGCATGTGCCTTGCGCAGCGCCGCGATCAGGATCGGATCGGGATCGCTCTGTTTGCTCTGCGCTGGCAGGACGAGACGCCGACCGCCGCGCCGCGGCAGCGCGACCGGAACCAGAATCGTGATACGGTCACCGTCACGATCGACAATCGTTTCGCCGTCGCCGAGCCGTCCGATCAGGCTGGTCTGCCTAGCGACGCGCACGCAGATCTGGAGCCCGCGACCGGACAAGCTGACCGAGTCGAGCACGGTATAGGGATCCTTACTCCCCGGGACCCATCGCCCGATGGCCTCCCCCCGACCACGCGCTCGATATCGGTCGTCGCCAGGCGCTGCACCGCGTCGGGCCCTGCCTTCCCAGCACCCTTCTGCAGCGAAGCGGACACATAATAGCGATAACACTTTCCCGACTTGCCGCGCGATGTCGTCGGGCTCATCGGCTCGCCGACAGCGTCGAACAGCTTGCCGGTGAGCGGTGCTCGCGCGCACCGGTTCACCCCCTTGGCCCGGTGACGCCGGGCATTGGCATCGAGATGCCGCTGCACACGCTCGAACAGATCCTCCTCGACGATGGCGGCATGCCCGCCCTCATGGACCTCGCCCTTGTGGACGATCTTGCCGAGATAGAGCCGGTTGCGCAGCAAGTGGAACAACGCGCCGCGGCTGAACGGCTGCCCGCCCATCGGCCTGCCCTTTGACGTCGTCCATTGCTTCGATCGTATGCCGTGCGCGTCGAGTTCACGCTGCAATGCGTGGACCGAGCCGAGATCGAGATAGCGTCCAAAGATCTGCCGGACGGTATCGGCCTCGTCGGCGTTGACCTGCAGGATGCGACTGTCGTCTGCCGGGCGGTCGTAGCCCAATGGCAGTGTGCCGCCCATCCACATGCCCTTTGCCTTGGAGGCGGCGATCTTGTCGCGGATCCGCTCGCCGGTCACCTCGCGCTCGAACTGGGCGAAGGAGAGGAGGACGTTGAGCATCAGCTTGCCCATCGATCCGGTCGTGTTGAATGACTGGGTCACCGACACGAAGCTGCAATCGGCCGCCTCGAAGATCTCGACGATGCGGGCGAAGTCGGCGAGCGAGCGGGCCAGCCGGTCGATCTTGTAGACGACGACAATATCGACGCGGTTCGCCTCGATATCTGCGAGCAGCCGGGCAAGACCCGGCCGCTCCATCGTACCCCCTGAGAACCCGCCATCGTCATAGCGGTCGGGGAGCGCTGTCCAGCCCTCGCAGGCCTGGCTCAGCACATAGGCCTCGCAGGCCTCGCAGGCCTCGCGCTGGGCATCGAGGCTGTTGAACGACTCGTCGAGCCCTTCTTCGGAACTCTTGCGTGTGTAGATCGCGCAGCATCGGACCGGCTCTGCCATCACCCGTCCCGCAGTCCGAAGAAGCGCGGGCCGTTCCAGCGCGAACCGGCGATGGAGGTCGCCGCCGCCGAGAGGCTCGCGAACAGCTGCCCCTCCCAGCGGAACCCCGCCTCCTCGACAATGACGGTCACCTCGCGGCCCTTCCAGTGGCGGGTCAGCCGGGCGCCAATACCGAGCCCGCGCCCTTCGCGCTGCACCGGACCGGTGCGCGCCAGAGCCCGGCGCGTCGCTGGATCGAGCCCACCATAGGTTCCCGCCTGAAGCCGCCAGGCAAGCAGCATCCGCAGGATCGGTTCGGAGCGCAGCTTCGGGGGCACGCCGAACCGACCCCGCCACAGGTCTCGCAGGGCGTCGAGGTCCATCGTCTCGATCTCGGCGAGGAGGTCTTCGACATCCTCGCTCACTGGGCGGCCTCGATGCGGTAGCGGCGAACGCCGTCGACCTTGTCCGAGGCGATCATATGGCCGCGCTTTTTGAGCGCGCCGGCCATCGCGCCGCGGACCGAATGCTGCTGCCAGCCGGTCGCCTTCACCATCTCGGCGATGCTGGCGCCGTTCCTGTGCCCGAGCAGCTTCTCCAGCGTGTCGAGCTTGCTCTGCGGTTTTGTGGTCGTCGTTGTCATGGTGCGTCTCCGGTATTGCGCGTGGGCCGGAAATGGCCGCCGCTACCGGGACGAGCCCGGGATGGCCGGGCGGACAAACAGCAATGCTCTGACAGGGGCCCAAGTCCAGTCAAATCGACCGTTCCGGCTATCCACACCCGATCAATTGAATGCCGATGAAGGACTCTGTCCGTTCGTGCTTGTTCATGCCATGACACAGAACGCCCCGGACGCAGCCGCTACTGTCGATCGCCCGCTCGAAATCGCCTACAAGTCCATTGCGAGCCTCACCCCCGACCCGCGCAATGCGCGCACCCACTCGAAGAAGCAGGTCGCGCAGATC
>NZ_CAKZNF010000071.1 GCF_937129435.1 uncultured Parasphingopyxis sp. | reverse complement strand
GGTTCCCTCGGCGATGCTCATCCCGGCGGCAATCGCCGTGTCTTTTGCGATCCTGCTGCTGCTCGCCATCTTCAAGCGGATGGTGCGGCCTACCCAGGCTTGCGGATCGGGCGCCAGTCCGGCCATCGCGATGATCTCCGCCCTGCTGACGCCCTCGGCCCTCAGCGAGGCGATCGACGTCGCGCCGTCGCTCTTGGAGAGCTTGCGGCCGGTCTTGTCGAGCACCAGCCCATGGTGGCGGTACCGGGGCGCCTTCAGGCCAAGCAGTTCCTGCAGCAAACGGTGTACCGATGTCGCGGCGTAAAGGTCTTCGCCGCGAATGACGTCGGTGATGCTCTGGATCGAGTCGTCGACGGTGACCGCCAGGTGATAGCTTGTCGGAACGTCGCGCCGGGCCAGGATGACGTCGCCCCAGGCCGCCGGATCGGCGGCGATGACGCCTGTCTCGCCCCGAGGCCCCGCACCAAACTCATCCCACGACAGCGGCGCGCCCAGTCCCTCGATCGCCGCCGCCATGTCGAGCCGCCAGGCATGCGGCTCGCCGTCCTCGATGCGCCGGCGGCGCTCGGCGGCCGACAGGGTGCGGTCGCTGCCCGGATAGAGCGGCGCGCCGTCCGGATCGCGCGGCCAGGACGTGCCCGCCTGCTCGCCCGCCTCGACCAGCCGCCTGATGTCGGAACGGCTGAGATAGGCGCGGTAGACCAGACCCTCACCTTCCAGCGCCTCCAAAGCGGCGCGGTAATCGGCGAAATGCTCCGACTGGCGGCGCACCGGCGCCTCCCAGGACAAGCCGAGCCAGGCGAGATCCTCCAGCATCGCCGCCTCCAACGCTGGCGAACAACGTTCGGTGTCGATATCCTCCATGCGCAACAGGAACCGTCCGCCCGCCTCGCGCGCCATCTCGAAATTGAGAATGGCGGAATAGGCGTGGCCGAGATGGAGCGCCCCATTTGGGCTGGGCGCAAAACGGAACACGGGCCGCTGGTCGCTATGGGAGACATCTTGGGTCATGGCTGGCGATCTAGGTAGAGGCGACGCAACGCCAGCGCAATCGCTGTCGCCAATCGACACCGCCGACGACATCGCCCGGGGCCTCGACTTTCTGAGCGCCGCCGAGCCGCGCCTTGCCGCCGTCATCGCCGAGGCCGGCGACGTGCCGCTGCGCCGTTCGGAGCCGGGCTTTGCCAGTCTGGCCTCGGTCATCGTCTCGCAGCAGGTCTCCAAGCAAAGCGCCGCTGCGATCTGGGATCGCCTGACCCGGCTCATCGATCCGCTCGACCCCAAGGCTTTTCTGGCCGGCGGCGAGGATGCGTGGCGGGAGGCCGGCCTGTCGCGGCCGAAACAGCGAACCCTTGTCGCGGTCAGCGAAGCGGTCCTGGAGGGCCGGCTCGACCTCGACCATATGTGCCGCATCGACGGCGCGGCGGCGATCGCGGAGATGACGGCGATCAAGGGGATCGGTCCCTGGACGGCAGAAGTCTATCTGCTGTTCGCCGCAGGCCACCCCGACATCTTTCCGGCCGGCGACATCGCGTTGCAGGCAGCGGTCGCCGACGCCTTCGAGCTTCCGTCGCGTCCGGCCGATAAGCAATTGCGGGCTATGGCCGAATCATGGGCGCCCTGGCGCGGTGTGGCGGCGCGGCTTTTCTGGTCATTCTACGCCGCGCGGCGAGGACGCGCGGTCATGCCCGTCGACGCCTGACCAAACAAGCAATTGAAAATTTTGCCGTTTTTGCTAAAAAGCAGATAACGCGACAATGCTTCACAAGGATGTCACAACGCGCTTACTATATGGCCACGGAAACATCGTGATACGAAGAGGTGAGCCTTGACGATTGCGGTCTCGCCGGACAGCCTTCCGGCGCTCGTCTTGAATGCGGATTACCGTCCGCTGAGTTATTATCCCTTGTCGCTCTGGTCCTGGCAGGACGCGATCAAGGCGGTCTTTCTCGACCGTGTGAACATCGTGGCCGAATACGACCACGCGGTCTCATCGCCCTCGTTCGCGATGAAGGTTCCTAGCGTCGTCTGCCTGAAGAGCTACGTCAAACCCTCGGCCCATCCGGCCTTCACCCGCTTCAACGTCTTCCTGCGGGACCGGTTCCAGTGCCAGTATTGCGGCTCGCCTGACGACCTGACCTTCGACCATCTCATTCCGCGCCGCTTCGGCGGCCAGACGACATGGGAAAACATCGTCACGGCCTGCTCGCCCTGCAATCTCAGGAAGGGCGGCAAAATGCCCCGGGAATCGGGCATGATACCGCATCAAAAACCCTTCCATCCCACCGTGCACGACCTGCACAACAATGGCCGAAGTTTTCCGCCCAACTATCTTCACGAAAGCTGGATGGATTACCTTTACTGGGATGTCGAGCTGGAACCCTGATCGGGTCTCCGGCCTTTTTTAATCCGGTCTGATTCAGGCCTTGCGCAGCGCCGCCCGGTAGGCGACCGCCGCCAGGATCAGGCTGGAAATCACGTTCCACCCGGCAAAGGACAATCCGAGGAAACGGCCCGCCGCCTGGTCGCAGGCCGGCGGCGTGACACTGTCCAGCGCGCCGAGCAGATCGCCGGCATTGCTCGCAAGCCCGCTCGTCGCCGATGTCGAGCAATCGGCGGGTCCGGCCCACCAGTGCCATTCGACGCCGGAATGATAGACCGCCATCACCAGCCCGACCGTCATCAGCAAACCGACGACCGCCAGCAGCAGCCGCGCGATCCATGCCGGCATCTTCATGCCCGCGGCAATCGCCGCCAGCAGCGCCACCGGCACGCCGGTATAATAGGGAATGCGCTCTTCGAGGCAGAGCTTGCAGGGAATGAAACCGCCAATGTGTTCGAAGCCCAGCGCCGTGCCGACCACGACCGCCATGGCCACCGCCAGAAACAGTGCCGTCATCATGTGAAAGCGGGCGGAACCATGTGTCGATGTCATATGAATTTCCAGTCTAGAACAGGTAGCGCACGGCGACGAAACCGCCGAGCAGCAAGACCACGAAAAGGGTAAAAAGAAGGCCGAGATACTTCTCGATGAAATCGCGGATCGGCGCGCCGAACCAGAAAAGCAGGCCCGACACGATCAAGAAGCGCAGGCCGCGCGACACGATCGAGGCGACGATGAAGATCGGCAGGCTGAGGCCGGCGGCGCCCGATGCGATCGTGATGACCTTGTAGGGGAACGGCGTCAGCCCGGCGATCAGCACGAACCACCAGCCCCAGTCCTTGAAGATCGCCCGGAACTCGTCGAACTTGTCGAGATAGCCATAGAATTCCAGCAGCGGCACGGCGGCCTGTTCGTAGAGGAACATGCCGATGGCGTATCCGAGCAGCGCGCCGAGGATCGAGGCGACGGTGCAGACCATCGCATAACGCAGCCACTTCGCCTTGTCCGCCAGAACCATCGGGATCAGCAGGACATCTGGCGGGATCGGGAAGAACGAACTTTCCATGAAGGAGACCGCGGCGAGCATGCGCTCGGCATGGCGGGTGGCGGCGAGACCCATGGTCCAGTCGTAAAGCCTGCGAATCATGCTCATGCGGCGAATGTCCCGTTCGATGTCGCGCACGTCCATAGGTCGCACGGGCGCGAAGCGCAATCGATCAGCCCACGCCGGGTTCGGAAAACTGCGCGACCTTGCCGCTTGACGCCCCCCGTGGCGGAACGCTAGACGATTTGCGCACCGAAGCGACACGCTTCGCATGCCCCTGTGGCGGAATTGGTAGACGCGCTCGACTCAAAATCGAGTTCCGCAAGGAGTGCTGGTTCGATCCCGGCCAGGGGCACCAAAATCTTCGATTTTGGATTCCTTGTTTGCAGGTTGCCGCCCGCCAACCCAACCTGCCGGTTCCGGTTCGGGGATTATCCCCTCGCCTTCACCAGATCTTCGATTTTGGATTCCTTGTTTGCAAATTGCCGCCCGCCAACCCAGCCGGGCGGTTGCGAAAACCGGCTAGAGCGTTTCGACCGCGCGCAAGTGGTCTGCGAAATCCGGTGTCGCCATCAGCGCCTTGCAGCGCCCGAAGCGGCCGTCGGCATAGGCGCGGAAATCTTCCGCCGGATTGTTGTTGGCGAGCTGGATCAGGCCCCACAGCGTCCAGAGCAGGTCGCACATGCCCTTGTAGATGACCATGCGGCCGCGATCCTGCGGCGTCGCCTCGCCGCCGAAATAGGCGGTGAGCATTTCTTCATCCTGCGCCGGCGAGAAACCGCCTTCCACCGAAAGATCGCCAAGATCCCACATCGGATCGTTCATGCCGGAATATTCCCAGTCGACGATCCACATGCGCCCGTCGGCATCGAGGAAATTCTCGCACAGCGGATCGCAATGGCAGGCGGCAAGCGGCACGGGATTGACGGCAAGCGCCTTGAGCACCGCCTCCGCTTCGCGAACGACATCGTGATAGCCGTCGGGCAGCGCCACGTCCTTGGTCGCCAGGATGCCGAGATAGTCGTCGATCATCGAGAACAGTTCGAAGCGGAACGGAAACACTGCCCCTGACAAATGCAGGCGGCGAAACGCCTCGCCCGCCCGCGCCGGCGCTCCTACCCGGCTGGCGAATTTGTCCGGCGTCATCGTCACGGAGCCCTCGATGAAGCGCGTCACCATCACGCCGGTCGCCGCGTCGAAATGCAGAAGTTCCGGGCTGACGCCGGCCTTGGCGGTTTCCTTCGTCGCGACCGCCTCATTGGCCCGGTCGATATATTCCTCGGTGCCCTTGCCGGGAATGCGCAGGCAATAATCGCCGACGCGGAAGACGAGATTGGTCAGGCCGCCGAGCCGCTGCGGCTCTCCCGCATCTGCGAGAAGCGGGATCCCCGCAATGGCCTGTCTTGCCTCGTCCAGCCCGTCCGTCATGCCTTCAGCCTTTCCATTTTCGCATCATAGAGGCAGCGCGGCCCCCGAACGGCATCATATGCCGTGCCGAAGGCCTCGATCGCAAATCCCTCCTGCCCGGCGAGTTCCGCCGGAAGGTAGCCGAAACCGATGGTCTTGCCGAGGTGATGACCGTAGCCGGCGCTTGTCAGCGAGCCGACCGGCTCGCCGCCGAGCAGCACGGTCTCGCCGCCGAGAAACGGCGCGAAGCCGTCCACCGTCAGCGTCACCAGCTTGCGTTGCGGACCCGCCGCCTTCGCTTCGGCCAGCGCCTCGCGGCCGATGAAATCGCCCTTGTCGAGCGCCACCGCGAAGCCGAGCCCGGCCTCGTAGGGCGTCGTTTCCGGCGTCACATCGGCGGACCAGTAGAGATAGCCCTTCTCCAGCCGGCAGCTTTCGATGGCGCGGTAACCGACATCGGCGATGCCGTGCGGCGCGCCGGCCTCCTTCAGCGCCTCATAGACATGCACCGCATAATCCTGCGGCACGTATAGCTCCCAGCCGAGTTCACCGACATAGCCGACGCGCACGGCCAGCGCCGTCGCCAGCCCGATTTCGATCTCCTTTGCCGCCAGGAACGGGAAGCCCGCATTCGTCAGGTCCGTTGGCGTCAGCGTCTGCAGGACGGCGCGCGCCTTCGGTCCGCAGACATTGATCACCGCGAGGCTGTTGGTCACCTCGCGCATCGTCACGCCGTCGGGCAGGTGCCGCCGCACCCAGGCGGAATCGCGCACGCCGAAGCCCGATCCCGTCACCAGCAGGAACCGTTCCGGCCCTGTATGGATCAGTGTCACATCAGCCTCGACGCCGCCCTTCTCGTTGCAGAGCTGCGTGTAGATCGCCCGGCCCGGCTCGCCGGCAAGATCGCCCGCGGCGATCCGGTTCAGCGCGGCGCGCGCGCCTTGTCCGGTGATCTCGAATTTCGAGAAGGACGTCTGGTCGATCAGCGCCACCCTCTCGCGGATGGCCCCGGCTTCCTCGCCGACCGCGTCGAACCATCCCGGCTTGCCTTCGAAGCTCGGCGTCTCGTCGGAGGTCGTGCCGTCAAGCGCGAACCAGTTCGGGCGCTCCCATCCGAATTTCGAGCCGAACCGCGCGCCGTTCGCCTTCAGCGCCACGTGCAGCGGCGAACGCCGCAATCCGCGCCCGGCATGGCTTTCCTCGCCGGGCCAGTGGATCTTGTAATAGGACCCATAGGCCTCGATGGCGCGCTCCTGCAGATAGCCGGCCTGCGCATGCGGCGCGCCGAAGCGGCGTATGTCGAAGGGCCACAGATCGAGCCCCGGATCGCCATGCATGATCCAGTTCGCCATCGCGTCGCCCGCACCGCCCGAAGCGGCGATGCCGGCTGTGAAGCCGCAGGCGACGTAGAAATTGTCGAGTTCCGGCGCCAGCCCCATGATCGGCTCGCCATCGGCGGAAACGGGAATCGGTCCGTTGATCACCGTCCGGATGCCGATCTCGTTGAGCACCGGCAGCCGCTCGGCCGCCGGCAGCGCGAAGAGTTCGAGCCGGTCCATGTTCGCCGGGAACAATTGCCGGCCGAAATCGAACGGCGCGCGCTGGCCCCAGCAGCCCTCCGTACCGTCCTCCCATCCGCCGATGGCAAACGCGCCGCCGACATCGGGCTTCAGGTAGAAATTCTTGTCCGGGTCGCGCAGCGTCGGCAGGTCGTCGCCGTAATCGAGCCCCTTCTCGGTGACGAAATACTGATGCTCGACGACGCCCGCGGCGAGCGCCACGCCGGCCATCTCGCCGATGCGCTTCGCCCACAGCCCGGCGCAATTGACCAGCACGTCGCAGCCGATCGTGCCGTGATCCGTGACGATGCCGACCGCGCGGCGGTTCTCGACCACGATATCCTCGACGCAGACGCCCTCCTCGATCCGCGCCCCGTTCTGGCGCGCGGCATAGGCGAAGGCCTGGGTGACCGCATAGGGGTCGATATAGCCGTCGGACGGGATGAAGGCCGCGCCGACCACCCCGTCGGGATCGATATAGGGAAACCTGTCGCGCGCTTCCTGCGGCGTCAGCATATGCGCCTCGAAGCCGAAGCTCTTCGCCAGCTGCATCGAGCGACGGATTTCGCTCCATCGCGCCTCGCTCGACGCCAGCCGCAACGATCCGACCTTCTTCCAGTCGGTCGCCTGCCCGGTTTCGCCGGCCAGCCGGTCGAACACCGCGACCGAGTTCTGCATCAGCCTGGTCAGGGATTTCTTGCCGCGCAGCTGGCCGACAAGGCCGGCCGCGTGCCAGGTGCATCCATGGGTGATCTGCGCCTTTTCGAGGACAAGCACGTCCTTTTCCCCGGCGCGGGCCAGATGATAGGCGAGCGAACAGCCAATGGCGCCCGCCCCGATGATGACGATGCGCGCATGGCGGTCAGCGGCAAAAGACATGGCTCAGGCTTTCACGCGGGAATTGGAGGGGTCGAAGAAGGGGTCCATGCCGATCTTCGCCGGGATGCGCTCATTGGCGACCACGAGCTCGTAGGAGCCCGACATCAGGAAGTCGTCGCTGACGCCGTCGGCATGGCGCACATAGCCGTAACCAACGCTCTTGCCG
Source organism: uncultured Parasphingopyxis sp. (assembly GCF_937129435.1). Taxonomy (GTDB): domain Bacteria; phylum Pseudomonadota; class Alphaproteobacteria; order Sphingomonadales; family Sphingomonadaceae; genus Parasphingopyxis. The sequence goes on along the minus strand of NZ_CAKZNF010000071.1, from coordinate 2,944 downwards.
ATCGTGTAGCCATATCCGCCCGAGGTCAGGTAGCCGACAGTCTCGCCGTCGCGCAGGATCGTCTCGCGACCGACAAGGACGGCGTCCGGATCGTCCAGCGTGAAGCCGGCGAGCCGCTTCGTCAGCGGCATACCCACCTTGCCCTCCAGCGCCTTGCGGCCCATGAAGTCGGTGTTCTTCTTCAACTTGACGGCCCAGCCGAGCCCGGCTTCGAAGGGCGTGTCGTTCGGCGTGATGTCGGACGACCAGGCGCGATATCCCTTTTCGAGCCGCAGGCTCTCCAGCGCCCGGTAGCCGATCGGGCGGATATCCTCCGCCTTGCCGGCCTCCATCAGCGCATCGAAGATCTCGCCCGTCGCGCCGATCGGCACATGCAGTTCCCAGCCGAGTTCGCCGACATAGGTGACGCGCAGCGCACGAACGACATGCCCCGCGATCTCGATCTCGCGGACATGGCCGAACGGGAACGCCCCGTCGGAGACATCGGCGGCGGTGACCTTCGCCAGCACGTCGCGCGCCTTCGGCCCCATGAGCGACAGCGTGCCCCAGTCCTCGGTGATGTCCGTCAAAGTCGCATCGCTATCTGCCGGAATGTGGTCGGCGATCCAGGCGAGATCGTGGGTGCGGAACCCTGTGCCGGTGACGATGTAGAACCGGTCCTCGGCGATGCGCGCCACCGTAAGGTCGGCCTCGATACCGCCGCGTGAATTGAGCATCTGGGTATAAGTCAGTCGCCCGACTGGCTTGGATACGTTGTTGGCGCATATCCAGTCGAGCGCCTTCAGCGCATCCGCGCCGGCCAGTTCGTATTTGGCGAAGGAGGACTGATCGAAGATGCCGACCTTTTCGCGCACATGGGCGTGCTCTTCGCCGACCGGGGCGAACCAGTTCTGCCGGCCCATCGAATAGACGTCTTCCGCCTCCATGCCCTCGGGCGCGAACCAGTTCGGCCGTTCCCAGCCGAGCTTGGAGCCGAACACGGCGCGATGCGCCTTCAGCCGCTCGTAGAGCGGCGACACGATGCGCGGCCGCCCGCTCTCGTATTCCTCGTGCGGGAAACCGATCGTGTAATGCTTGCCATAGGCTTCCAGCGTCCGGTCGCAGACCCATAGCCGGTCGCGATGAAGGCCGGAGAACCGACGGATATCGACAACCCAGAGATCGAGCGGCGCCTCGCCCGATATCGTCCATTCGGCCAGCACCCAGCCGGCGCCGCCGCCCGCCGCGATGCCGAAGGCGTTGAAGCCCGCGCCGACATACATGTTCGAACATTCCGGCGCCGTGCCGAGAATGAAATTGCCGTCCGGCGTGAAGCTCTCCGGGCCGTTGATCATCTGCTTGACCCCGGCTTCGGCAAGCACCGGAATGCGGGCCATCGCCTGTTCCATATGCTGTTCGAAATGGTCGAAATCGTCGTCGAAAAGGCGGAACTCCCAGTCGTTCGGCACGTCGCCGATCGTCCAGGGCTGCGGGTTCGGCTCGTAGCCGCCCATGACGAGGCCGCCAACCTCTTCCTTGAAATAGGTCCGCCGGTCGGGATCGCGGATCGTCGGCGCATCGGAGGCGAGGCCGGGGATCGGTTCGGTGATGATATACTGGTGCTTGACCGGCTGCAGCGGCACATTGATGCCGGCCATCTCGCCGACCTGCCGCGCCCACTGACCGGCGCAGTTGACCACCTTCTCGCAGGCGATATCGCCCTTGTCGGTCTTTACTTTCGTGATCCGGTCTCCGTCCATCTCGAAGCCGGTAACGCGCACCTGTTCGTGGATCTTCGCGCCGTGCATGCGCGCGCCCTTGGCGAGCGACTGGGTGATGTCGGAGGGGCTCGCCTGCCCGTCGGTCGGCAGCCAGCTCGCGCCGACAAGATCGGACGTGTCCATCAGCGGCCACATCGCCTTCACTTCGTCGGGCGACAGCAGATGCATCTCCATGCCGAAGGACCGCGCCGTTGTGGCAAGGCGGCGATATTCGGTCCAGCGATCCTCGTTCGTCGCGAGCCGCAGGCAGCCGCTCATCTTCCAGCCGGTCTCGAGCCCGGTTTCCTGGTCGAGCCGCTTGTAGAGGTCGACCGAGTATTTCAGCACCCGCGTGATCGACGCCGACGAGCGCAGCTGACCGACGAGGCCGGCGGCGTGCCATGTCGAGCCGGAGGTCAATTGCCCCATTTCCAGCAGCACCACGTCCGCCTTGTGATCCTTCGCCAGGTGATAGGCCGTCGAGCATCCGATGATGCCGCCGCCGATAACGACGATCTCGGCCTGTTGGGGAAGCGTCATGATGAAGTCTTTCCGTGTTTGGAGTGATAGCGGTCGAGTGCGGCGGCAAGCCGCGTGAGGTTTTCCTGCGTATAGGCGGCGTAATCGACGCCCGGCGCATCGAGATGCAGTTCCGAGACCATCGACCACATCGCCTCGCGCAGCAGTGAGGCGCATTGCATGGCGTCGAAGGAGCGTTTCACGGCATCATCGGAGGCGCGTCCGAAATAGCTCGAAAGCAGCCGCTCCGCCGTTTCGTCGTCCATGCCCGAATTGGAGGCCGCGCCGGCGAGATCGAACATCGCCGTGTTGAAGCCGGCATATTCGAAGTCGATCAGCCAGAGCCGCTCACCGTCATCGAGAAAATTGCCGGGAAGGAGATCGTTGTGACCGAAAACGATCGGTAACGGCGCCTGCGCCGCCTCCAGCGCCTCGGCCAGCGCGAGGTAATGCGGCAGCTCCGCCGCGTGCGCGCTGCCGCCGGATTTCAGCGTGCGCGCATAATCGCGTATCACATGGAACACCCAGAACATGAACCCCGGCCCGGAAACCGCCGCCGGCATCCTGTGATGGAAATCGTGCAGGAGCCCGGCGATGCGCTCCGGCTGCGCCCGCATGTCCTCTTCCGTCCATGTCCGCGCCTCGATGAAGGCGGACACCATTACGCCCGGCTCGGAATATTCCAC
>NZ_CAKZNF010000070.1 GCF_937129435.1 uncultured Parasphingopyxis sp. | reverse complement strand
GGTATGGACCGAACGACGTGAGACATCGACCGCGGCCTAGTCAACCGGGATCGGGTCTTACACAGACAGCTGGAAACCTGCTTCATCATCTGCAGCACACTGTCCTTTGACTGTTCAAACAACGATGCCGCATCGATCACAGTGACGTTGGCACCGCCGGCTGCTCGAACCGCCATATTGCCCGTGACACGCTGTTGGTGAATGCGCTCCTGCTCCAGAAATGGTCCCTGATTGTCCTTCCTCACAACCTCTCTTGGTGAGGTGAAGGGGAGGTAAGGGGGCTGGGTCAGCAGGATGACCTGCCCTGTCCTGGGCACCAGAAACCGCAGGCTCTCGCAAAGTGCCGGACTGCCGGGCGCCAGCATGAACGACCACTTGTGGGTCATGATCACGACATCGGGGGGGAAGTCCTCGACCGCCCGTCGGATGTCCGGCCAGAGTGAAGCCTGCGCTCCCGGCAGGTGGTTGCGCGACGGGCTGGCCAGCACCTGCAGGTTCACGCCCAGTTCGGAGGTGACCCTGGCCAGTGCGCGCGCATACATGGCCGCATGGCTGTCGCCGATCAGGGTAACTGTCCGGTCGCCGCCATGATCAATGAACAGTCCACCTGACGCGATGCTGTCGGCGTCGGCAGCCGGATACCAGGATTGCCGCATCTGGAATCCGCCAAGTGCGGCGAGCAGCACGACTGCCAGTGTCGCGCCAAAGACAGGCAGGTTGCCGCGCCAGCCATTGATCAGCCGTCGCATCGGGCGTTCCACCAGATAGTGCAGCGCGACGCAGACGATCATCCAGATCAGCATCGCCAGGAACCGCAAAACAAAGCGGACCGGCCCGAACCACCCGATCGGCGGGTAGGTTTCGGGCGGCTCGGTCGTCACGCCGCCTCGCGCGCCGTTTCTATGCCGAGCGCATCGGCGATCGCGGTTTCGGCATGGGTTGCCGCGTCGCGGCGGTGGTGCTCGCTCTCCGGCGTGAACGGCTCGAGGAAGGTCAGCGTGACGTTCGCCGTGCCGCGGCGGCTCATCACCTGTATGGCATTTTTTCCCGCCTTCGTCCGGCTGGGCCAGATCACCTCGTCGCGCGCCTCGCCATAGTCGATCGCCACCGGCTGGATCAGGATCGGCTGGTGGTGATCGGGCGGGATGACCGCGCCGAACAGCGCCGGGCGAAAGGGCAGCAGCTCACCGTTGTCGAGTCGGCCCTCGGGGAAGAAGGCGACCGACTTGCCCTTGTGCAGCGCGTTGCGGATCGCACCGGCCTGATCTGCCGCGGCCGAGCGATCGGAATTGGAAATGTAGATCGTCCCCACCATCGTCGCCAGCCAGCCCGCGACCGGCCAGCGCCTCACGCTTTCCTTCGATACGAAGGACGCGCCTGTCGCCCCGCCGAGAACGAGGATATCGATCCAGCTCTGATGATTGGCGGCGTATAGTGTCGGTTGCCGTGCAGGGGTGCCGACGACCGTCACTTTCATGCCGACGGCGCGGCCCGTCCAGCCGAGAAAGCGCTGTGGCCATGGCGAGCGCATTCGAAACAGCCGCCACAGCAGGTGAAGCGGCACACAGAACAATATGAGTCCGAGAAGCCACAAGAGCCGGAATGCCAGTCGCACCGTTTCGAGGCTCCGGATCAGTTGTCGCGGTCGCGCGACACGCCGTACAGTTCCATCCGGTGATCGACGAGCTTGTAGCCGAGCTTTTCGGCGATGCGCCGCTGCAGGTCTTCCAGCTCCTGGTCGACGAATTCGATGACCTTGCCGGTTTCGACATCGATCAGGTGATCGTGATGCTCTTCGGCGGCTGCTTCATAGCGTGCCCGCCCGTCGCCGAAATCGTGGCGTTCGAGGATCCCGGCTTCTTCGAACAGCCGCACGGTGCGGTAGACGGTGGCGATCGAAATGCCGCTGTCGATCGCCGAGGCGCGCTCGTGCAAAGCCTCGACATCGGGATGGTCTTCGGATTCGGACAGCACGCGGGCGATCACCCGGCGTTGCTCGGTGATCCTCAGCCCTTTTTCGTGGCAAAGCTCTTCGACGTCGATTTTCCGGTCCATGAACCGGCTCTAGTCAATTCCCGGCAGGCTGAAAAGAGAAAGGCGGCGGAAAAGCGATCCGCCGCCTTTATCCTGTTCGGGGGAAGGCGCTATTTCTTGCTGCGCACCTTGGTGCCCGGCTTGCGGCCGAGGCCGATCTTCTTCGCCAGATCGCGGCGCTGCTCGGCATAGGCCGGCGCGACCATCGGATAATCCGACGGCAAATCCCATTTCTGGCGATATTCGTCCGGCGTCATGTCGAACGCGGTCTTGAGGTGACGCTTGAGCATTTTCAGCTTTTTGCCGTCTTCGAGGCAGACGATATAGTCCCGCTTGACCGACGACCGGATCGGCACTGCCGGCTCGGGTGTTTCCTCTTCGGCACCGCTATCAAGTGCGGTGAGCGCGCCATGGACGCTGTTGATCAAAAGCGGCAGGTCGGAGACCGCCACGCTGTTATTGCTCACATGTGCCGACACGATATCGGCAGTCAATGTCACGAGCGTCTCGCTCATATCCGTTTCTTCAGTCATTGATCGATCCCTTGATTTCACTGAAACCAAACTGCTCGGTTGCAGTCTGCAACCCCTTAGTCGATGGTTTCGGCCCTATGCAAGGGATATTAAGGCGTCTTCGGTGAATTGTTGAAGGTGGGATTAACCAGCGCAATCACGATGAAATGTTTCTACCGCTTATATTATATGACAAGGTGATCGCGTCATATTTTTGGCCGTCTTTTCCTTTATAGTATTTAGGGCGGCGGCCGATTGTTTCAAAACCCATTTGACGATAAAGATGTTCCGCAGGGTTGTCTTCACGAACTTCGAGATGGATGCGTTTTGCGCCCATCGCGCTGGCATCGTTGCGGCAATGTTCTATCAGCGTGCGGGCAATACCGGCTCCCCGATAGTCGGGATGGACGGCGATCAGGAGAAGTTCGGCCTCGTCTATGATGAAATGGCAAAGCGCAAAGCCCGCCATCTCGTGCGGACCGGTCCGCGCCAGCGTCAGCCAGCAACGCGGTTGCGCGAGCAGGCCCGCACATTGGCCGCGCGACCAGGCTTCGCCGAAGGCCGGATCGAAGGCTGCGTCCATGATCGTCATCACCGCGTCGAGATCGGCGAGATTTCCCTCGACGATGTCGATCGGGCGGGGCGCGACCGTGCTCATTGCTGCGGCTTGGCGTCGGGCGCCCGGCCGTAGATCGGTGCCGGCGGAAGGTTGCGGCGCTCGGCCGGAAGACACGACAGCGCCGCCGCATCCGGCAGAGCCTCGCGTGCTTCGCCTCCGCCGCGCAGTGCAACGACGTCATGTGCGGCGTTGCCGATGACCAGAGGCTCTTCGATCACCTCGGCCGCGGCGTCCGGCCGTAGCGAAGCAAATGGCGCCAGTGACGCAAAGGGCGTTCGTTGGAATCGCTCGACGAACATTTCGCCATGGCCTCCCAGGATCGCGACCGCCAGCCGGTCGGGCGCGTCTTTCTTGGCAAACTCCGCCGCCGCCATCAATGCGAGCGAGGAATAGCCCGCACACTGCGCCTTCCAGGCGAGCGCGAGCGCGCGCGCCATAGCGAGGCCGACACGCAGCCCGGTGAAACTGCCGGGCCCGCAATCGACGAGAACGCGGCCGGCCCGCCCGCGGCCGGGAAGCCCGGCGAGCATGGGGGCGAGCTTTTCGGCATGGCCGCGGCCGACCACCTCGTGGCGATGCGCCACCAGCCGGTCGTCATCGAACAGGGCGACCGAACAGGCTTCGGTCGCGGTATCGATGGCCAGTGTTCGCACCGGACGTCAGAGGACGCTGTTGAACTTTTCGAATTCGGGGCGCGGGCTGCGATCGAAGATCGTCTCCGGGTCACCATAGCCGAGCGTGGAAATGAAGTTCGCCTTGTATTTCGTGCCTTCGAAAAAGGCCGCGTTGACCTTGTCGTGATCGAAGCCCGACATCGGCCCTGTATCGAGGCCGATCGCCCGCGCGGCGATAATGAAATAGGCGCCCTGAAGCGAGGAATTGCGAAAGGCATGTTCCTTGCGGCCTTCGGGATCGCCTTCGAACCAGCTTTTCGCATCGGTATGCGGGAAGAGCCAGGGCAGGTGCTCGTGGAAATCGGGATCCATGCCGATCACGACGGCGGCCGGCGCCGCCTTGATCTTCGGTGGATTCGCCCCGCCCGCGCAATCGGCGAGCCTGTCCTTCGCCTCTTGACTCAGGCACCAGACGAACCGGCCCGGCTGCTGGTTGGCCGATGTCGGCCCCATTTTGAGGAGGCCGTAGATCTGCCGGATCTGCTCTTCGGTGACCGGCTTGTCCTGATAGCCGTTATAGGTCCGCGCGGTGCGGAAAATCGTGTCGAGGCCGTCGGGGGAAAGCGGCGTACCCATGAGGCGTCCTTTCGGTCGGGGAGAGGAAGGCTAAAGCGCGCGGACTTCGGTTACTTCGGGCACATAGTGCTTCAGCAACTGTTCGATGCCCTGTTTCAGCGTCGCGGTGGAGGAGGGGCAGCCAGAACAGGCCCCCTGCATCTGCAGGAACACCTTGCCCTGCTGGAAACCGCGATAGACGATGTCGCCGCCATCGCGCGCCACGGCCGGCCGCACGCGCGTGTCGATCAGCTCGCGGATCTGCGCGACGATCTCGGCGTCTTCGGGGTCGTCGGCGATTTCCTCGTCGGGCACGGCGATCTCGGCGGCGCTTCCCGGTTTGAACAGCGGCGCACCGCTGACGAAATGATCGAGCAGCACCGACAGCACATCGGGCTTGAGGTCGTTCCAGTCGACACCCGGCGCGGCCGTCACCGACACGAAATCGCTGCCGAAGAAGACGCCGACGATATCGCCGTGATTGAACAAGGCTTCGGCCAGCGGCGAGGCTTCGGCCTCTTCGGGCGAAGCGAAATCGCGTGTGCCATTTGCCATCACCTGCTGGCCGGGCAGGAATTTGAGCGTTGCGGGGTTCGGTGTGGTTTCGGTTTCGATCAGCATGACGCCAAGATGGAGCGCCGGGCGGCGAGTATCAAGAAGTCATTGCCCCGAAGACACGGGGCCGCGGATTGACAGGGCAGCGCGCAAGGGCGCACTCTCGCTGCCATAAAAGGAAGTGATGGGGAGGGTGCCATGATCGTCTTGCTGGGCCGAATTTTTCTCGGGCTGATTTTTGTGCTTGCCGGATTCCAGAAAACGCAAGCTATGGAAGGCTTTACGCAATATATGGTCGCGGGTGGCATCCCGGCGTTTCTGGCCTGGCCGGCCGCGCTGTTCGAAATCGCCGCCGGACTTGCGCTCATCGTCGGGCTTTTCACGCGCTCTGCAGCCCTGCTCCTCGCCGGTTTCTGCCTCGTCACGGCATTTCTCTATCACTATGTTCCCGACGATCAGATGCAGATGACGTTGATGCTCAAGAATATCGCCATCGCCGGCGGTATGCTGATGCTATACGCGCACGGCCCCGGAAGACTCAGCATCGATGCGCGGCGCGGCGGTGTTCGTTGACGGGCGGATATGAAGCTGCGGGCTCGCAGAAACAGGGCGAGCACGCAATCTTCTTGCTAATTTAACGCATCGCGCCCATATGCCGCTGCAGCGCAGCAATCGGGCGATCCGTCGCCCCATCAACATCCGGCAGCGTGAACGCCCGCTTTTGCAAGCGGACCCGGCCGGAAATCTTGCGCTGAGGTTTTACCGAGGCTTCCCATTTCACGCGGGTCGTTTCCAACCCGCGACCGCGCGCCCACCGGGCGTGCGCGAGCCTTTGCTATTCGAAAGACAATCATGACCAAATTTTCCGATCTCGGCCTGGCCGAGCCTATTTTGCGTGCGCTTGCCGCGAAGGATTACGACACGCCGACGCCGATCCAGGTGCAGGCCATTCCCGCGCTGCTCGACGGCAAGGATCTGTGCGGCATCGCGCAGACCGGCACCGGCAAGACCGCGGCCTTCGCCTTGCCCTCGCTCGATTATCTCGCCGAAGAGAACGTCCGGCCCGAACCCAAATCGTGCCGCATGCTCGTGCTGTCGCCGACCCGCGAGCTGGCAAGCCAGATCGCTGCCAATATGCGCGGCTATGCGAAGAACCTGCGGATGCGCATCGAAACCGTGTTCGGCGGCGTTCCCGTCGGCAAGCAGAAGCGCAAGCTCGCCGAGGGCGTCGACGTGCTCGTCGCCACCCCGGGCCGGCTGCTCGATCTGATCGACCAGCGCGCGCTGACGCTCGAATGGGTCGAGATCTTCGTCCTCGACGAAGCAGACCAGATGCTCGATCTCGGTTTCATCCATGCGCTCAAGCGGATCGCCAAGATGCTTCCCAACGATCGGCAGAGCCTGTTCTTCTCGGCGACGATGCCGAAGAGCATCGAGCAGCTCGCCGCCGGCTTCCTGACCGATCCGGTCAAGGTCGAGGTCGCGCCGCAGGCGACGACCGCCGAGCGCGTCGAGCAATATGCGACCCACGTCAACCAGCGCGAAAAGCAGGCGCTGCTGACGCTGACGCTGCGCGATGAGGATATCGAACGCGCGTTGATCTTCAGCCGCACCAAGCACGGCGCCGACAAGATCGTCCGCTTCCTCGCGGGCGCCGACATCGAGGCCGCGGCGATCCACGGCAACAAGAGCCAGCCGCAGCGCGAGGCCGCGATGCGCGCCTTCCGCGACGGGCAGATCAAATATCTCGTCGCGACCGATATCGCGGCGCGCGGGATCGACATCCCGGCGGTCAGCCACGTCTTCAACTTCGACCTGCCCAACGTGCCCGAACAATATGTCCACCGCATCGGCCGCACCGCGCGCGCCGGCGCGAGCGGCATTGCCGTCAGCTTCGTCAACGAGGCCGACGAGCGAGGCTATTTGCGGTCGATCGAGAAGCTGACCGGCGTCAAGCTGACGCCGCGGCCGCTGCCCGAGGGCTTCGTGACGGAGGCCGAAAAGCTGCCCAAGCCGGCGCCGAAGGGCGGCGGCAATGGTGGCCGGGGTTCCGGGCGCGGCGGGCGCAAGGCCGAACATGCCAAGCGTCCCGATAGCGACAAGCCGCACCGCGCGCGTCGCAACCGGCGCCGCAAGAACGGCGTCGGCGCCCATCGCGACGCGGTCAAGCGGACCGGCTAGGACAGATCTGCCGAAGGGCGCGCTCAACCGGCGTTGCGCGCGTCCTCCAGATTTTTCAGGCCCGCATCCCAGCTCGCGATATTGGCGCGCGCTTCCTGCACGAAAGGCGTGCGCTTGACCGCCCAGAGGAACGCGCCGCCGATCATGTTGCCGGGAAAATGCGCGGGCCGCTTCACCTGCACGAGCAGGATGAAACGCGTCTCGTTGCTGTCGTTCCACACCTCGTGGCGATAGGTGTCGTCGAAGACGAGCGTCTTGCCCTCTTCCCAACGGACGATCTCTTCATGCACGCGCATCCGGCAATCGCCGGTCTTCGGAACCTGCAGGCCGAGATGACAGGTCAGCAGCCCCTTGGTGACGCCGCGATGATCGGGAATGTGCGTGCCCGGCTTCAGGATCGAGAAAAAGGCGCTGTTGAGGCCCGGGATGCGCGAAACGATCTCGGCCGTTTTCGGACAGCGGGCGAGGTTCTCCGTTACAGGATAACCATAGCCCCAGAGGAAAAAGGACCGCCATTTACCGGCCGGCGCAATGCCCTGATGATCGGGCGATATCTCGTCGAGCGCGGGCACCCGGTCGGGATTGGCGCCGACCGCCATTGCTTCCGCGCGGATCGCTTCCCAATTGTCTTCGAGTAGACGGGTGAAATCGAAAGCAGCAGGATCGAGCACAGGATCATTGGGCACATCGGAACTCTTCTCGATGCGCTTGTCGACCCAGGGCCGCAGCCTCTTGCCGACATTGATGACCCAGGGGCGCGGCGGTTCGACGGTTTCATCCATGGCCCACACTCCATACGCAAAACGGCATTTCAGCGACCCCAATGTGTCCTAGGTCGAAAATTTGTGAATTTTGCGACCGGATACGCCATCGTTTTGCCGGAATGCGATGTCGCGCTATGATGTGCGGCACAATCGGGGGAGAGATGCGATGCGGAAGATTTTGGGAGCGATGTTGGCGGCGGCGATGCTGATGGCGGCGATGCCGGCTGCGGCGGAGCCTGCAGATGTCGCCGGGGCATTCGCGATGGACGACCGGGCCGAACAGGATACCGCGCTCGACGAGAGTCGGCAGCCCGTGGCCGTGCTCGGCTTTCTCGGCCTCGAATATGGCGATGTCGCGCTCGATGTGATGGCGGGCGGCGGCTATTATTCGGAGCTGATGGCGCGCGCCGTCGGGCCCGAAGGCTTCGTGCTGGCGCACAATCCGCCGGGCGTCGTCTCGCAATTCAATATCGAGCAGATTTTTGCAGGGCGCGGTATCGGTGCCGACCGGGTGCCGAACGCGGCGTCGCTTCCGCTGGCGTTCGACGATTTCGTACTGCCGCCCGAAAGCGTCGACTTCGCACTCTTTCATATGGTCTTCCACGATCTGTGGCACGAGGCGGAATCTCTGCCGCGTACCGAGCCCGAGCCATTCCTGGCCCGCCTCTATGCCGCGATGCGCCCGGGCGCGATTGTCGGGATCGTCGATCATGTCGGACCGGCCGGTGTCGATACGCGCGCAGAAGTCGCCGAAACGCACCGTATCGATCCAACCGTAATCCGGCAGGTCATGGAAAATGCAGGCTTCGTGTTCGAGGAGGAATTGAGCCTGCTCCGCAATCCCGATGACGACCATGAGGCAAGCGTGTTCGATCCGGCAATCCGCGGGCAGACCGACCGGGTCGTCTATCGCTTCCGCAGGCCGGGCCGCGGCGACTGATCGGGACCAACGCGCGCCCGCGCAAAGCGCTTGCGGACCGTCCTCTGTCGTGAAATAGCGCCGGCCAGGGAGTCGCCGGATGAACCGCTATGTCATTGCACTTGTTGCGCTTGTCGTGCTGGTCGCGGCAGGCGCTGCCGTCTGGTTCATGATCGGCGGGGAAGGCGGCACGGCCGCCGAAAGTGAGGCTAGCGCGCCGGCGCCGGCACCCTCAGCCGATCCGGAAACCGATATCGGGGATGGGCTCGAAAGCGCCATCGTCGACCCCGACCTCGCGGCGCTGCTCGACAATGCGGCCGAACAGATCAACGCCGAGGCGCCGATCCGCATCGACGAGATCACCACGCTGACGCGGGCACGCGCGCGGGGCCGGCGCATCCGCTACCGCTATGACGTGGCGCAGGAGGTGCCGGCCGACAGGCTTGAGGCCAATCGCGCGCGAATGACGGAGACGACCCGGCGCGACGTGTGCAGCAACGCGACCGATCGCGAGATCATCGAAGCCGGCGCCGAGGTCGAGTTCGCCTATTACGGGCCGGACGGCGACCATTATTTCAGCACGGTGGTCGATCGCTGCTAGTCACTTCTCCGTTCGATCCCCGCGACCGCATCGGTCTCCCCGTCCTCGGCCATTCCGAAATGATCCAGAATCCTGTGCGAAACGTCATAGGCCGGGCCAGCCCATAACGGCACTTTTGCCGCGGCGATGTCCTGCAGTGCCGGGGCGATCCGCTCCGGGACGGTCTCGCCCGTCGCGGTGCGGATGAGCACGCCGGCGATCCGGCCGGGATAGGTCTGCACGGCATGGGCATAGGCCGCGGCATCGCCCTGCGTATCGTCGCCGATCAGGATGAAGCGATGATCGGGATAGAAGGACAGGATATGCTCGATCGCATCGGCCTTGTGCCGGCCATGGCTCGACTTGCCGAGCGTATCGCGGCTCAGACCCCAGTCGCGTAACAGCATCGGCCCGTGCGGCAGGCCGTTCACCGCCATGAATTCGGTGATAAAACCGTACAGGTTCCAGGGGCTGGAAGAGATATAGAAAAAGGGTCGCAACGGCTCTCGTTCGGGGCCCGGACCCGTGGGATCGCCGAGTCGGCCATAGAGTTCGGCGGCGCCCGGCACAGCGACCCGGTCGGACGGCATGTCGAGAAGGAAGCGCCGCCAGTTCGACAGGAAATCATGCGCGCCGGTTTCGACGATCATGTCGTCGATGTCGGAGATGATGCCGAGCCGCTCATGGCCGCCCGGTGCGAGCAGCGACGCCGGGGCGGACTTTGCGTCCTCATGGTCGGGAAGGGTCAGCGTTCCCGTTTCCCACGCCGGATGATGGGGGAGGGCGCGTTCGTCGATCGCTTCGTCGAACAGGACGAAACCCTCGTCGTCGGTTGTGCTCTCCCATCGCTGGCCATGTGCGTCCAGACGGACCGTGACGCCGGCCAGTTCGTGCGAAGCGTAGAGCTGCGCGAGTTTCAGGAATTTCCGCGCGCCTCCGCTGGTCTGCCAGTCGAGCGGGTTGCGTCGAAGCACGCGGGCACGCAGGTGAATGCGGGTTTCGTTGCGAAAGCCCGCATAGCTGGCGATCGAGACCGGGCGGAGGCGGGCGAGAAACGGTAACGGCATTGGCCGCGCCAATCTCGCCTAAAGGACGTATTTGCTCAAGTCGGTGTCGCGGGCGATGTCGGCGAGTTGATCCTTCACATAGGCGGCGTCGATCTGCAGCGTATCGCCTTCGCCCTTGTCCGATCCAGCGGCGAAGCTGACTTCCTCGACCAGCTTTTCCATCACCGTCTGCAGGCGGCGGGCGCCGATATTCTCGATCTCGCCATTCACTTCGGCCGCGATCCGGGCGACCTCGGCAATGGCGTCCTCGGTGAACTCGATGGCGACACCCTCGGTGCCGATCAGCGCGCGATATTGTTCGGGAAGGTTTGCCTTGGTCTCGGTCAGGATGCGAACGAAATCCTCTTCGGTTAGCGCGCGCAGCTCCACGCGGATCGGGAGGCGGCCCTGAAGCTCGGGCAGCATGTCGCTCGGCTTGGCGACGTGGAAGGCGCCCGATGCGATGAACAGCACATGGTCGGTCTTCATCGGCCCGTATTTGGTCGCGACCGTCGTTCCCTCGATCAGCGGCAGCAGGTCGCGTTGGACACCCTCGCGGCTGACCGATCCGCCGCGTACATCGCTGACGGAGATCTTGTCGATCTCGTCGAGGAAGACGATGCCGTTGGCCTCGGCATCGGCGATGGCGGTGCGCGCGACATCATCCTGGTCCATCCGCTTTTCGGATTCCTCATCGACCAGCTTGTCCCAGGCATCGGCAACGCGCATCTTTCGGCGCTTCTTCTGGTTCTGGCCGAACGCCTTGCCCATCATGTCGCTGAGATTGATCATGCCGACCTGGCCGCCCATGCCGGGGATCTCCATCGGCATGCCGCCGGCATCCTCGATCTCGATCTCCACCTCGGTGTCGTTCATATGGTTGTCGGTGATCCGCTGGCGAAAGCTTTCGCGCGTTGCCTCGCTGGCGTTCTTGCCCGTCAATGCATCGAGCAGCCGCTCCATCGCCGCCTTCGCCGCGTCCTCGCGCACGGCCTCGCGCCGCCGGTCCTTCTCCAGCCGCACCGCATCCTCGACCAGGTCGCGCGCGATCTGTTCGACGTCGCGGCCGACATAGCCGACTTCGGTGAACTTGGTCGCCTCGACCTTGATGAACGGCGCATCTGCGAGCTTGGCCAGCCGCCGCGAAATCTCGGTCTTGCCGCAGCCGGTCGGCCCGATCATCAGGATATTCTTCGGCGTCACCTCGCCCTTCAGATCGTCGGGCAGCCGCTGCCGCCGCCAGCGGTTGCGCATCGCGACCGCGACCGCGCGCTTCGCCTCCTTCTGGCCGACGATATGCTCGTCGAGCGCGGCGACGATGGCTTTGGGGGTAAGGGCGTCGTTCATGTCTTCTGTCTCAATCCGTTTCCGTTTGCCCTGAGCTTGTCGAAGGGCTGTCCTTCTTTCCTGTAGTCAAAAGAAAATCAGGGCTTCGACAGGCTCAGCCCCATCGGGAGTAGGTGTTGCCAAAAGATGGGGCGGGACGGGACGCCGTCAACCCTGCGCGCCGCAACGCCAGCCCGCGAGCCAGTCGCGATGCCGCTCGACGATCGCCGCGATGTCTTCGGGCTGCGGCTCGGCCTGCCACTCGCCATGTTCGAACGTCCCGCCGAGAACGATGCCGTCGGGCCGCGGGAACATATATCCCGGCGAGGCGGAATAGGCATATTGGACCTCGGGCTGCGGGATGAGGATCGCGAGCTGGCCGCGCACGGGTTCGAGCACCTCGTCGCCGAACAGTTCGTGCGAGCCGAGGCCCGTGCAGTTGAAGATCAGCGTTTCCGAAAGCGTCGCAAGCTCGGCCCGATCGCGGAACTCGCGCACCGCGACGCCACCACCGGCGATCCTCACATCGCGCAGCAGCGAGGCGAGCCATCGGCCCGTCTCGACATACATCGTCATGTACCGGTCGACGCGATCGGCAGGGAAGGGGTGCGCGTCGGGGGCCAGCGATTCTCGCCCCGGGTAGAAAGGGCGGAGGTCGGGGCGGAGCGTGCGATGGCCCTGGTCGTACGTCGCGATCCAGCGAATGCCGTAATCCTCACCGACATCGATCTGCATCCGCCGACGCGTATAGTCGGCTGCCAGACGTTCCTTGGCCAGCCATTCCTCGGTGACATGTTCGCGTTCGAAATGGGTCGAGGGCAGGATTTGCCCGCCCGCGATGTTCGACGTCGTGTTCGGCGGCAGCGCCTTGGCATAGATGTTCGCCTGATAGCCGGCTTCCTGCAGCAGGCGCGCGCAGGTCAAGCCGAGCGCACCGGCTCCCAGCACGGCGACCGGCCCGTAATGGCCGGGCAAACCGAGCACCAGGGCTTCGCGCGACGAACCCCAGCTCAGCGAAATGCCGCCGCCGCCATGGCCGTAATTATGGACGACGCGTTTCTCCCCGACGGCTTCCATTTCGACGCGATAGCCCGAGCGGCGATAGGGGCGCAGGCCCGCCACGCTGCGGATCACCCGGTCGGGCGCGACATCGAGGCGGGGGAGACAGGTTGGCGCGGCCGAACCGGCGATCGGGCGCGAGGCGAGATTGGTGCAGCCGGCCAGCGCCAGCGCAGCCGATCCGGCGGCGAAATCTCGGCGGGTCAGGAACGCGGTCACGCCGCTGTCCTTAACCCGTCAGCCCTTGGTGTCGAGCGTTTCGATGGTCAGCTGGTCGTTGGTGTAGACGCAGACATCGGCCGCGATCTGCATCGCCTTGCGCGCGATCTTTTCGGCGTCCTTTTCGTAATCGAGCAGCGCGCGGGCCGCGGCCAGCGCGTAATTGCCGCCCGATCCGATCGCCGCGAGGCCGTCCGACGGCTCGAGCACATCGCCATTGCCGGTCAGGATCAGCGTCACATCCTTGTCGGCGACCGCCATCATCGCCTCCAGGTTGCGCAGATATTTGTCGGTGCGCCAGTCCTTGGCAAGTTCCACCGCCGCGCGCATCAATTGCCCGCTATGGCGCTCGAGCTTGCTCTCGAGCCGTTCGAACAGCGTGAAAGCGTCTGCCGTCGCGCCGGCAAAGCCGCCGATGACGCTGCCGTCGCCCAGCCGCCGTACCTTGCGCGCGTTGGGTTTCATGATGGTCTGGCCCATCGACACCTGGCCGTCGCCTGCGATGACGACCTTGTCCTTGTCGCGTACCGCAAGGATGGTCGTGCCGTGCCAGGTGATGTCGTTGCGATGATCGGTCATGGAGGTGGATATATGGTGTTGGAAAGGCCTCGCAAGTTCGGTTTTGGTAAGAAGCTGTAAACCATTTTCGCATAGGCCGAATCCCATGGCGGATTGGGGCGTAAATATGGACCGGCTGCTGGATGACCCGGGCCTTCGGCAAGTGATGGCCGAAGTCACTGAATTTGCACTATATGAGCTGGACACCGAGGGCATCTGCGTGCGCTGGGAATCCTATTCGGCCAACTACAGGGCGAATGTGGCGGCGCAGGTCGTGGGGAGGCCGCTCTCGGACTTTTATCCGGAAGGCGCCAAGCCGGGCGAAGGCTATGGCGACAATCTCCGCAGGGCCGTGGAATTCGGGCGGGCGGATGGCGAGGGCTGGCGCCTCAGGCTCGATGGCGGCCGCGCCTGGATGCGTTTCGTCATTCTGGCGAAACGCGACGAGGCAGGGGAACTCACGGGCTTCGTCGGCTTCACCTACGACGCGAGCAGACAGAAGTCGTTCGACGAAAAACTTTCGGTCAGCGAAAAAGCGTTCCGTCTGCTCGTGCAGGGGATCAAGGATCATGCGATCTACATGCTGGACCGCACCGGCCGGGTGACGAACTGGAATCCTGGCGCCGAAAGGATCAAGGGTTATACCGAAGACGAAATCGTCGGCGAGCATTTCTCGAAATTCTACACGCAGGAAGATCGCGACGCGGGAAAGCCGGCGCGTGCGCTTTTCGAGGCTCGCGAAACCGGCGAGTTTCATGAGGAGGGCTGGCGGATCCGCAAGGACGGGACACGGTTCCGCGCGGATGTCACGATCCAGCCCATCTATGACGATGACGGCCGGTTCGCCGGCTTCTCCATGCAGGTCCGCGACATCTCGGAATGGCACGAGACAGGCGAAAGACTGGCCCAGGCGAACGAGGCGCTGCTCCAGTCGCAGAAGATGCGCTCGCTCGGCGAACTGACCGGCGGCATCGCGCACGATTTCAATAACCTGCTGACCGTCGTGCGCGGTTCGGCCGAATTGCTCAAATCGGACCGGCTGACCGAGGAAAAACGCCTGCGCCACGTCAATGCCATTATCGAGACAGCGGACCGCGCCGCCGAACTGACGAGCCAGCTTCTGTCCTTCGCGCGCCGCCAGCCGCTGCAGCCGCAGGTGATCAATCTCAACGTGATGATCGCCGATATGAGCGATCTGATCGCCCGGTCGATCGGTTCCAACATCCGCGTTCTGAACGCCACCGCGCCCGATCTGTGGCAGATCAAGGCCGATCCGACCCAGCTTCGCAACCTGATCCTCAACGCCGCGATCAACGCGCGCGATGCGATGGAGGAACAGGGCACGCTGACGATCACGACGCGCAATGTCAGCGGCGAGAATGGCGAGGAGGTCCGGCTTTCGATCTCCGATACCGGAATGGGCATGCCGCCCGACGTCCGGGCACGCGTCTTCGAACCGTTCTTCACCACCAAGGGGCCGGGCAAGGGAACGGGGCTGGGCCTGTCCCAGGCCTATGGCTTTGCCGTGCAGTCCGGCGGCCGCATCGACATCGCGAGCACCGAAGGCCGGGGCACGACCCTCAAGCTGTTTCTGCCGCGGCATCATAGCGTGGAAGATATTGTCGAAGCGCCGGTATCCGAAACGGGCGATGCCGTGCCGCGGGGTACGCGGATCCTCCTCGTCGAGGACAGCCGCACCGTGGCGCAATTCGCCCAGTCGCTGCTCGAGGACATGGGCTGCGAGATCGTCCACGCCGCGAGCGCCGAAGAAGCACGGATCGCCCTGCAGGACGACCCTGCCGGCTTCGATATCGTCTTTTCCGACATCGTGATGCCGGGAGACAGCGGACTCGATCTTGCCGCCGAGGTCCGGCAGCAGAAACCGACACTGCCGATCCTGCTCGCCACCGGTTACAGCGAGGCGGCGGCGCGCGGCGAAGGCGGCGAATTCCCGATCATGCCCAAGCCCTATCGCCGCGAAACACTCGAAACGATGCTGGGCAAGACGCTGAGGGCTTTCCAGCAGGCGGCGTAGTTTTGTCAGAAACTTCCTTTCGGAAGTTCGCCGCACCGGCCCGCACCCCCACCCGGCCTCCCACTGAGCGTATCCTGGATGGGAGGCCGGGTGGGGGTGCGGGCCGGTGCGGCGCCGAGCCGTAGGCGAGGCCTGACAAACAAAACAACGACCAACTTTACACCTGCTTGACACTTGCTTGACGCAACCGACCCCCTACCGGTCCACGCCCTTGATCTTGCCCCATTGCCGGGCGGCGGTGTAGCCGAGATAGCCGGTGCCGAAGAGCGCATAGAGTGGCTCGGGGATGCCATTGAGGTAAGCGTTCATTCCGGCCGCGATATTCTGCGCGGCCTCGGGGCGGATCGCGGCGATCAGGCCCATGGGGAGCGCCCAGAGCAGCATCGCATACATGACATAGAGGAAACTGGGGCGCGCCCGGCTGGTCCAGGGATCGGCCGATTGCGCTTCGGCGACGACAGCGGACAGTTGCACGCGCAACGCCTCGGCCTCCTGCGTACCCTCGAGCTTCAGCAGTTCGAGCTTCGCGCGTTCGCGCGCTTCGCGGTCGGGAAGGATGCGGTCGATGACGGTGGAAATCGGCCCGATGAGGCCGGTCAGGATAGACATGGACGTTTCTCCGGTTCTAAAGGGGGCCGGAAAATATCCCATATGGTACAGCGTAGGACAGCGAAAACGGCTTTTGTGGTTTCGGCCCTGCGAGAAAATTGCTGGTCGGGGCGACTGGATTCGAACCAGCGACCTCCACACCCCCAGTATGATGCGCTACCGGACTGCGCTACGCCCCGATCCAGCGGGGCGCGCTTTAGGGCGCGGCGGCGCGGTTGGCAAGGTTGGTTGAATTGTCAGGCTCGACCTTTCGGTTGAGCGCCGCACCAGCCTTCCCCCCACCCGGCCTCCCACGAGTGTATCCTGAATGGGAGGCCGGGTGGGGGAGAGGGCTGGTACGGCGACTTCCCGATAGGGAAATTCTGACAAACTAAAACCCTTCCCTCAATCTCCGCCGAGCAGCGTCCGCCCCTCTTCGGCCGGATAGGCCTGCACGCTCGCGCCCAGGGTCTTCGCTCCCGCCATCGCCTTGTTGAATTCCGCCATGTGCGCGCTCTTACCATGCGCATTGAGCGCCTCCTGATTGGCCCAGCGTTCGGAAATCCGCATCGTATCCGGGTTTTCGACCTCGCGCGAATAGACGTAGAGCAGGCATCCCTCCTCCTTGCGCGTTTCCTCCATCATCGTCAGCGCCTTGTCCCGCAGCCGGTCGATCTCTCCCTCGGCAAGTTTGATCCAGCCTTCGACGATGATCATGGTCTCTCTCCCCAATTTCGATATCAGAATGTCCCGCGCACACTAGTGCGCCTTTCGCGCAACACCAATAGAAGTTGCGTAATGGCCGCCCGCCGTGATAGGCGCGCGCCATCTTGTCGGTCGCTACAGGCGCCCCATATTCCGGTTTTTCAAACAGGTCCGCAACATGTCCATTTCACCCGTATTGGCAAGCGCCGCACCGAGCGGCGGCGGCGCGACGAGCCTGATCGTCAATATTCTCCCGCTCGTCCTGATCTTCGTCATCTTCTGGTTCCTGCTGATCCGTCCGCAGCAGAAGCGGATGAAGGAACATCGCGACATGATCACGGCGGTGAAGCGCGGTGATCGCGTGGTCACCGGCGGCGGGCTGCTCGGCAAGGTCACCAAGGTGATGGACGAGGAGGTCGAGATCGATCTCGGCGGCGGACAGAAGGTCCGTGCGATCAAGTCCACGCTTTCCAGCGTCACCGGCCCCAATGCGGGCAAAGCCGCAAACGACTGATACATTCATGAACGATTTTCCGCCCTGGAAGGTCTGGAGCATCACGATCATGCTCGTGATCGGCGTGCTGCTGTCGATCCCGAGCCTGCTGCCCCAGGCGCAGCGCGACCAGATACCGAATTTCCTGCCGCAGCCTTCGATCAACCTCGGCCTCGATCTGTCGGGCGGTGTCCATATCCTGCTCGAAGCACAGACCGAGGAATTCCTCGCCCAGCGCGTCCAGAACATGGCGGACCATATCGAGGATTCGATGGACCGGGCGGACGTCCGTATCGGCGACATATCCCGTAGTGGCGGGCGGGTCAGTTTCACGGTGCGCGACGAGGCGCAGCTTGACGAGGCGATGGAGATCGCGCGCGCGCAGACCGAGGGTGTCGGCCTGACCGGCCAGCGCGACTGGAATGTCGAGAATGTCGATTCGCTTCGGATCGTCATGACCCCCACAGAGGCCGGCAATGAAGCCGCCATCGACTCGGCGGTCGGCAATGCGACCGAAGTCGTGCGCATGCGGATCGACGAATTGGGCACGCGCGAACCGACGATCATCCGTCAGGGCGCGCAGCGGATCGTGGTCCAGGTGCCGGGCCTCGACAATCCCGACGCGCTGATGAGCCTGCTCGGGCGGACGGCGAGCCTCGAATTCCGGCTCGTCAATTTCGATGCCAGCGCCGAGGACTCGCTGTCCTGCAACGCGCCGATCGGGAGCGAAGCCTTTCCCTATGCCGACGCGACCGAGGGGCAGGGCTGTGTGATCGTGCAGCGGCGCGTGATGGTTTCGGGCGACCAGCTCGTCAACGCGCAGCAAGGCTATGACCAGCAGACCGGCCAGCCGACGGTCGACCTGACGTTCAATGCAGAGGGCGGGCGCGAGTTCGGCCGCGTGACGCAGGAAAATGTCGGCCGGCCGTTCGCCATCATCCTCGACGACGAGGTGCTCTCCGCTCCGCGGATCAACGAGCCGATCCTGGGCGGCAATGCACAGATTTCGGGCAGCTTCTCGGTGCAGACGGCCAGCGAACTCGCGATCGCGCTGCGCTCGGGCCGGTTGCCGGTCGAGCTCGCCGTGGTCGAGAACCGCACGGTCGGTCCCGAACTCGGCCAGGAATCGGTCGAGCTGGGCGGGCTTGCCGCGATCATCGCCACCGTCGCCGTGATGGCGTTCATGATCGTCACCTATGGCCGGTTCGGCGTCTATGCGAATGTCGCGCTGGCGCTCAACCTGTTCCTGATCCTGGCAGTGATGGCGCTGATGGATGCGACGCTGACCCTGCCGGGTATCGCCGGCTTCGTGCTGACGGTCGGCGCGGCGGTCGACGCCAATGTGCTGATCAACGAGCGAATACGCGAGGAGCAGAGGCGCGGGCGAAAGCTGATCGATGCCGTACAGACGGGTTACAAGGAAGCCAGCCGCGCGATCTTCGATGCGAACATCACGAACGTCATCGCCGGCGTGCTGATGTTCTCCTTCGGCTCGGGCCCGGTGAGAGGCTTTGCCGTCGTGCTCGTCATCGGCATCATCACCTCGGTTTTCACCGCCGTCACCGTGACGCGGATGATGGTCGCGGTCTGGATCCGGCGTAGCCGGCCCAAGGAGCTCCACATATGAGGCTGCTCAAGCTCGTTCCCGACGATACCAATATCGGCTTTCTGAAATGGCGGAACATCGCCATGGCGATCTCCTTCATGACGATCGCCGCCTCCTTCGCGCTCGTTGCGATCAAGGGCCTCAATTACGGCGTCGATTTCGCCGGCGGCCAGATGATCCAGGCGACCTTTACGCAGGATCAGGAGGCGCCGGTCGCCGAATTGCGCGAAGAAATCCAGGGTATCGGAATCGATGGCGCCTCGATCCAGCGCTTCGGTGAACCCAATCAGGTCAGTGTTCGCCTGCGCGAGATCGAAGCCGAAGGCGGCGATGTCGAAGTCGCCCAGTCGACGGCGGAACGCGTTACCGAGATGATGGAAGAGAATTTCCCGGGCGTCCGGATCGATTCGGTTGACTCGGTTTCCGGCAAAGTCTCGGACGAACTCTACTCGGCCGGCGCCTGGGCGCTCGGCCTCGCGATGCTCGCGATTTCGATCTACATCTGGATCCGGTTCGAATGGCAGTTCGGCGTCGCTGCGCTGTTCGCGCTGTTCCATGACGTGGCGCTGACCTTCGGGTTCTTCGCGCTGACCCAGCTGGAATTCAACCTCAACATCGTCGCTGCGATCCTGACGATCATCGGCTATTCGCTCAACGACACGATCGTCGTTTTCGACCGCATTCGCGAGAATCTGCGCAAATACCGCAAGATGGAAATTATCGCGCTGCTCGACCTTTCGGTGAACGAGACGCTCGCGCGCACGGTGATGACGAGCTTGACGATGCTCGTCGCGCTCGTGGTGCTGCTCTTCGTCGGGCCGGAGGTGATCTTCGGGTTCACCGCGGCGATGACGCTCGGCATTTTCGTCGGCACCTACAGCTCGGTCTATATGGCCGCGCCGATCCTGATCTGGCTCAAGGTCGGTCCGGACACCTTCGTACCCGACGATGCGCGCGGCCCCAAGGCCGAGCATAAGGAGGGCTATACCCGCTAGTGGTTTCGCTGAACCGCGAGGACGAGGCATCGGGGCCGGTGGTTTCCGGTTTTGCCGGCAATGCCTTTCGCGTCGCGGACCGGATCGTGCCCGGCGGGCTCTGGCTGACGCCCGACGATGCGAAGGATTGGGACGCGCCGTCCGTCGAGGCGCTCGAGGCGTCTTCGCTCGCCGGGCTGCTCGCCATTTCGCCGCCGCCCGAATTCCTGCTCCTCGGCACCGGCGATATGCTCAAACGCCCGCCAGCGAAATTCGTGGCCGCTTTGGAGGCGCAGGAGATCGGCGTCGAAGCGATGGACAGCCGCGCCGCGGCGCGCGCCTGGGGTCTGCTGCGCGGCGAAGAACGCTGGATCGTCGCCGCGCTGATGCCGCTGGGGTAAAGTTGGTATTGTCAGTCTCGACCTTTCGGTCGAGCGCCGCACCAGCCCGCACCCCCACCCGGCCTCCCATGAGAATACACTAAGTGGGAGGCC
>NZ_CAKZNF010000069.1 GCF_937129435.1 uncultured Parasphingopyxis sp. | reverse complement strand
ACGGCGCGGCTCACAAATTCATGGACGGTGCCCGATTGCACGCGATAGTCTTCAAACGCGCCGACAGCGTTGAAGGCTGCGCGCGTGCCGGTGATCATCTCAATACCGAAGGCCGCGCCGTTCATGGTCTGCGTTGCGACATCGCCCCCGAGCGGGACGTAAACCGCGTCGATGTCCGTATGCTCCGATGAGAACCGGAACAGGCTGGTGATGAAATCGTCGGGCCGCATCTGCAATGCCGTGCGAACACAATCGAAAAAGGCTGGATCGAATACCACCGAACCGGCCGCATCGAACACATAGATGTCGGCGCGGACATCCTCACGCACCTGATTGAAGCACTCGCCCGTCGATGCACCGACCGATTCCATGATTCGCACGCCCTTGGCCCGGGCTGCCTCGATCAGCGCGCGATCCGCGACGGTGGGGAAGAAGGTGATGCACAGGACGGGATTGACCCGCTCGAGCCCTTCCCCCTCGATCGATGCGATCATGTCCTCTATCGCGCTACCGTCGCGAGGGACGGAGACGACCGCGATCTCTCCCTCGATCGGATCGGTCTTCGCACGGGGCAGCAGTTCCTGATGGCCGACTTCTGCCAGATAGCGGTGGAAGCCGTACCAAATTTCCAGATTGTGCTCATTGTCGAAGGCGGGCTGCGCGACCGGCTGGCCTTGTTCGAGCGCCCGCTCCATCGAATCGGCCAGTTGCTGCACATTGGGCGCGACCAGCGTGACGCTGTGATCGCGATTTCCGATCAGCTCCGGTGTCCCGCCAACACGTGTCGCAATGAACGGTATCTTGTGAACCAGCGTTTCGTATACTGCCATCGTCGAATTCTCGATCAGCGACGGCATCACCGCGATCATGTCGCGCGAACACATATAGCTGAGCGCGGCAGGCTGGTTCTTGTCCGTGACGATCTCGACCGGGAACGGCCAGCGTTCGGCGTGCTGTTCGATGAATGCGATCGGCTTCAGGTTTACGTGGCCGGGAAGCTTCTCGCCTTCCTTGCCGAGAAAGCTGATCCTCTCGATCTCAATGCCCTTAGAGACCAGCGCATCGACGGCATGGACGAACACCTCGAGCCCTTTGCGCGGCTCGAGCCGACCGAAAAACACCAGTTCCCGGGTCTTGACGATATCGCCGATCTGCCGTTCGGGACGCGCATCTTCGACCTGCACTTCCGAAAAATCGACGATGTTCGGCTGCACATAGGTGCGGCCCTTGGGCAGGGTGTACCCGATATGCTCCATGAAGCTGAGCAGGTGGGCGCTGCCGCCGACGACGATATCCGCCCATTCGACGCATTTCTGTTCGGCATAGGCGGCCGTCACCAGATCGCCATTGTCGATCGGCCGCATCTGATAATGACGGTTCCAGATATAGGGCGAGGACGTCTTCATGATGAAAAGCGTGTCCTGAAAGGCAAGTCCCATCCGCTTGGCCTGCAGGCAATAAAACGCACCGCCGCGCCATTCCGACGTATGCACGGCGTCGAACCGGTCATTGTCGCGAAGCCAGCGATAGAAGGACAACCAGCGCCATTGCCATTGCTCGCTCGCACATGCGATCTGGTCGTCGAGATCGGGTAGGTAGACGAACTCGATCCCGAAGCTCGCATAATGTTCGATCCAGTGTTCGGGCGTCTCGTTCTCGACGACACGGCCCTTCAGATAGAGCACCGTGACCTTGTGCCCCTGCGCCGCGAGGCCGCGGGCGAGATGATAATAGGTGGAGGCAATGCCGCCGTTACGCACCGGACCGATAATCTCTTCGGTGGCGATCAGGACGCGAAGCCCCGTCGCCTCGACATCGGATGTGAATCCTTCGAGCGAAGGCAGCGCCTTAACGTCGAATACGTCGCGTTGCATGTCAGTTCCCTTTACGACCCGGGGTGTTTACCGTTTCGGTTGTGCGATGCACAATACCGCGTTGACCATCAGGTCGCGCTCCGAGAGCGTATCGTCGAATTGTTGCAGCCGTTGCATCACCTTGTCGGTCAGGCGATCGCGCACGGATTGCGGCGATTCGATTTCCTTCCACACCTCGACATCATAGTGTTCATAGGTGATCGCCTTGATCTCGTCGAGCCGTATCTGGTTGAGATTCGTGTTGAAATAATGGTCGTCAGGGACATCGGGCGCGATCAGAATGTGATTCCAATCCGCTACCTTGTCCTGCTCCTCATCGCCCGGCGTATAGGCTTCGGGCCTTACCGGCGCCTTGTGATGCCCGTTCCAGCAATAGAAATTATGGTGATGGTAGATGAGGTAGCCGTCCTCCTCGAACAGCATTTTCATGTCCGGGATGATCGAGCGGATATTGTGCAAATGCTCAGTCACATTGTGCAACGTTACTGCGCCGAATTTGTCGTCGGTCGCGAGATCCTCGAACACACCATTGATCAATCGGATATTCGGACAGCGTTCCATGATCTCACGCGGAGTCATGCCGAGATCGGCACGCTTGCGCTTGCGCTTGTTCTTCACCTTCGGCGAATCGAGCGGCATTTGCGGATCGATACCGGTATATTCCGATGCGCCGGCTGCCAGGAAACCGTTTCCGTATGCGCCGAAGCCGCAACCGATATCGAGCACCTTGCGATGACGTATCTGTTCCTGGATCCGGCGTGGCCAGGTCAGATACCCGAACTCGACGGATTTCTCGAGCAGATAAGGGTCGTAGTTCTCGATCGCAGCGGCGGGCCCTTTTGCAAAGGCGAAATGGGCGGCTTTCGCATAGTGAACGTCATTGGCCCAGTTGACCGTTGCAATCTTCCTCTCGTTTGCCCGTATCCAGCGGATATCCTTAAGCGCCTGCTCGCGATCGGTCGCGAGGGTGCCATCGATCGACTCGATCTTGGCCTTCAATCGCTTCTCGAATTCATTCTGCTCCTTATCGTCCTTGCCACTCTTTGGGCCGAATCGCTTCGGAGCCGCTTCCGCCTTGCCGTCTAGATGGGCCTTGATATCCTCCTTGATGCGGATCCCGAGATCGTGATTGGGGCGCGCGTCGAGAAAGGCATCGATCAGCTCTTCGGCTTCCGAAACCGCTCCCTGCCCCAGCTTTGCCCTTGCCAGATGCAGATCGATGATGCCGATCGCAATCTTCCGTTTTGCTTTCTCGAGAAGGATGACCGCCTGGTTGTTGTCCCCGCTCTTCAGCGCTTCCTTGGCCTCCTCGATCAGTTCGTCGAGTGCATCGACCCGTTCTACGGCACTTTTGACGGCGGCAGGCTGGGCACCCAGTTCACCGGCCCGCGCGAATTCTTCCCGCGCCTCCTCGAAGCGGCCAAGCCACTCGAAAATCTTGCCCCGCCGCATATGGGCTGACCAGTTCTTCGGATTCTTGCTGATAAGCTGGTTGACGATGACGAGGGCTTCATGCGGTTCATTCGACGCAAGCAACTTCTGTGCGGTCTGGAGCGGTGTGGGCATAAATCGGGAAGGCTTTCACATAGTGACGGAAACGGTTCAGCCTGGTGCAGTGACGACGGCGACTCATTTCCTCCAACTGGCGCGGTACTTATGATGTTCCTTTCATAGTAACACCCGTTTCTTCGCTGCGCCACAGCATAGGCGATCCCAAACCGCGCCGCGTCAATGGCAAAAACCAAAAAACACGGGTGACATCGGTCTCGGCATCCAGCATGGGAGCGCTCTGGTCGCGCCCGTTTATGGAGAATGCTGCACGACGCCATCGCCCGCCGATCATCGCCAAGAGCCATCTGCTCTGAATCACGCCCGATCGGATGCACAATCATTTCAAAACAAACTGGTAGCGCAGGCCATCTTCATAAAGACATGACCGGACGGTGCCAGATGCTCCGACCAAGAAAATTCAGTTGAAGGGATCACGAATGAAACTTCTCGTTACCGGCGGCGCCGGTTTTGTCGGCAGCAACCTGATTGCCCGGCTGGAAGAGACAGGCGACCACGAAATCGTCGTCCTCGACGACGAAAGCATGGGCTCGCGCGAGGCGATCGCCGATCTGGATGCAGGGTTCGTCAAGGGCGATATCCGCGATGCCGATGTGCTCGACCGGATCATGCCCGGCGTCGACGCGGTCGTGCACCTCGCCGCCGATACGCGTGTCATCCCCTCGATCGAGAATCCCGCCGTCAACCTCGACGTCAACGTCAATGGCACGTTCGAAGTGCTGCAGGCGATGCGGCGACACGACGTTGGCACGATCGTCGCGGCATCGACCGGCGGCGCGATCATGGGCGAGGTCGAACCGCCGGTGCACGAGCAGATGGTACCGAGCCCGGGCTCGCCCTATGGCGCGTCCAAGCTCGCCATGGAGGGCTATCTTTCGGCCTTTTCGACGAGCTACGGCATGAAATGCGCCGCGCTGCGCTTTTCCAACGTCTACGGGCCGCGATCGTGGCACAAAGGCAGCGTCGTCGCGCATTTCATCAAACAGATATTCAAGGGCGAACCGCTGACCGTCTATGGCGATGGCGGCCAGACGCGGGACTATGTCTTCGCCGAGGACCTGTCCGACGGCATCATCCAGGCGATCACGTCCGACGCCACCGGCGCGATCCAGCTTGGCACGGGTATCGGAACCCCGCTGAACGACATCATCGACATGCTTCGCGATATTTCGGGCAAGGATTTCGAGGTCGAATACGAGCCATTCCGCGCCGGCGAGGTCGTGTTCACCTATTGCGACATCAGCCATGCGCGCGAGACGATCGGCTATTCGCCGGATACCGGCCTGCGCGAAGGCCTCGAAAGGACCTGGAACTGGTTTGCCGACAATCGCGAGAAACTGTCCATCTGACGCCGCCTCGCCTATGGCGGCGCGATGACGCGTATCGGCTTCTTCGAACCGGCCTGGACCGCGCAGCGGCGCGAATTCTGGGAGCTGCGGGGCAATCACAAATACCCCGATCTGCTCGGCCGCCTATGCGACGAGGCCGAAGTTACGCTGCTCATGCCGGCCCTCCCGCCGGAAGACGATCCGTACCGGACGCGGCTCGAAGAACAGCATGGCGTCTTGTTTCAGAGGATCGAGACACTGGACGAATCCGGTGACGGCGCGGTTGATGACCTGACCGACGACTATGTTCGCGAGATTCGGACGCATGACATCGACATCGTCTCGACGCTGAACGGCCGGCCGATCGGACATAACCACGCACTGGCGCGGGCGGCGGGGATGACGGGTGCCGATTTCGTCTATCGCGTGGCGGGCGACGATCTGGCCATTAACGCCGCTGTATCGCAGGAAAGAGACGAACCGTTCGAAGGTACATCCCGCTGGGCAACCAGGGTCGCGCAGGAACGCCATGCCTTCGCCGCCGCCCGCACGATTGTGGCGATGAGCAATTCGGATGCAGCACGCATCGCCGCTGCGATGTCCGATCCTGCCAAGATCGAAATATGCCATCGCGGGGTTGATCAAGCGCATTTCGCTCCGGCCGAACCGGCACCGAAGACATGCCGCAACCTCCTCTTCCTCGGCCGCAATCGCGCGGAAAAGGGTGTCGATATTGTCGAGGCTGCCGCAGACCTGCTGGCCGAAACCCATCCCGGCATTCGGATTACGCTTGCCGGCGAGTTCGAACCCGGCGAGCGTGGCAATCGGCTTTATCGCAGGTTCACGCCCTATGCGAAGCTACCCGATCTTTACCGGGCGCACGACGCGCTGCTCCTGCCCTCGCGGTCGGAAGGCTATCCCACGGTGGTGATCGAAGCGATGAGCTGCGGCCTTCCGGTCATCGTCTCCCGGCACCTGTTGGGGAACGATCTGTCGGAAGAGACCGGTGCGAAGCTCGTGTCGACCGATCCGGCGGACGTCGCCGATGCGGTTCGCGGCATGGCCGACGATGCAGCCCGTTTCCGGCAGCTTCAGGCGGCTGCGCTTGCGCATGCCCGGGCGGAATTCGAGCAGGAAGCCAATCGCAAGCGATTCCACGATGCGCTGCTGGGCCAAACGGCATGACGGGCGCCCTGCCCTTTCACCGTTACTGGCTCGCTTCAGGCGAAGGCCTGGACGCGCAGCAATCCGCGATCGATCCCCCACCCTGGCCGCTCAATGCCATACCCACCAAGGTGATCGCGACCGATGACGAGGCCATGCACGCCTTGGCCGCACATCATCCCATCGATGCCCGCGGGAAATCGCTCGACGAATTGCTCGCGATCTTGCCCGCTCCCGAAAAGGGCGCCGGCTATTTCCAGATCGTCGACACAGCCGTGCTCGATTTCCTGCCCGGGCTGGAGCAATTGGCCGAGCAACTGAAGACGGCAACGCCTTCGATCGTCCGCGCGTCGGTCATGCGGATCGAAACGGCGCGCATTGCCGTCGAGGATATATCGGAGGCGCTTGCCGCTTTCTGGATCCGCGCCGATCGATTCGGCGACCTTGCGGCAGAGCAGGAAACGCTCGCCCGGCGCGTGGCAGCATTATGCGCGAGCGTCACCGACCTGTTCGACGGCCAGATTGTGACTGGCGGCTATTGTCAGACTTCCGCAGAGCCCGGCCAGGCGGAGCTCGAACACGCACGCAAGGCTGCGGCGATTTCCAAGGCGGATCGCGAACGCTACCTCCAGCGCAAGGCGCAATGGGAACGCCGCAAGGCGCGCGAAGCGGAGCGCATGGCAGAACCGGCGGTCGCACGTCCGCGCAAACGCAGCTTCCTCAGCCGGCTATTCCGCCGCTAGTCCGATCTCGCGGGCGAGCCAGCGCGCGGCTTCGGAGGGACTGGCCTTGTCCGTATCGCGATCGACCATATAGTTCGCCTCGCGCATCGCTTCGACCGGGATCGCATCGAGCAGCGGGCGGAGCGCGGCGACAAAGCGCTCGTCATCCACCCGACCGGGCGCTACCATCACGACCGCGTCGTAATTGGGGATGGCTCCGCGCGGATCGGACAGCGTCGCCAGATTGCTCGCCGCAATCCTCCCGTCCGACGAAAAGGCCGTGATGACGTCCACCCGCCCGCTTTCGACAGCCCGATACATGAAGGTCGGCTGGAATGACTGGGCGTCGGCGAAGTTCATGCCATAGGCGTCGCGGATGCTCGCCCATTCAGGCCGGTTCAAAAATTCCACATCGGTGCCCATCGTCATTTGCGGCGCCGCGCGGGCAAGATCGTCGAGCGTTTCCAGCCCGAAGCGCCGCGCCGTTTCCTGCGTCGTCGCAAAGGCATAGGTGTTCTCGAATCCAAGGCGGCCGAGCACTTGCGCACCGTAATTCTCGTCGACCCATTCCGAGAGCCCTGCGAGCATCTCGTCGCGCGGCGGATGGTCCTCCCGCCGCATCGCATTGGTCCAGAGCGTGCCGGTGTAATCGACATAGACATCGATATCGCCCCGCGTCAGCGCCTCGAAGGCGACGGTCGAACCGAGCCCGTCGCGATAGCGGACTGTATATCCTGCCTCTTCGAGCCGGTCGCCCATCATCCGGGCCAGAATATACTGCTCGGAAAAGCCCTTGGCGCCGATCGTCACGCTGTCCTGGCCGCTGCCGCCGCCGAAGGAAAAGGCCGGTGCGAGCGCGATGAGGACACCGGCGATCAGCGCCACCGCGCCGCCCCAGATTTTCGGCTTGCTGCGGCCCGCGATGCCGCTCTCGATCAAGCCAAGAAGCCCGTCCACGACCAAGGCCAGCGCCGCCGAGGCGAAACAGCCGGTGAGGACGAGCATCCAGTTTTGCGTCTGCAGCCCGGCGAAGATCATGTCGCCAAGACTCGGCTGGCCGACCGTCGTCGAAAGCGTCGCCGCACCGATCGTCCAGACGGCGGCCGTGCGGATGCCCGCCATGACCACCGGTGCAGCCAACGGCGCTTCGACAAGCCGCAGCTTCTGCCGCCCCGTCATGCCGACGCCATCGGCCGCTTCCGAGATCGCG
Source organism: uncultured Parasphingopyxis sp. (assembly GCF_937129435.1). Classification (GTDB taxonomy): domain Bacteria; phylum Pseudomonadota; class Alphaproteobacteria; order Sphingomonadales; family Sphingomonadaceae; genus Parasphingopyxis. The sequence continues at coordinate 7,212 of NZ_CAKZNF010000069.1, read as the reverse complement.
GGATCGATCCCGACCAGCCCGGTCACGGCGTTGCGCAGGATCGGCAGCACGGCATATAGGCCAAGCGCGAGCAGCGCGGGAAGAAAACCGAGCGCCGGCAAAGCTGCGCCCACCGGCGCGAGCAGGCCGTTAAGCGCCAGCAGGAACGGGTAAAAGAGCGCGAGAAGCGCCAGCCCCGGGATCGTCTGAACGAGGCTCGCCGCCCCGAGAACGACGCGCCGTAGCCGGGGCCGCCGCGATGCAGCGACGGCGAGCGGCAGCGCGATACACAGGCCGAGCAACAAGGCCGCCGCCGACAACAAGACATGGTCGGCAAGCAGCGAGGGGACCTGTGCCAAGGCTTGAGCGAGACGGTCGTTCACCGCTCTTCCCCCAGCCGCCCGAGTTTTTCGATCTGCCGCTTGGGCACGGCCATCAACGCCCGCGCCACGTCGCCACTCGCACCGCCGAATAGCGCCTGCGGCGTTTCGTCGGCGACGATCCGGCCCTGGTGCATGACAAGAATCCGGTCGGCGAGGAGCAGCGCTTCTGCCATGTCGTGCGTGACGAGGATCGTCGTCAGTCCGAGCCGGTCGTGAAGAGCGCGATAGGCTTCGCCGAGCTGGTCGCGTGTCACCGGGTCGAGCGCGCCGAAGGGTTCGTCCATCAGCATCAGACCCGGCTCGCCGGCCAATGCACGCGCGAAGCCGACGCGCTGTTGCTGGCCGCCCGACAGTTCGGCCGGGAGCCGTGCTGCGAAATCGCGCGGCAGATCGACGAGATCGAGCAGGTCGCCGATGTCGTTCGTCATGACGCCCTGTTCGAGCCGCCCGACGATGCCGATATTCTCGGCGACGGTCATGTGCGGGAACAGGCCGATATTCTGGAAGACATAGCCGATATGACGGCGCAGCCGGGCGGGTTCCTCGCCCTCGACCGGCTTGTCGTCGATCGAAACCGCGCCAGCGCTCGGCTCGATCAGGCGGTTGACGGTCTTGAGCAATGTCGACTTGCCCGAACCGGATTCGCCAACCAGCGCGACGAAGCTGCCGGCCTCTATGGTCAGATCGACGCCGCTGACAGCCTCGGTCGCGCCGCCGTCATAGCTTTTGGACACGCCCGCGAAGCGGACCGATGGCCCCGTCATGATCGTCCGCCCGGCATCGCCGCAGCATCGCGGCCAACCGAAGCGCGGTCAACCGCCGCTATTTTCCGGCGGGCGTGGCGCCAGCAGGTCGATCATCGGACGGATGATCCGGCGCATATGCCCCGGCCCGCCGCTCGTCAGGAAGATATAGGCCTGCGTCCGATAATCGGGCGTGTTGAAGCTGAAGAGCTCGGTCCCGCGATCCGTGCCGTCGAGCTGTGCACGGCGGTCGGCGAACCAGCTTTGGTGTTCTTCGTCGAGCACCGCGCCCGAAAGCAGATAAGCGTAGAACCGCTGCAGATCGCCAAGCGTCGAGACCATGCCGCCGCTCCCAAGGACGAGCCACGACGTCGGCCCCCAATTGGGCGGAATATTCGGCAGGCCGCGTTGGTTGCCATGGCCTTCGGCGAAATCAGTCACATTGAGACCCAGCGCGTCGCCATAATCGCCCGTCCGCGTCATCCCCGCCGGATCGAAGAAGTTCTGTCGCAGGAACGCCGCATAAGGTTGACCGCCGACACGCTCGACGATCGCTGCTAGCAGCCCGAATGCCCAATGCGAATGCACGTCCTGGCTGCCGGGCTCGAAGAGCAGTGGGACCGCCCAACTGCGCCGCTCGAACTCGGTCCGGTCGATCCAGCCGAGATCGGAATCCCAGTCGCTGTCGTTCGCGGGGAAATCGGGAAAGCCCGAACGACCCGTCATTAGCTGTTCGATGGTGATTCCGGCCCGGTCTGCGGGAACGCCTTCGAAATGATCGGCAAGCGTGTCGCTGCGACTTAACCGGCCCTGCTGGGCGAGCAGCAGGATCGCTGCCACCGTATAGTCGATCGGCCGCGATCCCGTGTCGAACACGGTCTCGGCGGTGATCGGCGTGCCCATGGCGGCGTTCGCCATGCCATATCCCTTTTCCAGCAATATCTCGCCATCCCGCATGACGAAGACGAGCCCGTGGCCGCCCGCCTCGGCGACGAAATCGTCGACCTGCTGCTCGAGCGTTGCAAGGGTCAGCACCATCGGCGCTTCAGGCTCGAGAATTTCCAGCGAGGCGATCCCGTATGGCGCTTCGGCTTCCGGCGTGAAGCGGACGGTGCGCGTTCCGTCCGCCCCGTCGAAGACCATCGTCACGCCATCGACATCCCCCATCAGCGCGACACCGCCGCTCGCCTCTGCGATAGCCCGGATTTCGGCGAGCAGCGATCGGCGTCCCTCCGCCGTCGTTTGTGCCTTGAAGCTCTCGCCGAACCGATTGGCCTCGAACTCGGCGACCGCCTCCTCCAGCGGCCGCGCCGCCAGCTCTTCCAACGCGGTTGCATGGCCGATCGTCGCTTGCTCGGCCGCATTTTGCGCCGCCGCCACGGTGGGCACGGCGACCAGCGATGCAATCCAGAGCAGGATGGTCAGATATCGCATGTCGGCACCTCCCTTTGTCTACATCTGTAGTCAACGGGGCGCAGCGATGCAAGCCATCGGGCGAGACGGCGCACGCGAATGCCGCTAAACCCAAAGAAAAACGAATCCAATGGGGAGAGGAACCGTGGACGCAAAGACGATTTTCATCACCGGCGGCGCATCGGGCATCGGCCGCGCGGTCGCGCATTATTTCGGCGCGCGCGGCTGGTTCGTCGGTCTGGCCGACGTCAACGAGGCGGGAATGGATGAAACCGCCGCAGGCATTCCCGGCGGCATGAGCGCCACCTATCGGCTCGACGTCACCGACCGGGAGCAATGGAAGGATGCGATCACGGATTTCTCCGAGAAAACCGGCGGCCGGATGGACGTGCTCTTCAACAATGCCGGCATCGGCATCGGTGGCCCGATCCAGGAGATGAGCGATCACGATATCGACCGGACGATTGCGATCAACTTCACCGGTGTCGTCAACGGCATACGCGCGGCGTTCGAGCTGCTGCGCGATACGCCCGACAGCTGCATCCTCAACACCAGCTCCGCGGCGGGGATCTATGGCGCTTCGGGGCTGGTCGTCTATTCGGGCACCAAATTCGCCGTCCGCGCGCTAACCGAAGGGCTGGAAGGCGAGCTGGCACCCTATGGCATCCGATCGCGCGCGCTGATGCCGAGCTTCATCGACACGCCGCTTCTTGATGGGCCGGTGACCGGACGGAACAGCTCGACGCGCGACGTGGTTCAGGAAGCCGGACTGGAAATCACGCCCGTGTCCGAAGTGGCCGAGGCCGCCTGGGAAGCGGTAAACGGCAAGCGAATCCACACGACCGTTGGGAAAACGGCCAAACGCCTCGCCTTCGCCGCCCGCTGGATGCCGGGCCGGCTGCGCCGCAGCGCGCGCGGCCTGGCGAACGATTCGGCGCAATAGACCGCTGGCCGCCTAGCGCCGCAGTTCCTTGCGGATGACCAATTTGAGGCCCGACCAGGTCTCGTCGACCGCGCACACCTTGATATCGACGAGACCCATCGGCAGGGCGACGTCGCGGATTACGTCCTCGGTAATGTCGGTCTCGACCTTCGATGCCTTTTTCGGCCAGCTGATCCAGACAAAGCCATCCTGTGTCATCGTGTCGCGCAATTGCCGCAGCCGCCTCTTCAGCACCGATTTCTCGGTCGTGAAGAGATGCGCGGCCACTGGATGGTCGGGCTCGCCGCCCATCCAGTGAATATCGGCCGTCCCGGCGATTTCCGCCGCGACGCTATCGGGCAGCCCCGATTGCCAGACGGTCATACCGTCCTTCAGGCCCAGTTTTCTGGCCAGCGGCGTTGCCGAATAGCCGGCCGGCACGGCTTACACCACGCCGAAGGCCAGCATCGCGTCGGCGACCTTCTTGAAGCCCGCGATGTTCGCGCCCTTCACATAGTCGACATAGCCATCGCCATTGTCGCCGAATTCGACGCACTTGCCGTGAATGCCTTCCATCAGCTCGGTCAGCATGTCGCCAAGCCGCTCGTGATTCCAGCTGATGCGTTCCGAATTCTGGCTCATCTCGAGGCCGGACACGGCCACGCCACCGGCATTGGCCGCCTTGCCGGGCGCGTACATGATCTTGGCGTCATGGAAGACCTTCACGCCTTCCAGTGTCGTCGGCATGTTCGCGCCTTCGGACACCGCGATCACGCCGTTCGAAACCAGCTCCTTCGCCTCGTCCTCATTGAGCTCGTTTTGCGTCGCGCAGGGCAGAGCGACGTCGCACGGCACGTCCCAAGGGCGCTTGTCCTCGTGGAAGCTCGCATTGGTGAAGTGATCGGCATATTCGCTGATCCGGCCGCGCTTGACGTTTTTGAGGTGCTTGATCCAGTCGATCTTGTCCTGGTCGATGCCGTCCGGATCGTGAATGAAGCCGCCACTGTCCGACAGCGTCAGCACTTTGCCGCCCAGCTGGACGATCTTCTCCGCCGCGTGCGTTGCGACATTGCCCGATCCGGAGATGACGGCCGTCTTGCCCTCGATGGAATCGCCTTTGTGCTTGAGCATATTCTGCAGGAAATAGACCGCGCCATAGCCGGTCGCCTCGGGGCGCATCTGCGACCCGCCATATTCGATACCTTTGCCGGTCAGCACGCCTTCCCAGCGATTGGTGATCCGCTTGTACTGGCCGAACATATAGCCGATCTCGCGCCCGCCGACGCCGATATCGCCAGCCGGAACGTCGGTTTCCGGGCCGATATGCCGATAAAGTTCTGTCATGAAGCTCTGGCAGAAACGCATGACTTCGGCGTCGGACTTGCCCTTGGGGTTGAAGTTTGAGCCGCCCTTGCCGCCGCCCATGGGGAGGCCGGTCAGCGAATTCTTGAACGTCTGTTCGAAGGCGAGGAACTTGAGAACGCTCTCGGTCACGCTCGGGTGGAAGCGGATGCCGCCCTTGTACGGGCCGATGGCGTTGTTGTTCTGGACGCGCCAGCCGCGTTGCACGCGGATATTGTGATTGTCGTCCTCCCAGCAGACGCGGAAGGAAACCACCCGATCGGGCTCGGCGATCCGGCGCAGGATCTGCGCCTCGTGATATTCTTCCTTGTCCTCGATGAAGTCGAAAATGTCCTGCGCCACCTCGCGCACGGCCTGGATGAATTCGGTCTGGCCGGGATTGCGCTTTTCCACCCCCGCCATGAACTGTTCGAGATTGACGTGATCGCTAACGGCCATGTGCCCCGCTCCTGTTATCCAAAATGCGTCGCGACCGCTTGTCGCCCGCCCCTCTGATTCGGGGGCTAAGCGAGCGCGGACATTAGCAGAAAGAACGCGGGTTTCGAGTCACTCCGTTGGCTGATCGAACAGGGCCGCGAGACGCTCAAGCTGCTCGCGTACCACGCCATCGACTGCGGGCGCGATCTGGTCGACCGGGAAACGCATATGGCCGCCCACGACATAGGTCTGTGTGATCCGCGTGCCCTCCGGCGTCGCCGCAAGGTCCCAGGTCAGCGTTGCGGCGAGCGCCTCGCTCTGCAGCGGGCCGAGCGCGCCGGACAGGCGCAACAGCCGGTCGGGCATGGCCATCACGACGCGCTGATGCTCGACGCTCCCCTGTTCGGACGTTTCGCAGAAACAGCCGCCGGCGACCGGTTCGAGCGAAAAATTGGCGGCATCGCCGAACCAGCTATGCTCGGCATTCCAGTAGCGCGCCGGATCGATCAGCGCGTTCCACACCTCACCAGGCGGCGCCGCGATATCGGCGGTGTTGGTGGCGACGAAGCCATGGTCCGAGGTTTCAACCTCAGCCTTGACAGGAACCGCCAACGCCAGCCCCACCATTGCGGCAATTGCCCAAACACGCATCGAAAATCCCCCGACTTGATTGACCGTTCAAGTCGATTGATATGCGAGGTCCGACCGCGATGCAAGTCGCGGCACACGCAACCGGATTTTCGAAAAGGCTATTCGCCGTCGAGGATCGCCTCGATCGCGTCGGACACGACCTCTATGCTCGCCATGCCGTCGACGCGGCGGACGATACCCTGGGGCTCGTAATGCGGGATGATCGGCGCGGTTTTCTTGCGATATTCTTCGAGCCGCTGCTTCACCGTTTCGGCATTGTCGTCGGCGCGGCGCTTGAAATTCTTGCTGCCGCAAACATCGCAGACGCCCTCGACCTTAGGCCGCTTGAATGTGTCGTGGAAGCCTTCGCCGCAATCGGCGCAGGTGAAGCGGCCGGTGATGCGTTCGACGAGCGCGGCCTCGTCGACGACGAGTTCGATGACATAGTCGAGCGGCATGCCCTTTTCAGCGAGCAGCGCATCGAGCGCATGCGCCTGGGCAGGGGTGCGGGGATAGCCGTCCAGAATAAAGCCGTCCTGGACATCGTCCTCGTCGAGACGATCGGAAAGGATGCCCGTGACGATCTCGTCGGAGACGAGTTCGCCGCGTTCCATCACGGCCTTGGCCTTGAGCCCGACTTCGGTCTCGGCGGCGACGGCGGCGCGCAGCATGTCGCCGGTCGACAGCTGGATCATGCCGCGCTCGTCTTCGAGCTTCGAGGCCTGCGTGCCTTTGCCGGCCCCGGGCGGGCCGATCAGAATGATGTTCATCGGCGCTGGCCCCCGCCCTTCAGCTTCGCCTTCTTGATCAGATCGCCATATTGGTGCGCGAGCAGATGGCTCTGGATCTGGCTAACCGTGTCGATCGTCACGTTGACGACGATGAGCAGGCTGGTGCCGCCAAGCACGAACGCCTGGATACCGGCCTGCGTCCACACGATTTCGGGCAGCAGGCAGATCAGCGTCAGATAGGCGGCGCCGACCACGGTAATGCGCGTCAGCACATAGTCGAGATAGTCGGCCGTGCGCTTGCCCGGGCGAATGCCGGGGATGAAGCCGCCATGCCGCTTCAGATTGTCCGAGGTTTCTTCCGGATTGAAGACGACGGCGGTGTAGAAGAAACAGAAAAAGATGATCAGGCCCGCATATAGTGCGAGATAGAGCGATCCGCCGCGGCCGAGCGCGTTGGTGATCGTCAGCAGCAATTCGTTGCCAGTCGAGCTCGTGTCGGTGACGTTGCCGCTCATGAACTGGGCAACGGTGATCGGCATCAGCAGCAGCGAGCTGGCGAAGATCGGCGGGATCACGCCTGCGGTGTTGATCTTGAGCGGCAGATGCGACTTGTCCTGCGTCATGCCGCCGCG
>NZ_CAKZNF010000068.1 GCF_937129435.1 uncultured Parasphingopyxis sp. | reverse complement strand
GGCGCCTTGCTGGCGATGCGGATCAAGGCCGATTTCGCCGATTTCGCCGCGGCAGGCCTGCGCGCCGGGCAGCAGTTCGCGCGCGACTATGCGCTGGCCAAGCGCCGCGCCGGAGGGCTCGATTTCGACGACCTCATCAGGTTGACCCGTGCGCTGCTGCTCCAGCCGGGGATGGGCGACTGGGTGCGCTATAAGCTCGATCAGGGGATCGACCATATCCTCGTCGACGAGGCGCAGGATACCAATGACGCGCAATGGCTGATCGTCGAAAAGCTCGCCGAGGAATTCTGGCAGGCCGATCTCGAAAACGAGCCGAATAGCGATTTCCGCACCATTTTCGCGGTCGGCGACTTCAAGCAGGCGATTTTCGGCTTTCAGGGGACCAGCCCGCACCAGTTCAATCTCGCCCGCACCCGCTTCGCCGGCTATATCGCCGAGCGGCAGCGCGAACTGCACGATCTGAGCCTTGACCGCTCCTACCGCTCGACGCTGCCCATCCTCGAACTCGTCGACCAGGTGATGCAGGAAATCGGCGCCGAGGCGATCGGCTATCCGGGGGCGTTGCGGGCGCATCGGAGCGGGCGCGAAAAACTTCCGGGGCGCGTCAGCCTCTGGAGACCCGTCGTTGCCGGTGAGGACGACAATGAGGGCGAGGCCGAGGAAGGGTGGCTCGGTGATGCGACGCTGGAGATGGCCCGGAGGCTGGCGAAGCAGGTCCGGGCGTGGCTCGACGAGCCGCTCTGGCTCGAGGCGAAGAACCGGGCGCTGCGGCCCGAGGATGTCCTGATCCTCGTGCGGCGGCGTAGCGAGCTCGCTTCGCTGATCGTCGCGCGGCTGCATCAGGAGGGTGTGCCCGTTGCAGGCGTCGACCGGCTGATGCTGACCGACCCGCTGGCGGTGCAGGATCTGCTTTCCGCGCTGCGCTTCGCGCTGCAGCCCGATGACGATCTCAACCTTGCCGCGCTACTCGTCTCGCCGCTTTTCGGCTGGTCGCAGGAAGAGCTTTACGACGTGGCGTATCGGCGCGGCGACACGACGCTCTGGCGCGCCGTTCGCGAGGGCGGCGGAGCGACCGCCGAAGCGCGTGAGGGGTTGAGCGCGATCCTCGCGCGCGCAGACCTTGAAACGCCCTATCAATTGCTCGAATCGATCCTGTCGGGTTCGCTCGATGGCCGCCGCAAGCTTCTGGCACGGCTTGGCGCGGAAGCACGCGATCCGATCGAGGAACTGCTCAACACGGCCTTGCTGTTCGAGCGCGACAATCCGCCCTCGCTCCAGCATTTCCTCGACTGGTTCGAGCGCGGCGAGGCCGAAATCAAGCGCGATCCATCCGCTCCGCTCGATGCCGTGCGCGTGATGACCGTGCACGGCGCGAAGGGGCTTGAGGCGCCGCTTGTGATCCTTGCCGATGCAACCTTCGATCCGACGCTGATGCGCGGCGGCGGGATCGAGCTGGCCCATGCCGAGGGCAAGCCGCCGGTTCCCGTGCCGCGGCCGCGCAAGGCCGAGCAGATCGATGCACTCGCCGATGCCGTGGACCGCCTCGATGCCGAGGAGCGCGAGGAGCACTGGCGGCTGCTCTACGTCGCGCTGACGCGTGCCGAGGAGCATCTGGTGATCGGTGGCGCGCTCGGCCCGCGCGCCAAGGGCGAGCCCCCGGAGGAGAGCTGGTATGCGGCCGTAGGACGTGCGTTGGAGACCATCTGCGACGACTGGGAGGCCGATCCGCTATGGGGCGGCGTCCGTCACTTTCGCGGTCACGATCCCGTACCGCCCCCCACCCGCAAAGCCCCACGCCCGCCGCGTTCGCTGTCCGAACCCGAAGAACCGGACTGGATCAGAAAAGCCGCGCCGCCCGAAGAACGCCCGCCGCGCCCGCTCGCCCCCTCGGCGCTCGGGCCCGACGATATCGGCCAGTCTCCGCCCGGTGAGACTGCGCAACTGGCGGCGAAACGCGGCACATTGCTCCACCGCCTGTTCGAACGACTGCCCGATGTCGCACCCGATCGCCGGCGCGAGGCGGCCTCTCAATGGCTCGCCGCGCGTGGCACCGATCCGGATATCGACCCCGATGAGCTTATAGACACGGCGCTGGCGGTGATAGAAGCGCCCCAATATGCCGCGCTCTTCTCGCGAGATGCGCTGGCCGAAGCGCCCATTGCGGCCGTCGTCGACGATGTCGTCGTTTCGGGAACCGTCGACCGGCTGCTGATCGGCGACGAGACTATTCGCATCGTCGATTTCAAGACCGGGCGCGAAGTGCCCGATAGCGCCGAACGCGTCCCGACCGGCTATCTCCGGCAGATGGCCGCCTACCGCTATGCGCTGGAAATCATCTTCCCGGGCAGGGTTGTCGAGGCCTGGCTGCTCTACACGGCCGGGCCGCACATGCTGCGGATACCGGAAACTCTGCTGGCCGACCACAAGCCCCACTTTGCCGATCAGGAGCAAAGTTTGTCGGCGCTCGGTTGAGGATTACCGCGCTACCACCTAAGTGGATGGAAACGTGTATGAGGAGATTATCGATGGCGACGAAAGCATTGACCGATTCCAGCTTCGAAGAAGAAGTGCTCAAGGCCGATGGGCCTGTCCTCGTCGATTTCTGGGCGGA
>NZ_CAKZNF010000067.1 GCF_937129435.1 uncultured Parasphingopyxis sp. | reverse complement strand
ACCATATAGGGTATCCTCTGGCTCCCCACAGGAGACCGAACCATGGACAACCCATCCCCCCTCGCCGCCGATCCCTTACGCGTGGAGGCGGGAACAGTGCGACTTCTCAAGCGGAGCGATCGAAGCGTGCTGGCCCCCGCTTCGCGTCAAGCAGGTGTCAAGCAAGTGTCAAGCAGGTGTTACCTTTGGGCGCGGATGGCGGGGTTCGATTTGCGCCAGATCAAGGTATCGAACGACAGCCCCATGCAAACTCCGCCCCATTTCGAGAAGGGAACATGCCAATGACCGATACCGAACAGGCCCGCGTAAAGCTGGCCGAAATGCTGGAAGAGCTGCAGGCGCGCGAGGCGCATCTGGCGCGCGACATGGATGCACCGCCGAGCGCCGATTCCGAAGATCGTGCGAGCGAGGAAAGCGACGACGAAGCGCTCGAGGCGCAGGGGCGGCTGGTCGCGGCGGAGATCGCTTCGGTCAAACGCGCTCTCGCCCGGATCGAGGACGGGACCTATGGCGAATGCGTGCGTTGCGGCGGCGAAATCGCGCCCGCCCGCCTCCAGGCCCGGCCGGAAGCGGCGCTCTGCATCGACTGCGCCAGCCGCGAGGGATAGGCGCCGGCGGGTTCAGCACATTTGAGGGTCGCCCTGAGCCTGGGCGATGATCCGCTGTTGCCGGCCGTCGTGCAGCACGAATCCATTCTCGTCGATCGTGCCGGGGATGGTAGCCGAAGCGCCGTGCGGAACGATGCCCAGATTCTTGCGTCCCCGGCGTGGCGGCCAGGAGACCCTGAGCGCGATGTCCTCGCCGATGTCGTTGGTGAAGGTGATATTCGCGCCGGGGCAGATCAGCCAGGGTTCCATGCCTTCGCCATTGGCGACCCGCTCGACGTCGGGCGCGGTCACGACGAGTTTTTCCGACAGTGTCGGCGATTTTTCGGCTGTGTCTCCATCGCTGGCGGCGATATCGCCTGCCACGGCGGCCGTTTGCGTCGAGGGCTCGGCCGGCGCGAGGAACTTCCACGCCAGCAGGCTGGCGGCAAGCGCCAGCCCCAGGCCGCCAATCGCCATGGCGATCCGGTTGCGCCCCTTGCGCCTTTGCTTCCGGGCCATCTCTCCGGCGAAATGCGCGATCTCCGAAACCGCGTCGCCCTTGGGCCGGTATACGCTCAGTCCCTTGAGATAGGATGGGAGGTCGCCGATCGCGGCACCGCCGACCAGCACCGGGAGCAATCGGCCTTGCGGGTTGGGCCAGTGCCTTTCGGCCATCCCCAACTCGGTGAGCGTATAGCGGCCTTCCGCCACGGCGGCGGGCGAACACAGGAAGATCATCACGTCGCTACTGCCGATCCGCTGCCGAATGACCCGGTCGTAATCGTCCGAAGCCCTCAGCCTCTCTTCGTCGTAAAAGACGTCATGCCCGTTTTGCCGCAACCGCGCCTGGATGTCCTTGGCCAGCGACTTGTCGTCGCTCGCATAGGACAGGAAGATTTTTCCCATCTATCGCGTCCCCCCTGCGGCCGATCCTATCATGACAATCGCTATTGCCGAAGGGGAGAATGTTCCGATCCGGGGTAGTGCGTGGTTGCCGGGCGGTGCACCCGATTGGCGATTGCTGTCGCCGCTGGTTCCGCAGGGACGCGCTTGATCGAAGACCTGTTGGCAGTGCAGGCGATAGAACGCAGTACTGATGACCCTGGCCAAGCATGGGAGAAGGACATGATCCGAATATGGACAATGGCGTTCGCCGCTTTGCTCGCACTGGCCGCGCCGCCCGCCTTCGCGCAGCAGCCGGCGCGCGAACCCTCGGCGCAGGCGGTCGAACAGCTGCGTCATGTCATCGGAACATGGGATGCGACGACCGAATTTATCGGGCCGGACGGGACCGTCACCTATACCGGCGAAGGGCAGTATCGGTTCGAATGGGTGGTCCCCGACCGGATCGTTTCCGGTGTCAGCACGATCCCGGCGCTCGACCAGATATCGGCGATTCTGTTCTTCGTGCGGCCCGGCCGGGGCGAGATCGAGATGGCGTCGGTCGGCGGCGACGGGCATCTGTGGCGGATGATCGGCCCGGACGACAGCGAGACACGGACGACGCCGAACACCGGAATGGCGGACGGATCGACGATGATGCTGCGCTTCACCCGGTCGGACGTGACGCCGGACAGCTTCCGCTCGCGGATGGAGATCTCCACCGATGGCGGCGAGACGTGGCGGCCGGGCAATCGCCAGCGCTTTACGCGGGCGCCTGCCGGATAGACAGGCGGCTATGGCGCCGGCGCCGCATCCCCGGCAGCCGCTTCGCGCACAGTCCCGCGCGCGACGAGCGCCGTGTTGCTGATCTGCCAGCGCAATTGCCGCTCGCTCGCACGGGGGACAGGTGCGTTAGACGATCGTGCCGACAGCGGCAATCGGGAAGATGCTCAGCCGCACCATCCGCTGCGGCGCCCGCCCGCATAGCGCCGGGCGAGGCCCTCGGAGACGAGCATCATGCCGAGCGAGCGGCCGTCGCGGCTGACGATGGCGAGCGTCCGGCCGTAGCGGTCGGTCCCGTCCCGATCGAGTGCGAACGGCCCGGCATTGAGAAGCTCCCGCAGCCGCATCTTGGCGGCATGGCCGAGCCGCTCCTCCTCGGCGCAGCGCGCCGGATGGAGTTCGGGGGTGTCGATATCGGCGATACGGACCTTCTCGCCGCCGATCCAGAAGGTGTCGCCATCGACGACGCAATCGATCCGGGGAGCGGAGCCGCACAGCGCGAACTGCGTGCTATAGGGCGCGGCGGCGGTGGAAGTCGCCGTGCCGCTCAACAGATTGCCGGCCGCGCCGCCCGGCCTGAAAAAGGGCAGGGCGAGCAGAAGCAGGATCGCGGCGATCAGCGCGATCATCACGATATAGGGCGGCTCGAGCCGGTCGCCGCCGCCGCTCCGGCCACGGCGCGACAAGGATCGCCTTTTCCGGGGCGCATGGCGGCGCCATCGCGGATTGTGATCGTAGATCGAACGCGGCCTGGCCATGCCCGCCATCATGTTCGCGGAACACTGAAAAGGCGTTAACCGACTGGTCCGTTGCGGCGCCGAAACGGAGCGTCTGGCGGCGGGCTGCTTGCGTACAAAAAGGTTCGCATTGAAAAGCGATCCCGCCCATGGTCAGGAAAGGCAGAAAAGGAACGATCATGAAGCCCCATGCCATCACAATCGCCATCTTCTCAGCTCTGGCGGCGTGCACATCGCCCGCCACGGGCCAGGAAGACGCCGAAGCGCCGGCCGAAGCCACCGTCCAGGCCGACGATCCCGGTGCCATCGCCGACGCCGAGGCCGAGATCGCCGCGCTCTACGAGGATTGGGAGAATGTCGACAATCTGTCACCGCCGCTGCCGCTGTCGCCGAGATTGTCGACGCTGTTTGCGGAGGAGCGCGCCGCTGTCGAGGCCGATCCCGACCAGATCTCCCGGCTCGATTTCGCCTGGGTCATTGCCGGGCAGGACGCGGAGATCAGCGATCTCGAAGTAACCCATGACATGGCCGGGCCGGACACGCTCCACGTCACGGCCTCCTTCGCCAATTTCGGTACCCCGACAAAGGTCGTCTATATCTTCGTGCGGCAGAACGACGGCGAATGGCTGGTCGACGACATCCGGCCTGACGATCCCGACGGCGCGCCGATCTCGGTCGCGCAACTGCTTTCCGATTGATTGACGCGCGCGGTTCGTCTCTCGACTCCCACGCATCGGCGTATAGCCGCCCCGCCGGTTGAACTTCGCTGCTGCCCCTGACGTTGGCGGCAATGTCAGACCGGACAAGGAGGATTGACGATGCGTACCCAACTGATTTCCGCGGCCGCCGCGATGGCGCTGGCCATTCCGGGCGCTGCCCTCGCCGATACGCCCGCCGACGCCGACATACTCTACAGCCCCGTCGGCGGCGTCGAGAACAACCACTGGTTCGACTATCAGACGGACCTTCTCGAAGCCGAGTCCGAGCTTCGCAGCGATCTTGCGCGCGCCACAGACGAAGACGACGTTTTCGATGCCCGCGCCGAATATCGCGCCGAGCTGGCCGATGCGATGCACGATTATCAGAAGGAAATGATCGAGGACGGCTATCCGATCGGCCGCGTCATCGTCGGCGACTGATCGAAGATTCCCATCGGGTGAAAATGAGGGGCGTGCCGGATTGGCGCGCCCCTTTTTCGTCACGGACCTGCCCTGCCGGATTATTTTCATCGCAGGATCGGGGCGCTTCGTCGACGATCCAACGCAAAAGCGTATGTTGTATGAGGTTCACGAAACCGCCGGGGCTTGCGGTCGTTCTTTCGTTCGACGCTCTCATGGGGCGCAGTTGAACAAGGAGTGACACCCATGCGTATCAAGATGCTTTCCATGGCCGCTGCCGCCGCGACCCTTGCCGCGGCTCCGGCCGCCGCCGCGCCGCCGGCCCATGCGCCGGCCTGGGGCTATCACGCCCAGTCGAACGCGGCTGCCCAGTCGGCCTTTTATCAGCGTCGCGACAGGCGCGGTTATAACGGCCGGGTATGGCGCGATGATCGCGGCCGTTATCGCTGTCAGCGCGAAGACGGCACGGTCGGCCTGCTGGTCGGCGGTGCTGCCGGCGCGCTTCTCGGCCGCGAGATCGATGGCGGGCGTGATCGCACGCTCGGCACCATCCTTGGCGGTGCCGCCGGCGCATTGCTGGGTCGCGAGATCGACCGCAGCGATTCGCGCTGCGAATAACCGGCAATGAACCGACGATACTGATCCCGGTCAGGCGACCGGGATCAGTATTTCGTTGCGGCGCAATTTGCCCGGAATGAAGGGCGAATTGTAGAAAGCGTATTCGGGCGGCCCTGCGGGGCTCAACTCATTTGCCGCCATCCATTCACGCAAAGCCGCCTCGCGATTGGCGAGATCGGCCTCATCGGGCGTCCCGCCGAAACGGATCGCCGCCATGCGCCGGGCCGGAATATCGGCGATCGCGACGCCCTCGGGCGGCTGGGGCAAATCCACTCTGCGATATTTGGACGGCATGATGAAGCGCGTCCGCCAATCTCCGCCCTCGCTCCGATCGCAGAGCACCGGGGCCGTCATCGCAATTTTCGCGCCCGGGCGAGACCGGGCGAAGATATAATCGGCAAGGATCCGAAACCCGTTGCCGAACGCCGTTTCCCGATGACCGGGCTGTTCCGTCTCCGCCACGATCAGCGGCAGATATTCGCGCAGCGCGAAATGCCCTTCTTCGACCAGCAGGTCGTAATCGGGCTTTTCGGTGTTGCGTTCGTGCAGATAATAGGCCGCCGCCGCCACGGCCGCTGTTCCTGCCGCCGCTGCCGCAATCCATTTCGCCTTGCCCATATCCGTCTCCGCTGCCGGTCCGGACGGGCCATAGCAGCTTATAAAACCGCCGCAAATTCCCGATTGCCCGCAAAGGCCATCCGCTCGACGCCGGAGCGTGCGACGAGGGCCAGCAGGTGATCGACCCGCTCATAGCGCGCTGACCCGTCGGCTTCGAAGACAAGCAGGCCGTTGCCGTCGGCCGCGACACGCTCCAGCCGCGCTTCCAGCTCTGCGTCGCCGATCGGTGTGCCGTTCCACAGCACCGCCCCTTCGGGGAGGACGGTCAGCCGCTCGCTGGGCGGCGGCGTGCCTTCCGCGGCCGGTTGTCCGGTGGGTAGCGTGACGGGGACCTTGTGGGTGACGATCGGCAGGGCGATGATGAACATGATCAGCAGCACCAGCATGACATCGATCAGCGGTGTCATGTTGATATCGCTTCGCGGCGCGCCGATAGTGACGGTGGAAATTGCGGCCATGGCGTCTCTCCCTCTGTGTATTGATGTGATATCATAACATAAGAGAGGTGCCTGCGCCAGTTCCGGCGGAGTCAGGGAGAGTGGAATGAGCGATGAGAATCATGTCGATCCGGGCCGGGCGCATTTCGATGCGTTCAAGGCGCTCGATCGCGACGCGCCGATCGAGATGTTGAACCTGCTGCGCTTCAAGGAACAGGCGGACTATCCCGACGGGCATCCGCTGGCCGGCGAAGGGCTGAGCGGGGCAGAGGCCTATGCGCGATATGGCGAGCATAGCGGCCCGGTCTTCCGCCGTGTCGGCGGAACGGTGGTCTGGTCGGGAAGGCCGGAAACGCTGGTCATCGGGCCGGAGGACGAACGCTGGGACGCCGCCTTCGTCGCGCGCTACCCGACCGCGCATGCCTTTCTCGAGATGGTCAGCGACCCGGATTATCAGAAAGCCGTCGTCCATCGCCAGGCGGCGGTGCAGACCTCACGGCTGATCCGCCATGCGCCGCGCGATGCGGGCAAGGGTTTCGCTTAGAAGAAGCCGCCGCCGATCCAGAGCCGGATGATGCCGATCGCAAGGACGACGATGGCGAGATTGCGCCCTTCGTTGCGGCTCGACAGCAGGCCGAGCAGCAAAGCCGCGCCGCCGAACGGCAGCATGATCCAGTTCACCCAGCCGAAAAAGGGAATCATCCCGGGAATGACCAGGAGCGCGGCGAAAAGACCGACAAAGATGGACAGGACGTTGAGCATTTGCAGGGACTCCCGAGCAACAGTTCCAGCGTATTATTGATATAGATCACCGGAAACCCGCGACAAGGGTCTCCGGCCACATAATCATATTGCCAAAACGTCGAAAAGCTGCTGATCTTGCTCCGCAATCTGCCGGGTCGCATCGGTGAGGGGAATGACAATGCGATCTGCCTTTATTGCGCTTGCGGCCGTGGCTGCCCTGTCGGCCTGCAACTCGGCGAACGAGGATGCGGAAGGGGCAGGCGAGGCGTCCGAGTCGGAATCCGAAGCGGCCGAACCGACTGCCACGCTGCCCAATGGCGAACCGGCCTATCCCGGCCTCGATCTGACGGCGGTGGAAGACACGGGCGTCAATGGCGACATCCATCTTGTGAACTTCGAGACCGAAGCGACGCTCGACGAGGTCTTCGACTTCTACCGAACCGCCTATCTGGAAGGCGGCTATGAAATCGAATCGAGCACGATCAACGTGCGCGATGAAGACGCCGGTACCAATAGCAGCTTCTCCGTCGGCCCCTGGCAGGACGGTACCCGCGCTTCGATGAGCCCGGGCGGCGCGCAGACAGGTTTCGACATGAGCCGCGAATATGGCGAAGGCTTTCCCGCCTATCCCAATGCCGAGGCCGATTCGGTTCAAGACAATATCAACGGCGATTACCGGTCGGTTTCTTTCGAGACGTCCGATTCGGTGAGCGATGTCTATGATTTCTACCGCGAGGCACTGGCCCGGAGCTTCTCGGTCGACGCCATGAGCCTTCGTGCGGAGAACGCCGAAACGGAACGGACAATCACGCTCACCATCCTGCCGCGCTACAACAGCGATGGCGCGCGGGTCAGCCTTGCGGTTCGCGATCCGGCTCTCGAGGCGTCGGCCGGCGGCGAATGAGAAAAATGAAGAAACGGTAAAAAATTTGGCGGTTAACCAAGGTTTTGAACGCTTTGGTAACCTTTGCGCGCGAAAAACGGCATGATTGACGCAGGGAGCAGCGCATCATGACGGTTTCAGTTCGCAAAAAGGTTAACATGTTGGGTCGGGCCGGCGCCATTGCGCTGGCCATGACGCTGGCCGCGTGCGGCACGGGCGCCAGCGAGACCGACGCCGAAGCGATCGACGAGCAGATCCTCGGGGAGGCAGACAATAGCGATCCGGCGCTGACCGCTGCGCTCGAAGACCAGATCATGGTCGATACCGACCTTGCCGGTCAGTCGAACGCCAATTCGGCGCTTCCCAACGATTCGATGGGCGGCGCGCCGGTTCCCGACACCTTCTCCTCGATGACGGCCGACCAGCGTGCGGCGCAGCGGGCGATCTCCGAAGGCCGTCTGCTCAGCGCCCCGGCGGCGCGGCAGGCGACGGGCGACGAATGCGCCAGCGGTTGCGGCGCCGGCCAGAGCGCGGCGCAGGGCGAGACCACGCTGGGCGAGCTCGCCTCGAACCAGCAGAGCGGCCCGAGCGGCGAAAGCTGCTCCGGCGCCGGCGTCGAATACAGCATGGCCTATGCCGATCGCATGCCGGTCGCCTTCCAGGTCTATCCGCGCGCCGAAGTCGCCGAAGCGGCGGGCAATGACGCGCCCGGATGCCGGATGCGCGTCGTCAGCTTCCGCACGCCGGCAAGCATGGATCGGATGATCGACTGGTATTATACCCGCGCCATGCGCGCCGGCTATTCGAGCGAACACCTGATCCGCCATGGCGACCACGTACTCGGCGGCTATCGCGAGCGCGACGAGGGAGCCTATTACATCATCTTCGCCGAGCGTTCGGATGGCGGCACGGATATCGACATCATCGCGAATAACGGAAGATAGGTTGTCAGAACCTCGCTAGCGCGAGGTCGCCGCACCAGCCCGCACCCCCACCCGGCCTCCCATTCAGGATACTCCGGCATTATGTAGGAAGCGCACCAAGCCATGCGCGGGGGTCTGACCCGTGGGGTGGTTAGGCTTCGTTGTCGCTCTTGTAGTCGGTGTCTTTCAGCAACCTGCCTTCTTTCGCGAAGAAATCTTCCCAGCGGATGATGTATGTTTGTTGGCGCCGGACAGGTCGCTTTCTCGGCTCTTCGCGGGGGAGGCTGTCCGGCGTATGGGGCACGAAATAGGATATTTCAGCCCTGACCAAGAGCGCGGCTTCGTCCAACTGCACTTTGGTCCACTGAGCGTCAGATGGAATGACTTGAAGGGTGATTTGCTGCCCCGGCCCAATCTCACACCGAGATTTGTTAGGCTGGAACTTCGGCACTTTGGCGTCTTTTTGGATCGGGTAGCTGCTCAGTTCGACGCTGGTATAGGCGTCGAACTGAGCAGGCGTGTGGCCGAAGTTTTTAACGAACACATTAACAATATAGGTTTCGTCCAGATCTTGAATCCAAGCCCGATCAAAGAACAAGTAGGCGTTCAATTCCCATTCGGCGTTCCGCCTAGTTTCCAAATTGGAGCGCTCCATGGCAGCGGTGGCGCCGCTGGTGTCCTCCACAGCTTTCCGAGTGAGCATAACCTGCCACAGCAGAAGGCAGGTGCCGATAATGGTGGTCAACGCGCCGACCGCCGAAACAAGCAGCAGCCAGAACGCCCATACCGACATGGACTCTTGGGCCGCGAGATCGCGCGCCTCGCGCTCTTTGCCATTCTCGGGATCGGGGCCGCTGGTTACGCGTTCAGCAAACTCGGGCAGTCCCGCTCTATCGCGGTCAATTTGGGATGGCTGGCGGTTGCTGTCATTGCCATTCCGGTTGCCTCCTATTGCGGACTGATTGCTATAATCGGGAGCGTATAACGCGCCGGTAAAGGCTCCCAGCCCCAAACAAACGAATGCTAGGACTCCGATAGATGCAGCGAAGAGCAGCCGATAGCCTGTAGGCATTGCAACAAAAACACCGCTGTAAATTTACCCCGGCTGATCTTGTTCTTTATATTCGGCACAGAGTCCATAACCCCTATATCCGCCAGCTTCCCGACTAACTCCGCATAGGTCACGTTCCGGCGCTTCAGTTCCGCTTTCAGCATCCCCTTAACCCGGTCTTCCCACTCCTTTTCCTGCACTGGCATTGCGTATCTCCGATGGTGAATAAAGTCACCATACACGATACTTTAGGCATTGACAACGATACCATAGGTCACTATCTAAGATACCAAGGTATCGGAGATCATGACCATGACACAGCACTTCCTTCTTTCGGCCAAAGCCCGGACGATCAGCCTGAAGGCTGTGTTCACCATGGGCGAGGATAAGGCTTATGAGACGTTTTGCGGCCTTCGCTGGCCGGAAACGGAAGGCGAGGCGGTTTGCCCTCGTTGCGGCTGTGTCGAGACTTACGACATTTCCACGCGTCGCAAGTTCAAGTGCGTTGCCTGTCACCACCAGTTCAGCGTCACCAGCGGCAC
>NZ_CAKZNF010000066.1 GCF_937129435.1 uncultured Parasphingopyxis sp. | reverse complement strand
GAGTGGACAATACCGTCGGTGCAAACATGTCCGGCGGGGTTTGGCTGGTAACGGACTGTCCGGTTCCGGCCCCGTGGGTGGGAAAACTGCGCTTCCGCAAACGACCCAATTGCGGATTCTGCAAGAGTAAGCGATTAGGCAAGCGATCGCTTCCCGGAATCGGCCGATGCATTGGCCAACGCCCGGTTAGAACAAGCGCCGCATGGCGGCTTGTCTAAGCCGCGCTGCAACCTGGCCAACTTCGGCCCAATGCGGGCGGGGGTCGTCTTTCGCCCAACCATCAAATCGAGAGGGCGACAGTTTTGCGCGAGCAAGCAGCGCAATCACATCAACGCTTCTGCGAATGCTGTTGACGAGGCCTGGCGAGCCATCCGACAGCCGGTCCAGGTCGGCGCTCAAACTTATCATGGGAATGCTTTGAACGGGAACCTCTTCTGCTTTTCCCACAGAGCCCCCGGTCAGCATTTGCCAGAGCAGGGCCGGAAAGTCGGCGTCACTCGAGACGGCAAGCGCGAGCGATCCCCAAAAGCGGGGGTTCACCTCCAAGAGGATATGATCGCGCGTCGCAGGGTCCTGGCGGAACTCGAACATGGCCACGCCGGTCAGATCGGTCGCCCGTGAAAGCGCGTATACGTCTCGAAGTAATACCGGATCGGGCGATTCTCCGATCCGCCGCGAACTGCGTCCAGCCTCGCCCGCAGCGGCCAGCCTTCGATGCTGCCATGCGCGCCGAACCTCGCCCCGTTTGGCAAGAACGGAAACCCCTACGCCCTCGCCGGCAAAGAAATTCTCCACGACGATCTCGCGGCCCTCAAACTTTTTCATCGCCGTCGAAAGCTGTTCAGGCGTATGGACGATGCTCGCGCTGGTCTTCGCGTCACGACCGCCCGTCACGTAGGGTTGGCTGGGTTTGAGAACCTGGGGAAACGGACCATCGGCAAACAGCTCGAAGGCTTCCGAACTCGCGACACAATTTCTGCCTTGTGCGATCTTCACAGCCAAGGAAGCAGCCAGGGCCCGCGTTCGCGATTTGCTCGTAAAGGCAGCCAGGGCCTGGTCATTGGGAATAGCCAGCTTGTCACGTCCGATCGTTTCGGCGGCCAGTGCCAACAGTCCGAGGCTGCTGTCGCTGGTCGGAATAATCAGGCGATATTCCTCTCGTTCGGTGAGTGCCTGCAGTGCCGCAAGCCAATTCGAGGGCTGAGTGAGATATGGCGGTAAGATGCGGACATTTTGCACATATCGGGAGCTGAGCCCCGGATAGTTCTCTCCGCAAGTTGCCACGTCGACGTCAACACCGGCGCGGCCGAGCGAGCGCGCGACGGAAAGGAAGACGCCGATATCATCGCCGATGACCAAAGCCTTGTCGCACCGTGTGTCTCTCGCGCAGGATTCTCGACCATCGATCGTTCGCGTAACAATCGGATCGGCAGTGGCGATGGCCATCTGGCGGCCTTTATGCCCGGCTTCGCAAATTGGAGAGTTTTCGCCCTACCATCTTCACAATCGAAATGAGCCCCGAGAAGCTGAAGATGTGATAGGCCGTCAGGCAATAGAGCGGAACGCAATATTCCATCCACTCACGCTTATAGGCGTGATCGCCGAGACCGAAGTCGATCAGTCGCACACGCTCTTCATCGATCGCATGTTTGAACATTTGATAGCTCAAAACCGTGCCGGCTCCGAGCTTCTTGGCGTCCTCGCGATACGATAAGAGGTGAATGATCGCCACGCCTCCCTCGATCGTCCAAAGCTGCGCGGCAACCGCTTGTCCCTCATGGAAGGCGAGGCCAATACGCAAGGTCCTGGCCTCAGCTGCCCTGTTGAACAGGTCGTAGGTGAGCGCGGGTGTGCCATCGGGCTTTTTCCAGCTGTTTTCGAAAACCTCGCAAACATGCGCCCAGTTCGTCGCATCGATGCTCTGGCCTATCGCGAAGTCCAGCTTGGCTGATTTTGCTTTTCGCTTGGCGGTATTGCGAAGCCGCGACGGGCGTGCCGCCCAATATTCATCGAAGCTCATCTCGCTCGTATCGATCCGCCAGGACACATTGATCGGTTCGCGCTTTGTCAGCCATCCCCGCCTGTGAAGCGCGGAAACAAAACCATCTTCCATTGCCGTCGGCGCGAGCCGAATATGGCTGACTCCCGCAGCTCGCAGCCCGTCCACCAACTGTCCATAGGGCGGTTCCGGCCCCTCCGTCACGATCCCGTAACGCAGACAATACCAGTTGCTCAATGCGTGCGCAGAATGGTCGTTCTGGTTGAGAAAAAGCCAACACGCCGACCCGCCGTCTCGCGCCTTAATGATTAGCGGTTTCCCCTCGGGCGTGTGTTTGGCGGCCAGTTCGAACCAATCCGCCCGGTCGAACATCCAAGGTTGGGAAACGCGGCTCAGCGCTGCCCCGGCATCGAGCGTCGCGCGTTCCAGCGTGCGGAATATCTGGTGACTTCC
Source organism: uncultured Parasphingopyxis sp. (assembly GCF_937129435.1). Classification (GTDB taxonomy): domain Bacteria; phylum Pseudomonadota; class Alphaproteobacteria; order Sphingomonadales; family Sphingomonadaceae; genus Parasphingopyxis. Next base: position 31,134 of record NZ_CAKZNF010000066.1, on the reverse strand, counting down.
TGCCATGGATTTCGGTTCAGCCTCAGGCCCCTTGCCAAAACCAAAGGCTTAGCGCTTTACGTTTAAAGGTTTGTTAATCGAGCGATTCCGGTATTCGGCCAGCCAAGTCGCTAGTGACCGAGCATGCACTTCCAAGCCGAGATGAAATCGTGCGAGATGCCAGGATGCTGCGAAGAAAAGGGCGGCGGCCCAACTCTTGGCAAGGTCTTCGATCGACAATCGCATCGTCATGTCGTGCGCGACCACAGCGTCGAAAACCATCATGACCGCAAAGAAGACCCCTCCTAGGGCGACGAGGATTGCCGCTCGAACCGTAATGTCTGCCAGTTTCGCGAAAGCGATCACGAGGCCGACCTCGGCGACAGCCCAACTTGCCATGACGAAATGATCCGCAATTCCAATACGGTAGGCCAGCGCTTCGTGGAGTTGGAACCGATCGTCAAACGCGAGGAAAGACAATATGAGGGCTTGGGACGAGAAAAACCATTTGGCGCGGGACGAGATGTCGTTCTTGCCCGAGAATACGACGAATACGAGCAACATCGCCGCCCCTGTCAGCAGGAAGGTGCTTAGCGTCGTGTTGACCGCAAAAAAGGGTCGCGGACCTTCTATGTCGCTGAAATAGTGGCGGACGAAATCCTGCGAGGTGTTCGCCTCTACGACCAGCAGCACCCCTGAATATACGACCAAAACGGCGAAAAACGCCCAGTTGATATATCTCATGCCGACAATCTCCGTGGCCCGCAGTCCCCTTAACGCGACAATCCTAACTCTACGTTATCCTTACGAAGTATTTGGGATTTTTGGCTAAGGCTGTGTGCCTTTCGAGCGGGTGCAAGCGGAATCGACGAGATTGACCGATCCAGACGAAAATATGAGAACGGCAGCTGAAGGCCGCGTCTATCGCAGTGCGGCGCTGGCTGTCGCGATCGCCTGGTCGATGCGTTTGATCGGACTGGTTTCGGTTTTCGTGCTCGCGCGGACTCTCACACCAGCCGATTTCGGCATTGTTGCGCTCGCCATGGCCACGCTTGCCATTGTGGATGTGTTTTCCGCGCTTGGATTGCGGCAGGCCTTGCTCAGGAAGAAGGACCCGGATCGGAGCTATTACGATACGGTCTGGACCATCCAACTCCTCGTTCTCGCATGTCTCGCGGTCATCGTGGTGGCGCTAGGGCCCGTCGTCGCTTGGATATACGACGAACCGGCGCTCATATGGGTCATTGCCATCCTTGCGACCCGTTTCCTGTTTTACGGCTTGGCCAATATCGGAACGATCGACTTCGAGCGGAATCTCGAATTCGGCCGCGACCTGAAAATGCGATTGTCGGTTCGGCTGATCACGTTTTTCGCAACCATTGCCGCCGCCCTGATCTTGCGGAACCATTGGGCATTGGTGCTCGGTGCGGTGCTGCAGGGCGTGTTGTACTGCGGGGCATCATACGTGTTCCATCCGTTCCGGCCACGTTTCTCGCTTGCACGCCGCGCCGAGATGCTCGGTGTGTCGGTCTGGATGTTCCTCGCTTCCGCAGCGCAAACGGTACAGACCGAAATCGAGCGCTTCGTCGTCGGACGAATAGGCTCGCTCGATATCGTCGGATTTTACTCCGTCTCGAAAGACCTTTCGTCGATTTTCACCCAGGAGATCGCGACGGCCCTGAACCGGGTGACGTTTGTAACTACCGCCAAGACCGGAATGAGGCTCGGTGACGCTCCCGCCCGTCTCCAATCGATGCTTGGCGCCTATGCCCTCATTGCGGCGCCGCTCGGCGTCGGTCTGGCCGCGACGTCCGAAGACGCTGTTGCCGTTCTGTTGGGCGCGCAATGGGCGAAGGCTGCCCCGTTCCTCGAATTCATCGCTCCGGCCGCAGCATTTTACGCCGTGTTCAAGCTCGTCGTCTCCAGCCTGCAAGCGAGCGGCAAGGCCAAGTTGGCGGCGCTGCTTGCCATTGGCTCTGCGGCCATCGCGACAATTGCGATCGGCGTCATCGTAAGCTCGGGGGGATCGCCGCTCGATATGGCTGCCGCCGTCCTTCTGGCGATGGGGGCAGTATTGTTCGTTGCGCTTTGCATTCTGGCGCGGGAAGAGGAAATCGGTGCGGCCAAATTGTTGCTTGCGGCGGGACGGCCGTTTTTGGCTGCAATGATCATGTATTTGGTTGTCACCGGAACATTCTCCGGAGCCGGCCCGTCGATCGTGAGTCTCACCAGCAATGTTGCGCTTGGGGCGGTCAGCTATCTTGTTTCAGTTTGCGCGCTCTGGATCATTGGCGGTCGGCCAGACGGTGCAGAGGCAAACGCCAACGCCATCCTGGCCGCCGGTTGGTCCCGTATACGAGCCTAGCCCTTTGCAGACGACATTTCTCCACGTTCCGGGCAAAACCGGCAAACTTCTCTCGACATGGATTTTGGGCCGTCGGCTCGTCTGCGAGAAATCACATGTCTTGTCGATAGCACATGAGATTGCTTTCCACCCATGAGCGGAACCTGAGCCCGTTTGGTGGCCAGCCGAAAATCGGTCAGGCTGCTATTTCGGATCGCAAACCTACACCGGCCGGTCGGCTAACGACCCTAATTGCGGACATCGGGTCAGGGGCTGACGATGCCTTGTGTAGTCATTCCCTTCGTCAGGTGTGTCTGAAAAAGAAGTAGCTTGGAGATGGCAGCCATCTCTTTAGCTACCCGGCAGTTCGCCAATCAGCTTGTCGAGCGTGATCGGAAAATTCCGCACCCGAATTCCGGTCGCGTTGTAGATCGCGTTCGCGACGGCGCCGGCCGCACCGCACAGGCCTAATTCGCCGATGCCCTTCGCCTGGATCGGCGAGGCCGCGTCGTCGCGCTCGTCGAGTAGGACGATATCGATCTGCGGGACGTCGAGATTTACCGGCACGTGATATTCGGCGAGATCGCGGTTGACGATATGGCCGTCGCGCGGGTCGTGGACCAGTTCTTCGGTGAGCGCCATGCCGATGCCCCATGTAATGCCGCCCAGGCATTGCGATGTCGCCGTCTTCCGGTTGAGAATGCGCCCGGCGCCGAACACGCCGGTCATCCGCCGCACGCGCGTTTCGCCGGTGTAGCGGTTGACGGCCACCTCGCAGAAATAGGCGCCATAGGTGGCCTGGGCGCATTCCTCGCCCGTCTTGCCCGGCTCGATCTTGCCCTCGCCGACCAGATCGTCGCCGCCGAGCAGATCCGCAAGCGGGAGGGAACGGTTCCCCGCAGTTGCCGTCCCGTCCTTCAGCGTCAGATCGGATTCTTCGCAGTCCAGCCTTTCGCAGATTGCCTTGCGGATTTCCTCGCAGGCGAGGAAGACGGCGGACCCCGAAGACGACGCGCCCCATGACCCGCCCGACCCCGGCCCCTTGGGGAAGCTGCTGTCGCCGAGCTTCGTCTCGACTTTGTCGATCGGCAGGCCGAGCATCTCTCCCGCGACCTGCGAGAGGATAGCGTATGTGCCCGTGCCGATATCGGTCATGTCGGTCTCGACCGTCGCATGCCCGTCGGCCGAAAGTGTCACGCGGGCCTCGGCCGCGTTGAGCATGTTGACGCGAGAGGCGCCGGCCATGCCATGGCCGATCAGCCACTCTCCCTCGACCAGCCCGCCGGGATGCCGATTGCGCTTATCCCAGCCGAAGCGGCGTGCGCCCTCGTCGAGCGCCTCGACATATTTCCGCGACGAAAACGGGATGTCCTCTTCGGGATGGCGCTCCGGGATATTGCGCTTGCGCAGTTCGACGGGATCAATGGCGGCGGCTTCGGCCAGTTCGTCCATCGCGCATTCGAGCACGGGCATCCCAACCGCCTCGCCGGGCGCGCGGACCGATCCGGCCGGCGTACGATGGATACGGGCGATCGACAGGCCCAGCTTCCGGCTTTCGCCCGCATAAAGGAAGTGGGTGGACTGCGTCACCGGCTCGGCGAATTCCTCGCCGGGGGCGTTCGAAACGAGCGCTTCGTGGCCAATACCCGTAAGTCTGCCGTCTTCATCGGCGGCCAAACGCACATGCTGGCGCGTTTCGGAGCGGCGAAGGATCGCATCGAAAACCTGTTGCCGCGCCATATTGACGACCACCGGCCGGCCGAGCGCCTTCGCCGCGATGGCGGCGCTCACCGCTTCAGGGGAGATGCCGAGTTTCGAGCCAAAGCCGCCGCCGACAAAGGGCGAGAGAATGCGGACCTTGTCCTCGTCGATGCCCAGCGCATCGGCCAGTTCGGCGACATTGTATTTGAGCATCTGATACGAGCCGCGCAGCGTCAGTTCGTCGCCGTCCCAGCTTGCGATCGAGCAATGCGGCTCCATAGCGGCGGCAGCGTGCCCGGCGGTGCGATAGACGGCGTCGATGCTGTGCGCGGCCTCTCGCATCGCCGCGTCGAGATCGCCCTGGTCGACTGTTTCGTCCTCCTGCTCTTCGGGATCGACCGCTTCGGGATCGAACGGCACATCGGCTTCTGCCTCGCCATCGAAAATCACGGCCTGCGCGGCATGGCGCGCCTGTTCGAAGGTCTCGGCCACCACGAGCGCGACGGGCTGGCCGAAATATTCGACATCGAGGCCGGATTGCACGGGCGCCTCTCCCGCCGTTCCCTGGGCGGGGTTGCGAAGGAAGCGATTGTCGGTGAGGACGGTCAGCACGCCGTCCATGGCCTCGATCTCGGCGCGATTGGCGATCGCGGCCTTGCCTTTCGCAATCGTCGCGCGAACGAGCACACCATAGGCGGTGTCTTCCAGATTCCATTCATGCGCATAGGTGGCGCGTCCCGAAACCTTGAGCGGGCCATCGGGTCGGTCAAGCGGTTCGCCGACGAGCCCCTGATGCATTTCGTCGAGACGGCGGCGCTCGGCCGGCGTGTCCATGGTCAGGCTGTTGGTCATGCCGTGTCTCCGCGCTCGCTCGCTTCGGTCAGCACGGCGCGCAGCGTACGCCAGGCAAGCGGTATTTTGAAATCATTGTGGCCGTGTCCCTCGGCGTCCGCGAGCAACATCTCCGCCGCCTCGTCGAACAGCGCCGGGCCGGGCTCCTCACCAGTGAGCAGTTCCTCCACGCGGGGGTCGCGCCAAGGCTTGTGCGCGAGACCGCCAAAGGCCAGCGCGACGCGTTCGAACCGGCCGTCCGCTATCGTCACAACCGCCGCCACGGACACGAGCGCAAAGGCATAGGAGGCCCGATCGCGGACCTTGCGGTACAGATGGACGCCGCCGGGCGGCGGAGGCAGGGTAACGGCCGTGATCAGGTCCCCGGGGTCGAGCACATTGTCGCGCTCGGGCGTATCGCCGGGAAGGCGATGGAAGTCTGCGACGGGAACGATTCGCGTTTCGCCGCCCTTGCTCTCGATCTCGACCGTCGCGTCGAGCGCCGTCATCGCCACGGCCATGTCGCCGGGATAGGTCGCGATGCACGCCTCGCTGGCACCAAGCACAGCATGGATGCGGTTGAAGCCGTCCTTCGCCTGGCATCCGCTGCCGGGGTCGCGCTTGTTGCACGGCATCGCCGTATCGTAGAAATAGCCGCAGCGGGTGCGCTGACAGAGATTGCCGCCGGTCGTTGCCTTGTTTCTGAGCTGCCCGCTTGCTCCGGCAAGAATGGCGCGCGCCAGGACGCCATAGTCGCGCCGGATCCGCGGATCGGCGGCGCAGTCGCTGTTGGTGACGAGCGCGCCGATGCGCAGCCCGCCCTCCTCGGTTTCCTCGATCGCCTTGAGGTCGAGCCGGTTGATGTCGATCAACGTATCGGGCCGCTCGATCTCCAGTTTCATCAGGTCGAGCAGGTTGGTGCCCCCGGCGATGATCCGCGCACCGGCATCGGTGGCATCGGAGGGACTTTCGGCGCGGCGATAGTCGAAGGGTTTCATGCCCTTTCTCCCACCACCTGCGTTATGGCATCGACGATATTCGAGTAAGCGCCGCAGCGGCACAGATTGCCGCTCATCCGTTCGGAGATTTCCTCCCCGTCAAGCGCAGGCGCCCCGTCAAGGTCATCGCTGACATAGCTTGGCCAGCCCTGCTCGGCTTCCTTGAGCATCGCCGTTGCCGAACAGATCTGGCCCGGCGTGCAATAGCCGCACTGATATCCGTCATGCCTGACGAACGCCGCCTGCAGCGGAGAGAGGTTGCCCGGTTCGCCCAGTCCCTCGATCGTGGTGATCTCCTGCCCGTCATGCATGCAGGCGAGCGTCAGGCAGCTGTTGATCCGGCGGCCGTCGATCAACACGGTGCAGGCGCCGCATTGGCCATGGTCGCAGCCCTTCTTGCTGCCGGTCAGGCCGAGATGGTTGCGTAACGCATCGAGCAACGTCGTGCGCGGATCGGCGTCCAGCATGTGCGTGTCGCCGTTGATCGATAGCCGTGTTTCCATGTGCGCCTCCAATCGAAAGACGCGCATGGGCCGAGGATGTTCCTCGCGCTGCCTTTTCGGGGCGGAACCGTCGGCTTGCTGAGCGGTTCGACTCGATAACCGCCAGAAACAGAGGCCGCACATGCCGCACGCATATTGGAAGGGTCAGATTCGCCTCGCGCTCGTCTCGATCCCCGTCGAGATCTACACCGCCACGAAGAGCGGCGCGAAAATCTCGTTCCGACAGATTCACGAGCCTTCGGGGAAACCGATCAAATACGAAAAGATCGCGCCCGGCGTAGGCCCGGTCGACACCGATGACATCATGAAGGGCTATGAGATCGAGAAGGGCAATTACGTCCTGCTCGAACCCGAGGAGATCGATGCGGTCAAGCTGGAGAGCAAGAAGACGCTCGAACTGACGCAATTCGTCGAAGCGCACGAAATCAGCCCGCTCTATTACGACAAGCCCTATTATGTCGCCCCCGCCGACGATTTGGCCGAAGAAGCGTTCGTCGTGCTGCGCGATGCCCTGCGCAAGACGAAGATGGTGGGGCTCGGGCAGCTGGCGCTCCGCGGCCGCGAATATGTCGTCAGCCTGCGCCCCTGCGGCAAGGGATTGCTGCTCGAAACGCTGCGCTACGCCGAAGAGGTGCGCGAAGGCGAGAGCTTCTTCGATGAGATCGACGACATCGAGCCCGATGACGAGCTGCTCGACCTCGCCGAAACGCTGATCGAGAAGAAGACCGCGCCGTTCGATGCGGGCGAGTTCGAGGACCGCTATGTCGACGCCCTCAAACGCCTGATCGAGAAGAAACGCGAGGCCAAGGGCAAGACGGTGATCGAGGACGACGACGAGGAGACCGGCGGCGAGAAAGGCAATGTCATCGATCTGATGGCGGCGCTCAAGAAATCCGTCGGTAGTGAAAAGGGCAGCAAGACGAAAGCCGCGCGCTCACGCAAGAAGAAGAGCGCCTGATCGATGGCCGCCGATCCGCTCGCCGAATACAACCGGAAGCGCGACTTCGCGAAGACAGCCGAACCCGCGGGGAAGATCGCCAAGGGCGAGGGCAATCGCTTCATCGTGCAGAAACATGACGCGACACGGCTGCACTACGATTTCCGGCTCGAGGCCGATGGGGTGCTCAAAAGCTGGGCGGTCACCAAGGGGCCGAGCCTCGACCCCGACGACAAGCGACTTGCCGTGCGGACCGAAGACCATCCGATGAGCTATGGCGATTTCGAGGGTACGATCCCCAAGGGCGAATATGGCGGCGGGACGGTGATGCTCTGGGATACGGGGCGATGGGCACCGGTCGAGGGCAAGAGCGCAAAGGATATCGAGGACGGCCATCTTCACTTCATTCTCGACGGTGAACGGATGAAGGGTGAATGGCTGCTCGTGCGGATGCGCAAAAAGCCTGGCGAGAAGCGCGAAAACTGGCTGCTGCGCAAGCTCGAGGACCAATATGCGGGCGCCAGCGACGATCTCGTCGCGCGCGAACTGACCAGCATCAAGACGGGCCGGTCGATGGCCGAGATCGCCGATGACGAGGCCGGCGAAACCTCGCTCGAAGGCAAGAAGGGCGCTGCCTTCGAAAAGGCGATGAAGCAGGCGGACAGCGCGGCGAAGAAAGCGGGGTGGCCCAGACGCAAATCGCCGGGCAGGGCAATACTGCCCAAATTCCGCACACCGCAGCTCGCGACGCTTGTCGACGACGTGCCCGGCGGGAACGACTGGCTGCACGAAATCAAATATGACGGCTATCGCGCGCTGATCGCCGCAGCGGGCGACAAGATCAAAATCTATACGCGATCCGGCCTCGACTGGACTGACAAATTCGGTGGCGTTGCAAAGGCCGTGGCGGCGCTCGAATTGCCGGGCGCCTTGATCGATGGCGAGATCGTCGCGCTCGATGCCCATGGCAATCCCGGTTTCTCCGCCCTGCAGAAGCGACTGAAATCAGGCGATGGCGAGCTAACGCTGTTCGCCTTCGACCTGCTCGAGATTGACGGCGAAGACGTGGCACAGCTCCCGCTGATCGAGCGCAAGGAGCGCCTCGCCGGGCTGATCGGCGATAACAGCGACGAAGGCGCCGTCCGCTTCTCCGATCACCTGATCGGTGCCGGCGAGAAGCTGTACGCGGCGATGTGCGATGCCGGCCAGGAAGGGATCATCGCCAAGCGCGCCGACGCTCGCTATCGCGGCAAGCGCAGCAAGGACTGGCTCAAGATCAAATGCACGCGGCGGCAGGAATTCGTGATCGTCGGCTGGAGCGAATCGAGCGCCAAGGGGCGTCCATTCGCGTCGCTGCTCCTCGCCCAGCATATCGACGGCGAACTCGTCTATCGCGGCAAGGCGGGCACCGGTTTTGACGCCGACACGATGGACGACGTCTCGGCCAAGCTGAAGCGGATCGAGCGCAAGACGCCGCCGCTTGACGTGCCCAAGGCGGAATCGCGCAAGGCGCATTGGGTGACGCCCAAGCTCGTCGCCGAGATCGCCTTCGCCGAATTGACCGCCGATGATCGCCTGCGCCATGCGAGCTTCATCGGCCTGCGCAGCGACAAGGAGGCCGGAGAAGTGACGCCGGAGGAAAGCAAGTCCGTGCCCAAAGCCGCCGCCGCATCGGGCGTGACAATCACCCATCCCGACCGCGTGATCTTCCCCGACGCCAAGGCGACCAAGGGCGATCTCGCGGGCTATTACGAAGCAGTCGGCCCGCTGATGCTGCAATCGCTCGCCGACCGGCCCGTCAGCCTCGTCCGCTGTCCGCAGGGGCGCGCCAAGAAATGCTTCTTCCAGAAGCACGACTCCGGCAGCTTCGGCGAACATGTCCACCAGGTCCCGATCAAGGAGAAGGACGGCGGCACCGAGGACTATCTCTATGTCGACAGCATCGCCGGCATTATCGCCTGCGTGCAGATGGGCTCGATCGAATTCCACGGCTGGGGATCGCGGCGGCAGGCGCTGGAACAGCCCGACCGGCTCGTCTTCGACCTCGATCCCGACGAAGGGCTCGACTTCGGCGATGTGAAGAAGGCGGCGGCCGATATCCGCGATACGCTGTCCGAGATCGGTCTCGTCAGCTTCGCGATGCTCTCGGGCGGCAAGGGCGTCCATGTCGTCGTGCCGCTCGAGCCGGAAGCGGATTGGGACACGGTCAAGGATTTCGCCAGCCGCTTCGCGCGCGCACTCGCGGCGCAGGAGCCCGACCGCTTTACCGCGACGATGTCCAAGGCCAAGCGCAAGGGCAAGATCTTCATCGACTGGCTGCGCAACCAGCGCGGCTCGACCTCGGTCATGCCCTATTCCGCCCGCGCCCGCGAAGGCGCGCCTGTCGCCGCGCCGGTGACATGGGAAGAGCTGGAAAGCCTTGAGAATGCACGAGGCTTCTCAATCGCCGACGCGAACACGCTACTCGACCGCGCCCAAACACCAGATTTGAGGCGTTGGGGAATTGGACCGCAGCGATTGCCCAATGTCTGAAGTCTTTGTCTACGAGGGAGCCTTCCGCTGATCGGCGCTTCGCCCAAAATTGCATCCCAAATTTCGGTAGACATACAATTCAGGTCGCAATCTGCAGTTGTCTGCTCTCCACCCATGAGCGGAACCTGAGGGGCTGCAGCGGCCGACCGGGAAGCGGTCAGGCTGCAATATTGCGTGGCGAAACTAAACCGGCCGGTCAGCAAACTGTCCAATTGCGGACAAAGAAGGTGTGCCAGATTTTCAATGGAAATCTCTGCTTTTTGGCAGAATGCGAACGTTGCGCGGATGGCTTGGTTGCGGAGATCGCAACGGGCGGCTCACTTCGTCGGCACGGGAGATTTGCGGGGTGAGCATGTCGTCGCTCAGCGCCGAGAGCCGCCAGGTCGCGTCTTCCATGCTGTCGACGATGACATGCAGAACCTCGTCGTCCATCTCCAGCCGGCCGGTCGCTTCCATCAGCCGTGCGCCCATGATGACCTTCCGGTATCGCTCCATGATGTCGGGCCATATGACCAGGTTCACGACGCCGGTCTCATCTTCGAGTGTGATGAAGCAAACACCCTTTGCGCTGCCCGGCCGCTGCCGGATCAGTACGACGCCGGCGACTTTCACCGCTGCATGGAAATTCTTGCCGCGCAGGTTGCGACTTGCGGTAAAGCCGCATGCGCTCAATTCATCGCGAAAAAACTGCAATGGATGCGCTTTGAGGCTCAGGCGGGTCGTCTGGTAATCCGCGACCACATGCTCTGACAGCGGCATATCGGGCAGTTGGTGGCGCAATCTCTCCTCACCTTCGTCGCGGGTCTCGGCGGCCAGGAAGAGCGGCAGGTCGATGGCTGGCTGTAGCGCGCGCGCATCCCAAAGAGCCTGTCGTCGATCGAGGCCGATTGAACGGAAGGCATCGGCAGCAGCGAGCCGTTCAATCACGCTCGGCGCAAGTTTTGCCCGCTCCTGCAATTCGGCCACACTTTGATAAGCACCGTTCGCATCACGCTCCGTGATGAGATAGGCGGCGGCGACTTCGCGCATGCTATCGACTTGACGAAAGCCCAAGCGCATGGGCGGCTGATCGTTGCCTTCGACGAAGTCCTCCAGCCGGTTGTCCCAGTTGCTGTGATTCACATCGACGGCGCGTATCTCGACGCCGTGTTCGCCCGCATCGCGAACGATCTGCGCGGGTGCGTAAAAGCCCATGGGCTGCGAATTCAGCAGAGCGCAGGCGAAGACGGCCGGGTAATGGCATTTCATCCAGCTCGAAATATAGACGAGATGAGCGAAGCTCGCGGCATGGCTTTCGGGAAAGCCATATTCGCCGAAACCGCGTATCTGGTTGAAACAGCGTTCGGCAAAGTCGGGATCGTAGCCGCGCTCGATCATCCGACCGACCATCTTGTCCTGCAATTCGTCGACCATGCCGCGCGAACGGAAGGTCGCCATTGCCTTGCGCAGCTGGTTGGCCTCGATGCTGGAGAATTTCGCCGCATCGAGCGCGATTTTCATCGCTTGCTCCTGGAAGATCGGGACCCCCAGCGTGCGTTCGAGGATCGAGGAGAGTTCGTCGGGCGGACCATGTTCGGGCGCCGGCTTCGGGATGGCGACCGGCTCTTCGCCCCTTCGGCGCTTCAGATAGGGATGGACCATGTCGCCCTGAATCGGGCCTGGCCGGACGATCGCCACCTCGATGACGAGATCGTAGAAACGGCGCGGCTTCAGCCGGGGCAGCATGTTCATCTGCGCGCGGCTTTCGACCTGGAATACGCCAAGGCTGTCACCCTTGACCAGCATGTCATAGACGCGCGGGTCTTCGCGAGGGCAGGTCGCCAGTGTCAGGTCGCGGCCGTGATGTGCGCGTAGCAGGTCAAAGCCCTTTTGCAGGCAGGTCAGCATCCCCAGCGCCAGCACATCGATCTTGAGGATGCCGAGCTCGTCAATGTCGTCCTTGTCCCATTCGATGAAGCTGCGTTCAGGCATCGCGCCGTTGCCGATCGGTACGGTTTCGGTCAGCGGCCCCTGGGTCAGGATGAAGCCGCCGACATGCTGTGAGAGGTGGCGCGGCATGCCGATCATCTGTTCGGTCAGCTTCATGACGCGGCGCAGTTGCGGATCGGCCATGTCGAGCCCGGCCTCGGCAGCGTGCTTTTCGCCGATTTCCTTGCCGTAGCTGCCCCACACGGTGCGAGCCAGTGCGGCGGTCGTGTCCTCGGACAGCCCCATGACCTTGCCGACCTCGCGGATCGCCATGCGCGGACGGTAGTGGATGACAGTGGCGCACAGCCCCGCACGCTGTCGGCCGTAGCGCCGGTAGATATACTGGATGACTTCCTCGCGCCTTTCATGCTCGAAATCGACATCGATGTCGGGCGGCTCCTTGCGCTCTTCGGAGATGAAGCGGTCGAACAGCAGCTCATGCTCGTCGGGATCGACGGCGGTGATGCCGAGACAATAGCAAACGGCCGAGTTGGCGGCGCTCCCACGCCCCTGACACAGGATCGGCGGATCGCAGCCACGAGCGAAATCGATGATGTCCTTGATGGTGAGGAAATAGCGGGCAATGTCGAGCTTGCCGATCAGCGTCAGTTCGCGATCAATCAGGCGTTTCACCTTGTCGGGTACACCATCGGGATAGCGCCCGTTCGCACCTTCCCATGCCAGTGCGGTAAGCTGTTCGTCCGGCGTGCGATCCTTCGGGATGGGTTCGTCGGGATATTCGTAGGCCAGCTCGTCGAGGCTGAAGGCACAGGCATCTGCGACTTCGCGGGTGGCCGCGATGGCGTGCGGCCATTTCGCAAATAATCGGTTCATCTCGTCCGGCGATTTGAAATGCCGCTCGGCATTCGCATGGAGCAGGAGACCTGCCCTGGCGATCGTCGTCTTTTCGCGGATGCAGTTCATCACGTCCTGCAAGGGGCGCCGCTCCGGCGCGTGGTAGTGCACATCGTTGGTGGCGAGCAGGGAAAGGCCGCTTGCTTCGGCGAGCGTATCGAGCCGGTTGATTCGCGCGATGTCACTGCCGCGATAGAGATAGGCGGCAGCAAGGTGGCGCAGGGTTGGCAGGCGCCCGGCCAAATCGGTCAGCGCCGTCTCGAACACCTGGTCGAGCTTTTCCGGCGGCAGCAGGATCAGCTGGATGCCCTCGGCATGCCCGGCGAGCATGGCAAGGTCGATATGCGTTTCGCCCTTGTCCTGCCACTCGCCGTCAAGCGTCGCCATCTTACCTGCCGAAAGCAGCGCCGAAAGGCGGCCATAGGCGGCCCTGTCTTTTGGATAGGCGAGGAAATGCCAGCCTTCGACAGTGACCAGCCGGCAACCAATAACCGGCCGTATTTTCGCGGTCTTGGCTTCAGCATGAATGCGCACGACACCGGCCAGCGTGTTGCGATCCGCAACACCGATCGCGTCATAACCGAGTCCGAACGCCGTCAGCACCAGATCGACCGCATCGGACGCGCCGCGCAGGAAGGAGAAGCAACTCGTGACGCCCAGTTCCACATAATCAGCGCGAGGATTGCCGGTGAAACCCTCATCGGAGAGACGCGCGAGCGTGCGGCGGTCCGGTGTCAGCGGGTGGTCAGGCATCAGGCGAAAAACCCATGCAGATACCAGTCGGGCGGACCGCCACGCCCGTCACCGATCAGGCCGTAGCGGTAAATCCAGTAGCGGCGGCCCTTTTCATCTTCGATGCGATAATAATCGCGCAGCCGGGTCGCCGAGCGCTGCCGCCACCATTCAGGGGCGATGCGTTCCGGCCCTTCGGCCTTGGCGATGTCATGCAATGCACCGCGCCAGCGAAAGCGGCGTGGCAACCCTTCTGGTGTCGCATAGATGACGGTGATCGGTTCTGCCCTATCGAGCAGCTTGAGCGGCCTTTCATGAAAACCGAAGTCATATTGCCCGGTCGCTGGTCGTCCATCCGGAGAGACGCGCCGCTGAGCGCGCTCGGGAAGATGGCTTTCGCGCGGAACCAGTCGAGATACCCGCCCTTTGCCCAGTCGCGTGACCAGCCGATCGATCAGAACGGGAAGCGTCGTGCCATGCGTTACCGACGCATCGAGCCGATCCTGTGCACTGCCCAGCGGCTCGGCCCAGATCACGGTGAGGCGAGCTTGATCGATCCCGAATCCCGCATCGATTCCGTCCAGGCGTTCCTCGAACAGTCTCGACAAATGGTCGGCATCGCGCGACGGGGACGCCAACTCCACATTCAGCCGGATCATGTCACCATCAACGCGCCAAAGCTGTAGTAACAACCGTCGCGCGCCTTTTGCTTCGGCTTCGAGGCTGCGGGCCAGATCACAGGACAAATCGGTCACGATCCGGGCCAGCAACCCGACATGCAGGATTGGTTCTACAAGGCGGCGTTCGGACGCCAGCGGCGGCTCATCGATCAGCGGCATGAGAGGCTCATGTGTCTTGCCGAGCATCTGATCGAGGCGAACAAGCGGATTGGCCTCTGCCGAGCGCCGGTTGCGAAAGCGGCGGACAAGGCTTTCGCGCGGCACGGCCATCAGGTCGCGGATCGACTTGAGGCCGAGCCTGGTCAGCAAAAGCTTTGTTTCGGCATTGATGCGCAAGGCTGCCACGGGCAGTGGAGCCAGCACAGATGGCAAGGCCTCCTCGTCCAGAATCACGCAGCGATCCTTGCCGTGATGAGACAGCGCCCATGCCGCGCCCGTATTGGAAGCGAGTGCGGTCCGGCAGGTATGCCCCTGCATGGCGAACCATGTCTCGATCTTTTCCAGCATCGCCGCTTCGCCGTCGAAGAGATGGGCGCTACCGGATGTGTCGAGCAGGATATCCTCCGTACCGTCGACCATGCTCCATGGTCCCCAGCGCTGCGCCGCCAATGCCATCTTTTCGAGCGTTCGCTGATTGCCCTCATGATCGGAAGGCATGGCAAGCAGCTGCGGCGCGAGCATCCGCGCATCGGCAAGCCGCATCCCGGCCCGGGCTCCGGCTTCGCTGGCGAGCGGGTTGGCCGCATCGATCACGGGCCCGTGCGCGGTTTCCGTCACCAGCACGACCGGTTGGAACGCGGCCTCTGAATCACCCCTTAAGGCGGCGCTGCGGCTCCAGCGGTCGATCGCAAAGTTCGGGAACCAGAGCGAGACGATTGCCCGGCTCATGCGAACGGTTCCCCCGATCGAACCCATGATCCAGCAGAAACCGGCCGGGTTTCAATCCCCGGCCGCGAAACAGCTCGGCCGAAACGCGCGGTGCACCCGGCGCGGTAGCGTTCCAGGGATGTAGGGCGGACGGTGCCGTTTCGGCGCGCCAGCGCAGCCGTGCCGCGGACAGGTCGGCATGACCGTCGCGGCGCAACAGATAAAGGGGAACGCCATGCCGCTCCGACGCCAACACCAGGCGCCGTGTCGCGGTGAAATCGAGCGACCGGGGATCGTTGGCGAGTTCGCCGATGACGAAGGAAAGCGCGCCGCATCTTACACCCTCTTCCATCGCCCAGAGTGCATCGGCGGCGTTACGCGCCTCGACATGGAGCATGCCGGAGCGGCAGGCCATTGGAAGGCCATGGAAATAGGGGCGGCCACATCGCCTGATACTGGCTGCATCTTGCACCCAGAGCCAATGATCTGTGCGCTCTCGATCCCTGCATTGTTGTTGTGCGAAGGCGAGCGCCATTGCTTCGCCGGATGCCTCATCGTTGCTTGAAAAGATTTCCCAGACCGAACGAGGCAAACGCAATTCCGGCGACCAGTGGTCGGGGCTTGCAGCCAAAACGACAGGGAGATCAGCCGCGCGAAGTGCATTAATACCGGCAAGCGGTTCATTGGCTCTGGACGAGGTCTTTGTATCGGCATCGGTCACGGCGAAACTGCGAATCGGGATTGCAAATGTTCCGCTTATGTTCTCACTGATCCCGGCCGCGATCAAGGCAGGATTTTCAACGCCCCGCATTCCAGGGTCGATCAGTGCGTTCGATCTGCATGCGATCCGGATCGCAAGGCCGTTGTAGCGCCAGCACATCCTCGAAACTTCCAAAGAGCCATTTGTCGTGATCTTCGGGCGCAAGGATCACCGGCATCCGATCGTGCACCGGAGAAACCAGATCGTTCGCCTCGGTCATCACACCGGAATAGACATTGCCCCACTCTTCCGACGGGCGCCAAAGGCCTGCCCACGCGAAAACGGGTTCTTCAGTGATGGAAAACCATGTGCGCGTCTTCTTACCGCTCGGCCCTTCGGCCTCGGCGAACTCGCTCACCGGAATCAGGCATCGCCACCCTGGGTTTGCGGCAGCCGACTTCCAGAACGGACTTTCCAAATTGCGCGCATTATTTACCGGCTTCGGCTTTAGCGGCTTGCCGGTCCGCTTGCTTCTGCGCGTCAGCGGAAACCCCCAGCTCATCACCTTGAGCTCTCGCACGCCATTTTCGACAAACAGCACCGGACCCGGCGTGCCCGGATAAACTTCCGAGGCGACATTCGCCTGCCTCACCTCTTCCAACAGTTCGGCCCTGAACAAACGAGCGATTTCATCGAGCGACTGGCGGGTCCGATATAGATTGCACATAAAGCGATCAGCCATTCATCGGTGGTCAGTTGGGGGTGCGTACCAGAAACAAGCCACAAGATTCCAACCAGACGAAAAAGTCGAGTGAATACGACCACCTTGTGACGGAAGGCGCCAGAAGCCGGGCTCGACTTCTGCTGACCAACCGTCAAACTCAACACATCAGACCAACGTCCGCTTTCACCCATGAGCGGAACTTAGGCTATTGCAGCGACCGGCCGGGAAGCGGTCAGGCTGCAACATCGGATCGCGAAACTAAACCGGCCGGTCGGCGAGGGACCGGGTGAACTGATTGTCGGCTTCGATCGCGATCGTTATCGCGCGGCCGGGCTTGTCTAGTCGGGGCCGGTGCGGCGTTCGACCACCTCATCCTCGTGATAGGCCCGCAGAGTTTCCTGTAGGTCATCTTCATCATCCGCCTCTGCCTGTTCGGGCCGGTTGTTCGCACGTCCGGTTGAAGGGATCAGGCAGACCTCGGTGTGGACGGGCAGGTGGTCAGACCCCACCGGATCGCCGACCGACAGACTTCGGATCGCGAACTCCTCGGTAAAGAAGACATGGTCGAGCGGCCATCGGAAGCCGGGGAGTGAGGCCGGGAAGGTGGCGTAAAAGCCGCGCCCGATGCGCGGATCGACATAGCGGCCGATCCGGCGGAACAGCTGTGAGGTTTCCGACCAGCCGACATCGTTGAAATCGCCGAGCGTGAACGCCGGCAGGCCGGCATCGCGCGTCATCATCGCCGCGATCGCGATCTCGGCGTCGCGTTCCTCGGTGTCCTGTCCGGGATGCGGAGGGCGGGGATGCAGCGCGGCAAGGCGGAACCTGCGGCCAGCGGGCGTGCGCATAACGGCATGGACAGAAGGCGTGCGCGGCTCGGCGAGATTGAGGATCTCAGCGGTTTCCACATCGAGCCGAGTTGCAAGCGCCATGCCGTAGCGGTTTGAGAGCGGCGCCTCGAACCGGTGCGGATATCTTGCGAGCGTGGGCTGGACCGCATTGAGCCAGTTGCTGTCGGTTTCCATCAGCAGGAGCAGGTCGGCATCCGCTTCCTCGATCGCGTCGATCGAGCGACGGTAATCGCGATTGTCCTGCAGCACATTGAGACTGAAGGCCGTGAAACAATGCCCCTCGCGCGTCGCGGCGTCGACCTCGACCATCTCCGCCTCGACCGGGCTCAGGATCGTATACGGATAGATATGACCTGCCTGATAGGCGATCGCCACAGCAAGCGCTGCGGCGAGTGGCCAGCGGAAACGGAACCGGCAGAAGAACAAGCCGATGAGCACGAGCCCGCCGATCGTCATCACGAACAGTCGCGGAAAGTCCCAAATGCGAAACCACCATTGACTGGACGGGATTGCGCTCGCGAGCGTCACCAGGATGACGGCGATCGCGACGAGCCAGAGCGCGACGATCCCCGCGTTGCGGATGGTTCGATGCGACACAGTGAACACGGTGAACGATCCCCTGCTTCAGCCTGCTCTACGCACGCACCGTGCGGTGGGCAACCGCTCTGCGCATCCGTGGGTCTATCCTCGGCATCTGCTTTCCATCGATGCAAGTCGATTCATCATTCTTAGCCCTGTTTTGATTCTATAACCCGATCGGCCGGAGCAATGGCCCGATAGTGAAGCCCTCTGCGCCGAAGTACCACTTCGACCTTTGCGCCCAACAATCCGATCATTTGGCGTTCTAATATCGCCGTACCGAAGCCTTTGCTGACTGCCCGTTTCACCGGTGGTCCACCGGTTTCCTTCCATTCAAATGATACGGTCTGCTTGGGGACGGGTCCTTCGGACAAAGACCAGGAAATGGATATCTCGCCCGTTTGGTTTGAAAGCGCTCCATATTTGGCAGCATTGGTGGCCAATTCGTGCACCGCCATTCCAATCGCTTGGGCTGGGGTAGATTTTACAAATAGCCTCGGGCCGTTGAAAAATATACGCTCACCAAACAGGCCATCAAAGTGGGCCAGCTGCGAACGTATAAGTTCGTCGAGAGGTATTTCTGTCCAATGGTTGTGAACCAGGATATCCTGGTTGGCTGCCAACGCTCCTATTCGGCTCTCCAAAGCCTCTACATAATCTTCTGGGTGCCGGGCCGCCGTCTGGCGAGCGATCACCTGAACGAGCGCGAGAAGGTTTTTGGATCTATGGTTGACCTCTCGCAGCAATATTTGCTCTCGCTCCGCCGCTTGGTTCTGAGCTGTGGTGTCAGTGATCGATGCAAAAAACACATGGTCCGGCTTCGGAAAATACTGAAGTTGGACCGACACGTCGTACGTCGTTCCATCTTTGCGCAGATGCACCGTATCAAAATGAAGCTGGGTAACCTTGCCCCCTACCAAGGGAGCAACAAATTCTCGAAAAATCTCTTCGGGATATTCAGGCTTCACATCCCACGGCGTAAGTAAGCGCAGCTCTTCCATGGAATAACCCAGATTGTCTCGGGCCCCCCTGTTCGCGAGCTCGAACCTGAAGGTTGCCGCTGAGAAAATGAACGCCTCGCTCAGAGACTCCTCGACAATCCGCCCCAGTCGCTCGTTGTCCGTCGTACTGGCGATGCGTTCGAGTTCAGCACCGGTCCTTCCGGCGAACAGTTCAATCGCATCCAATGCAGTGTCAATATTCGCAATTCGTGTATCGTTGAGGACTGCGAGCAATCCCAACACTTTTCCGGTGGAAGAGCATACCGGAACGCCAACATATGCGTGCGCTCCCATCTTCGACAGAAGATCGTCTGCAGGAAAATGCTCCTGCAATCGGTCCGGATAGGCGCAAGCCCCTTGAGTAAAAATATTCTCACACGGCGAACCGACAAGATCGTAGTCGAAGGGGTCTTGGAGCTCCCCGTCCCACATCATGACGGCGGAGGCTTTCATGCTGTTCTCGCGACATACCTTGCTAACCAAAACCCAGCGAACATTGAGTTGCTCGGCAAGAGCTTGGGCCATGGCTGCAAAAAAATCGTTTCCGACAGATCTCGAAGCTATCGACAGTAGTTCGTAGGCGTCCTCAATTTTGAGAGACTTGCTGCTCAGCTTGGCTGCTATTGCGCGCATGTGCGATCCCTTTTCGAACACATACACCTGCTTCAAGGAAGCGCCAAAGGGAATCGTCGAGGCTTGCCGCTTGGTACAAGGGTGACCTTAGTCCAGAACACGGCCCGGCGATTTTGGGATGTCTTTCGGTAGGCTGCACCCATCCCCAAGAGCCTTCAATCGGAGACGTTGGATTTATGCAACGTCATTCCGAAAATCTCGATCGACCGGCCTCCTGGTTCGATGATTTCCCCGCGTTCGGTCCAAACACCATCATCGTGCTCGATGGTATAGACTATCTGCCCGCGAGGCGTATCCATACGCCAGTTAAAACCCTCATTCGTCGGTTGAAGTAGAAAATTGCCGCCCCTCCCGTTCGCAAGGGCAGTCCGGAAACGATATTCATTTGCGCCTGCATCCCATGTGATCATGGCCATGGCATCGTGAACAACTCGATCGGAATGGCCAGGCTCATGGTGCCTGCCTTCGACAAGCAAGGCGGCTCCGCTGAGTCTTGACGACACTATTTCCTGCGATTCGAATGATAGACGCTCCCCATTCGGCGCTAGCATCCATCCTTCGCCCTGCCACTCACCGACCATCCAGGCAAAAGGCACCATATGGTCCTGGGGGGCAGAAAGCTCGCCTCGTTGCTCAACGGCACTATCCGCTGCCGCTATGAGCAAAGGGGCGGCAAGTGCCAGAAGGAAAGCATTAAGGTAGCGCACGAGAATCACCTTTTCACATAAGTCGCAAATGGCATTTCGCTATCGCTACCAGACGGGTTCAGCGCTGTCGAAAGTCAACTTTGCCGCTCGCCACAACAATCGCTGCTTGGCCGCTTATCTAGGGCGCCAGACATGATCGGTCTCAGCGGCACAATGCATGGTATCGAGCCTTTATCGAACGGCAGCTTTCCACCCAGAAGCCGAACTTGAGCGATCGCAGCGACCTGCCGAAAACCTGTCAGGCCGCTATATCGGATCGCGAAACCAAACCGGCCGGTCAGCAAACGACCCGCAACGGACATCGTGTGCATTACCAAAAGCTGTCAGTCTTCGCCCTATAATTTGTCGTTCGCGGCGCGACACGGCGATCCCGAAAGCGGCCGTTCGTTCAGGCGTCGGGGGAAGGGCACCCTCCGCTTCAACCGCTTGGCTCATTGAGATGTCTGCTCTTGGATACCAATAGGTCAAAGTCGTCAATCCGCTACCGGCCCAGTTGCAGGAAGTCTGCTTCGGTAGGCGGAGGCAGGACATCGCGACATGATTCCGGTCGCAGACATTATTGGCACCTTCCCCTAAAGGTAGCATCATGCCTTCCACCCTCGGCCTCTCATCCGTCACCGTACCGCCAGGCACATTGAGACCGCTCGCCGGTATTGCCACGGACTGCGCGCCCATAGCGGGCTTCGACCCCGACGAACCAATGCCGCTCGCTGATTATTTCCGATTGTGCGAAGCGCTGGCACTCAGGATGGGGGATGAGGCGATCCATCTGTCGCTGCGGCCGCTGATGCTCGGCACGTCAGACCTGATCCGGGACAGGTTGCGCGGCGCGGCGACGGTGCGCGAGATGCTCGAGATCATCGCGCAGAGCTATAACGTGATCCATGGCGCGCCGTACAACCGGGTGCGGCTGGCGCGGAACGAGCTCGTCTTCATCGTCGACGATCGGGGCTTTCCCTATGCCGTCGACAAGGACGATCCGTTCATCCTGTTCTCGATCGAGGCGCTGCTCGTCTATGTCCACATCCTGATCCAGTCGGCGCGGGCGAGCGGCGGGCCTCTGCCGCTGCACAGCCTGCGGACGCGGCGCGGGCTCGCCGACGGGCCGAGCCCGCTCGCGCAATGGGGCGTGCCGATCGCACACGGCGCCGACCGGTTCGAACTGCATTACGACCGTGAGGCAGGCGGCTGGCCCGTTGATCCCGCGCAATGCCCGGTGCTTTCCGCGCGCACCGTCTATGGCGGGATCGCCCGCGCACTCGGCAGCGACACGCCCGCCGCCGCCGATCCGTCCGACCTCGCCGCGCAACTCGCCGCGATGATCGGCGACGGGATCGACGACCAAGGCGAGGCGGCGCGGCGTCTCGGCCTCAGCGCCGCGACGCTGAGGCGGCGGTTGGCGGAGCGTGGAACGAACTTTCGCGACATCCGCGCCGGGCAGCTCCGCCTGATGGCCGAACAGCGGCTGCAACAAGGGGCACGGATCGCCGATATCGCCGAAGAACTGGGCTTCAGCGACGGGCGCAGCTTCGCCCGCGCCTATCGCGGCTGGACCGGCCGCAGCCCGAGCGACGGGCGCGCCGCCATGCCCAATTGAGCGAAATTGTCTGATAAAAATTGATCGATTGCGTCATTGCCGCGCACGCGCCGGACTTTAGAGCGGGGTGCGAGACCGGATCGATGCCGGCATGACAGGAAGAGCGATGTTCAACGGGGCGCGCGCCGCCATCGCGGCGACTATTCTACTGCCGATGCCGATGGCCTGCGCCGCGCCGGGCGCCGAGGTCCCCGAACCGGTTGCCGTCGAGCAGACGAGCGCTGCCGACCGCTATATCCCGATCGACGGGGCCCGCGTCCGCGTTCGCGAGGAAGGGCCGGCCGGCGCGCCGGTGATCGTCTTGCTCCACGGCTTCACGATGAGCCTGGAGAGCTGGAACGGCTGGGCCGAGGCGCTGGCGAGTGATTACCGCGTCGTCCGCTACGACCTGCTCGGTCATGGTATGACCGGCCCCGATCCGCTCTCGCGTTATTCAGCTGAAGAGCGCGTCGAGATACTGCGCGAACTTCTCGACAGACTCCACATCGACCGCGCGACGTTTGGCGGCAACAGCTTCGGCGGGCTTGTCGCATGGCGATTTGCAGCGCGCTATCCCGACCGCGTCGACCGGCTGATCCTTGTCGATAGCGGCGCGTATTCGATCTACGGTGTCACCGACGAGCCGGCTCCCGTCCCTCCGGCCATGCGCGCCTATCTGACCCAGCTGCCCGAACCCGCATTTCAGGCTTCGCTCGCCAACATCTTCGCGGACCTCTCACGGATCAGCGACAGTCGCAAGGCGGAAATCCGGGAGATGATGGCGCAGCCCGGAAATGCCGAAGCCTTTATCGCGCATCTCGAGGAATTCGTGCTGCCCGATCCCGAGCCCGATCTCGCACGCATCGAGGCACCGACGCTGGTGCTGTGGGGCGAGGAGGATGCACTCATCCCGCTCGAACAGGCCGGATGGATCGAGGCCGCGATCCCGAACGCGCGCCGCATCACCTATCCGGGCGTCGGCCACGCGCCGCAGGAAGAAATTCCGGCGCAGACCGCCGCCGATGTCCGCCATTTCCTTCGCGAGACGTCGCAATGAATTCCACCACCATCATGTCCAACAGGGAGGGCACAATGTCCCATCGAACCACTCGCTATCTCCTCGGCGCCGCGATTGCGCCGCTTGCCGCGCTGGCTCCTTCGCCCGCCGCCGCGCAGGCCGGAACGGCGGCAAGCGACGGCGCGAGCGCGCCGATCGTCGTCACAGCGCGCCGCCGCGATGAATCGCTGATCGAGGTGCCGCTTTCGATCACCGCGATCAGCGGCGAGGATCTCAACAATCAGGGCGCGCTCGACATCACCGAGGTCGCCGAGAACGTGCCCAACGTCACCTTCGAGGTCTCGCGCGGCACCAACACCACGCTCACCACCTTCATCCGCGGCGTGGGTCAGCAGGATCCCGTCGCCGGGTTCGAAAACGGCGTCGGCCTCTATGTCGACGACGTCTATTACAACCGACCGCAGGGCGCGGTGCTCGATATCTTCGACGTCGAGCGGATCGAAGTGCTGCGCGGGCCGCAGGGCACGCTTTACGGCCGCAACACGATCGGCGGCGCAGTCAAGTTCATCACCCGGCGGCTCGCGGACAGCCCAACCGCCGAAGCGCGCATCCGCGTCGGCAGCTATCAGCAGATGGACGGCATCGCCTCGGTCGCGTTGCCGGTCGGCGACAGCGGCTTTTTCGTCGGCGGTTCGGCGGCGCTGCTGACGCGCGACGGCTATGGCGAGAACCTCAACCTCAACGGCTATGACAATTACAACAAGGACGTCTTCGCGGCGCGCGGGACGATCGAATATGCGCCGAACGCCGACGTCTTCGTCCGCATCACCGGCGACTATACCGATGACTGGAGCCATCCGCGCCAGGGCCATCGGCTGATCCCCGGCCTCGTCACCGGCGCGCCAGTGCTCGACGATGTCTACGATACGCGCGCGGGGCTGGAAAATCCGCGCCAGCGCGTCGAGGCCTATGGCGGATCGGGCACGATCGAGCTGCAGGTCACCGATACCCTTCGGTTGCGCAACATCCTGGCTTGGCGCGAGGACGAGAGCTCCACGCCGATCGATTTCGACAGCCTGCCGCAGCAGGATGTCGATGTTCCCGCGATCTATACCAACGATCAGTTCTCCGAGGAATTCCAGATCGTCTACGACGATGATCGCCTCGCGGGGTTGATCGGTTTCTATTATCTCGACGCCAATGCGACGACCAATTTCGACGTGATCCTCGCCGAACAGGGCGCCGCCATCCCGTTCCCCTTCGGTCCGCTGCCGGGGCTGACGGCGAAGACCTTCGGCAATGTCGACACCGAAACCTGGTCGATCTTCGGCGACTTCACCTTCGACATCACCGACCAGTGGAGCGTGTCGCTCGGCGGCCGCTATACGCATGATCGCCGCGATTCACGCGTTTTGCGCGAGACATACCTCTTCGGCCCAACCGCCGAATTCGGCGGCGATACGGCGCTGCTGATCGCGACGACGTCGGACTTCAACGGCTCGGCGACGTTCGAGGAGTTCACGCCGCGTGCCTCGGTTTCGTTCCGGCCGACGCCCGATCATAATATCTATGCAAGCTACAGCCGCGGCTTCAAGGGCGGCGGGTTCGATCCGCGCGGGCTGACGACGGCGGCACCCGATCTCAACGGCGACGGCGTGGTCGACCAAGGCGAAATCTACGACTTCATGTCGTTCGATCCGGAAACGGTCGACAGTTATGAACTCGGTTATCGCGGCTCGCTCGCCAATGGCGCGGTGACGCTCGCGCTCGCCGGCTTCTACGCCGACTATACCGATATCCAGATTCCGGGTTCGGTCGGCTTCGACAGCGACGGTGACGGCATCAACGACACGTTCGTCGGCGTCACAACCAATGCCGGCGCGGCGACGATCTGGGGCATCGAGTTCGAGGGCAATGCCCGGCTCGGCCGCGATCTCGCCGCACTAGGGGACAGCCTGCGCTTCACCTGGGCGGCAGGCTATATCAATGCCGAGTACGACGTCTTCATCGACAATTTCGGCAACGACGTCGCCAATCAGCGCGTGTTCCAGAACACGCCCGAATGGACGCTGTCGGGGACGCTCGACTATTCGATTCCCGCATTCGGCGGCGAGCTGCTGTTCGGAACCACCGTCGCCTATCGCAGCGAGACGAGCCAGTTCGAGGTGCGCAGCCCGCTGGACCAGCCCGGCTATGCGCTCTGGGATGCGAGCATCGTGTGGACTTCGGAAGACGACCACTGGCAGCTCGGCCTGCACGGCAAGAACCTGACCGATCACCGCTACATCGTCTCGGGCTACAATTTCATCAATGCAGCAGGTGGATCCACGCTCGGCCGCGACGGCGTGCTGACCGCGTTCTACGGCGACCCCCTGCGCGTCTTCGCGAGCGCCCGGATGCGGTTTTAGCGATAATGTTTGCGGGATTCGACCTGCGGTCGGGCGCAGCGCCCGCGCTCACACGGCCTCCAACGAATTTATGCTTATTGGGTGGCCGGGTGGAAGTGGGCGCTGGTGAGGTAATCTCACGATAGCGAAGGCCTAACTGATTGGCACCCCGCTATTCCCAGCAACCGCCAGTAAGCTAAAAAAGGGAGGCTAGTCGGCACGATCAGATGGTCAACGACGAGGAGGAAAATCTTTGAGGGGCCCTGTCAGGAGCAAATGCACGTGGGACGGTTCCGGTTTAATAGGCGACTGTCTGACGGGGACAGCTAGTCGGCTTCGATGCCCAGAAACAGAGGGCCTGCCACCCCGTTTCGCTACTTCAACTCCTCGCCCGCGGTGATCCTCTGAAATGATGTTTGGGACCACGCCTATTATCTCATCTACCAGAATGGGCACGGCGACTATCTCGATGGATAGTGGAATGGTGTGAACTGGGCCGAAATCTCCCGATGCTTTCCGAGGCGTTAGGCGGCAATTAGGTGGCACATTGATCCGCTTAAGCGCCGACAACCAGCAGTTGGTTCCGCCCCTCTCCTGTC
Organism: uncultured Parasphingopyxis sp.; assembly: GCF_937129435.1. Lineage (GTDB taxonomy): Bacteria > Pseudomonadota > Alphaproteobacteria > Sphingomonadales > Sphingomonadaceae > Parasphingopyxis. The sequence goes on along the minus strand of NZ_CAKZNF010000066.1, from coordinate 5,432 downwards.
GGGCCGGACGAACAATGCCCAAGCTGCGCCAGGCTAATCCCGTCCGCTTCCGATATGCTCCTCGAGAAATTCGAGATACGCCTCGGAGGCGGTGATCCGGTTCTCGCGACGCAGGAAGCCATGGCCTTCGTCCGGGAAGATCACATATTCGACCGGCACGTCGTTGCCGCGCACCGCCTCGACAAGCTCGTCGCTTTCGATCTGCAGTACGCGCGGGTCGTTCGCCCCCTGCACCACCAATAGCGGCCTCACGATCTGGTCGGCATGGAAAAGCGGCGAGATCGCGCGGTGACGCTCGGCGTCGGTCGCCGGATCGCCCATCTCATCATACAGAGCCTCGCGAAACGCCTCCCAATAGGGCGGGATCGAATTGAGCGTGCGCACCCAGTTGGTGACGCCGAAGATGTTGACGCCGGCATCGAATACTTCGGGATGGAAGGCGAGCGCCGCCGCCGTCATATAGCCGCCATAGGACCCGCCCATCACCGCAATACGATCGTCGGCGATCCAGTCCATGTCCTGAAGGAAATCCTTGGAGGCGATGACATCGCGCAGGTCGGCATCGCCATGCCGCCGGTCGTCCATATGGAAGAAGGTCTTGCCATAGCCCGACGAGCCGCGATTGTTGATCCCGTAGACCGCAAAGCCGTGATTCACGAGATGCTGGATCGCCGCGCTGTATCCGCGCCGCGTCTGGCCGCCCGGCCCGCCATGAACATAGACGATCGCCGGAGCGGGATTGTCCGCGCTGGCGCCGTGGGGACGATAGAGGATGCCCGGTATCTCCACGCCGTCATAGCTTTCGAACCGCGCGACGGTCGCGCTGACGAGATGATACTCGTCGATGGCCGGGTTCAGCGCGCTGGTCAGCCGCTGGGCCTCGCCGCTTGTGAGATCGGCAACGAAGATATCGGCGGGCGAAGTGTCCGACGACACGGTGAATGCGATCCGATTTTCCTCGCGGTTGAAGCGGACGCTGCCCAGATCGCCTTCGGGAATACCCGTCAGCGTGACCGGTTCGCCCGTCCGTGTATCGGTGATCGTCAATTGGGTTTGCGCATCGGCGTTGATCGCATGAACGCGGTAGCGGCCCGAGGGCGAAGGGCTGACAAAGCTGACGTCCCAGTCCGCCTCGATCAGGGGCGTCTTTTCGCCGGTCGCAACGTCGTACGCCCAAGCCTGGTAGAATTCGCCATGCTCGTCGGTGCCGTAGATCAGCGTGCCGCCATCGGGCGTGAAGTCGTAAACACCGTGGCTGATATTGCCCTCATGCCCGGTAATCAGCTGCGGCTCTCCGCCATCCTCGCCCAGCCTGACCAGATAAAGGTCGTTGTCGGCACTCGTCCGTTCCTTGACGAGCGCCAGATACCGGCCGTCGCGCGACACCGCGCCAAGGCCGTAGCCACCGGTATTTTCGAACACCATACGGCGCTCGTAATCGTCCGCCTCATAGGCATAGAGGTCGAACATCTGCGGGTCGCGCTCATTGGTCGAGATGTAGAGCGTCTCGCCGTCGGCGCTCCAGCTCGCGAATTGCGCCTTGACGTTCTCGCCCGGCGTCAGGTCCGTGACCGTGCCGTCCTCGGCACGAACATAGACGTGATTGAGCTCGTTGCCGCCCTCATCGGCCGTATACAGGATGCGGCCGTCCGACGGAAAGAAACTGACCGCGAAGGTGGCGTTGTCGGTCGATTGCGTCACCGGCACCGGATCGCCGCCGGCCAACGGAAGCAGATATGCGTTGAAGACGCCGTCCGCATCGCTCGAGATCAGTAAATTCGTGCCATCCGGGGAAAAGGCGACGCCCCCCGGCGATGCCATGCCATAGCTTGTCGTCTCGAAAAACTGCCGCGCCGTATATTCGAGGACGGCATCGGGGTGCGACTGACCGGCCACAGTGCCATTGGCACCGCCGTCCTCGGCCAGTGACACAGCAGGCGCCGCGATAAGTGATGCGGCTGCAATGAGTTGGAATGCGATGTTCATGCCATTACCTTTCGAAGATTCGGTACATCGTTCACGCTTGGAAATCCATATTCAGCGGCTAGAAGCGCCGCGCACGCGTGTCTTGCTGTGCCTGATCCGAACCTGCTTCGCGCATCAAAAAACCCGAAAGCGGACAGTCTCCTTCCGGCCAGAAACGGCTGCGAAACACTGGCCTCTGCCACGTCAGCTTTCCACCCCACTTGCGGTCATCGAAAACAGACTCAAGAACGACGCAAAAGCGGACATTACTCGGTCTTGGCGGCTGTGACCGCTTTCGGGAGCTGATGGCAACCTAGTCAATGGCCGTAAGGAGGGCGCGAAGCAGACGTTCAATTAGGCGGTGAAATTGAGGCGGCGCACGCCGCCATTTCTACGCGTCCTTATGCCTAGCGATAAAGATTTCCAGCCGTTCCCGGAGCTGCACCGAGGCCATTCCTTCCCTGTCGATCATGACGGTTGCCTGACCGAGAAGCCGATTACGCGTCTCTTCATCAATGGCATCCCAGTGCTTAACCACGGCACCACCAAGGCGCCGGAGAAATTCTTCTTCAGACGTGTCACAAGTAATTCTACCTGGCTTTACCATCTCCTGGCCTCCTACCGATCCATACCTCATCAAAACACCATCAACTCCCAATTCCCATATCCAGAACACAACGCCGCCGTTCACCCTGTCACCGTCCACCATTCGGGCCATTCGACCTTGTGCGGTGTGCGGGTCGCCTGCCACACCTCGCGCTGCTCGTCATCGGTGAGCCGCCGGTCGCCAAGCCGCGCCAGCGCCGCCTCGAAGATCCACGGATTGAGCAGCCAACGCATGCGATCCTTGTCGGTCGGATATTTCCGGAACGCGATGCCCAGCGTCCCGACAATCGCATCGGCACCGCTGTCGACATATGACCAGACGATCTTGTCGATCGCCTCGCCTTCGCGGCCGCCGCGTGCCGCTCGCGCCGTCTCGATCGCCTCGAGCGAAGCGCGCGCGGAGGCGCTGTCACCCGCCGCTCGCGCCCGTCCTCGCGTATGGTCACCATCTGGCCGAGCACCGCGTCATAGGGGGCCGTGCGGTGCCGGTTCTTCGGCCGACCCTTGGGATTGCCCGACTGGCCCTTCCTGAACCGGCTCGCCTGCGGCGGCATCCCATAGCCGATCTGTTCGTCGCCGCTCATTCGATCCGTCCCCGCGGCCATCGCAGCATCTCGGCATCGAACGTGAACAGCTTGATGTTGTCGACCGACTGGCGCGACAACTTCCGTCGCCCGGGCCGGCTCAGCGCCGCCTGCGTCGCCCAGGCATGGAGCTTGAGCCGCTTGCACCCGAACTCGGGATCGTCATCGGCGATGCCAAGGAGCCGCATCGCCTCGTCGGCATTGTCGGAGGTGTAATGCGCCTCCGTCGTGATTGCCCGGGCCTCGGGCCTGTGCGTCTTCGCCAGCGCCGCCTCGCGCTTCTCGATCATTTTGAGCACCTTGCGGATGGCCATCCGGCTGCCCTTGAGCGCGGCCTGGTACGTTTGAAGCTCGAGCGCCTCGTCGATCGTGAGCTCGCGCTCCTTGCCGTTCTGCGTGACCGTCAACCTCTTGTCGAAGATGATGTCGAACGCCGAGTTGTGCGGCCGACGCTTCTTTGGGCGTCCCCTGGGGTTTCCCGACTGGCCCTTCCTGAACCGCGTATCGCTCATGCCGCAGCCTTCCCGTCGCCGTCGCGATGGACCAGTTCGGGCTCCTTGCCCGTGAGATCGCTCCAGCGCGTCATCGCAAGGTCGACATAGGCGGGATCGATATCGAGCCCGCGGAACGCGCGTCCCACGCGCTCGGCCGCGATGAGGCTGGTCCCTGATCCCAGGAAGATGTCGAGCACGAGTGCGCCCTGCCGCGTCACATCGCAGATTGCATCGGCAACCATGGCAACGGGTTTGACCGTCGGGTGGAGCGCGAGATCCTCGCGCCGCGATCCCCTCATCGAGTTCACAGAGGCATAGTCCCAGACATTGGTGCGGTTGCGGCCGTGTCTGCCAAGCTCGACGGCGTTGGTGTGCGGGGCGTCGCCAACCCGGTAGACGAACACCATCTCGTGCTTGGAACGATAGAGCGATCCCATGCCGGCATTGCTCTTGTTCCAGACGCAGATGTTCAGCAGGTCGCCATAGATGCCCGCTACCGATGCGGTGACATCGTCCATATGCCGCCAGTCCATGCAGACGAAGTGGACCGCACCGTCGCGCGATACCCTCGCGCAGGCGCCGAGCGTATCGGCGAGGAACGTTCGGAACTGGTCTTCGGTCATCTCGCCCGAGGCCATCGCGAACTCGCGGTGGCGGCCTTTGGCATTGGCGTGGCCGTTGATCTTCACATTGTAAGGCGGGTCGAGGAACGCGCAGTCGATCGTCGCGCCATCGCCGACGAGGCGCTGCAGGAACGCGGCATCGCGGCCGTCGCCGCAGGCGACGCGATGCTCGCCGATCTGCCAGATGTCGCCGGGCTCGACACGCGGATGCTCGGGCACCGCCGGGATCATCTCGTCATCGGGATCGGGCGTCTCTGCGAGCATGACATCGATTTCGCCCGAACTGATCATCGATTGCAGGGAGCCGAATGAAGCCACGCCGGAATGACGAACGGCGAATTGCCGTGCCTTCGCCAGATCGCGCGAGCAGACGGCGGACAAGATTGCCCCCCTGGCAAAGCCGATGTCGGAGGCGAATTGCGTGGCAATTGTTCCGGTGCCGGCGATACCCCAGCGGATGGTCGTGTTCTCGGTCATGCCTGCTTATAGGCCAAGGCTGGTGAAAACAGGGTAAAGGCCGGATCCGACTGGCGGTGCGGCCGGCCAAACCCGGCGATCACCAGGGCAGCGGATCGCCCCGGTAGTCGAAGAAACCTCCGGTGTCGGCAGCCGTCAGGCGATCAAGGACGCTCAGAAGGCGGGCGGCGGCGTCCGCCGGTTGCTGCACGCTCAGCCCGGATTTTGCAAAATCGGACGACAGGCCGGTGTCGACCGTGCCGGGATGAAGCGCCACGCAGACGGCTTCGGGTCTGCGCCGCGCCAGCTCGATCGCGGCGGTGTGGACCAGCTGGTTGAGTGCCGCCTTGGAGGCGCGGTAGCTGTACCAGCCGCCGAGCTGATTGTCGCCAATCGAGCCGACCTTGGCGGAAAGGCTTGCAAACACCGATTTTCCCTGCCTGGGCAGCAGCGGCAGGAAGTGCTTCATCAGCAGCGCCGGCCCAATTGTGTTGACCGCGAAGGCATGCGCCAGATGATCGGGCGTGACGGCGCTCAGCGCCTTTTCCGGAGACAGCCCGTCACCATGCAGGAAACCGGTGGCGTCGAACACCAGTCGAAGTTCGGATTGCCTTGCCTTGATGGTGTTCGCCGCCTCGAGGATGCTCTGCTCATCGAGCAGATCAAGTCTGGGCTCGGACCTGCGGGAAAAGCCAACCACTTCG
>NZ_CAKZNF010000065.1 GCF_937129435.1 uncultured Parasphingopyxis sp. | reverse complement strand
TCGGCCGCCAGCGCCCCGATCTGCCGTATGAGATCGACGGCGTGGTCTATAAGGTCGACCGGCTCGATTATCAGCAGCGGCTCGGCTTCGTTGCCAAGGCCCCGCGCTGGGCGCTCGCGCACAAATTCCCTGCCGAGAAGGCGCAAACGACGTTAGAAGCGATCGACATTCAGGTCGGGCGCACGGGCAAGCTGACGCCGGTGGGCAGGCTCGCGCCGGTGCTGGTCGGCGGAGTGACGGTCACCAATGTGACGCTCCACAATCGCGACGAGATCGAGCGGTTGGGCGTGCGTCCCGGGGACCGCGTGGTGATTCAGCGCGCCGGCGATGTGATCCCGCAGGTGGTCGAGAATTTGACCCGCGACGAAGGCCGTGCTGCGTTCCATTTCCCCGATCACTGCCCCGAATGCGGCAGCGAGGCGGTCGCGGGAGAGGGTGAGGTCGATGTGCGCTGCACCGGCGGTCTGATCTGCCCCGCACAGCGCACGCAGCGGCTCGAACATTTCGTCAGCCGCAAGGCGCTCGATATCGACGGGCTGGGTTCAAAGACCATCGCACAATTCTTCGCGCTGGGCTGGCTCGAAAGCCCCGCCGATATCTTCCGTCTGAAGGAGCGCCGCGAAGACATCCTCGCGCTCGAAGGGTGGCAGGAGAAGTCGGTCGACAATCTGCTTGCCGCCATCGAGGCGCGGCGCGAACCCGATGCGGCGCGGCTGCTGTTCGGGCTGGGGATCCGGCATGTGGGCGAAGTAACCGCGCGCGATCTGCTCAAGCATGTTCATGAACTGCCCGCACTGCGCACCCTTGCCGAAAAGGCGCATGCCGGTGACGAGGAAGCCGCGAGCGAACTCACCGCTATCGACGGTATCGGCCCCTCGGTGGTCGAGGCGCTGGGCGACTTCTTCCACGAGCCGCACAATGTCACCGTATGGGAAGACATGCTGAGCCTCGTGAACCCGCCGCGCTACGAGGTCGAAACGCTCGATTCTCCGGTCGCGGGCAAGACGGTGGTGTTCACCGGCAAGCTCGAAACGATGAGCCGCGACGAAGCCAAGGCGCAGGCCGAGCGGCTGGGCGCCAAGGCGGCGGGATCGGTCTCGAGCAAGACCGATCTATTGGTCGCCGGCCCGGGCGCGGGCAGCAAGCTCAAAAAGGCGGAGGAACTCGGCATCGAGGTGATCGACGAGGCCGGCTGGGCGGCAATCGTCGCGGCGGCGGAGTGATGCAGGCGCGCCCTTGCCCCCTCAAAACCACCGCATCACGCCGAAGTTGAAAGGCGTCCACGCGCCCACCCGCACGCCGGCATCGCGCAGGATGCGGCCGGTCCATTCGTTGCAGGTGCGGATGGCGCTGTAGCGGCCGTTCGCCTCGTAGAAGACATCGCTGGCACCATAGCCGGAGAGGGGTTGCGAACGGCCTTGTGCGTCGAGGGCGAACTGGTCGCGGATGCCGCTTGCGATGCGGCGATATTCGCCGGGCGTCACGCGGATCGGGCGGACATTGTCGGCGGGGGCGGGGCGCGCGACATGATCGACATGAACGAGGCTCGCCTCGCTGCCGATGATGGCGGCAACCGCCGTCTGGAGCCGTAAGTCGCCCCAGCTCGGCGTTTCGAGGTAGAAGACGCGGTCGCCCCAGCCGAAGAGCAGATGGTCGCGGGCGCGCGCCGGATCGCCGAGATGTTCGGGCCGGACCAGATCGGTGAAATCGGCTTCGGCATTGCTGGCGGGCAGGATGAGGCCCGTGTGAATGCCGTTGTCATAGACGTAGATCGTAAGTCCCTCGGCCGGTTCCTCCCAATCGCCATTGACCGGGATCAGCGACCCGCCGATCCCGGCGAGCACGAATGCGAAGGCGGCGAGCTGCAACGTCGCCATCACCTTGCCCATCAACCGCAATGCCCTCATCCCGCCTCCCATGCGCGGCATATTCACACGTGCCGCATCCATTTCCCGGTCCGGACCGTTTCTGCTAGGATATGGCCATGAATGCAGAAACACCCAAGATGGACAGTCACGTACACGAAGCCCCGCCCGAAGGCGCCGCGCCCGACTGGACGATTCCGCAGGACTGGTCTGCCTATACCAAGGAGGACCATGAAACCTGGGATATCCTGTTCGCGCGGCAGCAGAAGCAGCTGCCGGGGCGCGCGAGCCAGGCCTTTCTCGACGGCATCGACGTCCTCAAGCTTTCCAAGCCCGGCATCCCCGATTTCGAGGAGCTGTCGGAAAACCTTATGAAGGAAACCGGCTGGCAGGTCGTCGCGGTGCCCGGCCTCGTTCCCGACGACGTTTTCTTCGATCACCTCGCCAACCGCCGCTTCGTCGCCGGCAATTTCATTCGCCGCCGCGACCAGCTCGATTATCTGCAGGAACCCGACGTCTTCCACGATGTGTTCGGCCATGTGCCCATGCTCGCCAACCCCGTCTTCGCCGACTATATGGAGGCCTATGGGAGAGGCGGGCTGCGCGCCCTGGAGTTCGACAGCCTCGATCATCTTGCGCGGCTCTACTGGTACACCGTCGAATTCGGGCTGATCGAAGAGGAGGAAGGCCTGCGCATCTACGGCTCGGGTATCGTCTCCAGCCATGGCGAAAGCGTCTTCGCGCTTGACGATCCCAGCCCCAACCGGATCCGCTTCGACATGAAGCGGGTCATGCGGACCAACTACCGCATCGACGATTTCCAGCAGGTCTATTTCGTCATCCCGAGTTTTGAAGAGCTGCTGCGGCAGACGGTCGAGACCGATTTCGCGCCGCTTTATGCCGAACTCGAAAAAGCCAGCGATTTCGCGCCCGAGGACATCGCCGAGGGCGACGGCATCATCACGCGCGGGACGCAGGCTTATGCGCTGGAGAAGGCCGCCTCTGCAGCCTGAGGATCGCCCAGTCGCCGCGATCGATCCGTCCGGCAAGGCGGCAGCGCTGGCGGCGATAGGCGGTGGCGACATCGTCCGCTTGTGCCTGCAAGAGCCCTGCGAGGATCAGCGTTCCGCCCGGAGCCGTCGCAGCCGCAAAGGCGGGGGCGAGGTCGATCAAGGGCTTGGCAAGGATATTGGCGATCAGCAGGTCGTACGGGGCGCGCCTTTTCAACTCGCGATGCGCCAGTCCGGCCGCCGTGACGAGGGCGACACCGCTGCGTCCCTGCCCCAAGGCTATGTCGTTGAGCTGCGCATTTTCCCGCGCCACTTCGATGGCCACCGGATCGATATCCGACGCAATGACCCGCGCGCGCGGCCATAGCGATCGCGCCGCAAAGGCGAGCAAGCCCGTGCCGGTGCCGATATCGGCGATCGCCCGGTAGCGTCGTCCCGACGCCTTGAGCCGGTCGAGCATCGCGAGGCACCCGGCCGTCGTTTCATGCTGCCCGGTGCCGAACGCACGCCCCGCATCGATCTCGAAGGCGATTGCATCGGCCGGAATGCTGTCGCGGTGGCGCGGCGTGTGAACGAAGAACCGGCCCTCTTGGATCGGCTCCAGCCCTTGCTGGCTCAGCGTTACCCAATCCTCGTCGCGGAGTCGTTCGACGACCGGTTCGGCATGGGCGGCGCTCGGAAACAGCCGCTTGAGCATCGCGACGGTGTTCGCATCGGGCTTGCTCTCGAAATAGGCATCGAGCCGCCAGTCGTCGGGCACGGCCGGATCGATCTCGCTCGTCATCAGTGCGGGCGGCGGTTCGAGCAGGGCCAGCGGGGCGATGTCGCCCTTCAGTGCCTCGGCTTCGGCGCGGGTGCAGGGAAGGGAGAGCTTCCAGCTTGTCATGGTTTCGCGCGCCTCAGTTCAACGCGATCGGCCGGTCTGCAACCATGCGGAGATCGGTCATGTCCACGCCGACATAGCGCAGCATGTTATTCTTGCGCACGATCAACGCGATCACGTTCTCCGACTGCATCCAGATCGCTTCGACCCCGGCAATGTCGCGCAGGACAAACCGTTGTTCGCCGCTTTCCAGAACACCGAACAGCACATCTTCCGCGTCGTTCTGCTGGTGGCGCAGGCGGATGACGTAATAGGCGGCCGGTGCTGGGTCGGTATCCTCCGATAGGGGATCCCGGTCGATGTCCGGCGAATAGGCTTCGCCGTTGCGAGGCGCACGATAATCCGTCACTGCGGGCAGATAGAAGCGCTCTCTAACGATCCGATCGTTGCCATCGACAAGTCGTCGCGACCTGCCGTCGCGCCGGTCGATGAGAACGATGTTGCGCAGGATCGGCTCGCCGTACCCCGGACCGCTGCTCCCGCTGCCGCCTGTGCGCTGGCCGTCGGCGCCGATGGCGATCTCGGAATAGGGCGTTCCGGTGATTGGCCGGACGCCGGACACGATGAGCGCAGGACCGTCGCCCGCATTGTTGATCGGCTCGGGATCGTTGCGGCCCGCATCGAAGGAAGCGAACTCGAAAGCCAGAAAGATCACCGCCAGGGCAGCCAAAATGCCGAGTGCAGCGAAGCCCCAGACAAGCAGGCGGCCCATGCCACCTCCGAAATTGGTCACGATCCGGTCCCTTTCATTCAGCGGACAAAGCTCGCCCCGTTCGCATCGAGCACCGCGCCCGTCATCGATGCCGGCGCTTCCAGCGCGCAATAGGCGATCATCGAGGCGATCTCTTCGGGCTGGGCCACGCGGCCGAGAGGGATGTCCGCGAGCAGCTTTTCGCCGCCCCGGCTCTCCAGATAGTCGTCGGCCATGCCGGTCATCGTAAAGCCGGGGCAAATAGCGAAGGCGAGAATGTTCTCGGCGGCATAGCCGCGCGCGATCGTCTTGGTCATCGCTACCATCGCGCCTTTCGATGCGGCATAATGCCAGTGATCGGGGCTGTCGCCGCGATAGGCTGCGCGGCTGGCGATGTTGACGATCCGGCCACCGCCTTGCTCCTGGAAATGGAGCACGGCGAGGCGGGATATTTCCGCCGAGGCGAGCAGGTTGATTCGCAGCGTCCGCTTCAATTGCGCGAGCCATTCGGCCTCGTCGGTTTTGAGCGGCAAGGCTTCGTAGACGCCGGCATTGTTGACCACCACATCGATCCGCCCGCCGAGCTTGCCGAGCGCCGCGCGCCATGCCCTCCGTCCGCCGCCCGGCTTGTTGAGATCGGCGCCGACGGCGATCTTTTCGCTTTTCTCGGTGGCATGGCCGCAGACTTTCGCGCCTGCGGCTTCCAGCGCGGTGAGCGCGGCGGCGCCGATCCCTCGGCTGGCACCTGTAACAAAGATATGGGGAATTCTGGCTTCGGTCATCGCCCATGCGATATCGGGCTTCGCGGTTCAGCGAAAGCCCGGGCTACCGAAAGTCAGCCATTGGCCTTGGCGAAGCGCTCGACGAAATCGCCGGTGGCGGTGTTGAGGCGCGTCAACTGACCGTCGACTTCGCGGAAGCCCTCGCTGACCCGGTCGATATCGCTGGCGACGCTTTCGGTGTCCTGCCGGATCGCGGCGATCGTGCCCGACATCGAATCGGCCGCGAGCGCGGTTTCGTCGACGGCGGCGGTGATCATCGTCACCGTCTGCGCCTGCGTTTCCATCGCTTCGCGGATCCGGTTGGCGGAGACCTGCACCTCGCCGACGATTTCGCGGATCGACCCGCTCGTCTCGACCGTCTGCTTGGAAGCAGACTGGATCGCGGCGATCTTTTGCGCGATCTCGTCGGTGGCCTCGGCGGTTTGGTTGGCGAGGCTCTTCACTTCCTGCGCGACGACCGCGAAGCCGCGGCCGGCATCGCCGGCACGCGCCGCCTCGATGGTGGCGTTGAGCGCGAGGAGGTTTGTCTGGCCGGCGATGTCGCGGATCAGGCCGAGAATCGATTCGATCGACACGGCATGGCCCGACAGCGCTTCGGAAACGGCAACCGCGGTTTCGGTCTGGCTCGCGGCGCGGGTGGCGACCTCGGCCGCAACCTCGACCTCGTTGCGCGCGTCCTCGATCGCGCGGATCAGGCCGGCGGCGGTCTGCGCGGCCTCGCGCATCGCGACGGCGGACTGCTCGGCAGCGGCGGCGACTTCGGAGGCCTTGTCGAGCATTCCGCTGGCCGAACGCGACGCATCGTTCGCGCTCGCATTGACGGTCGAGCTCTGGCTGCTCGCCTGCTCGATGACGGCGCCGATCTCGTTCCGGAATATCTCGACGCTTTCGTCGCGCCGTTCATATTCCTGTTGGCGCAGGCATTCATGCGTGAAGGCCGAGCTGATTTCCATCTCCAACCCGCTCATCCGGATCATCGCCTCGAACAGCCGGTGCAGGTGATCCACATCGTCGACATTCCGGCGGATGATCTTGAGCGTCTCACGATGCGCTTCCGTCAGGGCGCTGTAGAGCCGGGTCGGCTCGAGTCCTGCGCGGATGGTATTCAATGCGTTCTTGCCGGCAACGCGCACCCATTCGGGATCGACCGGATGAGCATATTTGGACCGGATGTACCGTTCCGAATTGGCGTAGGACTTCCGAAGCTCCTCTTCCGACATATTCTGAAGCATCTCGTTTCCGTCGCGGAAATTCTCCCAGAAGCATTGTCCTATCTCGGGCACGTGATCCTTGATGCACTCCCAGGTGTCTTGCGTCGACGCGAGGAATTTTTCGTCGTCCCTGAAGCTCGCAAGCCTTTCCATCATTTTTTTCAGGAGCGGATCGAAATCGTCCATAGTGATCACACGCATAGCTTTGCTGCCTCTGTTTTCCCAAGGGGCTCTTCCGGGTCCGTTGGCCGGCATAACCCGGCAATGGTAAACAGGGCGTTAGGGATCGCTTCCCGATGTTGCATGGCTGTGTCGTTCGGCTAGAAGCGGGAACCGAGGAAAGACGAGGGGTATCATGCGCAATACCGACAGGCCGATGGCGCCGCATCTGCAAATCTGGCGCTGGGGGCCGCATATGCTGGTCTCGATCCTGCACCGCATGACGGGCGTGGGCCTTGCCGTGGTCGGCGGGATCATTTTCGCCTGGTGGCTGCTTGCGGCGGCGAGCGGCGAGGAAAGCTATAGCTGGTTCGCCGGGCTGCTGACGGTCGAGAGCGGCCGGATCAACATTGTCGGCGTGGTGCTCGGCGTTGGTCTGACCTGGGCGTTCTTCACCCATCTCTTCAACGGCATCCGCCATTTCGTGCTCGACACCGGCGCGGGATACGAACTGAAAACAAACAAGCGCGGCGCCATCCTCGTCGTCGCCGGCGCCATCGTCGCGACGGCGGCGCTCTGGGGCTGGCTGCAATGCGACTGGATCATGGGCATTTTCGGGGGAGGCGCATAATGGGCAACGGCACCAATCTCGGCCGCGTTCGCGGTCTCGGCTCGGCCAAGGCCGGCGCGCATCACTGGTGGCTGCAGCGGGTGACCGCAGCGGCGAACCTGTTCCTCGTCCCCTGGTTCGTCTTTTCGCTGATCCGGCTCCCCAATCTCAGCCATGGCATCGTCGTCGACTGGCTGTCCTCGCCGCTCGTCGCCGTGGCGATGATCCTGCTCTCGGCGAACGTCTTCTGGCATCTGAGGCTCGGCCTGCAGGTCGTGATCGAGGATTATGTCCATAACGAATCGTCGAAGCTCGGCGTGCTGATCCTGCTCAACTTCTTCGCCATCGGCGGCGCGGCGATCGCCATTTTCTCGATCGCCAAAATTGCATTCGGAGGGGCCGCATAATGGCCGAAGCCTACAAGATCATCGATCACAAATACGACACCGTCGTCGTCGGCGCCGGCGGCTCCGGGCTGCGCGCGACCATGGGATCCGCCGTGGGCGGGCTGCGCACCGCCTGCATCACCAAGGTTTTCCCGACGCGCTCGCACACCGTCGCGGCGCAGGGCGGGATCGCGGCCAGCCTTGGCAACAACTCGCCCGATCACTGGACCTGGCACATGTACGACACCGTCAAGGGGTCGGACTGGCTCGGGGATCAGGACGCGATCGAATATATGGTGCGAGAGGCGCCGCAGGCGGTCTACGAGCTCGAACATGCCGGTGTGCCCTTTTCGCGCAACGACGACGGCACGATCTACCAGCGCCCGTTCGGCGGCCATATGCAGAATATGGGTGAGGGGCCTCCGGTCCAGCGCACCTGCGCCGCGGCCGACCGGACGGGGCATGCGATGCTCCACGCGCTCTATCAGCAGAGCCTGAAATATGACGCCGATTTCTACATCGAATATTTCGCGCTCGACCTGATCATGGAGGATGGCGCCTGTCGCGGCGTTATCGCCATGTGCATGGAAGACGGCTCGATCCACCGGTTCAGCGCTCACAATGTCGTGCTGGCGACGGGCGGATACGGCCGCGCCTATTTCTCGTGCACCTCGGCGCACACCTGCACCGGCGATGGTGGCGGCATGGTGCTGCGTGCAGGCCTGCCGCTGCAGGACATGGAATTCGTCCAGTTCCACCCGACCGGCATCTACGGCGCCGGGGTCCTGATTACCGAGGGCGCGCGCGGCGAGGGCGGTTACCTCACCAATTCCGAAGGCGAGCGTTTCATGGAACGCTACGCGCCGAGCGCGAAGGACCTGGCCAGCCGCGACGTCGTCTCGCGATCAATGGCGTTGGAGATCCGCGAAGGGCGCGGCGTCGGCAAGGAAAACGACCACATCTTCCTGCACCTCGACCATATCGATCCGAAGATCCTGGCCGAACGGCTGCCCGGCATTACCGAGAGCGGCAAGATCTTCGCCGGCGTCGATCTGACGCGCCAGCCGCTGCCCGTCGTGCCGACCGTGCATTACAACATGGGCGGCATCCCGACCAACTTCCACGGTGAGGTGCTGACGCTCAAGGACGGCGATCCCGACAGCGTCGTGCCCGGCCTGTTCGCGGTCGGCGAGGCGGCCTGCGTCAGCGTCCATGGCGCGAACCGGCTCGGGTCGAACTCGCTCATCGATCTCGTCGTCTTCGGCCGGGCGACCGGCATCCGCGTCAACGACATCACCGAAGCGGGCAAGCCGCACAAGCCGCTGCCGAAGGACTCGGCGGACATGGCTTTGGAACGGCTCGACCATTTCCGCCATGCCTCGGGCGGATCGCCCACGGCCCAGATCCGGCTGGCGATGCAGAAGGACATGCAGGCGCATTGCGCCGTCTTCCGCACCGAGGAGCTGATGGCCGAGGGCGTCGAAAAGCTCGATGCGATCTACAAGGGAATGGAGGACATCTCCGTCACCGATCGCTCGCTGATCTGGAACAGCGACCTCATCGAAACGCTCGAACTCGACAACCTGATTTCGCAGGCCCACAGCACGATCAAGAGCGCCGTCGCCCGCAAGGAAAGCCGCGGCGCCCATGCCCGCGAAGATTATTCCGACCGCGACGATGCGAACTGGATGAAGCACACGCTCGCCTGGTTCGAAGGCTGGGGCGGCAAGGGGGGCAAAGTGACGCTCGACTATCGCCCCGTCCACAGCTTCACGCTGACCGATGAGGCGACGTACATCGAACCGAAGGCGCGGGTGTATTGAATGGGTGTACGTTGGGTGGTCAGGTGGCAGGGCGCGGATCATCCTCGTATGACGAGCCCGATTGTCGCAATGTCCGCAGCCTGTTGGCCCTCTGACCGAGTGTCTGAACATATTGAAACGCTGTATGTTTCGTCGGAGTATTCTCCGTCAGATATGGAAAAATGGTCTCGGCACCGAAAGCGCGATCGGCTGCGTCCATCAGTGGCTCCTGGCAGCGGCGGTGTTACTTGCGGACACAATCCGTGGTTGTCAGCCCGTAAGGAAGACGTGCAATTCGTCTGAGGGTCCTACGCTGTTGCCGATGACGTGCTGCTCCGCCATAATCACCGCGGAAAACGTGCGAGAGAACACTCATGGCGCAATGGACAATCCGTGCGGAATACGACCCCGAAGCGAAGGTCTGGTATTCGATTGAAGGCGATATTCCCGGTTTGGCGGCCGACGGGGAGACGCTGGAAGCGCTCGCTGCCAAGGCGGGTTCGATGTTGCCCGACCTGCTCGAGATCAATGGCGAGGACATTGCCGATAAATCGAAGCTTGAAGGACCGCATACCATCCGGATCATCGCGCACCACGAGCGCGAGTTCGATGTCGCCGCCTGATCGTCTCCCTTGGCGAAAGGCTATACCCGCAAATTGAAGGCGCTGCTCCGGGAGCATGGCTGCGAGTTCGTGCGACATGGAAAGGGCGATCACGAAGTGTGGCGCAGTCCGCACGCAACGCGGCCATTTGTGGTGGACGGCACGATCATCTCACGGCACATCGCAAATGCAGTTCTCAAACAGGCAGGAATCGAGGCGAAGCTGAAATGAAGATGTTCTGGCAACTCGCCGCTGGCTTGTGCATGTTCCAGTCATCGCCTTCTACTGCCGAACTCACTCCTGCCGAACAAACCATCGCCGCGACCGTCGACGCCGAGTTCGAACGCTCGGTTTCTCTTCTCGAACGCCTCGTCAACCAGAACTCCGGCACGCGCAATGTCGAGGGCAATCGCGCGGTCATGGCGATGCTGCGGCCCGAGTTCGAGGAACTGGGCTTCACCGTCGAGATCATCGACCAGAGCGAAGTCGATCGGGCCGGGCATTTCTTCGCCCGGCATGAAGGCACGCCCGGCACGACGCGGATGCTGCTGATCGGCCATACCGACACGGTGTTCGAGCCGGATTCGCCGTTCCAGTCGTTCGAGCGCGACGGCGACCGGGCGATCGGCCCCGGCGTCGTCGACAACAAGGGCGGGGTCGCGATCATGATCGCCGCGCTCCGCGCGATGCACGCGGCGGGAACGCTCGAAGGCGCGAATATCGTCGTCGCACTGTCGGGCGACGAAGAGGATTTCGGCGAACCGGCGGAGCTTTCGCGCCGCGATCTGCGCCAAGCGGGCGAATGGGCCGATGTCGCGCTCGACTTCGAGAGTCTCGTCATCATGGACGGGCAGGACATGGGGACGATCGCGCGGCGCTCCTCCAATGCGTGGCAGGTAACGGCGACCGGCAATGACGGCCACAGTTCGCGTATCTTCAGCGAAACCGCCGGGGACGGTGCGATTTATGAGCTGGTGCGGATCATTTCGCGCTTCAGGCAGGAACTGCCCGAGCCGAACCTCACCTTCAATGTCGGGCTGATCACCGGGGGCGCGACCGCCGAACTGGACGCGCAAGGCGTGCGTGCGACGGCGACGGGCAAGACCAACATCATCCCGCCCATCGCCATCGCCCGCGGCGATTTCCGCACGCTGTCCGCCGAGCAGACCCAGCGCGTGCGCGAGCGGATGGAGGCGATCGTCGCCGATCATGCGCCGGTCACCGACGCAACGATTACATTCGACGAAGGCTATCCGTCGATGGCGCCGACCGACGGCAATCGCGCGCTGTTCGAGCGGATGCAGGCAGTGAATACCGATCTCGGCCTTGCGCCGATGGGCCTGCTCGACCCGGCGTTGCGCGGCGCGGCGGATATCTCCTTCGTCGCCGATCTGACCGACGGCATTGCCGGGCTTGGCGCCAACGGATCGCGCACCCACGCGCCGGGCGAGACGATGGACCTGAGCGTCATACCGCGCCAGGCGAGCCGGGCGGCGATCCTGATGAGCCGATTGTCGGCGGAATCGTACCCGGAGGATTGAACGCGAAGCACATGACTTTCGAACCGGCTTCGCTGACTGCAGGGTTTTGCCGCCGCTTGGCAGGGGCGATTTCGCTGGGCCTGGTTGCTTCGACGACTCCGGCCGTTGCGCAGGATAGCGGCGACGTCGTCGAACACACCGCCCCGCCGCCCGCTGCCTTCGGCCGCATGGCGCCCCACGAGATGGTGCAGGGCGCCAATGCGGGGCTGGTCATGGAATGGGCGCGCGATCCGGCGGAAGAGCTGGAAGATGTGCGTCTTTTGTCCGCAGCGCTTGCGGAATTGGCGCCGCAGCGGCCGGGGACCGTCGATGCCTATATCGTTTCGGTCGCGCTCGACAGCGATCCCGTCTTCGCCCGCGAAGCGCGCGAGGCGGCGAACGTCCTGTCCCGCCGCTATGACGGCGCGGGGCGGACGATCGTTCTCGCGGGCCCGGACGGGCGAAGCGGCCCGCCCTTGGCGCGCGGCTCGCTGCGGTCGCTCGAAATCGCTCTGGCGCGGATGGCCGAACTCGCCGATCCGCAAGAAGATGCAGTAATCCTCTACATCACCAGCCACGGCACGCCGAACGGTGTTTTCTTCCACTATGGCGATCAGGCCTATGGCGGGATTTCGCCGTCGCGGTTGCAGGCCATTTTTGCCGGTCTCGAGATCCGGAACCGGCTGGTGATCGTCAATGCATGCTTTTCCGGCATTTTCGTTTCGGGCCTGAGTTCGCCCGACAGCGCGATCGTTTCGGCATCGGCGGCGGGGCTGACATCGTTCGGCTGCGATGCCGGTAACGACTGGACCTATTTCGGCGATGCCTTCGTCAATCAGGCGCTGCGGATGCCGGCCGGGCTGGAGGATGCCTTCCAGACCGCCAGCCGCCAGGTCTATGAATGGGAGAAGACCGACAATCTGATGGCCTCGCAGCCGCAGATCAGCATCGGCGCGAACACCGCGCGCTGGCTCGGCCCGCTTGAGGCGCGGATGCCGCAAGAAGCCGGCGAGCCCGTTGGCCGCCCGGCGCGGCCAGACGGGCGATAGTCGCCGCGAAGCCCCACTTTCCGCTGTCAAAACGATATGCGCGCTGGCAAAAGGCGCGCGTGCGCGATGACCACAACACGCCATTCCCGCCGGAGCGCATCGGCCATGCGGAACGGGCGGCCCCAATCGACGCGAGACCATGACCAACACCCCAGCGATCGAACCCCTGACCATCCCTGACGAAGCCAAGGAGCGCATCCGCCTGCTCTTCATGGCGAAGCACGCCCTTTGGGGCGGCGGGATGCACCCCGAAGACGGCAACCACGCCATCTATCACCACGAAGTCCGCACGACGCTTGAGAGCCTCGATCTCAATCTGCGTCTCGCGGACAGTTACAACGTCCTGTTCGAGCGGCCCGATGCCGATTTCGTGTTTCCTCTCCTCAATCGGGGCGGCTTCCTCAATTCGGAGATGCTGATCCCGCTGCTCTGCAACATGCATCGCATCCCCTATATCGGGGCGATTCCTTTCATCCGCGGCCTTGGCGACGACAAGTCGGTGTCGAAGCTGGTCGCCGTCCATGCCGGCGTCCCGACCGCGCCCTGGTTCTGCTATCGCCGCGGCGCACCTGTCGAGGAAAAGGACCTGCCGAAGGCCGAACGCTGGGTGATCAAGCCCAACGCGTCCTCGGCGAGCTGGGGCATATCGGACGCATTCGACTGGCCGGGCGTCGTCAACGCGATCGCCAATATTCATGGCCAGGGCCATGACGCGATCGTCGAACCCTATCTCGACGGTTACGACGTCCAGGCCGCCTTTATCAGCGTCAACGGCCCCAAGGCGCTGCCGATGCTGATCTACGAGCGCGAGGACACGCAGAAACTTTGGACCTATTACGAAAAGCGCGATCTCGTCCCCAACACCGAAAAGGCGACGCTGAAACGCTTCGACGAGCCCGAATTCGCGCCCAAGGTGCAGGAGATGGCCGAGCGGCTCGCGCGCGAGTTCGAACCGTTCGATTACGGCCGCATTGAATTCCGCCTCGACCGCAAGACCGGCGACATCAACTTCATCGAGATCAACCTCAACTGCAATCTGTGGTCGGAAAAGGTCGTCGCCAAATCGGCCGCCGCGGCCGGTTTCAGCCATGCACAGTTGCTCGAAACGATCCTCGCCGAAGCCTATCGCCGCAACGGGCTGATCGCGGGCTAGGGCCACGCATTTCGTCTCGTCATTGCGAGGAGCCGAAGGCCCGAAGCAATCCAGAGCCGAGCGTGTTGTCCTTTGTGGCTCTGGATTGCTTCGCTGCGCTCGCAATGACGGCTATTGAACATCGGCCGAGGGGTTATGCGCACCATACAAAAAGCGCCGCCGTCCCCTTTAACGCGGCGGCGCAACGCGCTATCGCTCACCCGAACGGAAAGGCGAGACGACAGACCATGGCTCAATTCACGCTCCCGAAGAACAGCACAATTCGCAAGAAGGGCAACGTCCACACCGTCGACGCTGTGAACAAGAAGGTGTTCAAGGTCTATCGCTATGACCCGGACAGCGGTGAGAATCCGCGCTACGACACGTTCGAGATCGATCTCGACGATTGCGGGCCGATGGTGCTCGACGCGCTCATAAAGATGAAGGGCGAGCAGGACGCCTCGCTCACCTTCCGCCGTTCGTGCCGCGAAGGGATTTGCGGCTCGTGCTCGATGAACATGAACGGCAAGAACGGCCTCGCCTGCACGACCGCGATCGAGGACTTGCCGGGCAAGGAAGTGCGGATCACGCCGCTTCCCGCGATGGACGTGGTCAAGGACCTCGTTCCCGACTTCACCCATTTCTACGCGCAATACGCTTCGATCCAGCCCTGGCTGAAGACCGAAACGCCCGAGCCTTCGGGCAAGGAACGGCTGCAATCGCCCGAGGAGCGGAACAAGCTCGACGGGCTCTATGAGTGCATCCTGTGCGCCTGCTGCTCGACCAGCTGCCCCAGCTATTGGTGGAATTCGGACCGGTTTCTCGGCCCCGCGATCCTGCTCCAGGCCTATCGCTGGCTCGCCGACAGCCGCGACGAACATACCGGCGAGCGGCTCGACCAGCTCGAAGACCCGTTCCGCCTCTATCGCTGCCACACGATCATGAACTGCGCAAACGTCTGCCCCAAGGGCCTGTCGCCTGCCAAGGCGATCGCGGAGACCAAGAAGATGCTGGTCGAACGCAGTGTCTGAAGCCGATGAACAGCCCATGGGCATGCGCCGATGGGTGGTGTTGGAGGAGGACCCCGACAATCCGGGCTGGTCGCTCTGGAAGATGCGCGTCAAGGGACGCTTTCTCGATATTTTCGGCCCCGTACGGCTGAAGAAGGAAGGCGAGAACAGCGTCCGCTGCCGCGTCGATACCGAGATGCGCCATGCCAACGGGTTCGAGGCCGTTCATGGCGGCTTCCTGATGGCGGTCGTCGATCAGTCGCTGTTCTGGACCTGCCACTATCTCGACAAGTTCGCCGGCGGCGGCGGCGTGACGCTCGACGCCTCGACCCATTTCATGGGTAGCCCGAAGGCCGGCGAGCCGATCGATGCGGTGGTCGAGATCCTGAAGGAAACCGGGCGGCTGATCTTCCTGCGCGGCATGATCGAACAGGATGGCGAGCCGGTGGCGAGCTTTACCGGCACGTTGAGAAAGGTGCGACGCAAGCCGGCGGCGAAATGACGTCTCTGCTAGCCCGATATCAATCGCTCATCGACAGGGGCGAACTGCAACCCGATCCCGACCAGCAACGCGCGGTCGATCATCTCGCCGGCGTCACCAAAGCGCTCGAAAACGCGCCCCGGCGCGGCAGCATCCTGTGGCGCGCAATCGCGAAAAAGCCCGAGCCGGTGAAGGGCGCCTATCTCTGGGGCGGCGTCGGGCGCGGCAAATCGATGCTGATGGACCTGTTCTTCGGCTGCGTGAACATCGCCTCGAAACGCCGCGTCCATTTCCACGAATTCATGCTCGACATTCACGACCGGCTCCGCGCTGAACGGGCCAAGGAGCAGGGCGATCCGATCCTCCCCGTTGCCGAGCAGGTGCGCGACGGTGCACGGCTGCTGGCGCTCGACGAGATGGTCATCAACAACACCGCTGATGCGGCGATCCTGTCGCGGCTGTTCACGGCGCTGCTCGAAAAGGGCGTGACGGTGGTAACGACGTCGAACCGGCCGCCTGTCGATCTGTACAAGGACGGCCAGAATCGCGAGCTGTTCCTGCCGTTCGTCGACCTGATCGAGGAGCGGCTCGACGTCGTTGAACTGAACGGTCCGACCGACTACCGGCTCGATCGACTCGGTGGCATGCCGACCTGGCATTCGCCCATCGGCGACGAGGCGACCGCGGCGGTGCGCGAGGCCTTTTTCCGCCTCACCGACTATCCGCCCGAGGATGCAGCGCACGTGCCCAGCGAGGACATTCCCGTGCAGGGCGGCCGGACGATGCACGTCCCCAAGTCGCTGAAGGGCGTTGCCGTCTTCTCGTTCAAACGTCTCTGCGCCGAAGCGCGCGGCGCGGCGGATTATCTGGCGATCGCGCGGCGATACCACACCGTCATCATCGTCGGCATCCCGGTCATGGGACCGGCCAACCGCAACGAGGCGGCGCGCTTCAAGACGCTGATCGACGCGCTATACGAGCACAAGGTCAAGCTGCTCGCCACCGCCGATGCCGAGCCGCAGGCGCTCTATCCCGAAGGCGACGGGGCGTTCGAGTTCGAGCGGACGGTGTCGCGGCTGATCGAGATGCAGTCGCAGGACTATCTCGCCGAGGGTCATGGCATTGGCGAAGACTACGACACAGCCTGACAACCGCCAAATGTCCGCGCCCTATGTCACGGTCAGGCCGACCACGCCGAGCACGCGGGCGAGGGGGAGGAGGTTTTTTTCGTCCGTCGATATCTTGCCCCGCGTGATCCGGATCGGCGGAAGCCGGTCGCCCGATACGGACAGCAGATAGGCATCGGGCTCAAGGCTCACTCGGCGGACGATCGCCTGGCCGTTCAGCAGTAGCAGGTAGATGCGGCCGTCCGACAACATATCCAGCCGCGGTTCTATGTCGCCGCATATCAACCAATCGCCTTTTGCCGCGATATCGTCCAGCAGGTCGTTCGGCATGTTCGTCATCCAGGTGCGATCATCCAGCTCCAGCCGGTGTGCGATCCAGTCGCGGTCGATGGTCATGACCCCGGTGGCAGGGCCCCGACCGTCCGACCCGATGGCGCCGAAATCATAGGCCGGCAGCGTCACGTTTCGCGAATCCGGACTGGCGAGATCATGCGTCTCGTCGCCGAACAGTAACCATCGGACCGGGCGTTCTATCAGTGCAGCGAGCCCAAACAATATGGCCGCGTCGGGCAAGTTCTCGCCCTTCCAGATGCGCCCCATTGTCGTCTTCGGAATGTCGATGATTTGGGCAATATCCCCCTGGCGCAGGCCCAATTCTGCGGCGCGCGCCTTTAATCGGTCAGCAACGGCGGCCTTGTCGGGTTTTTCTTGACGAAACCGAATTCGGTCCTTATCGGTCCGATATCGGGATTTATCGAAGTGCAGTCTAGCCATGCCGTTCCATCCGGTCGACGTCAAAGCCAAGTTGAAGAAGCGTTATGGCAGTGTTCTCGCTTTCGAACGGCACCGCGGCCTTCCGTCCGATTCGGTACGCGATGTCCTGCGCGGACGAGCCAACCGACGCGTGGCCCGCGTCATCGCGGACGAACTCGATGTGAACGTGCATCAACTGCTCCCGGATCGACACGAATCCCGAAAGCGGGACGATAACGCCGAAAAGCGGCCGGTGCACCCGCAATCGCGATGCTTTGACTGAAACGTCGCGCGACAATGACAGTGGCGACCGGAATGACGGGCGACCACAATTGCGCGCCATTCCGGTCGAGGAAATCGATTCTGCCGAAACAGTGCGGCCCGTCGACCCCGCCTGGGCTTTCGATCTCGCGCATCGGATGATGCGAACCGGTCAGGAAAAGCCGGTCGTGCTCTGGCAACCAGCTAGCGGGAGACCGTATGGCGTGATTGACGGCGCCCATCGAGTTGCAGCGGCGCGGCGCTTTTCCGCGCTCTCCCCACTGGCCGCAATCGTGCTGGACACCATGGCGGCTCTGCTACGGGCCGAAAGCATCGCCAAAACGGTGCGCGAACATGGTGTGTCCGCCATCGTGCGCCAGCGGATGATCGCGGAACTATTCGCGTTGCGTACATTGCTCGCGCCCGGCGCCGGACCCGCCGCCCACCATGACTGGGTCGCGGAACTATGCGGATGTGCGCCGGAATCGATCGAGCAGGCGATCACGCGCCATCGGCGTCTGGCGCCGCATGTGATCGAGATGGTCGCGGAAAACGACCCCGATGCGGGCCAGCTCGAGATGCTGTCGCGATGTTCGATAGTGACGCAAGAAAAGACCGCCTATCTGCTGCTCGCCGGCGCGACGCATGTCGGCGAGGCGCTGGCCGAACTGCGGCACAATGCACGGCCCCGTGTCGATACGGCCGCGATCGGCGCGTTTGTCTCGCTGTTCGAGAAGATGAACCTCGCCGACAAGGAGGAAGCTTTGATCCGGTTGCGCCGATTGCTGCCGGCACATGTCGACATCCGCTGGGGCATGCCTGATTCTATGATCGGGCAGTGAGTATCGGTCGCCCTTGCGAGGCGTGGCCTTGCAACCTCTGGACTCCTTGTGGCGGCGATATAGGGATGGGCCGACCACAACGGATGGGGAACAGTAATGAAACCGTTATTCTATACCATGGTTGCCGTTTCATTATTTTCCGTTCCGGCCATCGCCCAAGATCGCGCGGCCGAGCGCGCGCTGCTTGAACAGGTCGTCGAGATTCCGACTGTGGCCGGTCGCGGTGAAATGCCGCGGCTAGTCGAACTGCTGCGCGGCGAACTGGGTGAGGCAGGCTTCGACGAGTTCCACGTCCAGCCGCATGACGAAACGCAGACGCTGATTGCGCGGCGCAATGCGGACCGGCCTTCGGGCGAAGACGCGATCCTGCTGATGGCGCATATGGACGTGGTCGATGCCAACCCCGCCGACTGGCAGAACCCGCCCTTCGAATTCCGCGAGGAAGAGGGCTATTATCTCGGCCGCGGGATCGCCGACAACAAATCGGGACTGGTCGGCATGATCCTCGCGCTGCAGCGGATCGAGGCGGCCGGCGTGCCGCTCGATCGCGATATCGTGGTGCTTTTCACCGGCGATGAGGAAACGGCGCAGGAGGGCGCGCGGCTCGCCGCCAGCGAATGGCGCGACCTGCTCGGCGATGTCGACATGGCACTGAACAGCGATGGCGGCGGCGGGACCGTGTTCCGCAATGGCGAGGTCGAGGCATTCTACATGCAGGTGGCCGAAAAAACCTATGCCGATTTCACCTTCCGCGCCACCAACCGTGGCGGGCACAGCAGCGCGCCGCGCCCCGACAACGCGATCTACCAGCTCGCCGGTGCGCTCAAGAATCTGGAAGAACATCGCTTTCCGCAACAGCTGAACGATGCCACGCGCGCCGCCTTTACGGCGGTTGCGGAGAATGACGGGGGCGGGTTCGGCCAGATAATTCAGGCGTGGCTCGCCGATCCGGAAAATGACGAGCTTGCCGATCAGGTCGAGGCGATGGGACCCGGCCAGACGCGCACCCGCTGCGTTGCGACACAGCTTTCGGGCGGCCATGCACCCAATGCGCTGCCGCAAAGCGCCGAGGCGAACGTCAACTGCCGCATCTTCCCCGGCACGTCGATCGAAGAGATCCGGCAGACGTTACAGGACATCGCCGGCCAGTTCATCGAAGTGGAAATCGTCGACGGCAACAGCCCCGGTTCCGATGCGACGCCCGTCGACGAGGAACTCGTTGCTGCCTATCGCCGCGCCATCGGTACGCATTTCGCCGATGCACCGATCGTCCCGTTCATGTCGGCAGGCGCCACCGACGGGCTGTTCATCCGCAATGCGGGTATCCGGACCTATGGCGTTGGCGGGCTCTGGTCGGTCGTCGGTGTGCCGACCGGCGCGCACGGTCTCGACGAGCGCGTATTGGCCGACGGTTTTCATGGCAGCGTCGATATCTGGGAAGCTTTGCTTCGCGATGTTGCCGGTGCCGACTAGCCGATTACGCAAAACGCACCTTTCGGCTGTTGCCGACTCTCCGATGAAGGTTTAAGCCCGGCCCGTTTTCCGGGGCTGCAGGCCCGCCATCAGACGAAAAGAGGTTCTCCAATGGCCCGCAAGAAGATCGCGCTCATCGGCGCCGGCATGATCGGCGGCACGCTCGCCCATCTCGCAGCGAAAAAGGAAATGGGCGATATCGTCCTTTTCGACATTGCCGAGGGCATGCCCCAGGGCAAGGCGCTCGACCTTTCCCAATGCGGGCCGATCGAAGGCTTCGACGCGTCGATCACGGGCACCAACGACTATGCCGATATCGCCGGCGCCGATGTCGTCATTGTCACCGCCGGCGTGCCGCGCAAGCCGGGCATGAGCCGCGACGACCTGCTCGGCATCAACCTCTCCGTGATGAAGGCGGTGGGCGAGGGCATCAAGAACCACGCCCCGGACGCCTTCGTCATCTGCATCACCAACCCGCTCGACGCGATGGTCTGGGCGCTGCGCGAATTTTCGGGCCTGCCGCACAACAAGGTTGTCGGCATGGCGGGCGTGCTCGACAGCGCGCGCTTCGCGACCTTCCTCGCCTGGGAATTCGGCGTCAGCGTCAAGGACGTGAACGCCTTCGTGCTCGGCGGCCATGGCGACACGATGGTTCCGGTCACCAGCTACACGACGATTTCGGGCATCCCGGTCAACGACCTTGCGAAGATCAAGGGCATCAGCGCCGACAAGATCGACGAGATCGTCCAGCGCACCCGTGGCGGCGGCGGCGAGATCGTCGGGCTGCTGAAAACGGGCTCGGCCTATTACGCGCCGGCGACGAGCGCGATTTCGATGGCCGAAGCCTATCTCGGCGACCAGAAGCGGATCATTCCGTGCGCCGCCTATGTCGAAGGCAAATATGGCGTCGACGGCCTTTATGTCGGCGTGCCCGCCGTCATCGGCGCCGATGGCATCGAAGAGGTGGTCGAGATCGAGCTGAGCGACGAAGAGGCCGCGAACCTCAAGGTTTCGACCGACGCCGTCGAGGAACTGCTCGAAGCTTGCAAGGGGCTGGACAGCAGTCTGGCATGACGGTGCGGCGGTTACCGATCCTGTTGACGGCGCTCATGGCGCTTGCCGGCGCCGCCGCTACCGCGCACGCGCAAGAGTATCGCGGCGTCGACGGCTTCCTGCTGGTCCGTGGCGGGGAGCTGATGCAACCCGCCCCGACGACGGCGGAACCGCTGACGCCCGGATCGCGCAGCATCGACGAGGCTCTGACGATCTTTCGCCAATATTGCCTGCGCGCCCGGTTCATGCCGGAGATGATGGGCTTTATCGATTTCCCGGAACAACTCGACCTGACCCCGCGGCCGACAACGCTCGATGACGGTACGGAGGTGACGGGATGGCATGCGGGCGACATCTCGCTGATGATCGTCGACACGCCCGATGGCCGCTTCGGCCGCCAATGCGCGATGACGCTGGCCACGACCGTGAACCATACCGCGCAGGAGATGTTTCCCGTCATCAACAACGTGTTCGGCGGTCCGGCCAATTACGACGATCTGGTCAATGAGGACGGGACGCAAAACCCTGACGTCCGCCCGATCTGGCTCGCCACGACCGAGATGAACGGAGGGCCGGTATTCGCCCTCGTTCGCAGCCTTTCCAACGCATCCGGTGGTTACCGGACCCATTTCGCCATGTTTCAAATTCCGGAACAATAGATTCGAGGAACCGATGTCGATTCTCGTTAATGCCGATACGAAGGTCATCACCCAGGGGATGACCGGCGATACCGGCACCTTTCACACACAGCAGGCGCTCGAATACGGCACGAA
This sequence comes from uncultured Parasphingopyxis sp., assembly GCF_937129435.1. Lineage (GTDB taxonomy): Bacteria > Pseudomonadota > Alphaproteobacteria > Sphingomonadales > Sphingomonadaceae > Parasphingopyxis. The sequence goes on along the minus strand of NZ_CAKZNF010000065.1, from coordinate 15,931 downwards.
GATGGTCGCCGGCGTCACCCCCGGCAAGGGCGGGACCGAACATATCGGGCTGCCGGTCTTCGATACGGTGGCGGAGGCGCGCGACGCGACCGGCGCCGATGCGAGCGTCGTCTATGTCCCGCCGAAATTCGCGGCAGCCGGGATCATCGAGGCGATCGAGGCGGAAATCCCGCTGATCGTTGCGATCACCGAGGGCATTCCCGTGCTCGACATGGTCACCGTCAAGGCGAAGCTCGAAGGCTCCAAGTCGCGGCTGATCGGCCCGAACTGCCCCGGCGTGCTGACGCCCGGCGAATGCAAGATCGGCATCATGCCCGGCAGCATCTTCAAGAAAGGCTCGGTCGGCGTCGTCAGCCGTTCCGGCACGCTGACTTATGAGGCGGTTCACCAGACGACCAATGTCGGGCTGGGCCAGTCGACGGCGGTCGGCATTGGCGGCGATCCGGTCAACGGCACGAATTTCATCGACGTGCTGGAGATGTTCCTCGCCGACGACGAGACCGAATCGATCGTCATGATCGGCGAGATCGGCGGCAGCGCCGAAGAAGAAGCCGCACAGTTCATCAAGGACGAAGCCGCCAGGGGCCGCTCCAAGCCCATGGTCGGCTTCATCGCCGGGCGCACGGCGCCTCCGGGCCGCCGCATGGGCCATGCCGGCGCGATCGTCTCGGGCGGCCAGGGCGGCGCGGACGACAAGATCGCCGCGATGGAAGACGCCGGCATCCGCGTTTCGCCGAGCCCGTCGGAACTCGGCACCACGCTCATGGATTTATTAAAGGGTTGATCGATTCGCGCCCCGACCCAGATGGGGTGCATCACCGGGCAAGGACCTTACAGCATGGGCTATGAAGCCATGGACTTCTCCGAGATCGAAGGAGTCAGTCCGTCTTTCGCCGAAGCGCTTTACCGGCGCTATCGCGACAATCCCGATAGCGTCGAGGCGAGCTGGCGCGATTTCTTCGCGAGCCTCGAAGTGGCGGCGTCCGGCCCGAGCTGGAAGCGCGACAACTGGCCGATCGCCGAGACCGACGATCTGACCGCCGGGCTCGATCCGCTGCAGATGTCATTGGCGCCAAATGCCGCCGCCCCGGCCGCACCGAGCGCACCGGCCTATTCGCAGCCGCTTCCCGATGCCGACGAGATGGAGCGGGCGGCGGGCAACTCGATTAGGGCGATGATGCTCATCCGCACCTATCGTGTGCGCGGACATCTCGCCTCCGATCTCGATCCGCTGGGCCTGCATGACCGGATCCAGCCGGCGGACCTGACGCCCGAATTTCACGGTTTCGCGCCCGGCGATCTCGACAAGCCCGTCTATCTCGGCGGCGCGCTCGGCCTGGAAAGTGCGACGGTCAACGAGATCGTCGCCATCCTGCGCGAGAATTACTGCGGCCCCGTCGGCCTTGAATATATGCATATCAACGACCTGGAGGAGCGCCGCTTCCTGCAGGAAAAGTTCGAGGGCAAGGAAGCCACAATCCAGTTCACCCGCGAGGGCAAGCAGGCGATCCTCGCGCGCGTTATCCATGCCGAACAATGGGAAGCCTATCTCGGCAAGAAATATGTCGGCACCAAGCGCTTCGGCCTCGACGGCGGCGAATCGATGGTTCCCGCGCTCGAGGCCGTGATCAAATGGGGTGGCCATTTCGGCGTCAACGAAATGGTGTTCGGCATGGCGCATCGCGGCAGGCTCAACGTCCTCGCGAACGTCATGGCCAAGCCCTATCGCGCGATCTTCCACGAATTCGCCGGCGGCAGCGCCAATCCCGATGATGTCGGCGGGTCGGGCGACGTGAAATACCATCTCGGCACGTCGACCGACCGCGAATTTGACGGGATCAAGGTGCATATGAGCCTCGTCCCCAATCCCTCACATCTCGAAGCCGTCGATCCGGTCGTGCTTGGCAAGGCGCGCGCGACGCAGGTTTTGCAGGACGATCTGGAGGAGCACCGTCAGGTGCTGCCGGTGCTGCTCCATGGCGACGCGGCGTTTGCGGGGCAGGGGATCGTTGCCGAATGCTTCGGCTTCTCGGGCATTCGCGGCTACAATACCGGCGGCTGCATCCACTTCGTCATCAATAACCAGATCGGTTTCACGACGAGCCCACAATTTGCCAGATCGTCACCCTATCCCTCCGACATCGCCAAGATGGTGCAGGCGCCGATCCTGCATGTGAATGGCGACGATCCCGAAGCCGTGACCTTCGCCTGCAAGCTCGCCGTCGAGTTCCGTCAGACCTTTGGCCGCGACGTGGTCATCGACATGTGGTGCTATCGCCGCTTCGGCCATAACGAAGGCGATGAGCCGAGCTTCACCCAGCCGGTCATGTACAAGGCGATCAAGTCGCATCCGAAGGTCTCGAAGATCTACGGCGAGCGGCTGATCGGCGAGGGCGTCGTCGACGAGGACTGGATCAAGGACACCACCGACGAATTCAATGCAATGCTCGACGAGGAGTTCGAGGCCGGCAAGAGCTACCTGCCGAACAAGGCCGACTGGTTCGGCGGCCGTTGGGAAGGGCTCGGCATGCCGCCCGATCCCGAAACGGCGCGGCGCGGCGTCACCTCGGGCATCGACGAAAAGTCGTTTCGCAGCATCGGCGAGACACTGACCACGGTTCCCGAGGGGCTCGAGATTCACAAGACGCTCGGCCGCATCCTCGATGCCAAGCGGCAGATGTTCGAAAGCGGCGAGAATTTCGATTGGGCAACGGCCGAGGCGCTGGCCTTCGGCTCGCTCGTCCATGAGGATTTCGGCGTCAGGCTTTCGGGACAGGATTCGGGGCGCGGCACGTTCAGCCAGCGTCATGCCGAATGGTACGATCAGAAGACCGGCAACCGCTATACGCCGCTTGACGAGATCGAGGGCGGCCGGTTCGAGGTGCTGAACAGCCCGCTGTCCGAATTCGGCGTGCTGGGCTTCGAATATGGCTACGGCCTGGCCGATCCGAAGACGCTCGTACTGTGGGAAGCGCAATTCGGCGATTTCGCCAATGGCGCGCAGGTGATGATCGACCAGTTCATCGCGTCGGGCGAAGCGAAATGGCTGCGCGCCAACGGCTTGGTCATGCTCCTTCCGCATGGCTATGAAGGGCAGGGGCCCGAGCACAGCTCGGCGCGGCTCGAACGCTATCTGCAGCTGTGCGCCGGCGACAATATGCAGGTCTGCAACATCACCGAGCCGGCCAACTATTTCCATGTGCTGCGGCGGCAGATGCTGCGGCCGTTCCGCAAGCCGTTGGTGATCATGACCCCGAAATCGCTGCTGCGGCACAAGGCCGCAGTGTCGAAGATGGAAGACTTTCTCGGCGACAGCCACTTCATGCGGATTCGCTCCGACCCCGTCGACCCCGCCGACAAGGACATCGAGCGCCTTGTGCTGTGTTCGGGCAAGGTGGCTTACGATCTGTTCGAAGCGCGCGACCCGAAGAAGGACGCCAAAACTTCGATCGTCCGGATCGAACAGCTTTACCCGTTCCCGGCCGAACCGCTGGTCGTCCGCCTGAAGCGGATGAAGAACCTCAAGGAGGTGATCTGGGCGCAGGAAGAACCGAAGAACCAGGGCGCATGGATGTTCGCGCGTCACTATATCGACGAATGCCTCGAAGAAGCGGGCGTGGGCCCCGAGCGCGTGGCCTATGCCGGGCGCGAGCCAAGCGCTTCGCCCGCCACGGGGCTTGCCAAGCGGCACCAGGAACAGCAGGAGGCGCTCGTCGCCGCCGCGCTCGGCCACAAAGGAAAGAACTAGTCATGGCTACCGACGTCCAGGTCCCGACCCTCGGCGAATCCGTCACCGAAGCGACGCTCGGCGAGTGGCTGAAACAGCCCGGCGATGCCGTTGCCGCGGACGAGCCGATCGCCAGCCTCGAAACCGACAAGGTCGCGGTCGACGTTCCCTCGCCGGTCGACGGCGTGCTCGCGGAGCATGTGGTGAGCGTCGGCGACACGATTGAGGTCGGTGCGGTCATCGCCCGCGTGAACGAAGGCGCATCGGGCGGCGATGCGGCCGAAAAGGGTTCCCTGAAAAGGCCCGGAGGAGACGATGCCGACAAGTCGAGCGCGACCGAAGACGCGCATCGGGAAGAGGGCGGCTCCCAACCCATGACGCTGTCGCCGGCCGTGCGCCGCGCGGTGCTCGAACACGGTGTCGATCCATCGAAGATCAAGGGCAGTGGCAAGGACGGCCGCCTGACCAAGGACGATGTGCTGCAGGCGGCGAAGGAACAGGGCGCCGAGCCGCAGGAACCGAGCTTGGAGCGCACCGAACCCGCGCCTGCGCCGTCACCGGCTCCCGCCGCACCGGCGGCCAAGACGTCCGGCGAGGCTAGCCGCAAGGAAGAACGCGTTCGGATGACGCGGCTGCGCCAGACGATCGCCAGCCGCCTGAAAGAAGCGCAGAACACCGCCGCCTTGCTCACCACTTTCAACGATGTCGACATGTCGGCGGTGATGGAGGCGCGCGGTCAATATAAGGACCTGTTCGAAAAGAAGCATGGCATCCGGCTGGGATTCATGAGCTTTTTCGTGAAGGCGGCGTGCCTGGCGCTGCGCGACGTGCCTTCGGTCAACGCCCGGATCGACGGCGACGAGATCGTCTATCACGATTATGTCGACGTGTCGGTCGCGGTGTCGGCGCCAAACGGCCTTGTCGTTCCGGTGATCCGCAACGCGGAGAGCATGAGCTTTGCCGAGATCGAGCAGACGATCGCCGATTTCGGTGCGCGCGCGATGGACGGGTCGCTGTCGATGGACGAGATGCGGGGTGGCACCTTCACCATCTCGAACGGCGGCGTCTTCGGCTCGCTGCTATCGACCCCGATCATCAACCCGCCGCAGTCCGCCGTGCTCGGCATGCACCGGATCGAGAAGCGGCCCGTGGTGCTCGACAGCGGCGAAATCGTGGCGCGGCCGATGATGTATCTGGCGCTGAGCTACGACCATCGCCTGATCGATGGCCGCGAGGCGGTGACGGCGCTGGTGCGGATGAAGGAAGCGCTCGAAGATCCGATGCGGTTGTTGATCGATCTATAGAACACCCACTTGCGCTCACCCTGAGCCTGTCGAAGGGTGTTTTCCAAGATTTGACGACCCTTCGACAAGCTCAGGGTGAGCGCGGAAGACAAGGAAGCGGAGAGCCTGAATGGCTGATCAGACTTACGACTATGACGTCCTCGTGATCGGCTCGGGGCCGGGCGGCTATGTCGCCGCGATCCGGGCTGCGCAGCTGGGGCTCAAGACGGCCTGCGCGGAAAGCCGCGAGACGCTTGGCGGCACATGCCTCAATGTCGGCTGCATCCCGTCCAAGGCGATGCTGCATGCGTCGGAATATTTCGACGCCGCGGCGAACGGCGCGATGGAGAAGATGGGCGTCAAGGTGAAGCCGACGCTCGATCTCGACGCGATGCACGGCCAGCGGCTCGACGCGGTGAACGGCCTGACGGGCGGCATCGAATTCCTGTTCAAGAAGAACAAGGTAACCTGGCTCAAGGGCCATGCGTCGTTCGAGGATTCGCACAAGGTGAAGGTCGGCGACGAGACCGTCACGGCCAAGGATATCATCATCGCCACCGGTAGCTCGGTGACGCCGCTTCCCAATGTCGAAATCGACAACGACAAGCATGTCATCGTCGATTCGACCGGCGCGCTCGAACTGCCCAAGGTGCCGAAGCATATGGTCGTCATCGGCGGCGGGGTGATCGGTTTGGAACTTGGAAGCGTCTGGCGGCGGCTTGGCGCGAAGGTGACGTGCATCGAGTTCCTCGATCAGATTCTGCCCGGCATGGACGGCGATGTCCGCAAGGAAGCGGCGAAAATCTTCAAGAAGCAGGGGATTGAGATCCGCACCGGCACCAAGGTGACGAGCGCGAAGGCGACCAAGACCAAGGCGACGCTGACGCTCGAACCGGCCAAGGGTGGTGACGAGGAGACGCTCGAAGCCGATTGCGTTCTCGTGTCGATCGGCCGCAAGCCGAATACCGACGGACTGGCGCTAGACAAGGCGGGTCTCGAAACCAACGATCGCGGCCAGATCGAGATCGATCACGAATTCCGTACCAAGGTCGACGGCATATGGGCGATCGGCGATGTCGTTCCCGGCCCGATGCTCGCGCACAAGGCCGAGGACGAGGGCATTGCCTGCGCCGAGAATATCGCCGGGCAGACCGGAATCGTGAATCACGACGTCATCCCGTCGGTCGTCTACACCTGGCCCGAAATCGCCGGTGTCGGCCTGACCGAGGAAGCGGCCAAGGAAGCGGGCCACGACGTCAAGACCGGCAAATTCCCGATGATGGCGAACAGCCGCGCCAAGACCAATCACGAGCCCGACGGCTTTGTGAAGGTGATCGCCGATGCCGAGACCGACCGCGTGCTGGGCGTCTGGTGCATCGCCTCGGTGGCCGGCACGATGATCGCCCAGGCCGCGCAGGCAATGGAGTTCGGCGCGACGAGCGAGGACATCGCCTATACCTGCCACGCGCATCCGACGCATTCGGAAGCGGTGAAGGAAGCGGCGATGGCAGTGCAGGGCAAGCCTATTCATATGTAAACCCTCTCCCATCGGGAGAGGGATGTGAGCTCTTGGCAAGGAACGAGCCTAAAGCGAGCTGGGTGAGGGGCTTACCCTTGCCGGTTAGGTGCGATCCCCTCATCCAACCGCGCCTAAACTCGCTTTGCTCGTCAAGGCTTAGTAATCCTTCTCCCGATGGGAGAAGGTTTGGGAATGACGGGGGAATAGATGCGGCTGAAATTCACGAAATGGCATATCTGGCTCGGCTGGCTGGCTGGCGTGCCGCTGCTGCTTTGGACGGTGTCGGGTCTCTTCATGACGGCCTTTCCGATTGAGCAGGTGCGCGGAACGCATCTGCGAGCGGATGCGCCCGCCGTTGCGACCCTCGAAAACCCACCCGTCTTCCCCCGCATCGACAGCGGCATTCGCGCCGTCGAGAGCGTCCAACTCGTCGAACGCGCGACGGGGCCGCAATGGATCATCCGCTTTGCCGATGGGGGAGGGCGCCGCGCCTCGGTCGAAACCGGCGCCTATCTCGCACCCCGGCTGACGAGCGACGAAGCGGCGGTGCTTGCCCGCGCGGCCTATGCAGGCGAGGGGTCGCTGGGAACGATCGAGCGGTTCGATGCCGGGAACAACCCGCTCGACCTGCGGCGCGGCCGTCCCGCCTGGCGCGCGACCTTCGGCGATGGCGACCGGGTCTATCTCGATGCGGAGACGGGCGACGTGCTCGCCGTGCGTACCGAACTCTGGCGCGCCTTCGATTTCATGTGGGGGCTGCACATCATGGACCTGGGCGAGCGCGAGAACACCCACCACCCCATCCTTTATATTTCGGCGGGGCTGGCGCTGTTGATGGTGCTGCTCGGGCTGATCGTGCTGCCGTGGCGATATATCAGGAAGCGTAAGGCGAAATAGACGAATTAGCCCCCGCCCGTTCAGGGGAGGGGTTGGGGTGGGGATTCTCCGCTGGGCTCCACGCTCGCTTCCGCTCGCTCTGTCCCCACCCCCTGGCCCCCTCCCCTGAAGGGTAGGGGGTAGGTGCTAATCCAGATTAGGCCGCAGCCAGCGCGTCGCCGTTTCGAGATCGACATTGCGGCGGCCCGCATATTCCTCGAGCTGGTCCTCGTCGATCCGGGCGACGCCGAAATAGCTCGCTTGCGGATGGCCGAAATACAGGCCCGAAACGGCCGCCGTCGGCCACATCGCAAAGCTCTCGGTCAGTTCGATCCCGGCCGGGCCGTTATGCCCCGATCCGCCGCCGAGCAGGTCGAACAGCAGCGGCTTCAGGCTGTGGTCGGGACAGGCGGGGTAGCCGGGGGCAGGGCGGATGCCCGAATATTTCTCGCGGATAAGGTCCTGGTTCGACAGATCTTCGTCCGCCGCATAACCCCATAGATCCTTGCGGACATGTTCGTGCATCCGCTCGGCAAAGGCTTCGGCAAACCGGTCGGCGAGCGCTTTCAGCAGGATGTCCGAATAGTCGTCGGTCTCGGCCTTGAAGCGCGCGATATGTTCATCGATGCCATGGCCTGCGCAGACGGCGAAGCCGCCGATCCAGTCGTCTTCCGTGTCGATGAAATCGGCGAGGCACATATTGGCGCGGCCCTTGCGCTTGCCGATCTGCTGGCGGAGCATCGGCATGACGGTCTCGCCGCGCTCGCCCTCGATAACGATATCGTCGCCCTCGCGGCGGCATTTCCACAGGCCGGCAACGGCGCGCGGCTTGAGCCATTTCTCTTCGATGATCTTGTCGAGCATCTCCTGCCCATCGGCGAACAGGTCGCGCGCGCTTTCGCCGACGACATCGTCTTCGAGGATCGCCGGATAGGTGCCGGCCAGTTCCCAGGCGCGGAAGAAGGGCGTCCAGTCGATATATTCGCGCAGCTCGGTCAGATCCCAGTCGTCAAAGACGTGCAGCCCGGGCTTTGCCGGGGCAGGGGGCTTCTTCGCCATATCGGCTTCGAAGCCGTTGGCGCGCGCGTCTTCGATCGACACGAGCTTGCTCTGGCCCTTGCCCTCGCGCGCGGCGCGGATGTTCTCGTAATCGGTTGCCGTCTGTTCGACGAAGGGATCGCGCTGCGTCTGCGACACGAGATTCGAGGCGACGCCGACCGCGCGGCTCGCGTCGAGAACATGGATCGTCGGGCCGGAGTATTTGGGTTCAATACGCAGCGCCGTGTGCACCTTGCTCGTCGTCGCGCCGCCGATCAGCAGCGGCATCGACATTTCCGCGCGCTCCATCTCCTCGGCCACCGTCACCATCTCGTCGAGCGAGGGGGTGATCAGGCCGGAGAGGCCGATGATGTCGGCATCGTTCTCGTTCGCGGCCTCCAGGATATCGCTCCACGGCACCATCACGCCCAGGTCGACGACTTCGAAGCCGTTGCACTGGAGCACGACGCCGACGATGTTCTTTCCGATATCGTGCACGTCGCCCTTGACGGTCGCCATGATGATCGTGCCCTTGCCCTTGGCATTCGGGTCCTTTTCCGCCTCGATATAGGGGAAGAGATGGGCAACGGCCTTTTTCATCACGCGCGCCGATTTGACGACCTGCGGCAGGAACATCTTGCCCGAACCGAACAGGTCGCCGACGACGTTCATCCCGTCCATCAGCGGCCCTTCGATCACCTCGATCGGCTTGCCGCCGCGCTGGTCGATCTCGACGCGGGCTTCTTCGGTGTCGTCGATGATATGCTGGTCGATGCCTTTGACGAGCGCGTGTTCGATCCGCTTCTGGACCTCCCAGCCGCGCCATTCGGCGGCTTTCTTCTCGTCCTCTGGCGACTTGCCCTTATAGCTTTCGGCGAGCGCGATCAGATGCTCGGTCGGGTCGCGCCCGTCCTCGGGCGTGCGGTTGAGGATCACATCCTCGCACGCTTCGCGCAGTTCGGGATCGATATCGTCGTAAATGTCGAGCTGGCCGGCGTTGACGATCGCCATGTCGAGCCCGGCGGGGATGGCGTGGTAAAGGAAGACGCTGTGCATCGCGCGGCGTACGGGCTCGTTGCCGCGAAAGCTGAAGCTCAGGTTCGAGAGACCTCCGGAAAAATGCACATGCGGGCAGCTTTTGGACAACGCCTTGACCGCCTCGATGAAGTCGACGCCGTAATTGGCATGCTCCTCGATCCCCGTCGCGACGGCGAAGATGTTGCAGTCGAAGATGATATCTTCGGGCGGAAAACCGATGCCGGTGAGCAGCTTATAGGCGCGTTCGCATATCTCGATCTTGCGCTGCTGCGTGTCGGCCTGGCCCTCCTCGTCGAACGCCATGACGACGACGGCGGCGCCATAGGCCATGCACTTTCTGGCATGGTCGAGAAACTCGTCGACGCCTTCCTTCATGCTGATCGAATTGACGATCGGCTTGCCGGATACGCATTTCAGCCCCGCCTCGATCACGTCCCATTTCGATGAGTCGATCATGACGGGCACGCGCGCGATATCCGGTTCGGCGGCGATCAGCTTCAAAAAGGTCGTCATCGCATGCTCGGCGTCGAGCAGGCCTTCGTCCATATTGACGTCGATCACCTGCGCGCCGTTTTCGACCTGCTGGCGCGCCACTTCGACCGCCGCGTCGTAATCGTCGTTCAGGATCAGCTTCTTGAAACGCGCGGACCCGGTCACATTGGTCCGCTCGCCGATATTCACGAAATTCGCTGAGGATTGGGTCATGCTGTGCTTCTTCTCCCCTCCCGCTTGCGGGAGGGGCCGGGGGTGGGAAGTAATTCGGAAGGGCAGGCTAGGCCCACCCCTAACCCCTCCCGCACGCGGGAGGGGAATAGTGCGACGTCACGCCGCCATATTGAACGGTTCGAGCCCGGCCAGCCTTGTGCGGACCGGCACTTCGGGTAGCGGCCGGGGCTCGCGCCCTTCGACGGCCTTGGCGATCGCGGCGATATGCTCGGGCGTCGTGCCGCAGCAGCCGCCGACGATGTTGACGAGATTCTCGTCGAGCCATTTGCCGATCAGCTCGGCCGTTTCCTCCGGCGCCTCGTCATATTCGCCGAGGTCGTTGGGCAGGCCGGCATTGGGATAGGCCATGATCAGCGCATCGCTTTCCTTGGCGAGGCTGGCCAGATGCGGGCGGAGCTGGTTGGCGCCGAACGAGCAGTTCAGCCCGACGGTGATCGGGTTCAGGTGGCGCACGGCGTGCCAGAACGCTTCGACCGTATGGCCCGACAGGTTGCGGCCCGACAGGTCGGTCAGCGTCATCGAGATCATCAGCGGCACTTCGCGACCGCTCGCGGCTTCGGCCTCCATCGCGGCCATGCCCGCGCATTTCGCGTTCAGCGTGTCGAAGATCGTCTCGATCAGCAGGAAATCGACCCCGCCCTCGATCAGCGCGTCGCACTGCTCGCGATAGACGCCGAGAAGATAATCGTAGTTGATCTCGCGAAAGCCCGGATCCTCGACATCGGGCGAGAGCGACAGCGTCTTGTTCGTCGGCCCGATCGACCCGGCGACGAAACGCGGCCTGCCGTCTTCTTCCTCGGCGATATCGGCGGCGCGCCGCGCGATCTCCGCCGATTTGCGGTTGAGGTCGGGGACGAGATGCTCGCAGCCATAATCGGCCATGCTGATGCGCGTGCCCGAAAAGGTGTTGGTCTCGACCATGTCGGCGCCCGCGCGCAGATAATCGAGATGGATGCCCTCGATGATCTTCGGCTGGGTCAGGCTCAGAAGGTCGTTATTGCCCTTCTGGTCCATCGAAAGGTCGAGATCGCCCCGATAATCGTCCTCGCCCAGCTTGTGGTTCTGGATCGCGGTGCCATAGCCCCCGTCGAAAACGAGGATCCGTTCGCGCGCGGCGGCGCGGAGCTGTTCGGCCTTGCTGGTCATGCGGCCTTCTCCTGTTTGTCCTGTGTGTCGGCCCGCATCCCCAGCAGATGGCAGATGGCGTAGCTGAGTTCGGCCCGGTTGAGCGTGTAGAAATGGAATTCGCGCACGCCGCCCGCATAGAGGCGGCGGCACATTTCGGCGGCGACGGTCGCGGCGATTAGCTGCCGCGCGGCGGGCAGATCGTCGAGGCCATCGAAGAGGCGATCCATCCATTCGGGGATCTTCGCGCCGCACATGCCGGCGAACTTGCGCGTCTGTGCAACATTCGAAACCGGCAGGATGCCCGGCACGATTTCGGCATCGATACCGGCTGCCGCCGCCTTGTCGCGGAAGCGGAAGAAATTGTCGGCGCTGAAGAAGAATTGCGTGATCGCCCGCGTCGCACCCGCATCGAGCTTGCGCTTCAGATTGTCGAGATCGGAATCGGGGCAATCGGCCTCGGGATGCGTTTCGGGATAGGCGGCGACCGAAATCTCGAACGGCTTGATCTTGCGAAGGCCTTCGACGAGCTCGGCGGCGCTCTTGTAACCGTCGGGATGCGGCTGGAACGCCTTACCCTCTTCGGGCGGGTCGCCGCGCAGCGCGACGATATGCCGCACGCCCGCGTCCCAATAGTCGGTCACGACCTCCTCGATTTCGGCCTTCGATGCCTCGACGCAGGTCAAATGCGCGGCGGCGTCGAGCGAGGTTTCGGCGTTGATCCGCCGCACCGTCGAATGCGTCCGCTCGCGCGTCGAACCGCCGGCGCCATAGGTGACCGACACGAAGCGCGGGCCGAGCGGCTCCAGCGTCTTCACCGATTCCCAGAGCGTCTTTTCCATCTTCTCCGATTTGGGCGGGAAGAATTCGAACGACACGTTCATGTCGCCGTTCACGTTCGCGAAGAGCGGATCGGCGAGCGCGCGCCGCGCTTCGTCAAGCTGGTCCACCGTCATCGTCATGCTGCCACCACCTTCAATTTCGATTGCCCGGTGCGTGTGCCGAGCCAGAGATTTACGCTGAGTTCGCCGCCCGCCAATTCCTCGGCGCAGCCGCCGGCAAGCCCTGCGCGCGCGAACCAGCGTTCGATCTGTTCGTCGGAAAAGCCGAGCCGCGCATGGGCATCGCGCTGGCGCAGTTCCTCGCGCTCATGCGGCGCGAAATCGACGATCAACAGCCTTCCGTCGGCATCGAGCAGCCGCGCCGCTTCGGCGATCGCCGCGCCGGGCTGCTGCGCGAAATGCAGCACCTGGTGCAGGATGATCGTGTCGGCCGAAGCGTCCGGCAGATCGATCGCGTACATGTCGCCCTGCCGCAATTCGGCGCGGCGGGCTTCGTCCTCGGAAAGTTTGGCGCGGGCAAGGCGGAGCATTTCGGGGCTGCGGTCGATGCCGATGGCGCTGTCGGCCCGCTCGGCGAACAGCTCGAGCATCCGCCCGGTACCTGTGCCGATATCGACGAGCCGGCCCAATGATCCCTTGCCCAGCGCCCGGGCCATCGCCGCCTCGACCTCGCTCTCGGCGATATGAAGCGACCGGATCGCATCCCATTCCTCGGCATGATCGGCGAAATAGCGTTCGGCCGCGGCCTGACGGTCGGCGCGCACGGCGGCAAGCCGTGCCAGATCGGCCTGCGCCCAATGATTGGCATCGCCATCGCCCCAGCGGTCGATCGCGGTGAACAGCGGATCGACGCGCCTCGCATCGCCGAGGCCGAGGAAGACCCAGCTTCCTTCCTTGCGCCGCTCGGCGAGCCCGGCATCGACGAGAATCTTCACATGGCGCGACACGCGCGGCTGGCTCTGCCCCAGCACCTGCGCCAGCTCGCCCACGGAAAGCTCCATGGCACGCAAAAGCGCCATGATCCGCAATCGCGTAGGGTCCGCCATCGCGCGGAAGATGTCGAGTTCGGCTCGCATGGGATAAGGATATAAAGATATCTTTATATCCGGTCAACGAGCGATGTATATATACTTGACGTAGTATGGCAGATTCCCTATGGTTCTTGGCATAGGGAGCGAAAAATAAAATGCAGATCACCGATCCTGTCTTCACTGACGCCGACAAAGCCCGCGAACACCTTGAGGCCATCAACTGGCCGCTCGGCCCCGTTTGCCCTCATTGCGGCGAGCGTGAGAATGTCACCCGCCTGAAAGGCAAGTCGCATCGCCCCGGCCTTATCCAGTGCAATGCCTGCGCCAAGAACTTCACCGTCACCGTTGGAACGGTCTTTGAACGATCCAAGGTGCCTTTGAACAAATGGCTGCTCGCCACCTATCTGATTTCGTCCTCAAAGAAGGGCATCAGCGCCAAGCAAATCGAGCGTATGCTTGGCGTCACCTACAAGACCGCGTGGTTCATGATGCACCGCATCCGCGAAGCCATGACCAGCGACGACAAATCCGGCTTCGGTTCCGGTGGCGGCATCGTCGAAGCGGACGAAACCTTCATCGGCAAGGAACCCGGCAAGAAGAAAGGCCCCGGCTTCCATCACAAGATGAAGGTCGTTGCCCTCGTTGACCGCAACACGGGCCGCTCACGCGCCTTTGTCGTCGATAGGGTCAACCGCTCGACCGTTACCCCTATCGTTCTCAAGAATGTTGACCGTAGCGCCCGCCTCGCAACCGACGAAGGCCCTCATTACCGCTTCGTCGGCAAGCACATGCGCGACCACAAGGCCGTGAACCACTCCGCCAAGGAATGGGCGCGCGGCAACGTCCATATCAATACCGTCGAAGGTTATTTCAGCATCTTCAAGCGCGGCATGAAGGGCGTTTACCAGCACTGCGGCAAGAAGCACCTGCACCGCTACATGGCTGAGTTCGATTTCCGCTACTCCAACCGTTCGGCGACCGGTTGCGAAGATCAGGATCGAGCGATGCGCGCGGTGCTGGGTGCCGTTGGCAAGCGCCTGACGTATCGAAATCCTGACGTCGGGGTCTCCGCCACCGCCTAAGCCTAGCCGCCGAAGGCGTTCGCGGTGGAGAACGAAGCGTTAGGGGTTGACTCCGAATCACTTTGACGTATCAGCGCTTGCGCCTGACTCGTTCTCGGTGTAATAATTGGGCAACCCGATGCTACGGCGGTCGGTAGCAGATGGTACACAATCCATCGGGCGGGGCTTCGGCCTCGCCTTTGTGTTTTAGGGCAGGTGTTTGATACCGTAGCCGCGCACTAAGCCCCCTGCCGAGCGATCGTATTTCTCGTCTATGAGTAGCTGAGTGACCCGTTGGCAGAACGCGCCGGGGGTCACATCATGGTTCATCTGCTGCCTGACGTAGATGTGGCTAGGGTGGGCAATCAGATCGCAGAGCTGTATCCCCGCAGTGTTTTCTTTCTTGGCCCTGAACTTCAGGTTTGGTGCGCGAAGAGCGGACTCTATCCTGTCTTTGCTGACGTACCGGGTGCCGGCGTCGCGAACTCCATCATAGGCGCGCTGGAGCCGCTTATCTGCGCCCTGTCGGCTTTCGGGCATGATGTCGCCGACTGACCTCATTCGCTCCAGGTACTGGACGTACTTCTCTACCAAGATCTCCATCAGGTAGTGATATGGCTGCATATTCGTCCAATGTTTCTGGCCGAGCATCCAGTGCTTGTCGATTAAGGCAGTGATGACTCGGAAGTCCGACGAGGTGATGAGTCGAATGATCGCCCGGTCAAAGAGGTCGCAGACTGCATCGTCATTGAGCCGCCAAAAGCCCTTTTTTCTTTGAACAATGTCGGTCCGGTGGAGGATCGCGGGTTCGTCCGGATCGTGGTCCAGTATGTCGGATTTTATCCAGTTCATGCTTGGCGTAAGATGATCACGCGCATGGTCGATTTTCATGACCACGCCAGTTAGACTGAGGAAGCGGTGCGCTTCCTCGCTAGTGTGGGTCAGGTCGTCGTTGCCGACCTCATCGACGTAAAGGCGATACATGACCAACACAGACCACAACAACAGCCAGTCCGACAAGTTCCGCGACATGGCGCGCGAGCTGGAGTGCGACGAGGACGAAGCCACCTTTGAGGAAAAGGTGCGGAAGCTGGCTAAAGCGTCGCCATCCAAGCCATCACCCGAAACAGGGCCTGCATCACAAGATTAAAGATCACGAAGCCGACCATGAACGTCGCCATGAAAATGAACGGCTTAAACTCCTCAACGAACTCGGGATCGATAAGCGGCCTTCTGGGCGGGCTAGTGGTTATGACCGGTGATCGCTCTACGGGCGGTTGACTCTCTGGCTTCAGCGCAAGCACTAGGCCGACGATCCCCGCGAATACCAAAAGGGCCCATATGACCGCCAGAAGTGGCGTGCTCATAGTCTTGAACGTGTAGGGGACCATAATCCCCACACCCGTCGCGACCGCTGCGAGAAGGGCTCCCCCGAGCCGTGACGCTTCCATACCGCTGTCATATCAGACGGCTCCCGAAAGGCGAGAGCCGGGTGTGTGAAATACGGATATGCCGGATCGCCTGACTCGGCGACGACCTTTGTCCGTTTCCGAAAAGGACGGTAGAGTGGGTCATGCCTGCCGCGCCTCGCATTGCTCCGCAACAGCTGTTTCAGCCCGAGGACTGGGCGCCGTTCAGGGCGCGCAGTGCGTTGGCCGGGCCGCT
>NZ_CAKZNF010000064.1 GCF_937129435.1 uncultured Parasphingopyxis sp. | reverse complement strand
GGGGTAGTTTTGATATTGTCAGACTCGACCTGTCGGTCGAGCGCCGCACCGGCCCGCACCCCCACCCGGCCTCCCATGAGAATACACTAAGTGGGAGGCCGGGTGGGGGTGCGGGCTGGTGCGGCGATTTCGCGCTAGCGAAATTCTGACGATCCAATCTACCTCAGTTTTCACCTACAAGCTGGCGGAGCTGCGCTTCCAGCGCCTCGCCATTTCGCTCCCAGGAAAATTCGGCAACGGTTTCGCGCACAGCCGCTTGTGACGGCGGATCGGCGAGGATGGCCGCGATCGCTTTCGCGATGGCGCCCGGTTCGCGCGGCACGATGGCGCCGGCCTCGGGCCGGTCGACCAGTTCGCGCGCGCCGCCGCAATCGCTGATCACGACCGGCGTTCCGCAGGCCAGCGCCTCGACCCAGACATTGGCGAGCCCCTCCGACTCCGATGGCAACGCCATCACGTCCGCCGCCGCCAACAGCCGCGCGACCGCGTCGTGCGGTTGCCTTCCGAGAAGGCGGACACGGCCCTCCAGTCCCAGTACCGCGATCCGCCGTTCGATCGCGCCGCGATGTTCCCCCTCGCCGACGAGAAAGAGCGTGGCATCGGGCAGTTCGCGCATCGCCTCGACGACGAGCACCTGGCCCTTGCGGGGAATCAGCGCTCCCGCCGTGATGATCAACGGGCCGGCAACGTCCCATTCCGCCTTGGCCTTTTGGCGGTCGGCGGGCGTGAACAAATCGCGATCGATGCCGGTATAGTGAACCGTGATCCGCTCGGCCGGCATACCGAGCGCGATCATGTCCGCCTTCATCGCGCCGCTGACGGCCAATAGCCCCTCGGCCGCTCTTCCGGCTTCGCGGACCGGGCGGCGGGTCGCGAATTTCCGGCCCCAGAGATGAATGTCCGCCCCACGTGCCTTGATCGAGACGGGGACGCCGAAGTGGCGGCCAAGTGCGATGGCGGCCGGGCCGTCGGGATAGAAGAATTGCGCCGCAATCGCGTCGAAGGGAAATTGCCCGCGCATGTCTTCGAGAAGCGGGATGAGTGCGCGCGCCATGGCGGCGGGGCGGCGCGCCTGACCGATTTTCGGGATCACGGGAAAGCGCGGTCGCTCGACGGTCAGGCCCTTCCAGTCCTCACGGTACGGAACGGCGGAAAAACCGCGATAACGCGGATGGAGCGACAATGGCCAAGCGGGGGCGCCGATGGGCGCGACGACGTGCACGGCGACGTTGCTCCGCGCTGCAAGCGCGAGCGTCTGCTTCTCGACGAACACGCCGAAGGTCGGACGCGTCGCATCGGGAAAGAGCGTGGAAAGGACGAGAACGCGCAGCATATCCGGCGCGGTCATAGGGCAAGGGTGGTTAAAACCGGCCTGATATTGTTGTTCATGCAGCAGCCTATTTAGATGAACGTCAGCCTAAAGCCGGGTTCAGGCCGAGGTCAAAGCGAATCGCCTATAACTGTCTCCACAGATTGAAATGCCGCCAATGACAAGGAGATGCGACATGAAGACCCTCACCAAGACTTTTCTGGGCGCCACGGCTGCCGTCGCGCTCACCGGCGTGACCGCCACCTCGGCACAGGCCCAGTATCGCCAGGATAACGGTATCGATGCCGGCGATGTGCTGACCGGCGTCGCCATTCTGGGCGGTGTGGCCGCGATAATCGCTGCCGCCAGCGACGATGACGATCGCTATGACGACCGGCACGACCGGCGCTATGGCGACCGCTACGACCGCCGCAACGGCTATGCCTATGGCCGCATGAATCCGCGTCAGGCCGTGCAGCAGTGCGTTGCCGCCGCCCGGCAGGAAGGCCTGCGCTACGGACGCGACGCCCGCGTGACCCAGGTCACCGATGTCGATCGCAACCGGAACGGTTATGAAGTCGAAGGACGTATCGTCGTCGACGAAAGCCGCTACGGCCGGAACGGGCACAATCGGTGGAACCGGAACGCACGCTATGATCGCGATTGGGACCGGGGCCGGTTCGATTGCGACATTCGCCACGGCCGCGTGACCAATGTCCGCATCCGCGGGATCTAACGCAAACGCGCAGGACTGAACCGAGGGCGCGGCACCGCAAGGTGTCGCGCCCTTCGCTATGCGGCGTTGCGCGCCTCGTCGATCCCGATCGCTTCATCCTCATCGGTCAGGCCGACAGCGGCCAGCACCTCGTGCCGGTCGCGAATTCGGTGTTCGATCACGCAAAACAGTTCGAGCCCGCTAAAGCCGTTCTCGATCGAACCATGGGCATAGGAAACGTTCATGCCCTCTCGGCTGAAGCTGCCGGTTTTTCCTAAATCATCGGGCAATGCATAGGGCGTGCCTGATGCGTCGTCGCGTGATGATGCGACGATCTTGTGACCGGTATCGAGCAGCAGGAGGCGATCGTCCTCGGCGATGTTCTGCGATTCGAACACCGATTTTGCCAAACGCTCCCAATCATATTCCAGATAGACGACACCGATGATCTCGCCTCCCTCCATGCCCTTGTCACGGATCGCCGAGACGAACATGATGCAAGGCCGCTCATTGGCATAAGGATTGCCCCAGATCTCGTCGGCCGAATAATCGTGCGGGCCCTTGCTGCGTTTCGCGCGCTCGAACTGGGGGTGGCCGGTGAAGTTGATGTCCATCGGCGCCGTGCTCTCGTCGAGAGCGAACAGCATCTGGCCACTCGCTCCTACAATGAAAGCGTTGCGATAGAAGTCGGAGAAAGCCAGCTGGCCGCGAAGCCGTTCCGCCGCCGCGGCCAAGCGTTCCGGGTCCTGCGGATTGCGAACGAAATCGCGGATTTGCCGATCGGTGGCAACGATGCGAATGTCCGTGCCGCGCGCGTTCAGCGTTTGCAATGTCCACTCGGTAATCGAACGGGCGAGGTCGGCGAGCCGCGCCCCTTCCAGTTCTTCGACCAGCTCGTCCACGATCCGCGATCCGCGCGCGAGCCGGTCCATCACGGTGGCGCGAAAATCGGACGCCGTATTGGCAGCGCTCGTGGCCAGCGATTTCACTTCCTGCGCGACCACGGCGAAGCCGCGCCCGGCCTCGCCCGAACGGGCGGCCTCGATCGTGGCATTCAGCGCCAGCATCTTCGTCTGCTTGGCGATGTGATCGCTGGACGCGGCGTAGCGGCCGGTCTCCTCCTCGAGCAGATCGAGCAACGCCTTGATTCTTCGCGGCATGGTGACTCCTGCGATATCGCCAGTTCGGAATGACTTAACCGGAAGATGCTAAACGGTCGTTAACCATGGGAGAGCCTTTCGAAGCTTGTCGGACTACGCTCTGAAGCTGGTCGCGAAGCGCCTGAGCCGTCCGGTCCCATGAAAATTCCTCGACCGTCGCGCGAACGGCTTCGCGGTCGGGTGGATCGGCAAGGATCGTCTCGATCGCGTCGGCGACCGCCTGGCTGTCGCGCGCGACGATCTTCCCCGCTTCGGGCCGGTCGACGATCTCGCGCGCGCCGCCGACATCGGTGATCACGACGGGCGTTCCCGATGCGAGCGCTTCGACCCAGGCATTGGCGAGCCCCTCGCGCTCGGACGGCAGCGCCATGACATCGGCGGCGGAGAGCAAGGTCGCGACATCGTCGTGCGACAGGTTGCCCGGCATCCGCACCCTGCCGGACAGGTTCAGCGCTTCGACCTGGTCGGTCAACGCCTTGCGCCTCGGCCCTTCCCCGGCGAGGATCAGCGTGGCGTCCGGAATTCCGGCCAGCGCCTCGATGACGATATGCTGGCCCTTCAGGCCGGACAATGTACCCACGGTCGTGATCAGCGGGCCCGATACGCCAAGCGCTTTCTTCGCCTTTTCGCGATCGCGCAGCTTGAAGCGGTGACGGTCGATCCCGGCATACAGCACCGTGATCTTGTCGCCATCCATGCCGCGCGCGATCATGTCACTCTTTAACGCCTCGCTGACGGCGACAAGTCCGCCGGCGCGAGCGGCGGCCTTGTCGATCTGAACGCCGCTTTGCGGCCGCGCTCCCCAATAATGGATGTCGCTGCCGCGCGCCTTGATCGAAAAGGGCACATCCAGCGCTTCGGCAAGCCGCATCGCCGCCGGGCCGTCGGGAAAGAAGAATTCGGTGTCGATGACGTCGAACGGAAAGCGCTCCCGAATTTCGCGCAGCTTGGGTAGCAATGCCCGCGCCATCATCCAGGGCCGCAACCTGCTGCCCGTCGCCGGCAGATGGGTGAAGCGCGGGCGATGCACCAGCATGCCCTTCCATATCTCGTGGCGAGGAAGCGCGGCCATGTCGCTGTAGCGCGGGTGCCGCCGAAGCGGCCAGGGCGGCATCGCGATCGGCGCGACGATCTCGACCTCGACATCCTCGCGCGCGGCCAGCGCCAGCGTCTGCCGTTCGACGAAAATGCCGAAGCTCGACCGAAGCGCGTCCGGAAACAGCGTCGAGAGAGTCAGGACACGGAGCATGCAATCCCTTCGGGCGCCGAACGCACCCCCTGCCGGGGCCCGCAAGCGCAAATTAACCGTCGCCCGGCCTATAGCATGCAAAGCTTCGTCCGGATTGCGAATGATGGTTAAGCGTGAAGCGGGTGGTTTCCCGCGCTGAGGGTTGATCGCTGGACAGGGCGGGCGGCGATATTTATTGCCTCGCCATGCCAAGCCAGCCGACAGAATCGCTTCACGCCGAATCCATCCTCATCGTCGATTTCGGGAGCCAGGTGACGCAGCTCATCGCGCGCCGGGTGCGCGAGGCCGGCGTCTATTCCGAAATCGCACCGTTCAACAGCGCCGAGGAAGCGTTCGAGCGGATGCAGCCCAAGGGCATCATCCTGTCCGGCTCCCCTGCCGGCGTCCCCGACGAAGGCAGCCCGCGCGCGCCGGACATCTTCTTCGAAAGCGGCCTGCCGATCCTCGGCATCTGCTACGGCCAGCAGGTGATGACTCACCAGCTCGGCGGCGAGGTGCGGCCCGGCCACGAAACCGGCGAAGGCGGCGAATTCGGTCGCGCCTTTATCGAAATTTCGGAAGAATGCGTGCTCTTCGACGGGCTGTGGAAGGTCGGCGAGAAGCATCAGGTCTGGATGAGCCATGGCGACAAGGTGACGCGCTTTGCCGAGGGCTTCCGGATCGTCGCGACCACCGACGGCGCGCCCTTCGCGCTGATCGCCGATGACGAGCGGCGCTATTACGGGACGCAATTCCATCCCGAGGTCGTCCATACGCCCGACGGCGCCAGGCTGATCGCCAATTTCGTCCGCCATGTCTGCGGCTGCGCCGGCGACTGGACGATGGCCGAATTCCGCGCCACGAAAATCGCCGAAATCCGCGAGCAGGTCGGCGACGGAAAGGTCATCTGCGGGCTTTCGGGCGGCGTCGACAGCGCCGTTGCCGCTGTGCTGATCCACGAAGCGATCGGCGACCAGCTGACCTGCGTCTTCGTCGATCACGGCCTCATGCGGCAGGGCGAAGCCGATCAGGTCGTTTCGCTCTTCCGCGGCCATTACAACATCCCGCTCGTCCATGTGGACGCCGAAACGCTGTTCCTCAACGGGCTGAAGGGCGAGACCGATCCCGAAAAGAAGCGCAAGTTCATCGGCAAGACGTTTATCGACGTGTTCGAGGACGAGGCGAAGAAGATCGGCGGCGCCGACTATCTGGCGCAGGGGACGCTCTATCCCGACGTGATCGAAAGCGTCAGCTTCACCGGCGGCCCCAGCGTCACGATCAAGAGCCACCATAATGTCGGCGGCCTGCCCGAACGCATGAACATGCAGCTCGTCGAGCCGCTGCGCGAGCTCTTCAAGGACGAGGTCCGCGAGCTCGGCCGCGAGCTCGGCCTCCCCGAAATCTTCGTCGGCCGCCATCCCTTCCCCGGCCCCGGCCTCGCCATCCGCATCCCCGGCGAAGTGACCAAGGACCGCTGCGACATCCTGCGCAAGGCCGACGCGATCTACCTCGAAGAAATCCGCAACGCCGGCCTTTACGATGCGATCTGGCAGGCCTTCGCCGTGCTGCTCCCGGTGAAAACCGTCGGCGTCATGGGCGACGGCCGCACTTACGATTATGTCTGCGCCCTGCGCGCCGTGACCAGCACGGACGGCATGACGGCGGATGTCTATCCCTTCCCCAGCGAATTCCTGACGCGCACGGCGACGCGCATCGTCAACGAGGTGCGGGGGATCAATAGGGTGACGTACGACTATACGAGCAAACCGCCGGGCACGATCGAGTGGGAGTGAGCTACAAGTCGATGCCGCTCCAATAGAGGCTTCAGCCAGTGATGATTGCGGCCAACCACTGAGCCATCTTGCACCCAAGCGGTTTCGGCTGATAAATTCGTCCCAAGGAGACCGTGCATGCAACTCACCGCCATCCTCAACCCCGCGCCCGAAGGCGGCTATGTGGCGCTCAACCCGGAAACAGGGACGACGACGCAGGGCGAAACCGTCGAAGAAGCGGTCGCCAATCTGCGTGAGGCGGTCCAGCTTTATCTCGAAGAATTCCCGATGGATTTCGCCGGCGCGCCGATCGTGACCAGTTTCGACATCGCTGCTTGATGCCCCGGCTGCCGGTCTTGTCCGGTGCTGAAGTCGTCCGCGCGCTGGAACGGCTAGGGTTCGAGCAGAAACGCCAGCGCGGAAGCCATGTCGTGGTGCGGAAGGATTCGATCGGCTGCGTCGAGCCGCTGCACAAAGAGGTGAAGACCGGCACGCTTGCGGGCCTGAGCCGTTAGGCGGGCCTCACCAATGACGCATTTCTCGAAGCTCTCAGGAAATAGCATCCCGTTACAACTCCCCCTCGACGACGACCCCCGTACCGATACTCTCCGTCGCACCCAAGCCGCGCTGATCGAACGTTTCGGCCGCATCATCCGGCCGCAGGACAAGCGCCGCGATCCGGTGTGGACGCTCGTGCAGGGCGTCATTGGTGCGCGGACCAAGACGGTCCGGTCGAACCGTTCGACGGACGGGCTTCTGGAGGAATACGGCTCCTGGGACGCGGTGGCCGATGCGGCGGTCGAGGAGCTGACCGAGCGGCTCGCGCTGCAGACCTTTCCCGAATTGTCGGCGCAGCGGCTCAAGGACTGCCTGCTCGCGATCCGGGAGCGGTGCGGCGCGGTCAGCCTGGCGCATCTGGCCGCGCTGGACACCGAAGAGGCGATGGACTGGCTGGAGGCGCTGCCCGGCGTCGCGCGCAAGATTGGCGCGCAGGTGATGAACACCTCGACCTTCGATCGGCCGGTGATGGTGATCGAAGGCCACCATCGCCGCATCATGCAGCGCATGGGCCTGATCCCGGCCAAGGCCGATACCGAGCGCGCCTATGACGCGCTGATGCCCGTCCTCCCGCCCGAATGGAGCGCGGCGGATATGGACGAGCATCACCTGCTCTTGAAAAAGCTCGGCCAGTCGCACTGCCGCCCGCGCGCGCCGGTTTGCGAGGGCTGCCCCGTCCGCGCCAATTGCCGCTACGCCGCCGCTCGACGCTGACGAAAATCGCCACTATCGTCTCCTTTTGACGGGCCAGCCATGGATATCCGCAGCGCCGAAATTTCCGACAGCGAAGCCGTGATCGCGCTCTGGCAGCGCTGCGGCCTCACCCGTCCATGGAACGAACCCGCCGCCGATTTCGCCGCCGCGCTCGCCAACCCGACATCGGACGTGCTTCTGATCGCGGATGCCGATGCGCCGATCGCCTCGGTCATGGTCGGGGCGGTAAAGGTCTTAAGACGCATCCAAGTCCCCCCGAATGTCTGTTGCATGAGGCCAGCTATATCGCATCAACGTATTCATCAGATCTGCCCCAGTGTTTTAAGCTGTGCCTTGGGATGAATTTCGTTTTGCGACATAACCACGGTGCTTGGGCGGAAACGTTCAACGATCGAGCGCACATAGGGACGAATTCCCGGGCTGGTCAGAAGGACCGGGCTTTCGCCCATCATGCCCAACCGCTCAAATGTGGTGCGGACCTTGTTGATGAACTCCTGAAGCTGGCTTGGCGGGATCGAAAGCTGCTTTTCCTCGCCCGAACCAACAAGGCTTTCGGCAAAGATCTGCTCCCACTGCGGTGACATGGTCACCAGCGGAATGACACCATCCTGATTGGTATTCACATCCGACAACTGACGGGCAAGGCGCGAACGCACATGTTCGGTCATGAAGGTCGGATTGCGCGTAAAGGCGGTTGATTCTGCAATGCCTTCAAGGATGGTTGGCAGATCGCGGATCGATACACGCTCCGTCAGAAGGTTCTGCAGCACGCGCTGAACACCACCGACAGAAACCTGACCCGGTACGATGTCTTCGACCAGTTTCTTCTGATCATCATCAAGTTCATCAAGCAGCTTTTGGGTTTCTGCATAAGACAGAAGTTCCGGCATATGGTCCTTGATGACCTCGGTAATGTGGGTCGTGATCACGGTTTGCGGATCGACCACGGTGTAACCGCGGAACATGGCCTCTTCCTTCATGCCCTGTTCGATCCACATGGCCGGCAGGTTAAAGGTCGGTTCCATGGTCTTTTCACCAGACAGGGTGATTTCTTCACCCCGCGGATCCATCACCAGCAACATGTTCGGGCGCAGATCACCACGGCCCGCTTCGATCTCCTTGACGCGCAGCACATAGGTGTTGGCCGGAAGCTGCATATTGTCCTGAATGCGCACAGATGGCATGACAAAACCCATGTCACCGGCAAGCTGACGGCGCAGCGCCTTGATCTGATCGGTCAGTTTCTGACCGCGTTCAGTACTGATCAGCGAAAGCAGGCCATACCCCAGTTCCAGCCGGACATAGTCCATGCGCAGCGAATTGGCGATGGGTTCTTCGGGCGGTGGGCCAGCGGCCTCGGCGGCGGCCTGACTTTCCTTTTGCTCCTCCTGCGTAACGGCATCCTTCTGGCGCTTGCCCATATAATAGGCCAGATATCCAAGCCCGACTGCCAGACCAAGGAACCAGATCATCGGAATGCCCGGCAGAAGCGACATGCCAGCCATCAGGGCAGCAGCAACGCCAAGAGCTGCCGGATAGTTACTGATCTGGCCAAAGACGGCCTTCTCGGTCGCGCCATCAAGACCACCCTTGGTGACCAGCAGGCCAGCTGCGGTCGATACGATCAGGGCCGGGATTTGCGACACCAGACCGTCACCGACGGTCAGGATGGTGTACATCTCGGTCGCTTCGCCAAGCGATAGACCCATCTGCGCGGTGCCGATGACCTGCCCCCGGGGCAAAGCCCGATACTGGATCGGTGCCGCTGGCAAGGGCAGCGACGCCGGACCGGGGACCGATTTCAACGCAGTGCGCGAGAATTACGTTTCGATCACTCCCGTCCACGTGGATATGACGCGCCATGAGGTACTGTCGCCACTGCGAGAGTGGGTTGAGTTGCTGTCAGGACGGGAGGGACGTTAATGGTGGCAGCGATTGACGGTATTGGAATGACGTCCCGCCGAACCCGTATGCGACTGATACAAAGGCTCAGAGAGGCTGGTATAGCCGATGAGCAGGTGCTTACGGCCATGGCGGACGTGCCGCGTCACATATTCCTTGATGAAGCGCTTTCCCATAGGGCCTACGAAGATACTGCGCTGCCCATTGGCTACAGTCAGACCCTGTCTCAGCCTTACATTGTCGCGCGAATGACAGAATCCCTGATGCACCACAAACCCCGGAAAGTGCTGGAACTGGGAACCGGGTCGGGCTACCAGACCGCGATCCTTGCCAGGCTGGTGGATCAGGTTTTCAGCGTTGAGCGCATCAAACCGCTCCAGGACCGGGCCCGCGACCGGCTTCGCCAGCTTGGCTACCGCAACACCATGCTCAAGCACGCAGACGGAGGTATGGGGTGGCCAGAACAGGGGCCGTTTGATGGCATCATCGTCACCGCAGCACCCCGTGAGATCCCGCCGGAACTGAAAGACCAACTGGCGGATGGAGGCGTTATTGTGGCGCCGATCGGCGAGGGCACACAGATGTTGGTGGAAATGGTACGCCAGGGCGACCGTTTCGAGACCAGGGATATTGAACCGGTGCGTTTTGTGCCCCTGTTGGGTGGGGTTGTACGGTGACCGCAGAACGCCCCTCTGAGTCTTCTGCCGACGTACCTCACTCCCATCATCCCTTTGCGGTATTCCTGAGGGGCATGGCCATGGGGGCGGCTGATATCGTCCCCGGCGTGTCGGGTGGCACCATTGCATTCATTACCGGCATCTACTTC
>NZ_CAKZNF010000063.1 GCF_937129435.1 uncultured Parasphingopyxis sp. | reverse complement strand
GCCGCGGTCCGTCCCATCAAATCATAGGGATCGCGCCCTTCTTCCTCGCGGAAGACGCGGTGGCATTCCTGGTACCAGCGCGGGCGGGCGATTTGCAGGCGTTCGCGTGCCGCTTCGAGGGGTTCGGCGAGGAGGCTTTCGATGCACTCCTCCTGCACGCGCGGGCAGCCCTTGCCGAGGCGCTTGGCCTCGTTGATCGCCTTGAACACGGGCGCCTTCGTCTTCGCCGTCTTCTTCATATTCGCGCCGCCCACATAGGCGATGAAGAGGTGCGCGGGCGCGGGCTGCTGGCCATAGGTGAAGGCGAGCACGCATTGTTCGCCGAGCGCATCGCGGCCATAGCCTGTGAGGACGTGGAGCAAATCGTGCGTGTCACGGCCGCGGTTGCCGTACCATTCGACCATGTCGCCATAGCGGCGGCGATCCATTTTCGCATCCTCGGCCACGAGACCGGCCGCAGTCAGCCCTTCGGCCTCCATGAAATCGCAATAGGCATGGGCGACGCTGCCTTCGGGCATGGCGCGGAGCCGTTCGTGATCGTCGAGCAGGTCGGGCAGGAAGCGTTCGCTGTCGAACAGCGCGCGGCCCTTCTCGCTCAACGCGAAGGCGCTCGCCTCGGCACGAAAGGCCTTGCGCGGCAGCGCTTCGAAGATGCGGAACACCTGTTCGGTGTCTTCCTTGTTCTGCACGAGCTTGCGGAAATGGTGCAGCGCCTTCAGCGGCCGCTTGCGCGGCCGGGGGCGATCGGGATGGACGAGCGGGCGCCCATCGAAGTCATGGCTCATTTCCATATTGGTGTGATGCATATTACTGACAATCTTGTCAATAGTGTTTCGCGGCTGCCTATGCGGGCAGCGCAAGAGCGGCTAAAGCGCCGCGATGGCCGATCATGAGACCGTCCCCTATACTGCGCTTCCTGCCTATTCCGACGAGGAGCGGGTCGCCCGTGCGCGGGCCTTTTACGAGGCAATCCGGACGCGGCGCACCTGCCGCCATTTCGCCGACATCCCGGTTCCGCGCCAAGTGATCGAGCAGGCGCTGCTGGCCGCCGGGTCTGCGCCCAATGGCGCGAACCACCAGCCCTGGCATTTCGCCGTCATTTCCGCGCCGGAGAAGAAGCAAGCCATTCGCGAAGCGGCCGAGGCGGAGGAGCGCGAATTCTACGCCGAGAAGGCGAGCGAGGAATGGCTCGAGGCGCTTGCCCCGCTCGGCACCGACGAGGTGAAGGAATATCTGGAGATCGCACCCTGGCTGATCGTGATCTTCGGGCAACGGCGCGGCGGGCCGAAGCCCGGCGACGACAGGCAGAACTATTACGTGACCGAAAGCGTCGGCATCGCCACCGGCTTCCTGCTCGCCGCGCTCCACGATGCGGGCCTCGCGACGCTGACGCACACGCCCAATCCGATGAAGTTCCTCAACGAACTCTGCGAGCGGCCATCGAGCGAGAAGCCGATGATGATCGTGGTCGCGGGCTTGCCATCCAAAAACGCCACGGTTCCCGTCCACGCGCTCGACAAGAAGCCGCTGGAAGCCATCTCGTCATGGCTCTGATCGCGCTCTAGGACAGATCGATGGCCACCACCGCCCCGCCGCCGCTCGACACGCGTTTCGTTTCGCTCGATCTCATCCGCGGGATCGCGGTCATGGGCATTTTGCTGATGAATATCGTCGCCTTCGCGATGCCGCACGGCGCCTATGGCAACCCTTATGCCTTTGGCGGTACCGGCCCCGCCGACCTTGCCGTGTGGGCAACCAATTTCGTGATCGCCGACGGCAAGATGCGCGGGCTGTTCTCGGTGCTTTTCGGCGCCTCGATGCTGCTCGTGATGGAACGCGCACAGGCCAAGGGCGACAATCCGCTCCTGACGCATTTGTCGCGGATGACGTGGCTGCTGCTGTTCGGCGCGATCCATGCCTATGCGATCTGGTTCGGCGATATCCTGATGCTTTACGCTGTCGTCGGCATGGTCGCCTGCATCTTTCGCGGCATGGCGGCGCACCGGTTGCTGGCGCTCGGCCTGTCGCTGATCTTCGCCCAGGCGATGCTGTTCGGGCTGATGATGCTCGGCATCATGACGCTGCGCAGCCAGGCGCTGGCCCCCGATGCGAGCGCCGATATCGTCAACGCCTGGGCCGACCTGCTCGCGCAAATGGGGCCGATGCCGCCCGATGAAGCGGCGCGCGATCTCGCGACCTATCGCGGCGGCTATGCCGGAATCCTCGGCGTCCGGCTCGGTGAGGAATTCTGGATGCCGCTCAAGGCAAACGGCTTTTCGATCATCGAGACTCTGGGCCTGATGCTCTGCGGCATGGCGGGCCTCAAATCCGGCTTCCTGACCGGCGAATGGGAACGGGCCGACTATCGGCGGCTCCTGCGTATCGGCTACTCGATCGGCCTGCCGGCGATGGTGATCCTGGCCGGGCTGCTGCTGGCGTCGGGTTTCGGCCCGGTCGCGCAGGTCGGGCTGGGATGGGCGCTGAAGACGCTGTTCAACCCGTTCGTCATCCTCGGCCATGCCTCCTTGGTCATCCTGTGGCTGAAGGCTTCGCCGGAAAGCAGGCTCGGCGCCCGCATCGCCGCCGCCGGACGCATGGCGTTCTCCAACTATCTCGGCACCAGTCTGGTCTGCACGACGCTCTTCTACGGCTATGGCTTCGGCCTTTACGGTGAGATGAGCCGCGCCCCGCTCTATCTGGTCGTCCTCGCCGTCTGGATCCTGATGTTGCTCTGGTCGAAGCCCTGGCTCGACCGCTTTCGCTACGGTCCGCTCGAATGGCTCTGGCGCAGCCTTGCGCGGCGCGAGCTGCAAAAAATTCGCCGTTGAACGCAATCCCTATTGCGACTTAATCTCAATAGCGCTATCCAAGGCGCATGGTTGTCTGCATCTGCAACGCGATTCGGGAGAAAGATCTCCGCGCAGCCGCCCGCAAGGGCGCGCAGACCCCGTCCATGGCCTATGCCCAGATGGGCTGCCGCGCCCGTTGCGGCCAGTGCGTCTCATTCGCACGCGAAATCATCAAGACCGAAGCTGCGACTGCTTAGCATAAGCGTCTGAAGCCCGCGGATTTCTGCGGATTTTTCACTATCCCCCACCCCATATAGTCGTTACACTCTTCGCCAATTCCCATTATGGAGGCCGCGATGAAGGGCGACGAGAAAGTCATCGAATATCTGAACGAGGCGCTGAAGAACGAGCTGACCGCGATCAACCAGTACTGGCTCCATCACCGGCTGCTCGACAATTGGGGCATCACGCGGCTTGCCCAGTTCGAGCGCGAGGAATCGATCGACGAAATGAAGCACGCCGACTGGCTGTCGGAGCGCATCCTCTTCCTCGACGGCCTTCCCAATTTCCAGCTGCTCGGGCGGCTGCGGATCGGCGAGAGCGTCGAGGAAATCCTCAAGGCCGATCTCGATCTCGAAGAAGAGGCGATCCCGCTGCTGCGCGACGCGATCGAGCATTGCGAAAAGGTCCGCGACTATGTCAGCCGCGATCTGTTTCGCCAGATTCTCGACAGCGAAGAGGACCATGTCGACGAGCTCGAAAAGCAGTTCGACATGATCGAACGCATGGGAATCGAGAATTACTGCCAGCTACAGTCGAAACCCGCCGAAGACGGATAGCCGGCATCGGCCGAACGGCGTTTGTCGCCGAAAGCCTGCCGTTCGTCGTTTTGGCGCACCCGTGATCGATTGCCGGCTGCGATTCGTCAAACCCCGCTTGTTTCCTCACCTGCTTCGGCAAGATTTGGCCGATGACGGTCGTGTCACGCCAAATGGCGGGCCGCCGCGCGATGGGGAAAGGCCATGCAGGATCGAGCGCGAAGGATTGTCGCCGACATGCTCGCGCCGCAATCGCTCGACGATTTCTTCGCACGCCATTTCGAGCGATCTGCGCTGTTCGTTCCCGCTGGCCAGCGGACAGGTAGCGCGCGCACGGGCGCGGAGGATCCGGAAATGGCGCTGCTCGCCGCCTATAAGACCGATGCTCACAATCTGACCAGTCACGCGGCCGATCCCGCCGGCCCGCCGCCGGGGCCGCGTCGCGCGGTCTCACGTGC
Organism: uncultured Parasphingopyxis sp.; assembly: GCF_937129435.1. Lineage (GTDB taxonomy): Bacteria > Pseudomonadota > Alphaproteobacteria > Sphingomonadales > Sphingomonadaceae > Parasphingopyxis. Next base: position 7,718 of record NZ_CAKZNF010000063.1, on the reverse strand, counting down.
CGACTATCGATCGCTTGTCGGCGATTATCATGCGCAGGGCCACACGGTTCGGATTCCCGCTTGTGGCGGGCATTTCCCGCATATCGCACGCTTTGCCCGGGCGCTGACCGAACTGATGTCCGTACCGGTCGAGACCGCGGCGTTCTGGAGCGCTGAAGGGGCGAAGGCGCCGGTGCATTATGACGATGAGGATCTGTTCGCGATCCAGATGCACGGCCGCAAGCGCTGGTTCGTCAGCACGGCGCCGCCGCGCCTGCCCAATCCGTGGCGGCAGATCGGCGAGCGGCCGCCGGAGCTGGGATCGCACAGCGTCATCGACATGGCGCCCGGCGACCTGCTCTACGTGCCGCGCGGCACGCCGCATTATGTGATCTCGACGACCGACTCGATTCATCTATCGGTGGGCTTCTCGCCGCTCACCGTGCGCGATGCCATCGTCGCGATGATCGACCAGCTTGCCGACCTGCACCGTCCATTGCGCGAAACGTTTGCGTCCGGAGCCGATGGGTCGAGAATAGCCGAAGGTCTTTCCCTGCTGACCCAGCAGGCCCGCAACCCGCGATTTCTCCAGGCAGCTCTGGCCAGTCGGACCTCGCGGATGATCGGAAAATTGCCGAAGCTGGAGCAGTCCACAGCAAAGCCCGACGCTCCGCCAAGCCGTGTGCGGCAGGCCGACCTCGCCATCGCCAGTGTGTTGAAGACCGCCGACATCATCGATTTCAGCCAACCCGGTACCCATATACTGATCCACCCGGGTGCCGAAGAGGCGGTGCGCTTTATCGCCGAGACGGACGAATTCTGGGTCGACGAATTGCCCGGAGGACTTGCCCCGGACGTGAGGAATGCGCTTGTCGCGCAATTTATCGGGTCGGGGTTTCTTGTTCCGGCCGATGGACCGGCGGCCGGACGTTAGAGCCGGCCGAAGCTCTGGTTAGACGATTCTTTCACGCCGAAGCGGCGGCGCTGGACCAGCGGGTTCGTTTCACGCAGCAGCTGTTCGAGGGTCTTGTTGAAGAGCGGACGCAATTTGGCGGCATCGGGCACGATTTCCTCCGGCGTCACCTGCGCCTCGACGAAATGCCGGGCCGAAAGCTCGATCTTTTCGGCAAGTTCGCTGAGCACGGTCGCACCGAACTGCGCCGCTTCGCCTTTCAGCGTGTGCGCGGGACGGACGAGCGCGGCGCTGTCGCGATCGCGCACCGCCGCCTCGATCAGTTCGACCGATTTGATGCCGTCTTCCTGGAAATAGCCGAGAATACGCGCGAAATGCGCACCGAGCTGGGCCCGCTGCGCTTCGAATTCCGGCCAGTTCACAAGAGTGTTTTCTTCAGCCAAAGACCCGGTCTCCGTGCAATCCATCGCCCTCGTATGCAGAATAGGCCGAGTTCGTAAAGAAGCCGTTTAGATTGATCGTCTTGCGCTAACGCACCGAAGATTTGTGCGTTTCGCAAGAAATCCGGATCAATTGTTGCGCGAGATCGCAAATCCATTGCCGATTTCGGTTTCGATCGCGCCGATATTCCAGCCGCGCTCTTCTGCGAGCGCCGCGATCTCCTTCGGCGCGACCGGGTCGTCGGCAACGATCGTCGCGCGCGATTGCCGGCGCATGATCCGGGCCAGCCGCAGGGCCGGCCAGGGACATTGCAATCCGCGCGCATCGATATCGACGCTCACGCGCCTTTCTCCCCATCATAGGGGTTTTTGGGCGCCCGCATCGTCAGCCGGACGGGCACCGCGCCGAAGCCCAGGTCGCGCCGGATGCCGTTCAACAGATAGCGGTGATAGCTGGTCGGCAACTGGTCGACCCGCGTACCGAACAGGACGAAGCTCGGCGGCCGTGTCCGCGCCTGGGTGATGTAGCGCAGCTTGATCCGCCGGCCCTTGGGCGCTGGCGGCGGGTTGCGCTCGATCGCATCGCGAAACCAGCGGTTGAGTTCGCCGGTGGACACACGCTTGGACCAGGCTTCACGCGTGGCGAAAGCCGCTTCGATCAGCGCGTCGGTTCCCTGCCCCGTCTTCGCCGAGACCGGCAGCAGCGGCACGCCGCGCACCTGCGCCAGCCCCTCGTCGAGCGCACGCGAAAGGCCTTCGAACAGGCCCTTGCGGTCTTCCGCTACGTCCCATTTGTTGACGGCGATGATGAGCGCGCGGCCTTCCTGCAGAACGGTATCGGCAATTTTGAGGTCCTGATGCTCGAGGCCCTTGGTGGCATCGAGCATCAGCACGACGACCTCGGCGAAATCGACGGCGCGCAGCCCGTCCGCGACCGATAGCTTCTCCAGCTTGTCGTTGACCTTGGCGCGCTTTCGCATCCCGGCCGTATCGATCAGGTCGACGCGCCGTCCCTGCCATTCCCAGGGCACGGTAATCGAATCGCGCGTGATCCCGGCTTCGGGCCCCGTGACGAGGCGGTTCTCGCCGAGCAGGCGGTTGACGAGCGTCGACTTGCCGGCATTGGGCCGGCCGACAATGGCGAGCTTCAACGGCCCCTCTGCACCCTCTTCCTCATCCTCCGCGCCGGCGTCTTCCGCGACGATCTCATCGACGAGCGGTGCAAGCCTGCCGAACAGATCGGCCATGCCCTCGCCATGTTCGGCACTCAGCCCCACAGGCTCCCCCATGCCGAGACCGAAGCTTTCATAGAGCCCGGCCTCGCCCGCACGCCCCTCGGCCTTGTTACCGACGAGCACGACCGGACGCTCGGTGGCGCGCAGCCAGCGGGCGATCTCTTCATCGAGCGGGGTCAGCCCGGCGCGCGCGTCGAACAGGAACAGCGCGATATCGGCGCCGGCGACGGCGGCCTCGGTCTGCGCGCGCATCCGGCCGGGAAGCGACTGCGCGTCTTCGTCCTCATAACCGGCCGTGTCGATGATGCGGAAATCGAGGTCGAACAGCCGCGCATCGCCCTCGCGCCGGTCGCGCGTCACGCCGGGCTGGTCGTCCACAAGCGCCAGCTTCTTGCCGACGAGCCGGTTGAACAATGTCGACTTGCCGACATTGGGGCGGCCGACGATCGCGATGACGGGCAGCCGCGCCATATGCCTTATCCTTTCCGCCCGGAAGCGGGCGTCCTAGCGCCAGGCGCTGAGCCGTCCGTCTTCGTCGAGCAGGAACAGCGTGTTGTTGGCGACGACCGGCGGCAGGTTGAAACTGGTATCGAGATCGTCGTTGCGACGGATCTCTCCGCTGGCCGGATCGGCGAACAGGAGATTGCCTTCGGACGATGTCAGGATCAGCTGGCCACCGGCGAGCACCGGGCCATGCCAGAAGATCGGACCGCGCCGGTCTTCGGGATCCCGGAAGCGCGGCAGCTGGCTGATCCAGCGAATCCGCCCATTCGAGCGCGCCACGGCCACGAGCCGCGCATCGCCGGTGACGATGAACAGCCAGTCGCCGGCAATCCAGGGCGTCGAGAGGCCGCCTGCATTGATTTCCCAGATCCGCTGGCCGGTCGTCAGCTGCAGTGCCACGGTACGCCCGCCTTCGCCCATCGCATAGACGATGCCGTTGTCGATCACCGGGCTGGCGTCGATGTCGGAGAGCGTGGAGACCGAGGTCGAAATGCTCGTCTGCGTCAGCGAATCCTGCCAGACGATGCGGCCATTCTCGTAGCGATAGGCGATCAGCTCGCCCGAGGAGAAACCTGCGACAAGCGTTCCCTGCGCCGAAGCGGGTGCGGCGACGCCGAACACGCCCGAGGTTTCGAGCGAACCGGCGGCCTGCCATGTCACATCGCCATTATCGGGGTTGAGCGCGAAGAGCTGGCTGTCCTGCGAAAGGACATAGACATTGCCGTTGGCCAGCGTCGGCGCACCGCGCAGCGGGCCGCCGGGGCGGACCTTCCATATCTGCGCACCGGTATTGGCATCGAGCGCCCCGGCATAGCCCACGCCGTTGGTGACATAGAGCCGGTCGCCCGACAGGCTGACACCGCCGCCAAACAATGCGCTGTCGCCGTCGATATCGGTGCCGAAGCGGGTGCGCCACACTTCGCCGCCCGTCTGCACGTCGAACGCACGGACAGTGGCGTCGTTGTCGATCGTATAGACGCGGCCGTTGCCGACCACGGGCGCCGCAGCAAGCCGCGCGCGGTTGCTGCCGGCCTCGCCGATCGAGACCGACCAGGCGCGCACCGGCGCGCCGCCCAGCGCCAGATGGCCGAGATTCTTCGAAGCGCTGCCGCCCGGCTGCACCCAGGCCGCATTGGCGGTCGGGGCCGGAACGACGACCGGGACGGTCGCGATCTGCGCGTCGGCCGTCAGGTCGTCATCGTTTACGAGGATCGGGACCCGGTTGCCGACCGTCGGCGTCACTTCAGGATCGCCGCCCCCGAACAGGCCGCATCCCGACAGAGCCAACGCCAGGCCGGCGAGCATTAGGTTACGCATCATTGTTCACTTCCCGCTACTGGCGGCGCAGCCGGTGGCGGCGCCGCTTCCTCATCCATATCAACCGGTTCGTCCGGCACCGCGTCGACGCCGAGCGTGCTGGCCAGCTGCACGGCACGGGCGCGGATCGAGCCGGGCACATCCTCATTCTCCGCCAGCGCGGCCCAGAGCCGGCCCGCGGCTTCATCGTCGCCCTTTTCCATCATCGCCAGCGCGGTCAGTTCGCCGGCGCTTCCGAACCAGGGACTTTCGGGAACGGCCAAGGCCGCCAGCCGATCGATCACGGCCTGTGGCTCCATCTCTTCGAACTGGACCGATGTCTGGCGGATTAACGCCAGGTCGCGATAGGGCTGCGGCAGGTCCTCGTCGGCCACCATCTGGGCGAAATATTGCGCCGCGGCGTCCTCATTGCCGCCCCGCAGCGCCAGGTTCGCGCGCTGGAGAAGCGCCGAAGCGCGAATGGCGGCGCGCGGCGATTCCGACAGCGCGGCGAGATCCTCGTCGAGCCCGTCGGTCGAGCCGTCTTCATAGCGTTCGATCGCGCTGCTGAGCGCGGCGGCCTCTTCACCCGCCGCCTGGTTCTGGCTGTGCGAATACCAGAGCCAGCCGCCGAAACCGGCCAGGCCGACAACGATCAGACCCGCGAGCCACGCACCCCAGCGCTTCCAGAATTCGGACGCCTGATCGCGGCGGACTTCCTCGTCCACTTCGCGCATGAAAGCCGAATTGTCTTGCGGCGTGATAGCCAATGCAATCTCTCCGTGAAGCTGTGGCGGCGGACCTTAGCCGCGCGCCGCGATAAGGGAAAGCGGGGGCGCTTCCAAGCCTATTGTGCGGGCTGGTAGGTCTGTTCCTTCGCCGGAAAACTGCGCGACCGCACATCGGCGGCATATTGCGCCACGGCCTTTTCGACCATTCCCGCCATGTCATCGAACTTCTTCACGAAGCGCGGCACGCGTTCGAACAGGCCGAGCATGTCCTCGCCGACCAGCACCTGCCCGTCGCACTGGGCCGTCGCGCCGATGCCGATGGTCGGGCAGGATACGGCCTTGGTGACGTCGATCGCCACGGGTTCGAGTACGCCCTCGATGACCACGCTGAACGCGCCGGCATCGTCGATCGCCTTGGCGTCGGCCATCACCTTGGCCGCCGTCGCATCGTCGCGACCCTGCACCTTGTGACCGCCGAGCACGTTCACCGCCTGCGGCGTGAGGCCGACATGACCCATTACCGGGATGCCGCGCCGGGTAAGAAAGGCCACGGTCTCGGCCATCGCCTCGCCGCCTTCCATCTTGATCGCTGCGGCGCCCGTTTCCTTCATCACGCGCGTCGCCGATCGGATCGCATGTTCGGGGCTTTCCTCGTAGCTGCCGAACGGCATGTCGACGACGACGACGCTGTGATAGCTGCCGCGCACGACGGCGGCGCCATGCGCGATCATCATGTCGAGGCTGACCGGCACCGTCGAATCGAGGCCGTAAATCACCTGCCCCAGCGAATCGCCGACGAGGAGCAGGTCGCAATGCGGGTCCATGATCTGCGCCATCCGCACGGTATAGGCGGTCAGCATGACCAGCGGCTCGCCGCTCTGGCCGTCGGTCTTGCGCTTGCGGATCGCCGGCACCGTCAACCGCTTCATCGGCTTGGGCGTCGGATGTGCGCGGTCGGTCTTGGTGTCGAGTGTGTAGGTCGTGGACATGGAAGACCGCTTAGCCGTTTGGCACGCGCGCCGAAAGCATAGCGAGCGCGTGAAAGCCGTCAATGTCGATAATGATTGACTCAATGTTATTTATTTTTAACATAGCGTGCGAATCATTTAACAGGAGCCTTCCATGTCCTTCCATGAAAAGAGCCGCTGGATCGCGCTTGGCGCCAATCTGCTCGTCTGGGGTTGGTATTTCATCACTATCCTGACCGCGGTCGACAACGGCTATCCCGACGAGCCCTATCTGTTCGGCCTGCTGGTCGGCGTGATCGTCGCGATGATCGTCATCCATGTCGTCGGGCACACGGTCGTAGCCCTGCTGAAGCCGAGCGAGGCGCGCACGGAATTGGATGAGCGCGAACGCGCGATCGAAAACCGCGCCAGCGCGCGGGCCTATGAGATCCTGAGCTTCGGGCTGGTGATCGCATTGGGCGCCGCACTCTACGAATGGAACACCTTCGTCGCGATCAACGGCGTGCTCTTCGCCTTCATCCTCGCCGAAAGCGTGCGCTACGTCCTAGAAATTCGCGCCTATCGCCGCGGGCTGGCCTGATCGGTGGCCAGGCTTCCCTTCACCAACGACATTCGTACGCTTCGCTTCCTGGCCGGCGAGATGACGCAGGCCGAACTCGGCGAGAAGATCGGCGTTACCCGCCAGACGATCGCGGCGATCGAGCAGGGCAAATATTCACCCACGCTCGAAGCCGCCTTCCGCATCGCGCGGGTGTTCGGCAAACCGCTCGACGAAGTATTCCGCTGGGAAGGCTAAGATTGTCCTCAGCCGATCTCGACGCCTTTCCAGAAGGCGATGCGATCGGCGATTTCGGCGGCCGCTTCTTTCGGATCGGGATAGTACCAGGCGGCATAGGGATTGCGTTCGCCACCGGCCTCGACGGTATAATAATGCGCGGTGCCCTTCCACGGGCACACGCTCTTCGTGGTGCTTGGCAGTAGCTTGCTCTCGTCGACCGAATCGCGCGGGAAATAGTGATTGCCCTCGATGACGACCGTGTCGTCGCTTTCCGCGATGACCTCGCCGTTCCAGCGTGCGGTGACCATGTCCTATTCCCCGTCGAATGCCGCCGCGTAGTCGGCCGGCGAAAAACCAACCATCAACGGCCCGTCGCGTTCCACCACCGGCCGCTTGATCATCGAGGGGTTGGCCGCCATCAGCCGCACCGCCTTTGCCGCATCGATATCGGCCTTGTCGGCATCGGACAGCTTGCGGAAGGTCGTGCCGCGCCTGTTGAGCAGCGGCTCCCAGCCGACCTCGGCGACCCAGGCCTCCAGCTTCGCCTCCTCGATCCCGGCTTTTTTGTAGTCGTGGAAATCATAGGAGAAGCCATGATCGTCGAGCCACGTCCTGGCCTTCTTGATCGTGTCGCAATTGGGGATGCCGTACATGGTGACAGCCATTGTCACTCCTCGTCCTTGCGCGTGAATTCGGCGACGACGCGAGCGCCGTTGTTGAGCAGTTCGCCGCCGGCATGATCGGTGCACGCCGCTTCGGCTTCCTCCTGCGAACGGAAGGTGCCGAGCGTCTTCCATCCATACCAGCGCTTGTGCTGCGCCAGATACCAGTCGGTCCAGGTGCGCCCCTGGAACAGCGCTTCCCAGATCGATTT
>NZ_CAKZNF010000062.1 GCF_937129435.1 uncultured Parasphingopyxis sp. | reverse complement strand
ATCTCGTCCTCCAGCGCGGTGAAGCGGCCGCAATGCGCCACGGCGCCGCGTTCGTAGAGCGCCGCCACCGGCTCGGCGCGCGCGGACTTGCCGCGGCTCGCATGGACGAGCCGGACCGGCAGCCGCACGGCGCCCGCCTGCTCGAGCACCTCGCGCACCATCTCACCGCCCTGATTGGCCTCGGCGACGATCCGGTCGGCGCGCCAGCGCCCATATTCCTCGCGCACGACGCGCGCCCATTGGCCGGGCCGCGCGCCCGTGACGCTCGAATCGCCGAGCACATGGCCCCTGCCGTCATGGCCCAGCCCGGCGACAATGATCCCGCAGGCATCGCCGCCCGTCCCCGCCGGCGGATCGACGCCGACCACGATCCGGGTGCAGCGCTCCGCCGCCTCGCCGGGCAACAACTCCGGCGCGCGGCACGCCTCCAGCATCGCCCGCGTCCAGAGCGCCCCCTCGATATCCTCGATCAGCTCGCCATCCAGCTCCTGCCGCCCCAGCCGCGTGCCGGCATATTCGGCCTCCACCCCGGCGAGGAAATGGCCCGGCAGATGCAGCCTGTTGTTCCGCGTCCGGCCGCGGGTGATGACGACGCGCAATGGGGGTGCGGGCATGGGCATTTTCTCCCTCCGCTCGCTTCGGCGGAAAATGATTTTTCACACAAAGCCACAAAGGCACGAAGAGAAGAGGATTTTGCTCACGCAAAGACGCGAAGCCGCGAAGAAGAAAGCGCGCAGCGCAATCAACGAACTCCGATTGCAAAGACGCCGCTCGATCGGACAATATTGAAATCCGCTGCGCGGAAGAGCCGTCTTCCTTTGCGTCTTCGCGTCTTTGCGTGAGTCCCCCCTTCTTCGTGCTTTTGTGGCTTTGTGTGAGACCAAAGAACCCCCTCACCCAGCCGCCGCGACCAGCCGCCGCACCAGCGGCACGCCGCGCGGCGTCGTCGTCGCCATGATCTGCGGCTTGCTTCCCAGCCGCATCGTGAATTCCAGATTCGCCCAGGCCTCCTCGCCGCGCGGCCATTTGGCGATCTCGTCGCACCAGGCGGCGTCGAATTGCGGCCCTCGCAGGCTGTCGGGTTCGGCGGCGCTGTAGACGTGCGCCGTCGCGCCGTTGGGCCAGCGCAGCCGGCCGAGTGACGGCTCCCAGACCGGCCTATCGCATTCGCGGCAATTGGCCAGGATCCCGCTCTCGCCCTCCACCATGACGCGCCGCACCTCGTCGGACGTCGCGCCGAGCAACGCGATCCGCGCCTTCGCCCGCCGCGCCTGCCGCTTCACCCATTCGGCACCCATCCGCGTCTTGCCAAAGCCGCGCCCGGCCAGCACCAGCCACGTCTTCCAGTTGCCCTGGGGCGGCCGTTGATCCCGCCGCACCCAGAAAGCCCAGCAATGGCGCAACAGGATCATGTCGCGCTTGGATACCTTGTCGAGCCATGCCTTGCGCGCGCGCTGGCCCATCCGACACACCCATTCGGCTATGGACGTCGCCCTGCCGCCGACATTTTCCGGGCGGAAATCAAGCCTCGTCATCGTGCAGCCTCTCCCGCATCTCGTCGAGCCGCGCCTCCAGGTCGGCCCTCGCCTCTTCATATTCGCGATCGATCTCGGTCTCGCGTTCGGGCGTCTCGACGCTGTCGCGATGCAGCGCCAGCAGGCGCAGCGCGACATTGTCCGAATAGACGATCTTGGTGCCGACGATCTTGCCGGCGTGCCACACCTCTTCCTCGACACCGTGGATCGCGCGTTCGAGCATCGCCATTTCGAGGCGCTTATAGCCGGTCGTCAGCGCCCGGCGGACATTGTCGCGGAAGGTCGCATCCTTATTGCGATGCCGTTCGATCGTGCTGGTGCTGAACCCGCAGGCCCGCGCCGAGGCGGCGATGTTGCAGGTCGCCGCCAGCGTATCGAGAAAGACGGCCTTGTCCGCCTTGCCGAACCGCCGCGCCCGCGTTTCCTTCAGCTGCGGCCCGCCCGCGGCGTTGCGCGTGAGATCGGGTTCGGTGTCGGCCATGGCGCACACTCCAGACAAGAAAAGGGCCGGAACCGCTGGAGAGCGGCCGGCCCGAATCGCTTACAATTTTCGATGTTCGCAATATGTACCGAAACAGCGTGACGATGTCAAGATGTTTTTGCCTATCTGGTTATCGATGATTTTGGCAATGCTATTGTCGCCGCGTTGCGCTATCGACAGGCGGGCGGAGAGAGGCGCAGTATGACAGGCAGAGTGCAGCGGGTTGCGGTGCTGCTGGGTATTTCCCTTATGCTCACCCCCGCCATTACGAGGGCACAACCCGTCGACCCGCCCGCTGCGCTCGCCCGAATGGAGACGCTGTTCGCGGGCGACGATCCGACCGAGACCTGGGCTTTCGCGCATCGGCTGTTGCGCCCCCGCGAAGAAAGGGGCGAGCCCGACACGCCCGAAATTATCCGCATTCGCACGCTCGCCGGCATTGCGCTGTATCAGGACGGCCTTCCCTTTCGCGCGCTCGACGAAATCGAGAAGGCGATCGAAAGCGCCGACGCCCTTCTCGGCCCGGGCGATCTCCTGGCGATCGAGGCCCGCCGCGCCGCCGCCGATGTCTATGACGGGATCCAGCGTTACGGCGAAGCCGCCGAGGCGTACAGCGCCGCGCTCGATGGCCTGGCCTCGCGCGCCGACATACGCCCCGATCAGCAGGTTCCCCTCCAGGCCGCTCTCGGCCGCGTTTACCTGCGGCAGGGCCAGCTCGCCGAAGCCGAGCCCTTGCTGACGCTTGCGCTCGAATATCAAGAGAATCTGGCGCCGCAAGACCCGCTGGCGCTGGCCGAAGCGCTCGGCGCGCTTGGCCGAGTTTATTTGGCTCAGGCCCAATATGGCCAGGCTCGCCCGCTCTTCGAGCGCGCGCTCGCCATTCCCGCGCCCGATGGAATGTCGCCGGATGCCGCGCGCCGTGACGCAATGACGGATCTCGCAGCGACGCTCGCGGCAACGGGCGACGCCGCCGAGGCCGAGCGTCTCTATCGCAGCTCCCTCGACGCCAGCGAGGACGATCAACGGATTTCGCTCGCCGCCCGCGGCCTCGGATTGCTCTATCTCGGACAAGGACGATATGACGAAGCCGAGCCGCTGCTGCGCGGCTATGCGGAAGGCTGGGCCGATTTGCTCGGAGAGAGCTGCGTATTTGCGATCGAGGGTTTGATGGATCTTGCCCGCCTCGAGGCATTGCGTGGCGATTTCACCAAGGCGGTCCCGCTCTACCGCCGCGCCTATATCGGTAGCCAAACCGTGTTCGGCGCCGGGCATCCGGCCACCGTCGCAACGGGTTGGAGCCTGGCGCGAACGCTCATCTCGCTGGACGAGGGCGGCCGTGCGGAGGCAATCCTGCTCGCCCGAACCCAGCTCGCCGAACTGCGCGAACGCCGCCGCCTCTCCGGCGCCGTCCAGTCGCGTCTTACCGGCGGCTTTTACCGCAATCGATTCTGTTGAAGTCCCACGGCAACGGAAATGTCGCCACCGCGGACGCGGCACGACTTGACGTGCGCGTAAACCATCCGCACTCTTGCGGCCATGGCCACAGCACCTTCCGCCCTCACCCGCCCCGATCAGCCCGCCATCGCCTATGAGACGCACGGACCCGAAGACGGCGAGCCGGTCATCTTCGCGCATGGCGGCGGGCAGACGCGGCATGCGTGGAAGGGGGCGGCGGCGCAGCTGGCCGCGAGCGGCGGCTGGCGCACGGTCGCGATCGACCTGCGCGGCCATGGCGACAGCGGCTGGGCCGGCGAAGGCGGCTATGGAATCGAGAAATTCGCCGGCGATCTGATCGCGATGGCCGATCATGTCGCGCCGGGCAGCCTCCGTCCGCATGTCGTCGGCGCGTCGCTGGGCGGGATCGCCTCGCTGGTGGCCGAGGGTTTCGTCCGGCCCGGCAGTTTCGCGACGATCACGCTCGTCGATATCGTGCCGCGGATGAGCGACGAGGGGCGCGACCGCGTCACCGGGTTCATGGGCCGCCATGCCGAGGACGGTTTCGCAACGCTCGAAGAGGCGGCCGATGTCATCGCCGAATATCTGCCGCACCGCCCGCGCCCGAAGAGCCTCGAAGGCCTCAAGAAGAACCTCCGCCATGGCGAGGACGGACGCTGGCGCTGGCATTGGGACCCGGCGTTCATGGGCGGGACGCGGGGAACGCGCGGCAATGACTGGTCCGACCGGCTGGAACAGGCGGTGGCGGCCATCGCCTGCCCGATCCATCTCGTGCGCGGCCGTTCGTCGGAGCTGGTCGACGAAGAAGCCGCCCGCCATTTCCGCACGGTCGTCCCCTCGGCCGAATATACCGACGTCGAAGGCGCCCGGCACATGGTCGCGGGCGACGAGAACGACGCCTTCGGCGAAGCGGTCGCGGCGTTTTTGAACACGCATCGGCAGGACTAAGCGGCTCGCCCTGACCACATTTCCCCGAGGCCGGTGCGGACCGGACAATAGGGGGCCGCCTATGCGCCTTGCATTGTCGTCGGCTCGGCAGGGGGCAGGCCTTCGGTTTCCGCCTTGTCCTGAAGCTCCTTTTTCCGCGCAAGCATCTCCTCGCCCAGCGCTTCGAGGTCGACATCCGCCGCCCGGGCCTGCTGGAACATATTGTCGCGCATTTTTTCCTCTTCCTCGACATGATGCTCGATCTGTTCCTTGAGCACCGTCACCTTGGAATCGTAAAATGTCTCGTCCGGCGAGCCGGCGACGATTTCGTTGATCAGGATTTTCGCGCCGTCATGTTCGACATAGGCTTCGCGCAGCAGATCGTCGTCGACCTTGCCCTTGAGCGCCGGATAGAAGATTTCTTCTTCGATCATGGCGTGGATCTTGAGCTCGGAGCAGATGTCTTCCGCGATCTTTTTCTTCGCGGAGGCGCCGCTCGCCTTTTCGAATTTTTCGAACAGCGTTTCCACCTTTCGGTGGTCGTCGGTCAGGATATGCGTTGCGTCCTTGTCCACGGTATCTGCCATCGTTCGTTTCCTTGTTTCGGCCCGCCATATAAGCGTGCACGAACAACCTTCCGAAAGGGACTTGGTTCCGCGGGCGATTTCAAAAACCCCTTTCAACTCAACCAATTGAATCGGTCGACGCGCGGCGAGGTCGAAGACTTGGGAGGGAGAGGAGACGCAAATGCCGAAGACCGCCGGGACGAACGTCCATTGCCCCTGCCCCGCCACCGGTGATACCTTCCCGCCCGAGAGAGGAACCCGCCCATGGCTACTGTTACGGCTGATGCCGATACCCGCCCGATCGCGCCCGTCGATGTCTCCGACGCCGCGCTCTATACCGAGGATCGCTGGCAGGAGCCGTTCGCCCAGCTGCGCGCCGAAATGCCGCTCGCCTGGCACCCCGAAAGCCCCTACGGCCCCTATTGGTCGGTCTCGTCGCACGGCCTGATCCAGCAGGTCGAGGCGCTGCCCGATATCTACAGCTCCGACACGGCCAATGGCGGCATCACCATCATCGATCCGATGGACGAGATCGCCCAGAAGTTCGAGAATTTCATCGCCATGGACAGGCCGCGGCACACCGAGCAGCGCCGCGTCGTCCAGCCGAGCTTCAACCCGTCCGAAATGGCGCGCCGCGAGGTCGAGATCCGCCAGCGCGTCGGCGAACTGTTCGACGTGCTGCCCGTCGGCGAGACCTTCAACTGGGTCGAGCGCGTTTCGATCCCGATCACCATCGGCATGATCTGCGCCCTGTTCGATTTCCCCTGGGAGGAGCGCCACGATCTCAAACGCTGGTCCGACTGGGCGAGCGAGGTGACGCCCGATCAGAGCGAGGAACGCCGGATGCTCTGGCTCGAGCAGATGATGCAGATGCTGACCCGCTTCGACCGCCTGTTCGAGGAGAAACGCGCCGCCCCGCCGGCCGACGATCTCATGTCGCGCATCATCCATTCCGAAGCCATGGGCCAAATGCCGCCGGCCGAGCGGATGGGCAATGTCGCGCTGCTGATCGTCGGCGGCAACGATACGACGCGCAATTCGATGTCGGGCTTTATCGACGCCATCAACCGCTATCCCGATCAGCTCGACAAGCTCCGCGCCGATCCGTCGCTGATCCCCAACGCGGCGTCGGAGATCATCCGCTGGCAATCGCCGGTCACCCATATGCGCCGCACCGCGCTCGAAGATACCGAACTCGACGGGCACGCGATCAAGGCGGGCGAGAAGCTGATCCTTTGGTATATCTCCGGCAATCGCGACGAAGCGCTGTTCGCCGATGCCGACCGGTTCGACGTGACCCGCGAAAACGCCCGCCGCCATATCGGCTTCGGCTTCGGCATTCACCGCTGCGTCGGCGCCCGCCTCGCCGAGCTGCAGCTGCAGATTTATATCGAGCAGATCGTCAAACGCGGCTGGCGCGTGGAACCGCGCGGGGATTGGACGCGGCTGGAAAGCTGCTTCCTGCACGGGTTCACCGACATGCCGGTGGAGATTGTGGCGGAAGGGTAGGCCGGGTAAACCCTCTCGGCTAAAGCGCGTTTAGGCTTAGAAAAGGTGGAGGAATGCGCCGGAAAATTCTGCTTTATTCAATAGCGCTTTTAGGCAGCGCCGGGCTTTCGCCAGTCTCAATCGTGTCATCGGCAAACGCCGCGCCCTCCCATGCTCAGTCCCCCGGCGCCGACCCGGCCGAAGAACTCCTGCGACAGGCAGAAGTGCTGTTCGCCAACCGGCAATATGCCGAAGCCGAGCCGCTTTTGTTGCAGGCACTCGCCGTTCGCGATGAAACGCTCGGCCCCGATCATCCTGATTCGTTGACGGTGGTCAACTATCTGGCAATTCTCTATTATAATATGGATCGCGCGAGCGAGGCGGAACTACTATTTCTGCGGACGTTTGAATCCACCGAACGAACGAGAGGGGTCGACCATCCCGATACAATGGTGGCGCTCAATCGCTTGATCCCTCTTTATTTGGATCGCAACAGCCTCGACGAAGCCGAGCCCCTGTTGCGACGCGCTCTCGAATTCAACGAGCGGACGTTCGGCCCGGACCACCCGGACACCATTGGATTGGCAACCCGCCTTGCCACATTGCTGGACGATCAAGAAAGCTTCAACGAAGCGGCAACGCTATATCGACGCGTGTTCGATGCCCAGGTTCGCACACTGGGCCGCGACCATCCCGATACATTGGCGATGGGCAACAGGCTTGCCATCTTCCTCGCGGAAAATGGCCGATACGATGAAGCCGAACCGCTATATCTGCATGTCCTGTCAGCTCAGGAGCAGGTGCTGGGACCCAACCACCCCGATACTTTGGCCTCGATCAGCAACCTTGCCGCGCTTTACAGCGATGTAGGGCGGTTCGGCGAAGCATTGCCGTTGGCGCAACGTGCCTTTGAAGCATTCGAGCGGACGCGCGGTCCCAGTGATCCCGAAACACTCTTCGTCGCAAGGAATCTGGCCATGCTCTATCGGGAACTCGATCGCCTCGATGAAGCCGAAGCGCTCCATCAGAGCATTTATAATACTTTGGAGTCGTTGGTCGGCGCCGATCATCCCCAGACGATGTTGCAACTCAACAACGTAGCGTCGGTTTATTATGCTCAGCACCGTTTCGATGAAGCAGAACCACTTCTAAGGCGAAGTCTGGAATATTTTAGACAATCACAAGCTCCTAGACTGTCCCGTCTCTTGTCGATGACGAATAACCTTGCCGCCAACTATTCGGCGCAGGGCCGCTACGATGAAGCCGCGCCGCTGTATCGCCGCGCCTTTGAGCTTCGAAGCGAGCAATCGGGCGTGCGTCACCCTAGCACTGTCCTCTATGCCTACAACCTTGTTGCCATGTTGCTACAAACTGACGACACCTCCGACATCATGGAGTCGGCTCGAGCACTGGTCGGGGGTCTGCGCGCCGCCCGCGGCATCGAATAGGTTTGGGATCTAAGTGATCAGGCGCACGCCGTGCTTCTTATTACCGGCATGACGAAATGCTCCGCCTCAGCCGCGAGCATTGTGTGCGCTCGCGCGCCGAACCGGGGTGCGTGGCGCACAATG
>NZ_CAKZNF010000061.1 GCF_937129435.1 uncultured Parasphingopyxis sp. | reverse complement strand
TCGACGAAATTGTTGAGATCCTCGCGGCGGGACATTTCGCGCCGCGTCTGCTCGAACAGTTTCGGATTTTTCTCGAGCAACGCGGCAAAAGCGTCGCCGCCGAGCTTGATGACCTCGGACTTGATCGCCGCACGGACGGTCGCGGTGCGCTTCGTCTCGCCGAGAAGTGCCATTTCGCCGACATAGGAGCCTGCCGGGAGGTACGACAGGAAGACCGGCTTTCGGCCAATCGTCTTTTCGACGACCATCGATCCCGAGCGGATGACGTAGATATCGCTGTCGGTCTCGCCTTCGGTGATCACCGCTTCGCCGGCCTTCACCTGTATTACCTCGGCGGTGTCGAGCACCTCGACCAGATCTTCGGATTTCAATCCCGATCCGAACATCTGCAGCAACTGCCGCTCGGTCGAGATACGCGTCACGGCCGCTTTCGCCGCCGGCACCGATGCCATCAGCTTCAACGTGGCCATACGCGGAATCTCGACGACGATGGTGTCCTCGGCGGCACGAATCGTCGAGCCGCGACGGCGGCCCGAAACAAGGCCGACCTCGCCGAAGATGGATCCTTCCTCGATCGGTTGGGTCAGCGAGGGATCGGTATCGCTCAATTGCACGAGGACCTTGCCCTGCGCGATGCCGAAGACCGACGATCCCGGATCGCCCTTTTCGAAGATGACCTGGTTCTTGCGATAGAACTGCACCTCGGAATCGAGCATGAATTCGCGCATTTGCAACGGCGACATTTCGTTGAGGATTCCGACTCGCGAACGCAGGAATTCGAGCCAGTCTTCGACCGGCTGGTTGCCCGGCATATCCTTGAATTTGGCCTCGAGCAGCGGCTCGTCGGCAGGTTTGAGATCGGCATTGCCGTTGATGAACTCGACGACGTCATAACCCTGGTTCATGCAGTGCTTGATCAGCGGATAGCCGGCGAGAGCGCCGATCACATAGATGCCCTTCTTGGTGCTTTCGAAGGTCGGCGAAAGCTTCGGAAAGGCCGTCCGGTCCGGCCCGAGGAACTCGATCCCGCAAGCCTCCACAAAGGCACGCGGCGGAGCCGATCCCATTCGCGCGATCACCCGGTCGCAGCGCGCCTTGGCCGTGCCGTCCCGGGTGTCGAGAACGATTTCGCCTCTGTTGATCTCTGCCGCCGTGGTTTCGGTCATGATGGTGAGGCGGCCCTCGTCATGAGCGGCCTGGAGCGCCTTGACGTTGGCGCCCTTGGCGGTCGGGAAGTCGGCGCCGCGATTGAGCAGCGTCACCGTGTTGCGCTGTTCGGGATCGGCGGCGAGGCCGAGCGCATTTTCAATTCCCGCATCGCCGCCACCGATCACGAAGATATGCTCGTCGATATATTCGCCCGGATCGTCGAGCGTGTACTGGACGACCGCGCCGTCTTCGACCGGGCAGCGCACGAGATTGGGATTGCCCTGGGTGCCGATCGCCAGGATGATCGTTTCGGCAGCGATCTTCTCGCCATCGGCGAGGCCGATGGTGAACGCGCCCTCTTCGCCTTCGATCGCGGTGATTTCCGAATTCAACCGAACGTTGACCGAATGCCCCTCGGTCTGTTCGTCCCAGATGTCCAGAATCGCTTCTCGTTTCCCGGCCTTGAAATCGATGTCCGAACGCAGAATCAGCTGATCCGGCGTCGCCATGATGTGCTTGCCCTTCTGATATTTGTAGATCGTATCGGAAAGGTGATCGGTCTTTTCGAGCAGGATGTGCGAAATACCGAGCTGTGCCGCGCGTGCGGCGGCGCTCAGGCCAGCCGGGCCCGAACCGATGATCGCAATACGAAATGTCTCCGACACGCCCTTCCCCCTGAAGCTCAATCGTCGAAGGCCCGGTTATCGTTCCGGACACTGCCAGTTTCTGTGCGACCCGTCATCACCCTATCATCTTTGACGCGACAAGCTAGATAGTAGGCGAAATTCCGTGAAAAGGATCGAAATGGCTGGTTCGGCGACACAAAAGAGCAACGATCGATCGGGGCCGGGGCGCTATGTGCTCATAGCGGCGGCGGCGATCGCGACCTTCTCGATCGGCTATGCATTGACCCGCGACGGCAGCCAGGGCGCGGCCGAAAGCGGTGCGCCGACCGAGGGCGCGCCCATGGAGGCGTCCGGCGGCGATCTCAGCCAGGCGATCCCGCAGCTCGAGCAGAGGCTCGATGACAATCCCGACGATGTCGAGGGCTGGGCGCTGCTCGGCCTCTCCTATTTCCAGGTCGAGCGCTATCAGGATTCGGCGCGTGCCTATGGCCGTGCCGCCGAACTCGACCCGACCAATGCGCGCTACCATTCCGCGCTCGGCGAAGCGCTCGTTCTCGCGACGCCGAATGAATTTCCGGCGGCCGCGCAACAGGCCTTCGCCCGGGCGCTCGAGCTCGATCCGACCGATCCGCGTGCCCGCTATTTCGAAGGCGTCAGGCTCGACATGGCCGGGCAGCGGGCTGAAGCGCTCGATGTCTGGATCGCGCTGCTCCGCGATTCGCCGCCCGATGCGCCCTGGGCCGCCGATGTCCGGCGCCTGATCAACGAGGTGTCGGAGCTTTCGGGGATCGATGTCAGCGACCGGCTTCCCCCCGAAGGGACGGCTGCGGCGAACCAGATGCCGTCCGCCGCGACGCAGGGCATTCCGGGGCCTACCCCGCAGGAAATGCGCTCGGCCAGCCAGCTGCCGCAAGGCCAGCAGGACATGATGATCGAAAATATGGTCGAAGGGCTCGACCGGCGGCTGCGAAACAATCCCAATGATGCGGATGGCTGGATCATGCTGATGCGATCCCGGATGCAGCTCGGCCAGTCGTCTCAGGCGGCAGCCGCCTGGCGCCGCGCGCGCGAGGCCTTTTCGGGCAATTCGCAGCAGCTGGCGCGGATCAATGCTTCGGCGCGTGGCCTCGGGGTGCCCGGGGCCTGATCAGCTCTCGTGATGCCAGCTGCCGAATTCGTCCACCGCAGCATCGATCAGCGACCTGTCCTTCGGAATCTGGCCACCGAGCACGAGCTGGGCGAGGCCATGAACGAGTGCAATCGCCTGAATCGCGGCAACCTGCCGCTTTGATTCATTCTCTTCGCCGGGCAGCAATTCGGCCAGATAGTCCGTGAGTAACCGGCCAGCGCGATTGCCCTTGGCCAGCCGGCCTTCGCGGAAATCGTCGGCGCTCGGCATGTAGCGCGACATCAAGCGAAACAGCGGCGGATGATCGATCGCGAAATGGACATAGGCCTGGCCGATGGCGCGAAAGCCTTCATCCTTTGCCGCCCGCCCCGCAGCCGCTTTCGCCTGTGCGTCGTAAAGCATCTCGAATCCCGCACCGGCCAGCGCCCGGAGAAACGCGTCCTTGTCGGGGAAATGGCGGTAGACGGCGGTCGCGCTGACGCCGGTCTCGCGGGCCACCTCGCGCAGGCCGACATCGCCGTCTTCGGTGTCGGCGACCAGTTTCAGGCCGTTTTTAACGAGCGCGCTTCGCAGGTCGCCATGATGATAGCCGTCTTTTTTCTTCGTCATCGCGTCCTGTTTTGCAACTCATGTTGACACTGTTATCATTTGCCCTAAGATAACAGTGTAAACATTTCGAGTCGGACCGCAACCGCGGCTTTTCACCGGAAGCGAAACGAGGACAGTAATCATGGCCAGCAAAGTGGAAGAGACAATCAGGAAAGGCGTCGGATCGGCGATCCTGGGGATCGGCAAGGCGAGCGCCGCCATGAAGAGCCGCAAGGGCGATCACCCCTATGTCTCGGGTCTCCACCGGCCGATGACCGAGGAGGTGACGCTCGAGCAGCTGCCTGTAACCGGCGCCATCCCGGCACATCTCGACGGACGCTATATGCGGATCGGCCCCAATCCGATCGGACCCGTGAACGCCGCCACCCATCACTGGTTCGTCGGCGACGGCATGGTTCACGGCATCCGGATCAAGGACGGTCAGGCCGACTGGTACCGCAATCGCTGGCTTCGTTCGAACGCGGTCAGCAAGGCGCTGGGCGAGCCCCCTGCCCCAGGCCCGCGCAACGATCGCAGCGACACCGTCAACACCAACGTCATCGGCCATGCCGGCAAGATCTTCGGCGTCGTCGAGGCGGGCGGCCATCCGGTCGAACTGTCCGACACGCTCGACACGGTCCGGCACAGCGATTTCGACGGCACGCTCGGCAGCGCCTTTTCCGCCCATCCGCACAAGGATCCGGAAACCGGCGAGTTGCACGCGATCACGTACAACGCACCCGATCTCAACGTCGTCCATCACACGGTACTCGGCACCGACGGGAAAGTCCGCCGCGACGAACCCATCGCCGTCGAACACGGGCCCAGCATCCACGATTGTGCGATCACCGGCAATTATGTCGTCGTCATGGACCTGCCCGTCACCTTCTCGATGAAGCGGATCATGGGCGGCTATGGTTTCCCCTATGCCTGGAACCCGCAGCACAAGGCGCGGATCGGGCTGCTCGGCAAGGAAGCGGTCGGCGACACGATCGTCTGGCACGATATCGATCCCTGTTATGTCTTCCACCCGGCCAATGCCTATGAGCGCGCGGATGGTGCCGTCGTCATGGACGTCTGCGTCCACGACAAGCTGTTCCATGAAAGCACCGAAGGCCCCGACGACAGCCGGATGAGTTTCGAACGCTGGGTCATCGACGGCAAGGGCGGCAAGGTCGAACGCACCGTGCTCGATCCCGATCCGCAGGAATTTCCGCGCTTCGACGAACGCCTCACCGGCAAGCCCTATCGCTACGCCTATACCGTCGCGACGAACAATGCCGGCGCCGAATTCGTCGGCGACAGCTTCCTCTACAAGCACGACCTGGAAACCGGCACGCGCGAAACGCACGATTTCGGCACGCACCGCTATCCCGGCGAGTTCGTGTTCGTGCCCTATGGCGAGGGCGAACTGGACGGCCATCTGATGGGGCTCGTCGTCGATGCCGACAACGAGACGACCGATCTCGTCATCCTCGACGTCAAGGATTTCGAGGGCGATCCGGTCGCGACGATTCGCCTACCGCATCGCGTCCCGCCCGGTTTCCACGGCAACTGGGTCGACGACACTGATCTGGCCTGACAGCGGTAGCGGTCACGCCTTTCCGGCCCGTCGCTGGCGAAACCGGCGGGCCGGATCGGCACATTCGGTGCAATTTCCCTATCTCCGTGACCAACAAAACTTGGTTGCAATCTGCGTCATGCTGCCGCATCGATCCCGCGAAACTGGCGGAAATGTGAGCGATTGCGATGGGTATGGAATGGAAACCCGATAGCTGGCGTGAGGCCAACGGCATCCAGATGCCGGCCTATGACGATGCCGCGGCGCTTGCCACGGTGGAGCAGACGCTCGCCTCCTATCCGCCGCTGATCTACGCCGACGAGGCGAAGCAGCTTCGCGCCGAACTTGCCGAAGTCGCATCGGGCCGCGCCTTCCTGCTGCAGGGCGGCGACTGCGCCGAAAGCTTCGCCGAGTTCAATCCCACCAATATCCGCGACACCTTCCGCGTCATCCTGCAGATGGCCGTCGTCCTGACCTATGCCTCGAAGATGCCGGTGGTGAAGGTCGGCCGAATGGCCGGGCAGTTCGCCAAGCCGCGCTCCTCCGACGTCGAGGAGCAGGACGGCGTCACCCTGCCCTCCTATCGCGGCGACATCGTCAACGACATCGCGTTCGAGCCCGCCTCGCGCATTCCCGATCCGCAGAGGATGCTGCGCGCCTATTCGCAGGCCTCCGCGACGCTCAACCTGCTGCGCGCCTATGCCGGCGGCGGTTATGCCAACCTCCACAAGGTGCACAGCTGGACGCTCGATTTCATGGGACGCAGCCCCTGGGCGACCAAGTTCGAGGAACTGGCCGGCCGGATCGGCGAGGCGCTCGCCTTCATGGACGCGTGCGGCATCGATGCCGACCGTGTGCCGCAACTCAACGGCACGGACTTTTACGTCAGCCACGAGGCGCTGCTGCTGCCCTATGAGCAGGCGCTGACGCGGCAGGACAGCACGACCGGCGATTATTACGCCTCCAGCGCCCATTTCGTCTGGATCGGCGATCGGACGCGGTTCGAGGATTCGGCGCATGTCGAATTCTTCCGCGGTATATCGAACCCGATCGGCATGAAATGCGGGCCGAGCCTTGCCACGGACGACCTGCTCAAGCTGCTCGACATCCTCGATCCCGATCGCTCGCCGGGCCGCATTACGCTGATCAGCCGGTTCGGCCATGAAAAGGTCGGGGACGGCCTCGCCCCGCTCGTGCGCGCGGTAAAGGCCGAAGGTCACCCGGTCATCTGGTCGTGCGACCCGATGCACGGCAACACGATCAAGGCGGCGTCGGGCTACAAGACCCGCCCGTTCGACCGCATCCTTGCCGAGGTGAAGGGCTTCTTCGCCGTCCACCGCGCCGAAGGCACCCATGGCGGCGGCATCCATTGCGAGATGACCGGTCAGGACGTCACCGAATGCACGGGCGGCGCGATGGACCTATCCGAACAGGACCTCGGCAACCGCTACCACACCCATTGCGACCCGCGTTTGAACGCGGGCCAGGCGATCGAACTGGCCTTCCTGCTGGCGGAAATGCTGAACGAGGAAAGCCGCAAGGACGAGGCGAGTCAGGCGGCCTAGATTTGATGGCTGCAGAGCAATTGCTCGGTTTCAGGACGGAGTGTGACTGTACAATGGCAGAGGGTCACACAATTAAAGCCGACGTTCAGATTAAGGCCGACGTTCGGCTTTCGACTCATTTGCGGACATCGGCAAAATGATGCAGGCAGAATTTCATGGCCTACGAACCGATGAACGAGAACATCGAGCTGTTTCGTTCAGGCCTCCTCCGGGCACTGAATGGGGTCTTCAGATTTTCCGGGCGAACGAGGCGGACAGATTTGGTCGTCTACGCGATATTAGCAACAGCAGCTAACTTCATCGCAGTAGGCATAGCGTCGGTCATTCTAGGCTTCTACGCGACCTTCGTGGTCCGGTTCATGGTCCAGATTCTACTATTTATTCCCATGCCTGCATTGTTCATTCGTCGCCTTCACGATCAGGACAGGTCAGGTTGGTTGGGCTTGGTGGCATTGCCACCAATTGCCATTACTTTTTGGCGTGATATCGAATTTTTGTCCGTTTACGCAGAGAGTTTTGTTGATCATCGTATTGTGCCTAGGGAGCCGCATCTCGTTGAGAGCCTAGCCTTCATAGTATTGTCGCTA
This sequence comes from uncultured Parasphingopyxis sp., assembly GCF_937129435.1. GTDB lineage: Bacteria > Pseudomonadota > Alphaproteobacteria > Sphingomonadales > Sphingomonadaceae > Parasphingopyxis. The sequence goes on along the minus strand of NZ_CAKZNF010000061.1, from coordinate 28,034 downwards.
TTGACGCTCGTTCTAGCATTTTGGCCCGGGTCGATGGGCGCCAATCGATATGGAGAAGACCCGCGACCATGACCGTCCGGCCATAGCTTTCGCGAACCTCGCAATCGTGGCGCTTGCAAAGTAGTGAATGTCTTCAGCGCTTCAAAATCGGCGTTCAGAAAACCACCCAAATGCAGAAATCCATCCGTCGCCTGCTGTGGACGCAATGCGGACCTTTTCCCTGTCCTACTCGTCCTCTGCTCTGATAGCCTCCGCGCGGCTCCTTCTCAGTGGTGCATATTGGCGAAACGGTCCAGCGCTGCGCTCGCGCGCGTGGAGGGGGACATGTGCGACTTCCGGGTGTTCCGATACCCGCGTACGGCCTTTTCCGGGACCCAATTGCCCAGGCCTGTGTCAAGCAAGTGTAAAGCAGGTGTGACCTTTGCGAAGAAACGCACGCTGTTCGCGCGGCGCTAGCGAAACTCCACCCCCTCGAATCGCCCGTTCGTGCGCCAGTCCTCGATATACTTGAAATAGGCCTGGGCGCCCGCGGGATAGCCGACGGCGTATTTGGCTTGCTCGGTCGGGTGGCCTTCATTGTTGTAGTAGCCGGGCGTGCAATCGGGCGTGCCGATCAGCATGCCGGGGCCGGTCATCAATAGCTCGACCCATTTCGTCTGCGCCTCTTGCGTCACCTCGATCTCGTCCGCGCCGGTTTCTTCGGCATGGGCGATCATCGTCGCGATGGTCTTGGCGCTGTCGACGAGATTGTGCGGGTAGTTCGAGATCAGGTTGGCGCCTTGCGTCGCCTGGACGAGGAACAGGTTGGGAAAGCCGTGCACATGAATGCCGTGCTTGGTCCGCATCCCGTCTTCCCATGCTTGCGAAAGCGTCTGCCCGTCGCGGCCGACCGGATCGAAACCCATGCGGCGTTCGAGACTGGTGCCGACCTCGAAGCCCGAAGCATAGACGATGCAGTCGACTTCATATTCCCTGCCGCCGACGACGAAGCCTTTGGCGGTGATCCGCTCGACGCCCCTGCCGTCGGTGTCGATCAGGTGCGTGCCCGGCGTGTTGAACGCCTGCAGATATTCGTCGTGAAAGCAGGGCCGCTTGCAGAGCTGGCGATACCAGGCTTGCAGCTTCTCCGCGGTTTCGCCGTCCTTGACGATCTCGCCGGCGCGGGCGCGGATCTCCTCCATCTTCTCGATATCGGCGTCTTCCCACGCCGCGAGCATGTTTTCGGGCGTGCGCTTTTCCGGCGGCAGATCGGCGATCCGGCTTCGAATGCGATGGGCGAGGTCGGTCCAGCCGTCCTTGACCAGATCCTCGGTCGCAAAGCCCAGCCCCTGGTTGCCGGTGAAATTGTCGAGCCAGCGCGTCTGCCAGCCCGGCGTCGATATCTCTTCGAACCAGTCGGGATCGATCGGCTCGTTGGCGCGCACATCGACCGAAGAGGGCGTGCGCTGCACGACGTACAGCTCCTTGCAGGCGCGGGCGAGGTGCGGGACGACCTGCACCGATGTCGCGCCGGTGCCGATGATGGCGACGCGTTTGTCGCCGAGCCTGTCGAGCGGCGCACCGCGTTCGTCGCCGCCGGTATAGGCATAGTCCCAGCGGCTGGTGTGAAAGCTGTGTCCCGCAAAATCGCCGATGCCGGGGATGCCGGGAAGCTTGGGGACGTGGAGCGGGCCGGTGCCGAGCGCGACATATTGCGCGGTGAATTTGTCGCCGCGATCAGTCTCGATCGTCCAGCGCGAAAGCTCGCCGTCCCATTCGAGGCGTTCGATGCGTGTGTGAAAGAGCGCATGCTCGTAAAGCCCGTAATGTTCGCCAATGCGGCGGCAATGATCGAAGATTTCCGGCGCGTGGACATATTTCTCGCTCGGCATATGCCCCGTCTCTTCGAGCAGCGGCATGTAGATCATCGAGGCAGTGTCGCACTGCGCGCCCGGATAGCGGTTCCAATACCAGGTGCCGCCGAAATCGCCGCCCTTTTCGACGATTCGGATGTCGTCGATCCCCGCTTCCTTGAGCCGCGCGCCCGTCGCAAGCCCGGAAAATCCGCCGCCGACGAACGCGACGGTGACGTGATCGGTCAGCGGTTCGCGTTCTTTGCGCGGGACATAGGGGTCTTCGGCATAATGGGCGAGCTGCCCCTTGAGTTCGAGATATTGCTCGTTGCCGTCGGGGCGGATGCGCTTGTCGCGTTCCTCGCGATATCGGGCGAGGATCGCTGCCTTGTCGACGGCTTGGGGTTCGGCGGTAGCGGTATCGGTGGCCATGGGTCTCTCCCGGCACGGATATTCTTGTTCTGTTTGATCCCATGTGCCGCCGAATTGACGCGCACGTCAACCCGGATTGCAAGCCTAGTCAGACGTTCGCCGCCACGGCCTTCTTCGCAACCTCACCCGCAATGTGCCGGAACGCCCTCATGAAGATCTCCGGCGGCTGCGCACCGTTGATGACATATTCGCCCGCGACAATGATTGTGGGCACGGACTGTACGCCGTTGCGGCGCGCCTCCTGCTCTTCAGTACGGACCACATCGGCAAACTCATCGCCCGCCAGAATTTCCCGCGCTCTTCCCTCGTCCAGCCCCACGCCGACCGCCACCTCGGCGAGTACGTCCGCATCGGAAATATCGCGATTGTCGGTAAAATAGGCTTCGAACAGCGCATGTTTGAGCGCCCGCTGCCGGCCTTCGCCCAACGCCCAGTGCAGCAGGCGATGACAGTCGAAGGTGTTGTAGATCCGGAAACCCTCGCCCGTGTTCATGGCAAAGCCCGTCGCCTCCGCCGCCTCGCGGATCGCTCCGCCGCGCCTTTTCGCCTCGTCGGCCGGCAGCCGGTATTTCTCGGCGAAATAAGCCGCGCGATCCATACCCCCTTCGGCCATGTCGGGGTTGAGTTCGAACGGTTCGAAGCGGATCGACGCTGCGATCTCGTCACCAACTTCGGCGAGCGCCGCCTCCATGTTCCGCAGTCCGATCACGCACCATGGGCAGGCGATGTCGGAGATGAAGTCGATCCTGAGCTGCGTCGTCATGGCGGGCCTCCTGCGGTATGTATGGGGCCATAGCAGAGCATGGCGAAAGAGTTGACCTCTTCCCGTCCCGACCCTAAGTGAGCCGCCCGCGACCATCGCGTGACGGCCCCTTCGTCTAGCGGTCCAGGACGTCGCCCTCTCACGGCGAAAACACGGGTTCGAGTCCCGTAGGGGTCACCAAAATGGGTGTTGCCAGCATTGCCGGTGCGGCGCTTCCCGACAACCCTATCGGCCGAACCCGTGTCTTTTTTGTTTCGACGGATGGGCAAGCCCATCCTTTGGGGTTCGAGTCCCACAGGGGTCACCCGTTTTCCAACAGCAGCGAAGGCAACCTTCGCTCCTATCTCCTCAGCCCGGAATATCGACCACGATCTTGCCGAAATGCTTTTGCGCTTCCTGATGGCGGAACGCATCGGCAAGTTTGTCGAGCGGGAAATGGCTGTCGATCACCGGCTTGATGTCGTTCGCCTCGATCGCCTCGATCATCGCCTGCTGATCGGTCTTCGAACCCACGGTGATCCCCGTCATGACAAGGTTCTTCGAGAAGAATAAAGCCGTCGGCACTTCGCCCGAAACGCCGGTCAACACACCGATCAGCGCGATATGCGCGCCCGAGCGGCAGGCGTAGATCGACTGGGTGAGCGTCCCCGGACCGCCGATCTCGACGACATGGTCGACGCCGCGGCCGCCGGTCCATTGCAGCGCCGCCTTCCCCCAGTCCGGCGTCTCCTTATAGTTGATCAGGTGATCGGCGCCTAGATCCTTGAGCCGGTCCAGTTTCTCGCCCGACGACGATGTCGCGATGACGGTCGCGCCTGCCGCCTTGGCGAATTGCAGTGCGAAGATCGAAACGCCGCCCGATCCCTGCACCAGCACGATGTCGCCTGGCTTGCAACTGCCCGCCACCATCAGCCCGCGCCACGCGGTCAGCGCCGCACAGGGCAAAGTCGCCGCTTCGGCGTCGGAATAGCCTTTCGGCGCCCGCGTGAAGGCACGCGCCGGCGCGGCGACATATTCGGCCGCGAACCCGTCGGCATGATCGCCGGGGACGCCGGCCCGGCGATAGTCGAACCCGTTGCCGTCCTCCCAATTGGGGAAGAACAGCGAGACGACATGGTCGCCGGTCTTGAAGCCGGAAGCCCCTTCGCCCACCGCGACGACTTCGCCCGCACCGTCGGACATCAGGATGCGGTCGTCTTCGGTCGGGATACCGCCCTGCGCGACGACATAGTCGTGATAGTTGAGCGAGCTGTTCGCGACCTTGACCAGGATCTCGCCGGGGCCCGCTTCCGGCGTATCGCGATCGACCGTTTCGATATTGTCGAGCCCGCCGGGCTTTTTGAGCGCTGCTACCTTCATAATCTCTCTCCTCGCCTCGGGTTGTTCAGGCCGCCGTATCGGCGAATTTCGGTTCGCGCTTCTGCATTTCCGACATCACCGATTCCATCTGGTTGGCGGTGCCGATGATCTTCGCCTGCTCTTCAGATTCGGCGAGCAGGATTTCTGCCGCCCGTTCGTCCTGCGCGAGGTTGAGCAATCGCTTCGAGGCGCGCACGGCATCGGGATTCTTCCGCGCGATGTGCTTCGCCATCGCCATCGCATCGTCGAAGGGCGTTTCCGTCACATGCGTCGCAAAGCCGTATTCCTTCGCCTCGTCGCCCAGAAACACGCGATGGGTGTAGGTGAGATCGCGGATCACATCGTCGCGCGCAACCGTCCGCATGATGGCGATGCCGGCCATATCGGGCACCAGCCCCCATTTCATCTCCATCACTGCATGTTTGGTATCGGGCGCGGTAAAGCGCACATCGGCGCCGCAGGCGATCTGGAAACCGCCGCCAAAGGCCACGCCGTGGATCGCCGCGATCACCGGCACCGGGAGCGTCCGCCAACCCCAGGCGACATGCTGGGGACGATTGGCATCGCCATGAGTGCGGGGGACGAGACGGCTCGTCGGACCGTCTCCGCCTCCCGAAGCGCCGGTGTTCGAAAAACTGGAAAGATCGAGCCCGGCGCAGAAGGCCTTTCCCTCGCCCGAGAGCACGACGACCCTGACGCCCGGTTCGTTGCCCAGGCGGTCGATCGCCTCGCAAATGCCGTCGAACATCGCATTGTCGAGCGCGTTCATCTTGTCGGGGCGGTTGAGGCGGACATCGGCGATCCCGTCCTCGCCGATGGAAATGGATACGCGGTCGGACATTTTGATCTCTCCTCTCAAGCCGATTAGTGGCACAGCTTCCCGCAACGCCGCAACCGAAGTTTACGTGCGCGTCAGGTTTGGAGACGGAAACAACCGCAATGGCCGGTGAGATCGACCATATGATCGCCACAGCCCGCCAATGGCGCGGCGCGAAGATGGCGCTGGCGACGGTGATGGCGACCTGGGGTTCGGCGCCCCGCCCGGTCGGCAGCCATATGCTGGTGCATGAAGATGGCCGCTTCGAAGGCTCGGTCTCCGGCGGATGCGTCGAGGGCGAGGTGCTCCACGCCGCCGCCGATACGATCGCAGACGGAACGTTTCGACGACTGGAGTTCGGTGTCGACGATGAAAGCGCCTGGTCGACCGGCCTGCCTTGCGGCGGCGATATCGTTGTCATGGTGCAGCCCGTCGGGCCCAAGGGATTCGATCCGGCACTGTTCGAGGCCATTGCCGAAGCGCAGGGCGACGGGCGCGAACTGGCGATCACGACCGACCTCGAAAGCGGCGCAAGCCGTGTCGGCACTGAAGGAGAAGGCTGGACAAATCTCTACCGCCCGCCCCGACGGTTGCTGATCGTCGGTGCCGTGCAGATCGCCCAGCCGCTGGCGCGGATCGCGGGTGAGCTCGGGATCGCAGTAACAGTGATCGATCCGCGCGGTGCGTTTTTGACCGAAGAAAGATTTCCTAACGTGTCGCGAGACGACCGGTGGCCCGATGAGGCGATCGGCGTGCTCAAGCCCGACAAAGCCACGGCAGTGGTGACGTTGAGCCACGACCCCAAAATCGACGATCCCGCTTTGGTTGCGGCGTTGGCGACGCCCGCCTCCTATATCGCAGCGCTCGGTTCGAGACGTAGCCATGCCGCGCGCTGCGAGCGACTGGCGGCCATGGGTGTCGGCGAAGAGGCGATCGCGCGCATCGACGCGCCTGCCGGCCTGCCTATCGGTTCGGTCGGCCCGGCGGAGATTGCGCTGTCGATCGCAGCGGGCATGGTGGCCGCGTTTTCGGCAACACCCGCCACCTGACCCTCCTCGTCATGCTGAATTTGTTTCAGCATCCACTGCTCCAACCGCCCCGCCCGTCGGGGTTGATGAGTGGACCCTGGAACAAGTTCAGGATGACGGTTCGGCGTTTTCCGACCGCCCTAAAGACTTCCGCTCACCGCCATCCGGAAACCGCCCCCTGATGGTTGCATCCCTGCCGCGATCAGCTGCGCCCGCGTCGCTTCGTCGCGCGGATTGACGACGATTTCCGCCTCGTAATCACCGCCCGTGCCGAGGCGCAGGTTGAACTGTTCCATGCCGCTGGCGCCGACCAGCGGCAGCAACAGCTTGCCTTCGTCGCACCGGGCGTTGCCGGTCAGCGTCTGCGGCAGCGAGAGCGGCCCCGTATCGGCGACGACCTGCGCCTGGGCCAGCCCTTCGGCCTCGGTGCAAAGCCCGCCTTCGAAATGCGCGGTCAGCCCCTCGAAAGCGATCGTGCCGACCGGCAGCGGATCGAACAGGCCGTTGGCGGGCAGGTTCGCGGTCATGTCGTCGAAATGAAGGTTGGCGCCGAAAACGCTGACCGATCCGTGAAACGCACCGGCCGCTTCATCGTCGACGCCATCGCGATCCATGCCAAGCCGGGCGCGGCCGATCAGCAGCGGGAAGAAGCCGATCCCCGCCTCGACATCGCCAAGGTCTGCAGAGCGGTATTGCGCTTCGACCAGCGCACCGTTCCAGATGCTCCCCCGCGCCTCGCGCGCGGCGAGGCCATAGTCGTCGAGCTGCAGCCAGGAGAGGCCGAGCCGCAGCGGGATCAGCACGATGAACGCCAGCACGAACATGCACACGAAGAACAGTGTCCGACCGAGCGGCAATCGGAACCTCATCACGCGCCTCCCGTAAAGACGACTTCGACCGAGAGCGTCTCGTCCGAGTTGGGCCGCGCAGTCAATTGCGCCACTGTCAGACCGAGCCGCGTCTCGAGATCGGCGACCCACGCGAAGAACGTCTGCGGCCGCACCGCTGCAATCGCGACACGCACGCCGTTTGTCCCGACCGGATCGGTGTCCGTCACTGTGAAGCCGGTGCGAACGGCTTCGGCGGTCACGAGATCGGCGATGCGCCCGGACGGCCTGTTCCCGCCCGACGCGCGGACGGCATCTATTGCCTCTGCGCGTGCCTCGACCTGGGCGAGCGCGATCACGGCGCGATCGTGCCGCGCCTTCTGCTCCGCCAGCGCGGAATCTAGCGGGCGCACGATCAGCAACCAGGCTAGCACGACAGCGGCCAGGCCGCCGCCTGCGAGGAGCAAACGCTGCTCGCGCACCGTGCGTGTCCGCCACCAGCCTTTCAGTCCGTCCATCATGGCGCCGTCACCGTATATTCGCCGATCTGCCGCCCGCCGGCATCGCGGATCACGCCGGGAGAGACGATGGCCCCTTCCTGCCCCAGCCGCTGTTCGAACGCCGTCAGTTCGGCCGTGCCGGGCGCGGCGACCGTGATCTGCATGCCGCCGTCGGAGGTATAGACGAGCGATTGCAACTCCGCGCCCGCCGTCTGCCGGACGGCGGCGAAGACCGCCGCCGAAATCGCGCTATAGCCGGGCCCGCCGCCCACTTCCTGCAGCCGCTGGCGAAGCTGGGCTTCGGGATGGGTGACTTCGACGACGCCGGGCAATACATCGCGCGCACGCTCGGCCGCTTGCCGCTCGAGCGCGTCTGCGTCGAAGCTGTAGCGCATGATCAGTGTCAGCTGGATCAGCAGCGTGACGAGCAGGATGAACGCGCCCATCAGCGCCAATCGGCGCACGAGCGGCCAATCGACCTTCCAGCGGCGGCGGCGCGCGAACTTGCCCTGGCGCAGGTCCGCGACCAGCGGATCGAGCGCCGCAGGAAGCGCCGCTTCCCAGACATCGCCGTCGATGCGTTCGGGTTTCTCGTCGCCGATGAGAAGCTCGGCCAGTTCCGGTTCGGCGGCAAAGGCGCGCCGCATGCCGCGAACATTTTCGACGCCCGCCCGGCGGAAGGTCCGCAGCCCTTCGGCCGGCGGCACCACCAGCAGCGATTCGGGCACGACATGTTTGGGATCGAAACCGAGCGCCTGTGCTTCCGTCAGCCATTCGACCATCTTCGCATCGGCAACGAGCACCATGCAGCGTTCGAACTCGCCTTCGAATTGCGGCCCGACGGCGACATGCAAACTGTCGAGCGGCTCGGCGCTGACATCGGCCGCCATGAGCCGCGCCGCGCCCTCCGCCTGCGCCGGGGCGAGATGTTCGGGCAGCTCGATCCAGTGGATCGCCGTCTCCGTCCCCGGCACGACGAGGATCACCGTTTCCGGTTCCTCCTCGGCATCCTGCGGCGGAATATCCTCGAGCACCGTGCCGCGCTGCACGATCTCTGTATCACGCAACCGCATCCAGCCGGGCTGCGCGCCGACGAACAGCAGGAGCCTGCGAACCTCGCTCATGCGCCGCCCCCGACCTGGATCAGCTGGCGCACCGGCCCCAACCCCTCGATCACGACGACGAGTTCGACGGCGTCGGGCAACATGCTTTCGCGTTCGGGGTCCCAGCGTTCGCGCATCTCTCCGTCGTGGCGATAGCGGATCGAAACGCCCTCGACACCCTGGACGAGCGTCGCGGCAGGTAGCGGTTCGGCGCCGTCGACAAAGGGATAGGCGCGTCTTTGAAGTTCGCCGTCGCTCAGCAGGTAATCGACCTTCTGGAGCGAGGAGCGCGGCGCATCGTCGTAATTGCTCCAACCGCGGCGCACGAAGCTGAACAGTATGTCGCCACCGCTGCCGTCCCCACCGCGAAAGGCGAGTTGCCGGGATCCAGCCTGGTCGCGCGCCGCGCGCGGGGCAATCTGCCCGAGATCGTTGGTGAGCGAGACGTTCATGCGGCGAATGGCGTTCATGTCTGCCAATGCCTCACCGGATGCCTCCTGCGTATCGACCGTGAATGCGAGCAGCGACACGCTGGCGGCCGAGATCACGCCGAAGATGAAGAGCGCAATGATCAGTTCGACGAGGGTGAAGCCCGATGATCCTCCCCGGCACGGGGAGGGGGACCGCGACGCGAAGCGGCGGGGTGGGGGGGCCCCTGCCGATAGCGATTCGCTGGTGGCGGGTGCCCCTCCACCAACCTTCGGCTGGTTCCCCTCCCCGTTCCGGGGAGGAATAGCCACGCCAACAAACATCATAGCGGCGCCGCCCGGAACACGGTGAGCGCCCCCGCAGGCTGGCCCGCTTCATCGGCGACCGCGATGTCGATCTGGAGAATGCGGCTCTCCGGCGATTCACCCACCACGCGCGTCCACCGCCACGCCCGGCCGCCATTGACCTCTTCACCTGTCTCGGTGCCCTGCGCAGGGGGGATCGGATCGGTCAGCGCCTCGACCGCGATATTGCGCGCGACGATCTGGCCGAGCGTCCGCTCCTGCACCGTGCCGGCATTGGTGACCGTCACGGTGTTGAGGTTGAGCAGGGCGAGCGCGGCGATGCTGAACACGGCGAGCGCGACCAGCATTTCGAGCAGCGTGAAGCCCGCTTCGCCCGATCGATCAGCCTGCGTCATTGCCGCCCACCATGATGCTGCCATCGGCCCCGATCGCGACCGGGACGGTATGCCCGTCACGGGAGAGCGCCACGTCGAGCGGGCCGTTGAGCCCCGTCATGTCGAATACGATGCGCGTGCGACCCGCCTCGCTTTCGGCACCCTGCGCGACGCTAACCGCCGCGCCCTCGGGCCATGTGCGTTGCTGCAATGGCGGCTGCGTTTCGGGCAGCCAGCCCTCGCCGTCATACCGCTCGAAACCATATCCCTCGGGCGACACCCACAGGCCGATGTCCCGCGATTCCGCGATCGCCAGCTGCTGCGCCGCTCGCGCCCGCGCGGCAAAGGCCTCGCCGCCATCGACAAGGCTTTCGCGCGGATCGCGCATGGTCAGCACCACGGCGCTCGACAGCAGGCCGATGATGACCAAAGTCACCATCAGCTCGGTCAGGGTGAAACCCCGCTCGTCGGTCCGAGACATGGCAGGCCGAAGGGAAATGCCTCTACTCCCAATTGCCGATATCGGCGTTCTCATTCTCTCCGCCGGGCGCATTGTCGGCGCCGAGCGAATAGATATCGTACGCCCCGCCGCTCTGCCGCCCCGGCATCTCATAGCGATAGGCATTGCCCCACGGGTCTTCCGGCAGACGACGGATATAGCCGCCCTGCCGGTAGCGCTCGGGCCGCGTCAGATCCGTCGGCGGCGCCGTCAGCGCGTTCAGGCCCTGCTGCGTCGTCGGATAGGCCATGGTGTCGAGGCGGAACTGCTCGACCGCGGACTCCAGCGTGCTGATATCGGCACGCGCCTTGGTGTTGTTCGCCTGGTCTGCGGCGGGCAGGACGTTGATGATGACGACCGTTGCCAGCAGGCCGATGATGACGAGGACGACCATCAATTCCATCAGCGAGAAGCCGTCTTCGTCCGGTTCGGCATTCCAACGGGCAACAAGGGTTCGGGTAACAAAACGCAACATGGGGATCAGCCTCCGGCGGCTAGGGTGTTGAGCTGCAGGATCGGCAGCAGGATGGCGAGGATGATGAGCGTCACGAATGCGCCCATCACGATGATGATCGCAGGTTCGAGCAGCGACAGGGCGCTGGTCGTGAAGCTGTCGAATTCGCGTTCGAGATAGTCGGCGGCGCGTTCGAGCATGATGTCGAGCCGGCCCGACGCCTCGCCGCTCGACGCCATGTAGACGAGCAGCGGCGGGAAGACGCCGGCGCGCTTCAGCGCCACGGACAGGCTACCGCCCTGACGAATCGATTCGGTGACGTCTTCGGTCGCTTTCTTGAGCACCGAATTGTTCACGGTGCGCGCCGTCAGCGCCATACCTTCAACGAGCGGCAGACGGCTCTGCACCATTGTCGCCAGCGTCCGGGCGAGCCGGGCGGCGTGGAGGTCGCGGATCAGACGGCCGACGAACGGGATGCGCAGCAGATAGCCGTCGAAGCGAAACTTGAACGCGCTCTCCTTCAGCCCGCGCCACATCCCCAAGACGGCGAGCGCGAAGAGCAGCAGCAACGCCCACCACCAGTTGGAGAGGAAATCCGAAAGACCGATGACGATCCGCGTCAGCAGCGGCAGTTGCTGCCCGACGCTATCGAACTGCTCGACCACCTGCGGCACGACGAAGATCATCAGCGAGATGACAACGATAATCGCGACGAAGGTCAACATGATCGGATAGGCCAGTGCCGAGAGCACCTTGCCGCGCACTTCGGCCTGCCGCTCCTGCAGATCGGCGAGCCGATCGAGGATCGTCGGCAGCGCTCCCGAACTTTCGCCCGCCGCCACCATCGCGCGGTAGAGAGCAGGGAAACTCGTCTTCTCTACCTCCATCGCGCGGCTGAGCGAGCGGCCTTCGGTCACCGCGGCATGGACGCTGTCATAGACGCGACGCGGTACATCCTGCTCGGCCTGGTTGGCGATCGTCCGCAGCGATTCCTCGAGCGGGCTGACCTGGATCAGCGTCGCGAGCTGGCGGGTGAACAGGGTGAGTTGCTTCGGGCTGAGCTTGTTGCGGAGGTGGATCTGGCGCGAGAGCAGCGGTGCGTTCCCGTTCTCGTTGGCCGCGCGCGGCGCCCGGCCCGCCGGTTCGATCCGGACGACGAAATAGCGCCGCGCATCGAGACGGGCGCGCGCGTCGTCGATCGACTCGCCGCTGACCGAGCCGCGCTTTTCGCGGCCCGCCGTATCGAGCGCCAGATAGTCGAAGCTAGGCATTGTCGAGCTCTATCTCCGCCGCGCGCGCAACGCGCACCGCTTCCTCCGCGCTCGTCACGCCGTCGCGCACCAGCGCGTGCGCCGCATCGCCGAGATCGGGCACGCCCGCAAAGGCGTGGCGCGCGATCTGCGTCTCGTCCGCGCCCTCATTGATCAGCCGCCGGATCTCGTCGTCGATGCGGATCACCTCGAACACGCCGATCCGCCCCTGATATCCGGTCTGCGCGCATTCGGCGCAGCCCTTCGCCTCGTAAACGGTCGCGCCCGGTTCCACGCCGGTCAGCGCGGCCATCGTCGCGTCGGCCTGCGTTGGTTGCTTGCAGTGCGGGCACAGCTTGCGCACGAGCCGCTGCGCGATCACCGCGCGCAAGGTCGAGGCGAGCAGGAACGGCTCGATCTTCATGTCGCGCATCCGCGTGATCGCGCCGACGGCGTCGTTGGTGTGCACGGTCGAGAGCACGAGATGCCCGGTCAGCGAGGCCTGCACCGCGATCTCTGCCGTCTCGCGATCGCGGATTTCGCCGACCATCCAGACGTCCGGATCCTGACGCAGGATCGCGCGCAGACCCGTGGCGAAATCGAGGCCGACCTTGGTGTTGACCTGCATCTGCCCGACGCCCTCGATCGCATATTCGACCGGATCTTCGACGGTGAGGATATTGCGGCTGCCGTCGTTCAATAGCTGCAGGCCGGCATAAAGCGTCGTCGTCTTGCCCGAACCCGTCGGCCCGGTGACGAGGATGATCCCATTGGGCTCGGTCAGCGCCTTGCGGAAGGTTTCGTCGACGCGCTTAGGCATGCCGAGATCTTCGAGCCCGATGCCCGCCTTTTCCTTGTCGAGGATGCGCATGACGACGCGCTCGCCGGCGCGGTTGGGCAGCGTCGATACGCGCACGTCGAGCTGCTTGCCGCCCAGCGTCAGCGCGATCCGCCCGTCCTGCGGCAGGCGGCGCTCGGCGATGTCGAGCCGAGCCATGACCTTGATGCGGCTGACGATCACGGGGGCGACATGGGCGGGCATCCGCAGCTTCTCATGCAGCACGCCGTCGACGCGCATCCGGACGACAAGGCCCGTCTCATAGGGCTCGATATGGATGTCCGAGACGTTCTGCCGCGCGGCGTCGGCGATGATGCCGTTGATCAATCGGATCGCCGGGGCGTCGTCCGAACTGTCGAGCAAATCGTCGGCCGTCGGGATATCGGTCGCGAGATGATCGAGATCGGACGCGCCGAGCCCGCTTGCCGCGTCCGCCCGCGCCTGATCGTCCATCGCATAGCGTTCGGACAGGATCGCATCGAACCGGTCGGCCGGCACGAAATCGACATCGAAGGGCCGCGACAGGAATCGCCGCACTTCGAGCAATGCACGAACGTCCTCGCCCTCGCGCTGCGCGATTTTGAGCCGCTCGCCCTCGGCCTCCATGATGACGACGCCGAACTTGCGGGCAAAGCCATAGGGGATGTTGATCGGCAGGCTTTCGGCGGGTTCTGCCGCGGCGACGGTTTCCAGCGTCAGCTCGTCGGCGATCACGGCGGGATCGACCGTTGCCCCCTTTTCGTCGCCGCGACGGACACGCATCAGTCTTCCTCCGGCGGCGGCACGGGCACCTGGCGCACCGTCGTCGTGGTTGAATTGACCTGCGGCACGATCAGCTCGGGGTCGACCGGATCGGGAATGGCCGGCGGGCGGCCGGGCGGCGTCACGCCCATATATTGCCGTACCAGCGTGTCGATGCTCGGCTCGCGGTCCGGGTTGGCGAGGAACTGCTGCGCGCGGATATAGCCGTAGCGGCGCTCCATCACCTCACGCCGGTCTTCGGCCGAACTCAGGATCGTCGGGCGGATGAACACCATCAGGTTGGTCCGGACCCTGGATCGCGCACGCGAGCGGAAGAGTTCGCCGATGATGGGGATGTCGCCGAGCAGCGGGATGCGCTGGATCGTGCGGCGTTCATTGTCGTCGAGCAATCCGCCCAGCGCGATGATCTCGCCGTCGTTGACGGTAACCGTGGTGCGGATTTCGCGCTTGTTGATGATCAGCTCGTTGAAATCGTCCGACACCGGCCCGGCGACCGAACTGACTTCCTGTTGGATATCGAGGCGGATCGCGCCCGAAACGTTGATCTGCGGCGTGACGATCAGCTCGATACCGACATTCTGGCGCTGGATCGTGCGGAAGGCGTTGTCGAAATTGTTCGACAGCGCTTCGCCCGTCGAAACCGGGATTTCCTGGCCGACAAGAATGCTCGCTTCCTGGTTGTCGAGCGTCGTGATCGACGGCGTCGAAAGGACATTGGAGTCGGTGTCTTCCTGCACGGCGTTCAGGATCGCGCCGAAGATGAAATCGCCTGCGGTGGCGGCAAAGCCCAGGAAACCGCCCCGCGCGCCGAGCGCCGCGCGCGCGGCGTTCTCGCGCAGCAGGTCGCCGACGCCGGAGTTGGTCGTCGTCGTCACCACATCGCCGTTGATGACCGTCGTCGTCTGGTCGAGATCGTCGGCGAGCAATCCGCCGGCAAGATCGAGGATGTTGGGGGCGACGTTCGAATAGTTCGTCACGCCGAACGGCGCATCCTCGCCACCGAAAAGGAACTGGACGCCGAGCTCGCGCGCCGCCTGCTCGGAAATCTCGACGATGATCGCCTCGACGAGCACCTGGTCGCGCCGGGTGTCGAGCTGGCGGACCAGTTCGCCCAAAGTCACCTGCATTTCCGCCGGTGCCGAAATGATGATCGCATTCGCGCCTTCGTAACCGGTGACGATCACCTCCTGCCCGGGCCGCGTGAACGTGCCGCCGCCACCGCCGCCCGATGACGCCGCCGGTGCCGCACCGCCGCCATCGCTCCCGGCCCCGCCGCCATCGGCGTTGGGTGCGGCCTGACCGCTCGACGTCGCCGCGCTGACGGTGTTCGACAGCGAAGACTGGCCGGTGAGCCGCTCGAGCACCGGCAGGATCTGTTCCGCATCGGCATATTCGAGGAAGATCACCCTGATCTCGGTTCCGCTCGCCGCGCGCTCGTCGAGATCGCGCGCGAGTTCGGCAAGCCGCGCGACGGTCGCCGGATCGCCGCGCAGCAGCAGCGAATTCGAGCTGTCGACCGGCACGACGATGGCGGGCGTCACCGCACCCTCCCCGCCCGTCGTCACCAGCGCCTGCAGCGACTGGGCGATCTCGCGCGCCCCGGCGTTGCGCAGCGTGATCATCGTGTTCGAGGTATTGTCGACGTCGATCTGCCGGATCAGCGTGCGGATGCGCCGGACATTGTCGGCGAAGTCGGCAATGACGATCGAGTTGCCGGCCGCGTTCGCCGTGATCGAACCGTCGGCGCTGACCAGCGGCCGCACGGTTTCGATGGCCGAAGCGGCCGGGATGTTACGCAATCGGAAGATTTCCGTCGTGAACGCGTTGTTGGAATAGGCCCCCGCCGTCGGTTGCGAGGCCGCGCCAGCCACCGGCTGGATGCGAAATGCGCCGCCCGCCGTCGGCACGGCGATGAAGCCGTTGGCGCGCAGCGTCGACAGGAATATCTCGAAATATTCGGACCGCGACAGCGGCCGGTCGGTCACCACGGTCACCGTCCCGCTGACATTCTGGTCGATGACGAAGGTGCGCCCGGTGACGCGGCTGGCATCCTGGATAAACGCCCGGATATCCGCATTGCGCAGGTTGAGCACGTGCTGCGCCTGCAACGGCGTCGCGAAAACCATGGCGACCATGGCAAGGAACAGACTGATACGCTTCATTGACTCACCCTTGCGCGAAACGACGTCACATCGCCCCCGCGTTCGACTTGGACTTCGGCGTTACCCGCCAGCTGGTTCGCGAACCCCGCCGCCTGCTCCATATCCTGAATACGCTGGCCGTTGATCGAAATAATGATGTCGCCCGGCTGGAAGCCCGCGCGCGTCAGCGCATCGCCATTGGTCGGCTGGACGATGATGCCGGTCAGCCGGTTGCCTTCGCGGCGCGGCGAAATCTGTGTTCCGCCCGCAAGATCGCGCGCCGAGACGGCCCCGTTCGATGCGGAAGGCGCCGCCGGCCGCGCCTGTGCGGGTTGGGATGCTGTGGGCGCCGGAGGCGGGGCCGATGCCGACGAGGGATTGGTCGCCGTCGCCCCGCCCGACTGGTCGAGGAAAATCTGCTCGCGCGCGCCGTTGCGGGTGATCGTGACGAAATCGAAGCCGACCGATTCGAGGATGACGCCGGGCATGATCTCTTCGCCGACCAGATAGCTGTTCTGCTCGCCGTTCGGGAGCGCGATGATCGCCGACCCGCGGCCCGAAGCCCGGTCCTCGCGCACGCCGAACAGGCCGATATCGAGCGACGTCACGACGAGCGTACCATCGCCCTCGAGCCGGAAGAATGGATCGAACGTCTCGAAATAGCCGCTGTCGGGCGTGGAAAGCGCTGGCAGGCCCGCATCGCTGCGCCAGTCGCCCAGCGGCCCGACCGGGGTCAGCACGGCCCAGACCAGCCGCGCGCACTGCACGGCCAGCACGGAGAGCAGGATGATCTCCATGACCGAATAGACCGTCATGCGCGGCAGCCTTCGCAAAAGGCGTTGCGCACGTGCATCGAGCGATAAGCGCATAAAGTGTCCCCGAAGCCCGCTCGGCTAGGCGCCTTATGTTACACAGCGGTGACGGTTTTGGAACGGTTTCAAGACGTTTATGGGAAAGCGCCGCCCATCAGCGACCGAGTGCGGCGTAGAATGCGGGCAGTGCAAGCCATAGCGGCCAAGCGGCGGCGGCCAGCATCGCACCGAATGCCAATTCGGAATCCCGTCGCAGCGGCTTGCCGGCCATGCGCAGCGTGATCGCCGCCATGATACCGAGGACACTGGCAGCCAAAAGGACGAACGGCAGGACCAGCCCTCCCAGCCAGGCACCGATCGCCGCGAACAGCTTGGGATCGCCCCCGCCTAGCCCCTCCCTGCCCCGCAGAAGCCGGTAGGAAATCCGGATCGATTGCAGGCCGAGATATCCGATCGCGGCGCCGAGCGCCGATTCGAGGGGGCTCGGAGGTCCGGCAAGAAAGGAACAGGCCAGGCCCATGAGAATAAGCGGCAGGACGATTCGATCCGGCAGCCAGAAATGGCGCATATCGAGCAGGGCAAGCGCCAGCAGCATCCACCCGAAAGCCGCGCCCGCCAAACCGATTTCCGAAGGACAAGCGTAAAGCGAAACGCCGCCGATCAGCGCGCCAAGGATCTCGCTCACCCAATGATATGCGCCGATCTTGGCGCCGCAATAGCGGCATCGTCCGCGATTGAGCGGAAAGCTGATGATCGGGACGAGATCGCGCGCCGCCAGCGGCTTCCCGCAGGAATCGCAATGCGATCGACCTTTGGCGACCGATTCGCCGCGCGGCCAGCGCGCGACGAGCGCCGCGATGAAACTGCCGAGGATCGCGCCCAGAATTGCACCGCCGGCCACGCGCCATGGAGGCGGGATCGCGGCAAAATCAAGGAAAGGCGATACCGCTTCAAGCGGCATGGCGCGCGTCGAGCGGCCGGGACGCGCTCACGGTCATGCGATCAATCGACGCGCTCGTCTTCGTCGACGCCGTAGAGATGGCGCGTCTGGACGAAGCCGGACCTCCCGCGCACATCGAATTCGCACCAGCCGCGCCGGCAGTTGCTGATGCGTCCGACGACGCCCGGCTCAGCCCGGTAGCGGACCCGCGCGCCGCGCTCCGGGGCCGCACGCAACGGGCGGATATCGCCGGTGATCATCGCCGTGCGGTCGGCGCTGAGCAGGTTGACCAGCATCCAGCCCTGCGTCCCGTCCGGATCCTCGACCTTGCGCCAGTTCTGATAGACTTCGACCACACGGACCGGCAGGCCCGAACGCTGGTAAAGCCAGCTGATCGGAAAATTGCGCCCCGGTCCGGTGCGCATATGCGCCCTGCTGGCGGTGATCGAAGCCCAATAAGGCGTTTCGCGGTCCTGCGCGCCGGCCTGCTCGGGAACCACGCACAGCATCGCGACAAACAACGCGAAGAGCGTCGCAATTCGTGAAAGACGCATGAAAGAAACCCCCGGACGCAAAGCAACGCGGTGGAAATAGCCCCATGCGCGCCCGTGATTCAAGCGCAGATCGGCTTGACGCCTTGTCGCGCACGCGCCAATCCGGCCCGCGATGGCACAAGGCAAGGCTCCAAGGACGGTCGTTACCCGCAAGCTTCCCGACATTGTCGAGACGCGTATGGCGGAACTGTTCGACGTGCGGTTCAACGCGTCCGACGTGCCGATGACGAAGAACGAACTGTGCGCCGCCGTCGCCGAGTGCGACGTTTTCGTGCCGACAGTGACCGACGATATCGATGCCGACGTTATCGCTGCGGCGGGGCCCGATCTCAAGCTGATCGCCAATTTCGGCGTCGGCGTCGATCATATCGATCTGGCCGCCGCCCGCGCCAGGAACATCCCCGTGACCAACACGCCCGGCGTGCTGACCGAAGACACGGCCGATATGGTGATGGCGCTGATCATCGCCGTGCCGCGCCGTCTCGCCGAGGGCGAGAAGCAAGTGCGCGCCGGCAGCTGGAAAGGATGGGCGCCGACCGGCATGCTCGGCCACCGCGTCAACGGCAAGCGGCTCGGCATTATCGGGATGGGGCGGATCGGCCGCGCCGTGGCGCAGCGCGCGCGCGGTTTCGGGATCGAGGTGCACTACCACAATCGCCATCGCCTGCCCGATCCGGTCGAGGAAGAGCTCGGCGCGACATTTCGCGACGATCTCGATACGATGCTGACGGATATAGACATCCTGTCGATCAACTGTCCCTATACCAGGGCGACGCACCACCTTCTCGACGAACGGCGGCTCTCGCTGCTGGGATCGGAAGTCTATGTCATCAATGCGGCGCGCGGAGAGATTATTGATGAACAGGCGCTCGCGAACGCGCTGAAGGCCGGAAAGATCGCGGGTGCCGGGCTCGATGTCTACGAGGACGAACCGCGGATTTGCGCCGATCTGCTCGATCTCGACAATGTCGTGCTGCTCCCGCATCTCGGTTCGGCGACGTTCGAGGGGCGCGAGGCGATGGGCGACCGCGTCATCACCAACATTCGCGTCTGGGCCGACGGACACCGCCCGCCCGACCAGGTGCTCGAAGGCTGGGCGTAAACGCTAAAAAAACCACTTTGATTTAGGACGACGGACGAAACGAACCGAAGGATTTCGCCGTGGCCCCCAAATCGCGCATGTTGGCGCTCGCCGCTCTGACGCTATTGCCCACCTACCCGGCACACGCCGCAGCCGGATTGCCGGCGCCCGTGATGATGAATTCGGGCGACGCGGCTTGGGTAATGGCAGCCGCGATATTGGGTTTGATCGCCGTTGTCGCAGGCCTCGGCCTGCGCTTTGCCGGACTGGTCCGCGCGAAGAATTTCGTTTCGATCTTCGCCCATATCTTCGGTGTCGCGGCCGTCGTTTCGCTGCTCTGGATCGGCATCGGCTATTCGTTGGCCTTTGGCGAGGGCAACAGCGTCATCGGCGGCCTGTCGCTGGCGATGATGGGCGGGCTCGGCGCGGTTTTCCCGGGATCGACGGTGCCCGAGAGCGGATTCGCCTTCTTCCACATGGTCTTCGCGATCTTCGCCGCCGTGCTCCTCGTCGGCGCCTGGGCGGAACGCGCACGCTTCGGCTGGGCCATCGCCGTCGCCTTTCTCTGGACGCTGGTCATCTACGCGCCCGTCGCACACTGGATGTGGGGTCAGGGCTGGCTCTCCAACCTTGGCGCGTTCGATTTTGCGGGCGGCCTCGTCGTCCACCTTTCGGCCGGCGTCTCCGCGCTTGTGCTGACGCTTCTCGTCGGCAAGCGCGCGGGCCTCGCCGAGGGCCCCATCGCGCCGCACGGACCGGCGATCGCTTTGGGCGGCACCGCTATCCTGTGGGCCGGGTGGTTCGCCCTCGTTGGCGGCGCAGGCGCAACGGCCGATTTCAACGCAGGTGCGGCGATGCTCAACGTCCAGGCCTCGGCCAGCATGGCGGCGCTCGTCTGGGCCTTTGCCGACAAGCTCAGCAGCGGCCATAGCAGCGCCACCGGCATCGCGACCGGCGCTCTCACCGGCCTCGTCGCCATCTCTGCCGCCGCCAATGTCGTTGGCCCGGCAGGCGCCATGGTCATCGGCTTCGGGGCAGCCGTCGCCGGCCGGATCGCGATGTCGCTCGCGCGCAACCTGTTCAAGGCGGACGATCCGCTCGGCATCTTCGCCATCCACGGCGCTGCGGGCGCAACCGGCGCACTGCTCCTCGCGGTGCTGATGGCCCCGCTCGCCGGCGGTGTCGGCTATCCCGAAGGCGGCTCGATGATCGCACAGCTCATTGCGCAGGTCGTCGCCGTTGCCGCCATCGCCCTGTGGTCGGCTTTCGCCACGGCCGCCATCGCCTGGCTGGCGGGGATAGTTTTCCCGATGCGCGCCAGCGAAGAGGCCGAACAGGCAGGCCTCGACCTGTCCGATCATGGCGAACGCGCCTGGAACGGCTAGCAGGCCGGCTCACCCCGTCGAAAAAGCGCGCCAAGCGACATAGCCGAGAACGGGAAGCCCGATCAGATCGGCAATCGCGATCGACCGCAAGGTCGCGGGCAAACCATTGGCCATAAAGATGACGAGGAAGGCGATCATCGACAGGGCGGTCGTCACGGTCGCCAGTTTCCTCACCTCCGGCACGAACATCGCCCAAACGCATATCAGCACGATCACCAGGAACAGCGCCGCCCGGTGGTGGAGCAGCGCAAAGGCGGGATTGTCCGGCGGTACGCCATAGAGGCGGGCGATCAGTCCTGGCGCCGCGAGCGCTGCCGCCGGCGGCGCATGGAGAACTGCCAGCACCAGCCAGGCAAGCTTCTCGATCATCGGCGCTCCACGTTTCGCATCGAAGCGCACCTATCGTCGCATATCCGTACCGGCAATGACCTCTCGGGTCATGGAACAGGACCGAGCGGGCGCCGGTCAGTCGCCGGTCTGGATCCGGTCGACGAGCTGCTGCACGGTCGGCACGAAGCCGTTGGAATAGAACGGGTCCTTCTTGAAATTGAAGGCATTGTGCCCGGCGAACATCAGATTGTGGTCCGTCGGCCCGCCATGGACGATATCCTGCAGCGATTTCTGAATGCAGAAACTGCGCGGATCGGCGAGCCGGCCGGTCGTGTTGTTGTCCTTGTCCTTCCATGACGAGAACTGACACTGCGACAGGCAGCCCATGCAATCGGCCTGATCCTTGCGGATAAAGGCGGCTTCCTGCGGTGAAACGAACACCAACGTATTGTCGGGCGTCTTCAGCGCCGTGCGGAAACCCAGCGCATCCCATTCGCGCGCGCGAAGCAGGTCGCCGCGCGTGACCCAGAAATTCTTGCCCTTCACACCGACATCGAGCTGATATTGATGATCGCCGGCCGCTTCGCGCGAAAAGGCGATCTGGCGTTCGGAGCGCGCTTCCAGATTCTGCAGGAAATCGTTGTAGACGGCCGAGGAATAGAAGCCCGTCGGCGAGAATTTGTGGAGCAGGATATCGCCTTCGTCGAGCGTCGGCAGCGTGTCCTTCCACGCTTGCGGAATCGGGCTTTCCTGCGTCAACAGCGGCCGCGTTCCATATTGGAAGGCGACCTGGCCGAGCTCTGGGTTGTCGATCCAGTCGGCCCAGTCGCGCAGATACCAGACACCGCCCGCCATCACGATCGGAAGGTCGTCCGAAATACCGCCCTCGCGCATCGTTTCGCGCAGCGCCTTGACGCGCGGATAGGGGTCTTCGGGTTCTTCCGGGTCTTCGGCGTTCGACAGGCCGTTATGTCCGCCCGCCTTCCATGGGTCCTCGTAAACGACCGCGCCAAGCCACTCCGCTGCCTTCGAATAGGCGCGCTTCCACAGCGCCCGGAACGCGCGCGCGGAACTGACGATCGGCAGATAGCTGACATTATACTGCGCCGCGATCTCGGAAAGCTTGTACGGCATGCCCGCGCCGCAGGTGACGCCCGAAACCAACCCCTTGGTCTTTTCGAGGACGCCATGGAGCACGCGCTGTGCGCCGCCCATCTCCCAGAGCACGTTGATGTTGATGGCACCCCGGCCGCTGGCGATTTCGAACGCCCGGCGGACCTGATCGACGGCGCCGTCAATGGCGTACTGGATCAGCTCTTCGTGCCGTTCCTTGCGCGTGTTGCCGTGAAAGATTTGCGGAATGACGCGGCCATTCTCGTCATAGCTGTCGGCGTTGACGGCGGAGACCGTGCCGATCCCGCCGGCCGCCGCCCAGGCGCCGGAACTCATATGGTTCGACGCCGCGACGCCCTTGCCGCCTTCGATCAGCGGAAGCACCTCGCGCCCGCCGTAATTGATGGATTGCAACCCTTGAAACATGCAGCTTAGCCTTGCTGTTTGGTGCGATATAGGAAATTTCGGACCGGCACGCGAATATTTTGTCAACGTCCGTACATCAACGCATCAGCGCGCAAAAAGATCGTTGCGTTCCAAAGCATCGCCGTAAAGCGCCCGATACCGTTCCAGCATCGTCCGTTCGTCATAGTCGGAAACGGCGCGGGCGCGGTTAGCGGCTCCGACGGTTTCACGCAAGTTTTGCGAGGCCGCGAGCGTCTCGATCGCCTGCGCCAGACCGGCCGCCCCGCTATCGGGCGGAACGATGAACGGGGTGTTCGGCTCGGCGACCATGTTGGCGATATCGCCGACGGCGGGCGCGGCGATCGGCAACCCCGCCGCCATCGCCTCGACGACCGAAATCGGGAATTGTTCGCTCTTCGATGACAGCGCGAAAATGTCGAAATGACCGACATAGCGCCATGGCCGATCGAGAAAGCCCGCCAGCAGCACGCGATCCGCAGCGCCATGATCTTTCACGGCCAACTCGATGGCGCCCCGCTCGGGCCCCTCGCCCACCACGACCAACCGGATATGATCGGGCAGCGATGCCACGGCGGAAACCAGGCGGGGAATGTCCTTCACTTCGCGCAGGCCGGCGATCGTTCCGACCACCACCTCGCCGGGCCGTCTTTCGAAGCCGGGGATCGTCTCGGGTTCCGGCGGAGCGGCATAGCGTTCGACCGCGATACCGTTGTCGATGCGGTCGATCCGGCCATCGGGCTGTTTCCAGCTGGAGTTTGCGATTTCCTCGAGCGTGCGCGACGGGACGACGAGGCGATACAGCGTCGGAAAGGCGAAACGGCGATACCAGTTGCGCGAAACCTTGAGGCCGTCCGCTTCGTCGACGTTGAAGCCGTCCTCATGATGGATAATCGGCGGCAGCCCCTTTCCGAGCCGGTGCGCCATCACCCCGTCCATCGCGCCCCAATTGTAGCTGAGAACGAGATCGAAGCCGCGCATATAATCGGCCAGCGCCTTGAACCGCGCTCGTCCCGGGCGTCCCGCCAGCGGCGGTGCGTCCTTGGGAAAGTCGACAGCAATTCCGTCGGCAATCGCCTCGCGCGCGCCGAGAGCGTCAGGCATGGCGCTGACGATCGTGTGCGCCGCCCGGTCGCCGAAATCGTTCATGATCTGCACGGCCCGCGCCTCTTTGCCGCCAAGCGAAAAGGTCGAGTGGAGGTGCAGGATTTTTACAGGTGCGGTCACGCAGCAGTCCCGGTTTCGACCCTGCGCAAAAGACGGTCGATAGCCTCAACCGCTTCGGGTTCGTCGAGCACAGGGGCGTGACCGACATCGGGAATTACCGCAATATCGAGATCGGGCTTGCGCCGCTGCATCTCCGCCGCCGTTTCGGCCGACAGAATATCCGATCGTTCGCCCCGCACGAGCAGCGTCGGCACGTCCTTCAGTTTGTCGAAGCCCGACCACATGTCGAACCCCGATTCGCCGCCGGTAGCCTTCATCGGCTCGGCAATCCGCATATCGTAGTCGAAACCGATCCGGCCCGACGGCATCACCTTGCAAAGACGTTTTGCGAAGGCGAGCCAATCCTCGAGCCGCCAGTTCGGATAGGCGTCGTGAAACCCTTCGCGAAGATGCCGCGCGGCGTGCATCCAGGTCGGAAACTGCCCGCCCTTGCCGACATAGGTTCCGATCTTCGCCAATCCCTTTTCCTCGATCGCGGGACCGATATCGTTGAGCAACGCGCCGGCCAATCGCTCCGCCCGCGTCGCCGCCATCAACATCGTGATGATCCCGCCCATCGAGGTGCCGAAAGAGACGAAGCGATCGATCTGCCTGTCCGTCAGGAAAGCCTCGATATCCTGCACATAGGTCAGCGGCACATAGGCCAGCGGATCGGGCGAAACCGCACTCTCCCCCCTGCCCCGCATTTCCAGCGCGAAGAGCCGCCAATCGCCCGCAAGGCGGTCGGCAACCGGCTCCCAGTCGCGCGCATTGCGGGTGAGACCGTGGAGGCACAGGATCGGCGGCCTGTCTTCGCGCCCGGCATAGGCGCGATAATGCAGGCGCAGGCCGTCATTCGACCACCAGACTCCATCGGTAAATTCCGCCACGGTTGCGACCTCCTGCCTTCCACCCCCATATCGAACGATGATGCCGACACCGCAACCATCTCCCTACCGCCCCGAAAAAGCCATTCATGAACTGGGAGGCGACTTCTACGATCCTGTCGAAGCCGCCGATTTTCCCAGGCACGTCCTGCGCTTCCGCAACGATCGATGGGCGTCCGATGTGGGGCTTGACGACCTGAGCGACGAGGAGTGGCTGGCACATTTCGGCCGCTTCGATCCATTGCCAGAAACGCTGCCCGAGCCGCTGGCGCTGCGCTATCACGGCCACCAGTTCCGCAGCTACAACCCCGATATCGGCGACGGGCGCGGGTTCCTCTTTGCGCAGATGCGCGACAGCCGGGATCGGCTCATGGACCTGGGTACCAAGGGATCTGGGCAGACGCCGTACAGCCGGTTCGGCGACGGACGGCTCACCCTGAAGGGAGGCGTGCGCGAGGTACTGGCCACGGAAATGCTCGAGGCGCTGGGTGTCGAAACGTCGAAATCCTTCTCGCTCGTGGAGACGGGCGAGGCGCTCGAACGCAATGACGAGCCCTCGCCGACGCGCTCTTCGGTGCTGGTGCGCCTCAGCCACGGCCATATCCGGATCGGCACCTTCCAGCGCCTCGCCGCGCTGCGCGAGCCCGAAAACATGACCGCGCTGATCGCCTATTGCCTCAAACGCTATTTCGGCGAGGAAGCAGGGGACGACGCGCCCGAACGGCTGCTCGGCCATGTCGTGGCGGGCGGCGCGAAACTGGCGGCCTCCTATATGGCGGCGGGCTTCGTCCATGGCGTCCTCAACAGCGACAACATCAACATCACTGCGGAGAGTTTCGACTACGGCCCCTGGCGCTTCACACCGAAATGGGCGCCCGCCTTCACCGCCGCCTATTTCGACCACAACGGGCTCTATTGCTTCGGGCGGCAGGCAGAGGCGATTCATTGGGATATCGCCCAGCTCGCCGTTTCGCTCCGGCTCATATCGGAGGCCGAACCGCTGATCCCCGAGGTCGAAAAGTTCGGCGAACCCTACCAGCAGGCATTCGTCGAAAAGATGTTGGGGCGGCTCGGCGTGAAATCGCGCGGAGCGGACGAAGATATCGCGCTCCTAAAGGCGCTCGAGCCGGCGCTGGCCGAAAGCGGCGTCGAGATCGACCGCTTCTTCTTCGACTGGCGCGGCGGCGCGCGGCGCAAAGCCTCGCCTGCCGACGGGCACTATGATGGAGAACAGTTCGCCCGGTTTCGCAAGCTGGTGGAGGCCTATGCAGGCGAGACGCCTTCGCATCCCTATTGGGACGACGACGCCCCGTGCTCGATGCACATCGAAGAGGTGGAGGCTATCTGGAGCGCCATCGACGAGCGCGACGACTGGGCGCCCTTCAACGACAAGATCGCCGCGATGCGCCGGATGGGAGACGCGATATGCGGCCCGTGACCCGCTCGGCTAGCGCGTGTCTTCGGGCTGCATCGTCGTCATCTCGACGGGTTGCAGGCTGACGCCATAAAGCCGCCAGTCGCCGTTCGACCATTGGAAGAACAGGTCGAACTGAACCGCGACGGGCCGCAAGCCGAACAGACCCTGGAGCCGCAGCACGTCCGCCGACACCATGGTCGGCGGTGCGGTGAAGGTCGGGCCTAGCAACAGCGTGTTGGACAGATCGATACGCTGTTCGCGGATGCCGCGAAAAACTTCCGCCAACTGGGCCGCCGAATTCTGCACCTGGAATCCCGTCGCGCCTATGTCGCGCAGGACCGAATAATTTCCCGAGGTATTGGCATGGTGGATCGCCGCCATCGTGCTCCAGATCAGTCGCGTCAGCTGCAGCTGATCGGGCACGGGCAAGGTCGGGTTGGCGGTCGTCCGCGGATCGCCCTCCTGCGCCACTGCGGCATGGGGCAATGTCAGCGCCGCGGCAGCGGCGGCGAGAAGCAACTTGTTCATAATCCCCCTCATACGCAAATGGGCCGGGGATTTGCACCCCGGCCCATTCTTTGCCTGCTATCGAAGCGGTTTACCAGCCAACCTGGAAACCGGCGCGTGCGCCGACTTCGCCGCTGTCGAACCCGGCACCGACGCCGCCGGTGAAGGCGGCATTCTCGCCGACCCGCGCGGAGAAGGAGATCGAGCCGGCCGCACGGTCGTCGAAGTAACCGATGCCGCCCGAAAGCGCGATCGACTGACCCGGCATCAGCATCGGCGTATCCATCGCGAGCGCGAGAGCGACACCCTCATTGGCCCGGCGGATATCGCGGCGATTCTGGTCGGTCAGGTCGAACAGGGTCGTCGTCTGGCCCTGCAGCGTCGTGATCGCGCTGCTGTTGGCTGCGATTGCCGCCTGATTCTGCGCGACCACCGCATTGCTGGCGAAGCCTGCGCTGGAGCCGAGCGTACCGTTGCCGTCGACCGTGACCACCGACAGCGGACCGGTCTGGACGCCATTGCTCGTTCCGAGCCCGGCGATCACGACCTGGCCATCTGCGGTTGCCGTCGCGCCATTGCCGATGGCGACCGAATTGACACCCGTCGCGCTGGACTGGTTGCCGATCGCGATCGAGCCGTTGGCCGATGCCGTGGCGGCTTCGCCGACCGCAACCGCCCTGACACCGCTCGCCGTGGCGAGATGGCCGAGAGCCGTTGCGCGTTCGGCGGTAGCGTTGGCGCGCCATCCATAAGCCGTTGCACCCGCGCCGATGGCCGAGGACTGACCGCCCACGACCGTTGTCGAAGGGCCAGAGGCAATGGTCGAGAAACCGACCGCACCGTCGCGATTGCCACCGATGGCGATCGAGTCGCCACCGGTTGCCTGTGCGGTGTTGCCAATGGCCACCGAGTTCGAACCGGATGCAACCGAGTCTTCGCCGCCGGCAAAGCTCTGGTCGCCCGAGGCAGTCGACTGGTGACCGACCGCCGTACCCATGGCGCCGGTTGCCCGAGCCTGCCAACCGAGCGCGGTGGCGCCCGGCGTGCTGGCGATGCTTTCGCCGCCGACCGCGGTCGTCGAGTTGCCCATGGCGTTCGCCGCGTCACCGATGGCCAGCGCATCGATACCGTTGGCGATCGATTCGTTGCCGATCGCAGAGGCATTGTCCGTCTGCGCATCGGCATTTTCACCGACCGCTAGCGAACGCACGCCCTGCGCCGTAGCGAGGTGGCCGAGCGCCGTGGCGCGTTCGGCCGAAGCGGCAGATCGCCAGCCGACCGAAGTCGCGCCCGGACCGCGGGCGACAGATTCACCGCCGAGCGCCGTGGTCGAGTTGCCGTCGGCGAGAGCCGTATCGCCAAGCGCGAGAGCATCAATGCCATTGGCACGCGACTCGTTGCCGATGGCGGTCGAAAAGTCGCTCTGTGCGCGGGCCGCCTCGCCAATGGCGAGGGAACGTGTGCCCCGCGCAGTAGCGAGATGACCAAGCGCCGTCGCCCTTTCGCCGTCCGCAACGGCACGCCAGCCATAAGCTGTTGCGCCCGGGCCGCGGGCCAGCGCCTGGCCACCGACTGCCGTCGTCGAAGGCCCGGTGGCGACGGTCGCCCGTCCACCGGCACCATCGCGGTTGCCGCCGATGGCGATCGAATCGCCGCCGGTCGCGCG
>NZ_CAKZNF010000060.1 GCF_937129435.1 uncultured Parasphingopyxis sp. | reverse complement strand
AATTATATCAGGAGGGGCATCCGCAAGCTATTTTGGGAACTCCCAATCCATCCCCACCTCGTATCGGCGCTCGAACGTTGCTATGATCGTTATGATTTAGAACCCGGCAAATACGGTGCAATTCATTTCCGCCGCGGCGACGTTTATGAGATGTTACGCAATGAATTGCCGAACGACGCTAACGGAGATCTCACCGACGCTCGCATCGAGCTAATCATCCGGCATTTTATCGTACGTACTGCGCCGCCCGAGTTTTATCATGCCCATGTTGAAGATATGATTTCACGAGGCCAAAAAATCGTCTTCACAAGCGATTCTCCTGAGACCATAACACTATTCCAGAAGGTTTTCGGTCCGGCGCATTTCGTCGATCTAAGCCAGCACAAGTTGCCGATGGTCATCCGCAAGGCTTTTCTCGACTTCTTGGTTCTTACTAATGCGTCAGAAATTATCGGTACAGCGAGCAATTTTACACAATTTGCATCTCAAGTCGGCCAAGGCAAATCGACGAGCGTTGCCGGAACCGGGGATTTTGACATTGCTGCGCGAGAATTCCGCGATTCGATTTTGTCTAGCAAGGATATTAGCAAATCGACGCACGAAAAGGCCCTTAAACTGCTTGAGGTCGACTACACCGCCTACGCCAAGCGAGTCGAAGAAAGAGAAAGGGAAGCCTCCCATCAATTCGACAAGTTAATCGCTCGCGGCGGGAAAATTTTCGATACTTAGCAATAAACCGGACGATCGGCACATGATGGACGAACAGCCCAAACTCTTCATTGCGGGCCATCGGGGTATGGTCGGAGGAGCCACCGAGCGCGCGGCACGAAACCGCGGCTATTCGGATATCGTCACGCGCACGAGAAGCGAATTGCCGCTCGATGACAAGGCATCGGTCGATCAATTTTTCGCCGAACAACGTCCCGACTGGGTGATCCTCGCTGCCGCCAAGGTCGGCGGCATTGTCGCCAACGATGAGCAGCCGGCGGATTTCATCCGCGAGAATATCCTGATCGCCACCAACGTGATCGACGCGGCATGGCGCAACGGCGCGACGCGGCTCCTCTTCCTCGGCTCGTCCTGCATCTACCCGCGCGAAGCCGAACAGCCGATCTCCGAAACGAGCCTGCTGACCGGCCCGCTGGAGCCGACGAATTCCGCCTATGCGGTCGCCAAGATCGCCGGCAAGGAAATGTGCGACGCCTATCGCAAGCAGCACGGCTTCGACGCCTTCACCGTAATGCCTTCGAACGTCTACGGCATCGGCGACAATTTCCATCCCGACCACAGCCATGTCGCCGCCGGCCTGATGCGACGCCTGCACGCGGCCAAGGTCGAGGGATATGAAGAGGTCGCGATCTGGGGCACCGGCAGGCCGCTTCGCGAATTCATCTTCTCGGAAGATATTGGTGACGCCTGCCTCTTCCTGATGGAAAATTATCGCGAAGGCGGGATGATCAACGCAGGGTCGGGCGAGGAGGTATCGATCGCCGAACTCGCCGCGATGATCCGCGACGTGGTCGGTTACGAAGGCAGACTGACCTTCGATCCGAGCAAGCCCGACGGGACCCCGCGAAAGATCATGGATAACAGCCGGATCAAGGCCATGGGGTGGGAACCCTCGACGCAGCTCCGTGAAGGCTTGGCGCACATGTACGACTGGTTTCTCGAACACATTGCCGATGCGAAAGGACAGACAGCTTGACCGGACTGAAACTTCATCTGGGATGCGGCCCCAAGCATATTCCCGGCTTCTTCCATATCGACGCGCTCGACGGAGACCATGTCGATCATGTCGGACCGGTCGACCGGCTCGACACGTTCGAGGACGAGAGCGTGTCGCTGATCTATGCCAGCCATCTGCTCGAACATTTCGGCCGGCGCGAATATATGGACGTGCTGCGCGAATGGTATCGCGTGATCGAGCCCGGCGGCGTACTGCGGCTCGGCGTCCCGGATTTCGCCGCCTGTGCGAAACTCTATACCGAAGGCAAGCTCGACAGCATCGAACAGATTCGCGGCCTGATCTGCGGCGGACAGAAGGACGAATATGATTATCACAAGATGATCTTCGACCGGCAAAGCCTGCACGATGCGCTGATCGAGGTCGGCTTTTCCAGCACGCGACTGTGGGACTGGCGAGACACCGAACATGCCGATCTCGACGATTTCACCCAGGCCTATATCCCGCATATGGCCAAGGACACCGGAACGCTGATGTCGCTCAATCTCGAAGCCGTGAAATAGGACCAAATATGACCCGCAAGACCGCATTGATTTCCGGAATCACCGGGCAGGACGGCGCCTATCTCGCCGAGATGCTGCTGGACAAGGGTTATCACGTCCACGGCATCAAGCGCCGGTCCTCGTCCTTCAACACCGGGCGCATCGATCATCTGTTCGGTCATGCCAAGGATTGCGAGGGCGATTTCTGCCTGCACTATGGCGACCTGACCGACGCAACCAATCTGATCCGCGTCATCGCCGAGGTACAGCCCGACGAGCTCTACAATCTCGCGGCGCAAAGCCATGTGCAGGTGAGCTTCGAAACGCCTGAATACACCGCCAATGCCGATGCAGTGGGCACCCTGCGCTTCCTCGAAGCGATCCGCATTCTCGACATGCAGGACAAGGTTCGCTTCTACCAGGCCTCGACATCGGAACTGTACGGCAAGGTGCAGGAAGTCCCGCAAAAGGAAACGACTCCCTTCTACCCGCGCTCGCCCTATGCCGTTGCGAAACTCTATGCCTATTGGGTCACGGTCAATTACCGCGAGGCCTATGGCATTCACGGGTCGAACGGTATCCTGTTCAACCATGAAAGCCCGATCCGCGGCGAGACCTTCGTGACGCGCAAGATTTCCCGCGCCGTGGCCGCGATCGAGCTGGGCCTGCAGTCCGATCTGGCGCTCGGCAATCTCGACGCGCTTCGAGACTGGGGCCATGCCCGCGATTATGTCGACGGCATGTGGCGAATCCTGCAACAGGACACACCCGACGATTATGTTCTGTCGACCGGCGAGATGCATTCGGTCCGCGAATTCTGCGAGATCGGATTCGGCGAAATCGGCAAGACCATCGAATGGAGCGGCGAAGGCGTCGACGAAGTGGGGCGAGACGCAGCTTCGGGCGATATCCTGATCCGCGTCGATCCCCGCTATTTCAGACCCACCGAAGTCGAACAGCTCTTGGGAGATTCAACCAAAGCGCGCACCGTTCTGGGTTGGGAACCGAAAATTCCCTTTGTCGATCTCGTCAAGGAAATGGTGGCCGACGATCGCGAGTTGCTTCACACCGAGAGGCTGGCGCGCAAGGCCTATGGCGTCGAGGAGTAACCTCATTGACGTACGCAGAGTTGTGTGATCCGGTGCGGACGGCGGGACTTGAACCCGCACTCCCCGAGGGGAAGAAGATTTTAAGTCTCCAGCGTCTACCGATTCCGCCACGTCCGCATCAATGCCTGCGTGGCGAATAGCGTCGGGCAGTTCAAGCCTCAAACATTGAGGCGTTCGCGCATTTCCTTGCCGGGCTTGAAATAGGGGACGCGCTTCGCCGGGACGTCGACCGGTTCGCCGGTGCGCGGATTGCGCCCCGTGCGCGCCTCGCGCTGGCGTGTCGAAAAGGCACCGAAGCCGCGCAGTTCGACGCGTCCCCCTTTGGCCAGTTGATCCACAATAGCATCGAAAAAGGCCGACACGACCTTCTCGACTTCCCTGCCCGAAAGATCCGGATTTTCATCCGCAATTTTCTGGACGAGTTCAGATCGTATCATTCGGCCCTCCCCGGACTGCTATGAAATCAGATGTCCCAAGGCCCAGATCGAAACGCAACACGAACGGCCAGGCGGCGCCTGTCTTGGGGCCACAATGTTCCCGATTCCGGCAATTTTCAAGCCATGCTCGGCCAATGAACCCTTACTATCGGCAAGTTGCCGAAATCGTTCGACAACTGCGAAACGGCCGCAGCTTTCCCCCGCACCGCTTGCAAAGAAAAAGGCCGCCGCAGAGCGCGAATCGCCCCGCAGCGGCCCTTTTGAACGATCGGTGACGACTATTCCTTGTCGCCGTCGCGCTGCTTGAGCGCTTCGCCGAGGATGTCGCCGAGGCTGGCGCCGGAATCGGTCGAACCGTACTGATCGACAGCCTGCTTCTCTTCGGCGATCTGCAGCGCCTTGATCGAGAAGTTCGGCTTCTTCTGCCGGTCGAAACCGACGACCATCGCGTCGAACTTCTGGCCGACCTGGAAACGGTCGGGACGCTGCTCGTCGCGGTCGCGGCCGAGATCGGCACGCTTGACGAAACCGGTCGCGCCGTCTTCGCCCGCCTGCACCTCGAGCCCACCGTCCTTCACTTCGAGGACGTTGACGGTGACGACATTGCCCTTGCGCAGATCGCCGCCGGACGCGGTGGTGACGCCGCCGCGCTCAAGCTGCTTCATGCCGAGGCTGATGCGCTCCTTCTCCGCATCGACGTCGAGCACGACGGCTTTCACCATCTCACCCTTGTGATGCATGTTCAGCGCTTCCTCGCCGGTCATGCCCCAGGCGATATCCGACATGTGGACCATACCGTCGACGTCGCCTTCGAGCCCGACGAACAGGCCGAACTCGGTGGCATTCTTGACTTCGCCCTCGACCTCGGTGCCGACAGGGAAGCGATCCGCGAACGTATCCCACGGATTGCTCTGCGCCTGCTTGAGGCCGAGGCTGATCCGGCGCTTGTCCTCGTCGACCTCGAGGATCACGACCTCGACCTTTTCGCTGGTCGAGACGATCTGACCCGGATGGACGTTCTTCTTGGTCCAGCTCATCTCGGAAACGTGGACTAGGCCCTCGATGCCCGATTCCAGCTCCACAAAGGCGCCGTAATCGGTGATGTTGGTGACGCGGCCCTCGAACTTCGTGCCGACCGGGTATTTGGCGCTGGCGCCTTCCCACGGATCGGTCTCGAGCTGCTTCATGCCGAGGCTGATGCGCTGGGTCTCGCGATTGATGCGGATGATCTGGACGTTCACCTTGTCGCCGATATTGACCATCTCCGACGGGTGATTGACCCGCTTGTAGCTCATGTCGGTGACGTGCAGCAGGCCATCGATGCCGCCAAGATCGACGAACGCACCGTAATCGGTGATGTTCTTCACGACGCCTTCGATGATCTGGTTTTCGGTCAGCGACTGGATCAGGTCCTGGCGCTGTTCGGCGCGCGTTTCTTCGAGGATCGCGCGGCGCGAGACGACGATATTGCCGCGGCGGCGGTCCATCTTGAGGATCTGGAACGGCTGCGGAATGTCCATCAGCGGGGTGACGTCGCGGACGGGACGGATATCGACCTGCGAACCGGGCAGGAACGCCACGGCACCGCCGAGATCCACGGTAAAGCCGCCCTTCACGCGGCCGAAGATCGTGCCTTCGACGCGGGCTTCCTCGTCATATTCCTTCTCGAGCCGGTCCCAGGCAGCTTCGCGGCGCGCGCGGTCGCGCGACAGCATCGCTTCGCCATTGGCGTTCTCGACCCGGTCGACATAGACTTCGACTTCGTCGCCGACGGAGATTTCGGCCTTCTGACCGGGGCTGGCGAATTCGCGGAGCGGCACGCGCCCTTCCGACTTGAGCCCTACATCGATCACGGCCAGATCGTTTTCGATCCCGGTAACCGTGCCTTTGACCACCTGTCCTTCGAAGCTCTCGGTATCCCCGAGCGTGTCGTTGAGCAGTTTTTCGAAATCGTCTCGCGTCGGATTCGGCGACGTTGCCATAAATTTCAGTCCTTTGATTCACATTTTCCGGCCATCCGGTTGGTTCCGGAGGTCTTGGAAAGACATTTTGCGAACCGCCCCATGCGGCCCGCCTTACCCGGCACGCGGCTGATCTCGCGGAGTTCCGGCGTGCCGATGCACGAAAACACGCGGCGGCCGCAGCGTTCCCGCTACAGCCTGACGCGTGTTGATCGGATGCGGTCTTACCGCCTACCCGTCCGGGCCTCCACGAGCGCAATCGCCCGCTGGACGGCGGCGGATATAGTCAGATCGGTCGTATCGAGCAAGTCCGCATCGTCGGCCTGCCGCATCGGCGCCGCGGACCGGCTGGCATCGCGGCGGTCGCGTTCCTCGATATCGGCAAGGATTTCGGCATAGTCGGCGTCCGGATCGAGCGCGACCTCATCGGCATGGCGCCGGGCCGCCCGTGACTCGGCGCTGGCCGTCACGAACAGTTTCGCATCGGCATCCGGCGCGATCACCGTGCCGATATCGCGACCGTCGAGCACCGCCCCGCCGGGTTGGTTTGCGAATCGCTGCTGCCGCACGACGAGCGCTTCGCGGACCGCTGGATGGACGGAAACGCGCGATGCCCATTCCCCCGCTTGTTCACTGCGTAACTCGGCATCGTCGAGCAGCGCCTCGTCGAAGTCGCAGGCGGCCAGTGCCGCCGCCTCGTCATCCGGATCGCCGCCGCCCCGAACGGTCGCGACGCCGACGGCACGATAGAGCAGCCCGGTATCGAGCCACGGCAGACCGAAATGCTGGGCCAGGGCCCGCGATATGGTCCCCTTCCCCGAAGCAGCCGGTCCGTCCACGGCGATGATCATCCGGCAATCGCTCCGAGATCGGCCATCATGGGCGGGAATGTCGGGAAGCTCGTCGCAAGCGGGCTGATATCGTCGATGGCGACGCCGTGCTGGGATGCCAGTCCTGCCACCGCGAAGCTCATCACGATGCGATGATCGAGTTCGGCGGCGACCTTGGGAATGCTCGTTTCGAGCGGCCGCAGCTTGTCGCCGCCGGTGCCGGTAATGGTCAGGCCGTCCTCCTGCTCCTCGACCGTGACGCCGCACTGTTTCAACCCGCGCGCCATTACGGACAGTCGATCGCTCTCCTTGACGCGCAGCTCGGAAAGCCCGCTCGTGCGCGTTTCGCCTTCGGCCATGGCGGCGGCGATGAACAGGATCGGGAATTCGTCGATCATTCGGGGCGCGATTTCCGGCGGGACGTCGATCCCGCGAAGCGCCGAATGCCGCGCGCGGATATCGGCCACCGGCTCGCCGCCGACCTCGCGCTCGTTCTCGAAGGTGAGATCCGCGCCCATGTCACGCAACACCTCGAACAAGCCGGTGCGCGTAGGGTTCAGCCCGACATTCTCGATCAGCACGTCCGACCCGGGCACGACCAGCGCCGCGACGATCGGGAACGCCGCCGAAGACGGATCGCCCGGGACGACGATATTTTGCGGCCGAAGTTCCGCCTCCCCCGTCACCTCGATAATGCGGGCATCACCATCGCTTTCGACGCGCAGTTCGGCGCCGAAGCCGCCCATCATCCGCTCGGTGTGGTCGCGCGTGCGCTCCGGTTCGATGATCCGCGTGACGCCGGGCGTATTGAGCGCCGCGAGCATGACCGCTGACTTCACCTGCGCCGAGGGTACCGGAACGCGATATTCGATCGGAACAGCGGGAACGGCGCCGTGAACCATCAAGGGCAACCGATCGCCAGGCGTGACCGAGAAATCGGCGCCCATCTGCTTTAAGGGTTCCATCACCCGCGCCATCGGCCGCTTCGACAGGGAGGCGTCGCCGATAAAGGTCGCGGTGATCGCATGGCTCGCGGCCAGCCCCATCAGCAGCCGCGCGCCGGTTCCCGAATTGCCCATGTCGAGCGCGATTTCGGGCTGCAGCAACCCGCCGACACCGACGCCCTTCACCGTCCACACTGTCTCGTCGACCCGGTCGATCTGCGCTCCCATCGCCCAGAGCGCCGCGACCGTGGCTATCACGTCCTCGCTTTCGAGCAATCCCTCGATCCGGCTTTCCCCGACGGCAAGCGCCGAGAGGATCAGCGCGCGATGGCTGATCGATTTGTCTCCCGGCACCCGCGCACGGCCCGAGAGCGGTTTTCGCAGGAGGAAGGTGCGGGGAAGTGGTTCGTGGGCCATGATTGATATGCTTTCTGTTCGTCGGACCTCGCCTTCGGCTCGGCGCCGCACCAGCCCGCACCCCCACCCGGCCTCCCATTAGGATACTTGCGTGGGAAGCCGGGTGGGGGTGCGGGCTGGTGCGGCGAACTTCCGCGAGGAAGTTTCTGACAATAAATCCGCGGCGCTTCGGCGCAAGCCAAAGTCTGACAAACACCTCCCTTGCTTTTGACAATGCCACTCCCATCTGGCAAGCGCGCCGCCTTGCTGCGGGGCGGACCCGCCGACGACACAAGCATTTGCGAAAGACGAAACACCATGGTGAAGCCTGAATGGGGCACGAAGCGGACTTGCCCGAAATGCGGCGAACGCTTCTACGATCTGGGAAATGACGATCCGGTCACCTGCATCAACGAGGAATGCGGTGTCGAATGGACGCCCGAACCGGTGCTGAAATCCAAGCAGCCCGTCGCCTTCGACGACAAGGAAGACAAGAAGAAGAAGGACGATTCGGACCTGTCGGAGGATGACGAAGATCTCGACATCGACGAAGACGGGGAAACGAATCCGGACGACGAGGTCGATCTGGGCGGCGACGACGACATCCAGGTCGACACCAGCGCCGGCGACGACGAGAAGGACGACAGCTAGTCTTGCACTGGCCGGGCGGCGAGGCTAAAGCGCGCCGCCTGAACTGAATGGGGCCGTAGCTCAGCTGGGAGAGCGCTACACTGGCAGTGTAGAGGTCAGGGGTTCGATCCCCCTCGGCTCCACCAGCCTTCGCTCGCTACGCGAGCTTCGGCTGGCAAGCCAGCCGTTAGCGAGAGTTGTGAGGGAAGGCTGCGCGCCGAAGCCTTGGCGAAGGCGGGCCATTTCGGAGCGCAAAATGGCTGGATCGTCTTAGCGTTCTGCTGCAGCCATCCGGTTGAAATCGGCACGTTCTGAGCGCAACCATCGATGGCATGAACTACGTCTACATTCTGCAAAGCGTTTCCCACCCCGAACAATTCTACACGGGCCTCTGCAAAGACGTCGAAACACGACTGGCCGCACACAATGCGGGCCAATCTCCGCATACCGCCAAATTCAGGCCTTGGCGTATCGTCTCATCTCACCACTTCCAAAACGCCGACACAGCAGCAGCACTCGAACGCTATCTCAAAACCGGTTCTGGCAGGGTTTTTGCCCAGCGCCATTTGCGCTGAGCCACCCTATTCCCCCAGTGTAAACAGCATTTCGCGGCCACCGTCTTTCGCTTTCGCCGCCTGGAACGCCGTGCGTTCGGCGGCCTGGCGGATCCAGCGCTGGCAGCCCGGCTGCGCATCGCCGACGAAACCGCGCTGCTCGGCTGCCTGCATCGTGTAGCACATGGCAATATCGGCGGCGGTCAGTTCGTCGCCGGCGAGCCATTGATGTGCCGCAAGGTCTTTTTCCGCCTGATCGAGGATCGCGCCGAGACGCGGCTCGATGAGCATGCCGCGCACGGTTTCCGCTGTCTTCTTCATCACCGGCTTGACCAGAAACGGCGCTCCCTGCGACACGAAATCGAAGATCATGTTCGTGAACAGCATCGGCATCATGCTGCCCTGACAGGCGTGAAACCAGAACAGATATTTGTCGCGCGCCGGATCGCCGGGCGCGGGCCGCAGCGGGCTTTCGGGATGTGCGTCCAGAATGTAATCGATCACCGCATTGCTTTCGGCGATCACCTTGTCCTCATCCGTGACGACCGGCGCCGTGCCCAGCGGGGAGATCGCCTTGTAATCGGCAGGTGCCAGATTGCTCTCCGGATCCCGCGGATAGATCTTCAGCTCATATTCCGCGCCAAGCTCCTCCAGTAGCCAGAGCGCCCGGAAGGATTGCGAATATTCGAGATGATGGACGGTGAGCATGGTCAGGCCGCCTCCGCAAAGCCCTTGAGGCGTTCGTTGATGATGGTGTCCGCCTCTCGCATGATCCGGTCGATCAGTTCCTTGCAGGTCGGGATGTCGTGGATCAGGCCCGCGACCATGCCGCAGCTCCAGGCGCCGCGGTCCATATGACCTTCGAGCATGATCTCGGGATAAACACCGGCGACCTGCTGTATGATGTCTTCGAATTGAAGGTCGCTGCCCTTCTCGCGTTCGATTTCGAGCACCTCCTCGACCGCCTTGTTGTTGAGCACGCGCTCGGTGTTCCTGAGCGGGCGCATCACCAGACGCGTATCGAGCTCGCTGGCGTCGACGATCGCCTGCTTGACGTTGTCGTGGACCGGCGCCTCTTTCGTCGCGATGAAGCGGGTGCCCATGTTCATCCCGTCGGCGCCCATGGCGAGGCTGGCGACGAGGCTGCGCGCATCGGCTTGTCCGCCCGAGGCCACGAACGGGATTTCGATCTCGTCGGCCGCGCGCGGCAACAGGATCATGTTGGGGACATCGTCCTCGCCCGGATGGCCGCCGCATTCGAACCCGTCGACCGACACCGCGTCGCAGCCGATCGATTGCGCCTTGAGCGCGTGACGTACGCTCGTGCATTTGTGGATCACCTTGATCCCGGCGTCCTTAAGCGGCGGGAGAACCTGGGCGGGGTTGTTCCCCGCCGTCTCCACGACGCTGACGCCGTTCTCGATGATCGCGCGGACATAGCCGGGATAATCCGGCGCATTGATGACCGGCAGGAAGGTGAGGTTCACACCGATCGGCTTGTCGGTGAGGTCCTTCGCCTTCTTGATCTCGGTGTCGAGATCCGCCGGCGTTTTCTGCGTCAGGCCCGTGATGATGCCAAGACCGCCCGCATCGGAGACCGCCGCCGCGAGTTCGGCAAAGCCCACATAATGCATGCCGCCCTGGATGATCGGATGCTCGATGCCGAACAGTTCAGTGATGCGGGTCTTCATGGCGGGCCTCTCCTGTGGTTTGATTTGTCCGCCTTGTCGTGCAGGTTGACGTTCACGTCAACCTTGGATGCCGCTATGTGTCGTCACCGCCGTTTGCGGTCTTGCGCTGTTCGAACATCCGCTCGACCGGGCGGCGCATGTCGTATTGATCGGGGTTGTCGAAAGGCATGGCACGGGAGACGGCAGCCTCGAGCAGTTCGGCCCGCTCCGCAATCAGCTTTGCGATATGGGGATGAGACACGATGAAATCGTCGCCCGCCATCACCCTCTCGACCGCATAAGCACCAAAACTGTCCGCATCAGGCCCGAAATTGATCATCGCGCCCCGGCTTTCTTCTAAAGGGCCGCCATAGCGTTTCTGTCGGTGTGCGGGCGAACCGGCGAGGGACGTCTGGACCACTCCCGGCATCAAAACCGACAGGCCGACATGATCGGGCAATTCGCGGCGGACGACGTCGCATAGTCCGAGGATACCCTGTTTCGAAGCGGTATAGGGTCCGCCCATAATGTGCGGCGTTCCCGTGCTGTGTTCGGAGCCGGTAACGACGATCCGGGATGGCGAAGTCTGCGCGACCATCCGCCGGCCGAATATCTGCAAGGCATGCATCGCCGCGCGCAGATTGACGTCGATCACCCAGTCGGCGTCGGCCAACGACCATTCGAGAAACGGCTTCAACGCAGGCATGACGCCCGCATTGTCGAAGAACAGGTCGACCTGCCCCAGTTCGTCCCACGCCCGATCGGCCAGTACGACAAGCTGGTCGTCGTCGGTCACGTCGCAAGGCACGCCGTGGGTCCTTGCACCGAGCGATTCGAGCTCGGCGACGGCGCAGGCGACCGCCTCGGCGTCGATATCGGCGATGACAAGTGCGGCACCGCGATCCGCCAGCGCCTTCGCGATGCCGAGACCGATCCCCTTTGCGCCGCCGGTGATGACCGCGCGATGCACCGGCTTAGTCGGCAATCTTGACGACGAGCTTGCCGATGGCCTTGCGGTCGCCGAGCTTGGCGATCGCATCGCCGCCGCGTTCGAAATGAAATACCTCGGTCACCTTCGGGCTGATCTTGCCCTCGCGCCACCAGTCGAACAGCTGATCGACATTGTCGCGATTGTGTTGCGGATCGCGTGCCACCGCGGCGCCCCAGAACACACCGCGCACGTCACAGCTCTTGAGCAGCGTCAGATTGAGCGGGAGCTTCGGGATGCCCGCCGGGAAGCCGATGACCAGATAGCGGCCCTCCCATGCGATCGAACGCAGCGCCGGCTCGCAATAATCGCCGCCCACCGCGTCGTAGATCACGTCCGCGCCGCCCGGCCCGACCGCTTCCTTGAACTTGGCGGCGAGCGCCTTGCTCTCCTCCTTGTCGAACGGCGCGCGGCCATAGAGCACGACATCGTCGGCGCCGGCGTCGCGCACCGCCTGCGCCTTTTCCTCGGTCGAAACAGCGCCGACCACGCGCGCGCCCATCGCCTTGCCCATCTCGACGGCCGAAATGCCGGTGCCGCCGGCCGCGCCGAGCACGAGCAGCGTCTCGCCGGCCTTGAGCTCGCCGCGATCCTGCAGCGCGTGGATCGTCGTGCCGTAGGTCAGCAGCAGCGCCGAACCTTCCTCGAAGCTCCGGTCCTCGGGCAGCGGGAAGCAGCCCGATGCGTTGACCTTCACATATTCGGCGAGCCCGGCATGGCCGCAGCTCGCCATCACCCGGTCTCCGGCCTTGAAATCGGTGACGCCCTCGCCGACCGAATCGACGATGCCCGAAACCTCGCCGCCCGGCGCGAACGGGCGCGGCGGTTTGAACTGATACTGGTCGATGATCATGATAACATCGGGATAGTTTATCGCGCAGGCCTTTACCGCGACGACGATCTCCCCCTTGCCCGGCTCGGGCTTGTCGATCTCGCCAATGCGAAGCGTTTCGGGCCCACCGGTTTCGTAGGACAACAAGGCTTTCATGTCGGAAAACTCCTTCAGGCGTTTTCTTTTCAGCGTGGCAGATTTGGAAGGGCCGTGAAAGACCAAAGGCGGTCAGGCGGCAACCTGTTCCTTCGGCTCGCCGCGATGCTGGCGCCGCAGTTCGGCTTTTTCCGATCCGCGCGTTCCGGTCAGCAGCACGTCGATCTCGCGCTTGTCCTGACTGATCGCGTCATCAATATAATCGAAGCGGGCCGGATCGCGCATGATGCGCTTCATCATCCGCCGCAGCCGCCAATACGTCCTGGCGACGGCGAAGGTGATGTAGAGGTTCTTCGCCAGATATTTCGGGTAGAAGATAATCGGATTTTCGATGGGAAAGCCCGGCCGGCGCTGCTTTCGGCGGTAGATGCGCATATAG
The DNA here is from genome assembly GCF_937129435.1 of uncultured Parasphingopyxis sp. Lineage (GTDB taxonomy): Bacteria > Pseudomonadota > Alphaproteobacteria > Sphingomonadales > Sphingomonadaceae > Parasphingopyxis. Next base: position 22,145 of record NZ_CAKZNF010000060.1, on the reverse strand, counting down.
CCCGATTCGAACTTGGCGACGCCGGTGATGCGGACGGCCTCGCGATAGGCGGTCAGGCGGTTGACCGTCATCTTCTTCTGGTTCGATCCGAGCGCGGCCATCCGGCGGATCACCGTCTCCATATGCTCGAAGCTATAGAATGATCGATGCGCGTCGACATAGGCGCGCTCCCATTCCTCGTCGCTCATTTTGGCGTGGTGGGTGACGCGGTGATTGAGGTCGTATTTGTTGAGATCGGGGTCCATCCACTCGCCCGCCTCGTACATGCGCTTGTGGTCCTCGCTGCCGGGCAGCGGCGTCAGATAGTTGAGATAGATCGAATCGATCGGCAGTTCGCGCTTGAGCGTCGCGATATCCTGCTGGATGCTCTCATAGCTGTCGTTCGGGAAACCGATGATATAGCCGCAGATGATGTAGACCGGATGCTGCTTCCACAGCAGGAACATCTCGCGATATTCCTCGACCCGGTTCTGCCGCTTCTTCGCCGCTTCGAGATTGTCGGCGTTGATGTTTTCCAGCCCGACGAAGATCTCGTTGACGCCCATCTTCACGCATTTTTCGATGAAGTTCGGGATGCGGTGAGCAAGCGTATCGACCTGGATGACGAGCTTGATCGGGAAGCCTTCATCGCGCAGCTCGATCAGCCGGTCGGCGAACACTTCCCAATTGCGGTTGCGCGCGAAATTGTCGTCGGTGAGGACGAAGCGCGTGATGCCCTCGGCGGCGTTGACGCGGATGATCTTTTCCAGATCATCGGCGGTGCGGAAGCGGCTCTTCCTCCCCTGCACGTTGATGATCGTGCAGAAGGAGCATTCGAAGGGGCAACCGCGCCCGAGATCGAAGCTCGAAAAGCCGTTGGTGTTATGCTCGACCTGCTCGCGAGGCAGGAACGGGATCGGCGCGCCGGCAATGTTCGGCGTGTCCTTCAGCCAGTCGTAAATCGGCTTGAGCTGTCCGGCGAGCGCATCCTGCAGTACCTCGTCGATCCGGCCGTCCTCAGCCTCTCCGGCGAAAAAGCTGATGCCCAGTTCCTGCGCCTCGACCAGTTCGGGCGGCAATTCCTTGAGCATCGACATGCAGCCGGAGACGTGAAAACCGCCGATGCACAGCGGCAGGCCGTGCGCGCGGAATTCCTTGGCCATTTCCATCGTACGGGGAAACTGGTTCGACTGGACGCCGACAAGGCCGATGAACCCCCTGCCCCCCGCCTTTTCGATATCGCGCGCGATCCGCTTCGGATCGACCTTGGAATGGATTTCGTCGATCGTGTGGACGTCCGCCTCGACGTTCCCGAGCGCGCCGCGTTCCAGCGCATCGTCGACGATCCCCGCCATGCAGGCGAGCGAGTTCGACGGCACGATCGAGCGCCACCAGGTCAGCGGATAGCCGTCGTCATGGTAGCGCGTCGGCTTGATGAGATAGATTTGAAAGCGATCCCCCATGGGAACAGCATACATATTCGGCGACGCGAACGCCAATTGTATGATGAAGTCGGAAAGTCAGGCCGTTGCCGGAGTCAGCCAAGGCCTCTCGACTGCAGTCCGCTCCTCATAGGCGCCGATCGCGCCCTCGCTCTCCAGCGTCAGCCCGATCTCGTCGCGGCCGGCAAGCAGGCTCTCCTTGCGGAACGGATCGATCTGGAACTCGAAGCGGTCCTGGAACGGCGTGGTGACGACCTGATTTTCAAGGTCGACCGTGATCGGATCGGTCCTGGCGACCTCCATCAGCCGATCGATCGCCTCCTGCGGCAGCTCGACCGCGAGAATCCCGTTCTTGAAAGCGTTGCCCGAGAAAATGTCCGAATAGCTCGGCGCGATGACGCAGCGCACGCCCATATCGTCGAGCGCCCAGGCGGCATGTTCGCGGCTCGACCCGCAGCCGAAATTGTCGCCCGCGATCAGGATTGCAGCGCCCTCATATTCGGGATCGTCGAAGACGTTGCCTTCTTCTTTGCGCACCGTCTCGAACGCCCCCTGCCCCATCCCCTCGCGGCTGACCGTTTTGAGCCAGTGGGCGGGGATGATGACGTCGGTGTCGACATTCTTGCGACCGAACGGATAAGCGCGGCCTTCGACCTGGGTGAAGGGTTTCATAGGATCTCCGATGGCCGGCGATAGCCATAGGCGCTCGCGCCGTCCCAGTTGCGCCCGTCGGGATAGCGCAACTCGACGCCGGTCAGCACCTCGCGATCGAAGAGATTCATGTTCGCGCCGATCATGTCGTGGGGGATATGGGGCAGTGTCGCAAAATGGGTCGTGCAGCCGCAACGGCCGCAGAAATGCACATCGACGCCGGGCTGCATCCGATCGACGCGCCGATAGGTCCGGGTGCTTCCCCGCACACTCACTTCGTCCACAGCAAAATACGCCCAGGCTGCGCCAGTCTTCCCGCAGAGCGAACAATCGCAGTCGTTGATGAACTCGGGCCTGCGCTCGAGTTCGACGCTTACAGCGCCGCAATGACAGCTGCCGACCATCAGTTCGCGCTCGCCGGAAAGGCCGGGAGCCGTTCGACATCGCCGGGATCGTGCTGGATTACGATCCGCGCCTCGAGCGCCTGATCGATCTGCAGGAAACGCTCGAACGAGGCGAGCGTATCGGCGCGGTCGGTGTTGAACTGCGGCACGCCCCGGTTCTCGATCTGCTCACGAAAATGATAGAGGTCGCCGGAGAGCAGGATGTTGCCGGTCTCGGGCAGACGAACGAGCAGCGCACTATGCCCCGGCGTGTGACCCGGCATCGCCAGCATCGTCACGGTGCCGTCGCCGAACACGTCGTGATCGCGCGGAAAGGTGGTCGCGCGTTCGCTGTTTTCGAGCCACGGGGTGAAGGCGGCGGTGGTGTCGCCATCGACCCCTTCGGTCACCGCGGCGAAGTCGCGCTCATTGATCAACAATGTCGATTGCGCGAAATCCGTTAGCTGGCCGATATGGTCGAAGTGATAGTGGCTGATGCCGACAAAGTTGATCTGTTCGGGCGTCAGGCCGATATCGCCCAGCTGGTCCGCGATCGTCCGTTCGACCGAAACCGTGTAAACGCCCGACGTCATCGAATTGCCCGCCAGCGCGCCGGGAAGGCCCGCGTCCCAGAGCAAATAGCGATCGCCGTTGCGGATGACATAGCAGCTGTCGGTCAGGGTCCGGGGAACGCCGTCATAAAGATGGCCGTCGGAAAAGCTCGCCGAATCGCTGAGCTCGATCGTGCCGCAGTCGAGCCGCCACATTTCGATTTCGGCTGCCTCTTGCGTATGTGCCGCCGTTGCGGCGCCCAGCAGCGCCAATCCGAAAATCCAATTCCTCATCCCATCAACTCCCTTACGTCCGTCAACCTGCCCGTCACCGCCGCCGCCGCCGCCATCGCGGGCGAGAGCAGGTGCGTGCGGGCGCCCGGCCCCTGCCGGCCCACGAAATTGCGGTTGCTCGTCGAGGCGCAACGCTCGCCCGGCGGCACCTTGTCGGGGTTCATCGCGAGGCACATCGAACAACCCGGTTCGCGCCATTCGAAGCCGGCTTCGGTGAAGATCCGGTCGAGCCCCTCCGCTTCCGCCTGCCGTTTGACGAGTCCGGAGCCCGGCACGATCAGCGCCTGTTTGACGCCGTCCGCGACCTTGCGGCCCTTCGCCACTTCGGCGGCGGCGCGCAGATCTTCTATCCGGCTGTTGGTGCAGCTGCCGATAAAGATGTTGTCGACGGCAACGTCCTGCATCGCCTGGCCTTCGGAAAGTCCCATATAGTCGAGCGACTTTGCCGCTGCCTCGCGCTTCGATTCTTCGGTGAAACTGTCGAGCATCGGCACGGCGCCGGTGATGGCGACGACATCCTCGGGGCTCGTGCCCCAGGTGACATTGGGCGCGATATCGCTCGCGGCGAGTTCGACCCGCTTGTCATAGACCGCGCCCGGATCGCTTGGCAGCGTCGTCCACCAGCGCAGCGCCTTGTCCCATTCCGCCCCCTGCGGCGCCATCGGGCGGTCCTTCAGATAGGCGTATGTCGTGCCGTCGGGCGCGATCAGCCCGGCCCGCGCACCCGCTTCGATCGACATGTTGGAGACGGTCAGCCGTCCCTCGATCGACATGTCGCGGATGGTGGAGCCGGTATATTCGATGACATGACCGGTGCCTCCTGCCGCGCCGATCCTGCCGATGATCGCGAGGATCACGTCCTTGGGCGTCACGCCGAAACCGAGCGCCCCTTCGACGCACACTTCCATGGTTTTCGAGGGCCTTAGCAGCAAAGTCTGCGTCGCCAGCACATGTTCGACCTCGCTCGTGCCGATGCCGAAGGCGAGTGCGCCGAGCGCGCCATGCGCCGATGTGTGACTGTCGCCGCAAACGACGGTCGTGCCCGGCAGCGTGAAGCCCTGCTCGGGTCCGACGACATGGACGATGCCTTGTTCGGGCGCGGCGTCTTCGATGTAGCGGATGCCGAAGGCGGGCGCATTCGACTCCAGCGCCTCAAGCTGCTGCGCCGATTGCGGGTCTGCGATCGGGATGCGGTTGCCCTTCGCATCGCGCCGCGCCGTCGTCGGCAGATTGTGGTCGGGGACAGCGAGCGTCAGGTCGGGCCGCCGGACGGTACGCCCTGCCGCCCGAAGCCCTTCGAACGCCTGCGGGCTCGTCACCTCGTGGACGAGGTGGCGGTCGATGAACAGGATGCATGTCCCGTCGTCGCGCTTCTCGACGACATGCGCGTCCCAGATTTTCTCGTAGAGCGTCTTCGGCTGATCCATGCGCCCGGCCATAATCGAATCGTGCGCTGCATCAAGCGATAGCGACATTTTCGTTCGGTTAGTCTTGACTTGCCCCCCTCTTCGCGCGCCAGAAACGCGCATGGCCGAAGCGCAATGGCAGAACTGGTCGGGCAGCGTCGTCGCAACGCCCGCGACGATCGCCACGCCGCGCGACGAACGCGAGCTCGCCGGACTTGTCGCCGCGCATGACCGCATTCGCGTCACCGGCGCGGGACACAGTTTCATGCCGCTCTGCGAGACCGGCGGGCTGCTGCTCCGGCTCGAGGATATGGAGGGCGAACTCGAAATCGCGTCGGACGGCAAGTCGGCCCGGGCTCCGGCCGGATGGAGCCTTGCGCGGTTGACCGAGGCGTTGTGGGAACACGGCTATTCGCTCCCCAATCAGGGCGATGTGAACCCGCAATCGATCGCCGGCGCGATCTCGACCGGGACGCACGGGACCGGCGCCGTGCTGGGGAGCCTGTCGACGATGGCGCGCGGTTTCCGGCTGATGCTTGCCGACGGCAGCATCGTCGAATGTTCGTGCGAAACGGAACCCGAACTGTTCGAAGCGCAGCGCGTGTCGCTCGGCCTGCTCGGTATCGCACTCGAAATCCGCTTCGACATCGTCCCCGCCTATCACCTTGTCGAGCACATCCGCGCCGTGCCGATGGCCGAGGTCGCCGAACGCTGGGACGATCTCGCCGCCGCGCATCGGCATGTCGAATTCTGGGCCTTTCCCTATTCGGACGATGTCATCCTCAAGGCGCTCGACCCGTGCGATCCCTGCCCGCCTCCGGCCCATGCATCGGACATGGATGAAAAGGCGTTCGCGCTTTACTGCAAGACGGTCCGGCGGCTGCCGAAGCTCACGGCTTCGCTCCAGCGACAGTTGATGAAGCATATAAAGCCCAGCGAGCGCCGCGGCCCGGCAAGCCGAATCTTCCCGTCGGAACGCGGTGTGCGTTTCGAGGAAATGGAGCATCAGCTGCCACGCGAAAGCGGCTTTGCAGCGCTGCGAGCGGTGATCGACTGGATCCGCAGCAAAAAGCTGCCGGTCGCCTTTCCGTTCGAATACCGGCTGGTCGCCGGCGACGATATCTGGCTCAGCCCTTTCCATGCCGGCGACTGCGCCTCAATCTCGATGCACCAATATGCGCCGATGGCGTGGAAAGCGTTGTTCGGCGAGGCCGAGACGATCTTCCGCGACCATGGCGGACGACCGCATTGGGCGAAGCGGCATACGCTGACGCGCGAGGATGTCGACCGGCTCTACCCCAAGGCCGCCGATTTTCGCCGCATTCGACATGACGTCGACCCGAACGGCAAGTTTCTCAATCCGCACCTCGCGCCGCTGTTCGGAGAGACCGCATGACCGACCGCAAGCCCGTCAATGCCGCGCTGATCGGCGAACCGCGGTCCGCTCTCAACACCCCTGCGCTGGTGATCGAAAGGGACGTGCTCGAACGCAATATCGCGCGCATGGACGATTTTGCGCGAGACCACGGGCTCGCGCTGCGGCCGCACGCCAAGACGCACAAGAGCCTCGATATAGCGAAACTTCAGATCGGCGCTGGCGCGGCCGGCATCTGCTGCGCGAAGCTCGGTGAGGCCGAGGCGCTGACCGCAAGCGGAGAGATGGTATCGGTGCTGATCACTTCACCCGTGACATCGGCTCCCGCCATCTCACGGCTTGCCGCGCTCAACAAGCGGATCGACGACCTGCGCGTCGTCGTCGACCATCCCGGCAACGCCGCCGCGCTGGCCGAAGCGGTCGGCGACGGCAAGCCGCTGTCGGTGCTCATCGACATCGACCCCGGCATTCACCGCACCGGCGTCACCGACGCCGAAGCCGCCGTCCGCCTCGCCCAGCGGATCGCACAGCAGCCCGCGCTCACATATCGCGGGGTGCAATTCTATTGCGGCGTGCAGCAGCATGTCGAAGGCTTCGAAGCCCGGCGCACCGCGATCGCCGAGCGCACCGGCTATCTCGAGACCGTCATCGCAGCGCTTGCCGATGCCGGCCATCCCCCGGCCATCGTCTCCGGCGGCGGCACCGGCACCCACGCCATCGATGCCGAACTCGGCGTGCTCACCGAGTTGCAGCCCGGCTCCTACGTCTTCATGGATCGCCAGTACGACGTTTGCGAACTCACCGGGAATGCCGACAATTTCGAAACGTCGCTGTTCGTCGACACACGGATCGTCAGCTGCAACACGCCGGGCATGGCGACGCTCGATGCGGGGTTCAAATCGCTCTCGACCGACGGCGACAAGCCGGTCGTCAAAGGCGGTGCCGCGCCGGAGGATGCCGCCTTCTTCTTCATGGGCGACGAACATGGCGCGCTTGCCGCGGCCGGCTGGCAGGGCGAGCTCGGCGCGGCCGTCTCGCTCCAGGTGCCGCACTGCGACCCCACCGTGAACCTCTACGATCACTATCATGTCGTCGAAAACGGCCAGCTCGCCGCGCTCTGGCCCGTCACCGCGCGCGGCTGCAACTTCTAGCCCCCGCTCACCGCCGCTCCGAGTCCGTCCGTCGCAAGCCGGATCATGGTTTACAACTTCTTAACCATGTTCGGCCGAAACCCGTCTCACGGGGGCGAACAGTGTGAGTAGGACCAGAGCCATGAAATATGCAGCGATTTCCCTTCTAATGGCGGCGGCCGTTTCGGCGCCCGCGCACGCCCAGAGCCTCCCTTTCATTCCCGACATCTATATGGGCCTCGAAGCCGGCACCGGCGAACGCAGCGCCAGCCGCTTCGGCGAGCCCGGCACGATCACCGCGAGCGATGAAAGCAACGGCGTCGACTACGGCGCGTTCGTCGGCGTCGAACTCCCGGTCTTTCCGCTCGGCTATATGGCCGTGGAGGCCAATATCGGCGATTCGACCGGCGAGACCACGGCGATCGTTTCCAACAACGGCAACGACCGCGAAGTCCGCAGCCAGGCGCGCTTCAACTGGAGCGGCACCGCGCGGCTCGGTCTCGCGCCTCTGCCCGGCTTCGCCGCGTACGGCATCGCCGGCTATGGCGGCGAGCAGGTCGATATCACTGTCACCGACCTTGCGACCGGCGCGACCTTTGATGCCGACGATTCGATGGACGGAATCATCTACGGACTCGGCGCGCGTTACATGGTCGGCCGCGATATCGGCATCCGCGCCGAATACCGGCACCGCGAAGCCAGCGGTGCCTATGATCCCGAACAGTTCATGATCGGCGCTACCGTCGGCTTTTAATTAGCTCACCCCCCGCGCCGCCATAGCACCGCACCGATGCGGCGTTATGGCGGCGAACCGGGTCAGCCGCCCAGGCCCGGCACGAGCGGCCCGCCGATATCGATTGCGGCCTTGTATCCGGGCAAAGCCATCAGCCGTTCCAGATACGCCTTGGCGTTGGGCCGCTCGTTGAGCAGCCCCGGCAGGTTCGCCAGCTCGAGCAGATATTCGAGATTGATGTCAGCCCCTGTGAGCGTGTCTCCGACCACGAACTCCCGCCGATCCATATGCGCATCGACATAATCGAGCAGTTTGGTCACTTCCCCGCCGACAAAGCCGCCAAGCGCGTCGCCCAGCCCGCCGAAACGCGGCCCGAGCAATGTCAGCAGGATCGGCATGGCCATCGTGCCTTCGGCGAAATGCAGCCATTCGAGATAGGGGGCGCGGTCGGCCTCGTCGGCCGGCGCGAGCTTCCCGTCGCCGAACCGCTCGATCAGATATTCGATGATCGCGCTCGATTCGACCATGACATGGCCGTCCACCTCGACCGTCGGCGCCTTGCCGAGCGGATGGACGGCGTAGAGATCGTCCTGCGACCGGTTGGTTTCGGGATTCCGGTCGTGCATCTCGATGTCATATTCAACGCCCAGTTCCTCCAGCAGCCAGATGATCCGCGTCGAGCGCGAGAAGCGCAGATGGTGCAGTTTGATCATGGTCGGTCCTCTCCTTCTCCACCTCCTTGGGGGGCCGCGGGGCGGAGCGTCAATGGCCGACCACGCCAAGGCTGCTGAACGGCTTTTCGTTGTCGCTATATTTGTCGATCAGCGTCGCGCTCGCCTGGTTGAGACCGATGACGCGAACGGTCTTGCCCTCCCCCTGCAGCCGGCCGACGACCTTGTCGAGCACGCCCGTCGCCGACACGTCCCAGAAGTGCGCATGTGTGAGATCGATATCGATGTCGGTCACGCCATCCTCGTTGAATTCGACCTCTTCGGTGATCCGGTCGATCGAGGCGAAGAAGATCTGCCCGGCGATCACATAGTGGCGCGTGGTGCCTTCGCGGCTCGTATCGATCGTGACGAGCTGGCGCACCTTGTAGGCGAAGAAGATCCCGCTCAGCAGCACGCCGACGAGCACGCCCTGTGCCAGATCGTGCGTCCACACGACGGTGACCACCGTCGCCAGCATCACGACGGTCGAGGCTTTGGGATAATGGGTGATCTCGGCAAAGCTCTTCCAGCGGAAGGTGCTGATCGACACGAAAATCATCACGGCGACGAGCGCCGGCATCGGGATCTGCGCCACCAGCGGCCCCAGCGCCACGATCAGCACGAGCAGCATGATGCCCGCGATCATCGTCGAAAGCCGGCGCCTTCCACCCGATTTGATGTTGATGACCGACTGGCCGATCATTGCGCAACCGCCCATGCCGCCGATGAAACCGGTGAAGAAATTGGCGGCCCCCTGACCGTAGCATTCCTGCCGCTTGTCGCTGCGCGTTTCGGTCATGTCGTCGACGATGGATGCGGTCAGCAGCGATTCGAGGAGCCCGACCGCGGCCATGGCGGCCGCATAGGGCGCGACGATCTGGAGCGTTTCCCACGTCAGCGGCACCATCGGCAGGTGGAAGAACGGGACGCTATCGGGCAGATCGCCCATATCGCCGACCGTCGACACGCCGAGGCCCATCGTGATGCTGACCGTTGCCAGCAGGACGATCGCAGCGAGCGGCGAAGGAATGGCGCTCGTCAGCTTCGGCAGGCCGTAAATGATCGCGAGCCCCGCCGCGACCATCGCATAGGTCTCGACCGTGAAATGCTCGCCGGTCAGCTGCGGAAGCTGCGCCATGAAGATCAGGATCGCGAGCGCGTTGACGAAACCGGTGATGACCGAGCGCGATACGAAACGCATGAGCAGGTCGAGCCTCAGCAAGCCGGCAACCGCCTGAAACACGCCCATGAGGATCGTCGCGGCAAACAGATATTCGACGCCATGATCGCGCACTAACGGGATGACGAGGACGGCGACGGCCGCCGTCGCCGCCGAGATCATGCCCGGCCGCCCACCAAGCATCGCCGTGATCACGGCGATCGAAAAGCTCGCATAAAGGCCGACGCGCGGGTCGACGCCGGCGATGATCGAAAAGCCGATCGCCTCCGGGATCAGCGCCAGCGCGACGACGAGGCCGGCGAGAAACTCGGTCTTCGGCGCCGACAGCCAGTCGCGCCGGAAATTGCGGTGAAGGGCCATGACGCGCTTTCCGTGATCGGTCCGCACAGCCTTTCGCCATGAGCCCCGAATTGATCGATGATAGAGAAACGGCCCCGACCGGTCCGCTTATGTTGCGCTGCAATATAGAGTTCGCGCGGGAAGCGAAACCCCGGAAATCAGCGGAAGCTGTCGACGGCCGCGAACAGCGCCGATAGCGCCGCCCAGTCCTGCTCCCCGATTTCCGGCCGCGCGACATCGAACAGCAGGACGATTGCATCCTCATCGCTTTCGTTGCGGATCTGATGGCCGATGCTGTCATTGAAGATCAGCAATTCGCCGGCGTTCCAGTCGCGCCGTTCACCATCGACGATAACACCGGCACCTGGCGGCACGATCAACGGCAGATGCGCGATCAACCGGCAGTTGAGCATGCCGTTGCGCGCCGGGATCTCGATTCCTCCGGACAGGCGCCAGAAGGCAGCGACGGGGCAACGGCCCGTCAGGTCGGGCTGGGGCACCGGCTCCAGCGCTGCTGCCGTTGCCGGGCAACGCCCGAGATGGTCCTCGACTGGGCGACCATGGTCCCAAAGCAAATAGGCACTCAACCCCGAACCGTCCTGAACCTGCACCGCCGCCGCGGCGGCTTCCTCGGCCGTTCCTTCGATATAGGGCCGAAAATCGGCATCCTGCTCGATCACACCGTGAAGTTCGCTGCGGATCGCGTCCGTTTCCGCTTCAAGCGCGGCCGCCCATTCGAAATCGGTTTTGTCGTAGAAGCGGCTCTCCGGCAGCCCGGGATAGAAAAGCATCGTCGGGCGCTGCAGCCCCATTTCCGGCTCGTGCGTCCCTGCAAGCGCGGCAAAGGCTTCGGCGAACGAACGGCTGGTATTTTCCGTCGTGATGCCCTTCTTCCGCAATTCTTCTTCGAGATAGAAGGAATAGGTGCGCCGGATTTCGCTCAGTTCGAGATCGACGCGTTCGAGATCGCGCACCGTCGCGTCGGGCAGCGGCACATCGGCGTCAGCCGCAGCACGCTTCGCCCCGGCATAATGCGCGGAGGCAAGGCGCAGCTCGCCACGCTGCGACAGCGCGTCGCCTTTCCAGATCAGACCGAGGACCGCATTCGGCGCCGCCGTCAGCAAGCCGTCGGCGACGATCTCGAGATCCTGCCAGTCCTCCAGCATTCGACTTGCCTGGCCGGCGATGATCCAGAAGCGCGGATCGGGCGTAGGCGAGGCAAGGCCCGCCCGCGCCTTTTCGCGCGCACTCTGCGGGTCGCCCGGCAGCGACGCCATCGCGTCCCGCAAATCGGCGGGCAGGTCGTTCGGCGGTTGCGAGGCCATATCCGGGCTAGAGCGCGACGTCGTATTTGGCGGTCGTCGCGGCGGCGACATCGTCCACGGTCACCCCCGGCGCCAGTTCGATCAGCTCGAACGGGCTGTCATGATCCTTGCGGTGGAACACGCACAAATTGGTCACGATCATGTCGACGACATTGGTGCCTGTGAGCGGCAGCGTGCATTCGGGAATGAACTTGGGGCTGCCGTCCTTCGCCGTGTGGTCCATGACGACGATGATCTTCTTGACGCCGGCGACGAGGTCCATCGCGCCGCCCATGCCCTTGATCATCTTGCCCGGGATCATCCAGTTGGCGATGTCGCCATTCTCCGCGACCTCCATCGCGCCGAGCACGGTCAGGTCGATATGCCCGCCGCGGATCATCGAAAAGCTCGTCGCACTGTCGAAATAGGCGCTGTGCGGCAGCTCGCTGATCGTCTGCTTGCCGGCGTTGATCAGGTCGGCATCGACCTCGTCGGGATAGGGAAACGGCCCGATCCCGAGCATGCCGTTTTCCGATTGCAGCGTGACCTGCATGCCTTCGGGGATATGGTTGGCAACGAGCGTCGGGATGCCGATGCCGAGATTGACATAATAGCCGTCCTCGAGCTCCTGCGCCGCCCGCGCGGCCATCTGGTTGCGGTCCCAGCCTTTCGATTCCTCGGCCATTACGCAGCCTCCCTTTCGCGGGTCGTTTCGAACTCGATCTTCTTGTCATAGGGCGCACCGAGGATCAGCCGGTTCACGAACACGCCGGGAAGGTGGATGGCGTCGGGATCGAGTTCGCCAGGTTTCACGATTTCCTCGACCTCGGCGACGCAAACCTTGCCGCAGGTGGCAGCGGGCTGGTTGAAATTGCGCGCCGTCTTGCGGAAGATCAGGTTGCCGGTCTCGTCGGCCTTCCAGCCCTTGACGATCGACAGGTCGGCGAAAAGGCCGCGTTCGAGGATATAGTCTTCCATCTGTCCGTCGCGGCCTTCGAACTGCTTCACCTCTTTGCCCTCGGCGACCTGCGTGCCGACGCCGGTCTTGGTGTAAAAGCCAGGAATGCCCGCTCCCCCTGCGCGCATCCGCTCGGCCAGCGTTCCCTGCGGGCAGAATTCGACCTCGAGCTCGCCGGAGAGAAACTGCCGCTCGAACTCCTTGTTCTCGCCGACATAGGAGGCGATCATCTTCTTCACCTGCTGCGTCCTGAGCAGCATCCCGATGCCCTCATTGTCGATGCCGGCATTGTTGCTGGCAAAGGTCAGGTCCTTGACGCCGCTATCGCGGATCGCGGTCAGCAGGCGTTCGGGGATGCCGCACAGGCCGAAGCCGCCGCTGGCGATCAGCATGCCGTCGAACAACAGCCCGTCAAGCGCGGCGGCGGCATCGGGATAGATTTTCTGCATGAAGCTCTCCGCTGGAATTCCGGCCCGCTGTTAGGGCGCGGGGGGCCGATGCGTCAATTGACGCGGACGTGAAGAGGGATGCACGATGTGCAAACGCGATTGCAGGATCGACTGCCCTTGATCGAGATCAATGCACTTGCACATGAACAGGCGTATAAAGATCGCAATCTTCTGAGGAGGTTTGCCATGCGCTCGATCATCGTTCCGGTTTCCGACGACAAAGGCCTGCATTCGCGCGTCGAGGCCGCGCTCGACATCGCCCGTGCGGCGTCGGGCCACATTACCTTTCTCTACGGCACCCCCGTCGGCCAATATGTCGCCGTCGACCCGTTCGGCGGTGCCTATGCGCTGGCAACGGAGTTGGACGCCGCTGCCGCGCTCGCCAAAGACCGGGAGGCGATGCTGAGGGAGCGGCTCGACGGCGAGGATATCGGCTGGGATTTCGTCGATGCCGCCGGTTTCTCGGAGGATGTGACGGTCCGGCATTCGCGGCTTGCCGACATCGTCGTCGACAGCGCTCCACCGCGTACCGGCCATGACGCGGACGATGCCGCGTCGCACATCGCGCATCTGAGCATGACGGCAAGCTGCCCGGTCTTCGCGATCCCGCCCGAAGCCAAAAGCCTCGATTGCACCGGCAAGGCGGTCGTCGCCTGGAACGGATCGGAATCGGCCGGACGGGCGCTACGGGCGGCTGTGCCGCTGCTGGGTTTCGCGGAAAGCGTGCAACTCGTCACCATCGGAGCGGCGCCCGAGCAGTTCCCGGCCGAAGCGGCAGCCTCCTATCTTTCGCGTCACGGCATCCATCCCGAGATCGTTGAGCGCGAACGCCATGGCCGGCCCGAAACGATCATGCACGACCTGCTTGACCAGCAACAGGCGGCCTATCTCGTCATGGGCGCCTTCGGGCACAGCCGGATGCGAGAGGCCGTCTTCGGCGGCTTCACCCAGCACTTCGTACAGAATTCGCCGGTGCCGGTGCTCATGATGCATTAGGGCCAGTCCGGCCCCTTGCCGAGCGCGGCGCGCAGATCGGTCAGTGCCTGCTCCTCGCCGGTCACCTTGATCGCGTGCATGCCGAGTGCGGCCGCCGGTTTGCAGTTGATGCCGAGGTCGTCGAGATAGACGCAGTCGCCTGGCGCCGTATCGATCGCCTCGCACATCATCTCGTAGATCCTTGGATCGGGCTTGCGCACGCCCGCCTTGGAGCTTTCGATGACATGGTCGAAGCGCGCCATAATCGCTTCGACCCGCTCGGCTTTTTCGGGGTCGCGCGCCATTCCTGCACCGCTGCCCGAACGGACATTGTTGGTGATGCAGCCGATAGTGAGGCCTTCGGCTTTCAGGGCATCGAGAGCGGCAACCATGCGCGGCCGGATATCGCCGGAGAGGCAGGCGAGCACATCCATGCCGGTGATGTTGTCGACACCGATGGCCTGCGCTTCGGCCACGAAGGCGGCGTCGAAACCGGCGGCATCGATCTCCGATCGCTCGAACTTCGCCCAGGCATTGTCGTCGGGATCGGTCGCATTGATCCGCCGGATCGTGTTCGTCTCGACGCCGCGCTCATGCTCCAGCCGGTTGAACGCGTCGAAGGGCGAGGAGGTGATCACCCCGCCGAAATCCCAGATCACCGCCTTGAACGTCACGGACGCTTCCCCTGCCCTGCCGGTCACCCGATATCGGTGCCGAAGAGCGACCCGATACCAGCCGTGGCCAGCATCGCAACCACACCCCAGAACAACACCCTGCCCGCCCCGCGCACCATCGAGGCCCGTCCGACCCGCGCGCCGATCGCGCCCAGCGTCGCCAGCAGGAGCAGCGTCACGGCCACGACCAGCGGAATGATCCGATCGTCGGGCGCAAGCAGCACGGCGGTGATCGGCACGGCCGCGCCGACAATGAAACTGGCCGCCGATGAGACCGCCGCCTGAACGGGCTGCGCCGACAGCTCCTCGGTAATGCCGATCTCGTCACGCATATGCGTGCCGAGCGCGTCATGCGCCATCAGCTGGTCGGTAACTGCCTCGGCCAACGTCCGGTCGAGCCCGCGCTTCTCGTATATCTGCACCAGTTCCTCGCGCTCGGCCTCCGGATGGGTTTTCAGCGCCCGCGCTTCGATCCGCTTGTCGACTTCTTCGGCATCGGCTTGCGACTTGACCGAGACATATTCTCCCGCCGCCATCGAAATCGCGCCGGCGATCAGCCCCGCCACGCCGGTCATCACGATGACGTCAGCGGGTTGGCCCGCCGACGCGACGCCGACGATCAGCCCCGCGGTCGAGAGGATACCGTCATTCGCACCAAGAACGGCGGCGCGCAGCCAGCCAGTGCGCTCGGCATTGTGATTTTCTTCATGCCAACCCTGCGCGCTCGCCGCTTCCAGCGCATCTGTCACGGCGCGACCAGGATGCCGACCGTCGGATCGGCGTCCCCCGCGAGCGTCGTACGATAGGCTTCGAGCGCAGCCTCAGCGCCCGTCCTTCGCTCGATCGTGAGCAGATCCGGCGCGATCTCCATGAAGGCGAGCCAGCCCGCCGCCATCCGCTCGCCAAAGCCCTGCGGCCCCCAGTCCGCGATCCGCTTCTGCGCGCGACCCGGCGCGAAGAAACCCTCCTGCGCCGGTCCGGCCAGCCCTTCGGCGGAAGGGGCATCCCAGTGCGATTTGCCGACCACCATCGAATGGCTGAGATTGTCGCCGAAATGCGCGTGAATGGCCTGGGTCAGCGTGCCGTTGCCGGCAATATCGACAAAGCCCGTCGGCAGCGAAGCATCAAGCGTTTCGAGATCGTCATAGGCCAGCACCTGGTCGTAGATCCCCGTCCCGGCCAGTGCCTCGACGTTCGACCGGCTGGTCAGGCCGATGCAGCGCGGCTTGTCGCCCTCACGCTTCCGGTGCGCAAAGCCCGTGCCGATCGCCGTCTTGCTCGACGCGCTGGCCACGATGACCTGCGCGACGCCATAGTCGCCGTCATCGGCATATTGGTCGGCGATCAGCCACCCGGTCAGGAACAGCGGGCGGAAGACCGGCCAGTAATCGTGATGTTCGGCCCGGTAATCGGGGATCGAGTCGACCTTCTGGTAGCTGTTGTAGATCGGCGGTAGCGTCGTGCGGCGCGGCGTCGCATCGGTAAAGCCCATCGGCCCGATGTCGGACGGGTTCAGCAGGCAATGCGAAGCCATCGGCCAATAGCCGTAATAGCGATCCCCCGGCGCGATCCCGTCGGACTTGCTGTCGACCACCGTCCCGAAACCCCAGACCGGAAGGCGCCCGGGTTCGCCGCGCTCGGAAAAGAAATCCCAATAGCCTTGGTCATTCCCGAACAGCCCCGCCGGCTCCCCGAACACCGCATAGGTGATGTTGTTCGCCGTCATCGCATAGTCTTCGATGGCGACAAGAATCTGCCCGGCGCCGATCTCCGGCACATCGGGATCGACGATCGTCGCCGCGTTGATGTCGGCCCGGTCTATATCGATTGCCCATCCTGCCATTATTCGCTCTCCCTATGCATTATGCTGGAGCCTCAGCCCCGGCCGCTTCCAGCGCGTCTTCACGAGCCGGCCGGTGCCCGAGCAGCAGATATAGGCGTCCATCATGTCCGCGCCGCCCCAGCAGATATTGGTCGTGAAGATGTCGTCGGTCTCGACGAACTCGACGAGCTCGCCCTGGGGAGAGATCACGCTGATCCCGCATTCGCCGATCGTCGCGACGCAGATATTGCCGCTCTCCTCGACCCCCAGGCTGTCGAAGAATTTGTAGCCGGCGGGGCGATAGAGCGGGATGCCCGGGCCGCCCGGCCCCGCCGCATCGTCGACCTTGCCCGGCGCGATCACGTTGAACGCGGTCAGCCGGCAGGTGAAGGTCTCGGCCGCGTAGAGCGTCTTGCCGTCGGGCGAGAGGCCGCAGCCATTGGGGTTGTAGGAGGGGAAGATCACCTCTTCGAGATGGCTGCCATCGGCCTTGCCGTAGAAGATGCCGACGATGTCGTGGCAGCGCGATTCGAAATTCTGCTTGCCGTGATCGGTGAACCAGAAGCCGCCATGCGCATCGAAGACGATGTCGTTGGGCCCGCGCAGCCGGCAGCCGAAATCGCCGTCCTTGTACAGTGTCTCGACCTCGCCGGTTGCGATATCGATCCGCTCGATCCGGCCGCCCGAATAGTCGTCGGCGATGCCGTGCGGGGCGAGCATGCCGTTATTCTCGACATAGTTGAAGCCGCCATTGTTGCAGCAATAAAGCTTGCCGTCGGGCCCCATCGCGAGACCGTTCGGCCCGCCGCCCGGCGTCGCCACGGTTTCCCTCGAACCATCGGGCTTCACCCGCGTGATCTTCCCGTCGGCGATCTCGACAAGGATCACGCTGCCATCGTCCATCGCGACGGGACCCTCGGGAAAGCGCAGTCCATCGGTGACCAGTTCGAAATCTGCCATTGCTCGCATCCTCTCTCCGTCATCCTGAACGCGTCTCAGGATCCCTATGCTTGGCTGTTATCGCCTTTGGTGCAGCGTTGCAGCTTATGGATGCTGAAACAAGTTCAGCATGACGGGTTGGAGCGTTGCGAGCCACTGGTACGCAGCCTAGATAGGCTGTCCAACAGGAGACCCGCATGCCCGCCCCCGCCTACCCGACCGATCTCACCCTCTATATCGATGGCGAATGGGTCGCGGCCGGGGATCGCGCGACGCATGCGGTGATCGATCCGGCAAGCGGCGCGACGCTGGCCGATCTGCCGCTGGCGACTACCGATGATCTCGACCGGGCGCTGGCCGCGGCAGAGATCGGCTTTCGCGAATGGCGCGCGACCGACGTCAATGTGCGCAGCGCCAAGCTGCGCAAGGTTGCGAGCCTGCTGCGCGAGCGGGCCGCCGATATCGCGCCATTGCTGACGATGGAGCAAGGCAAGCCGGTCAAGGAGGCGATCGGCGAGGTCGCGGGCGCCGCCGCGCTGTTCGACTGGTTCGCCGAGGAGGCGCGGCGCAGCTACGGCCGCGCCCTCGTCCGGCCCGAGGGGCAGCGCGCGATCGTGCTGCAGCAGCCGATCGGCCCGGTCGCCGCGTTCAGCCCGTGGAATTTCCCGCACTTCCTGATGGCGCGCAAGCTCGCCCCGGCGCTCGCGGCGGGCTGCTCGATCATCTGCAAGCCGCCCGAGGAAACCCCGGCCTGCACCAGCGCGCTGATGCGCTGCGTCGCCGATGCGGGCATCCCCGGCAATGTCGCGCAGCTCGTCTTCGGCGTGCCGGCCGAGGTATCGAGCCACCTGATCGCATCGCCGATCATCCGCAAGGTGAGCTTCACCGGCTCGGTCCCGGTCGGCAAGCAGCTGATGAAGCTCGCCGCCGACAACGTCACTCGCACGACGATGGAGCTGGGCGGGCACGCGCCGGTGCTGGTGTTCGACGATTGCGATCTCGATCGGACGCTCGACATCATCGTGCCGCAGAAATTCCGCAACGCCGGCCAGGTCTGCGTCAGTCCGACGCGCTTCTACGTCCAGTCCGGCATCTACGACCGCTTCGTCGAGGAATTCACCGCGCGCACCGAAAAGCTGTCGGTCGGATCGGGGATGGACGAGGCGACGCAGATGGGCCCGCTCGCCAATGGCCGCCGGCCCGAGGCGGTCGGCGCGCTGATCGAGGACGCGCGGGCGAACGGCGCGCGCGTCGTGACCGGCGGCGAGCGCTTTTCGCCCAATGGCGGCAATGGTGGCTTCTTCTTCCAGCCCACCGTGCTGGCCGATGTGCCGCTCAAAGCCAAGATCATGTCCGACGAACCCTTCGGCCCGGTCGCGCTGATGCGGCCGTTCGAGACGTTCGACGAGGCGGTCGAGCAGGCGAACCGCCTCCCCTATGGCCTTGCCGCCTTCGCCTTTACCGAGAGCCTGCGCCAGGCGAACCGGCTCGGCGATGCGATCGAGGCGGGGATGGTCGGGATCAACACCGTTGGCATATCAAGCGTCGATTCTCCCTTCGGCGGCGTCAAGCAGTCGGGCTATGGCAGCGAGGACGGGATCGAGGGGCTGCAGGCCTATATGGTGACCAAGGCCGTGCATCAGGCGTGACGATATCTTTGGAAGCGTCACCCCAGCGAAGGCTGGGGTCTATCCCGGATCTCAGAGCCTTGCTCCGCTGCAAACCGGGATAGATTCCAGCCTTCGCTGGAATGACGAAAGATTGAGAAGGTAAAGAGAATGAACCAGCGCACCGGCGGCCAGATCCTCGTCGACAATCTCGTCGCGCAGGGTTGCGACCGCATCTTCTGCGTCCCCGGCGAAAGCTATCTCGCGGTGCTCGACGCGCTGCACGATTGCGACGCAATCGACCTCGTCGTCTGTCGGCAGGAGGGCGGCGTTTCCTACATGGCCGCGGCCGACGGCGCGATGACCGGGCGGCCGGGGGTCGCCTTCGTGACGCGCGGGCCGGGCGCGACCAACGGGTCGATCGGCGTCCATGTCGCGATGCAGGATTCGGTGCCGATGATCTATTTCATCGGCGATGTTGGCCGCGGCGACAAGGATCGCGAAGCCTTTCAGGAGATCGATTTTCCCGCGATGTTCGGGCCCGTCGCCAAATGGGCGGCGAAGATCGACGATGCCGCGCGGATCCCCGAATATGTCGCGCGCGCCTGGTCGGTCGCGATTTCGGGGCGGCCGGGGCCGGTCGTGCTGGCGCTGCCCGAAGACATGCTCCGCGATGCGGTCGAGGCGCTCGACCGGCCGAAGGTCACGCGGCCCGCCCAGCATCCGGATCCCGATGCAATGGCGACGCTGATGGAGATGCTCAAGGACGCCTCCGCCCCGCTGGCGATCGTCGGCGGCGCCGACTGGTGCGCGGGCGCCTCGCACTATTTCCGCGCATTCGCCGAAGACATCGGCCTGCCGGTCGCCTGCGGCTTTCGACGGCAGGATGCGATCCCCAATGAATCAAGCATTTGGGCCGGAAACCTCGGATACGGTCCCAACCCCAAACTGGTCGAGCGGGTCAGGGAAGCCGACCTCCTCCTCGTCGTCGGCGCCCGCCTCGGCGAGGCGACGACCGACGGCTATACGCTGATCACTCCCGATCATCCCGGCCAGCTTCTTGTCCACGTCCACCCCGACCCCAACGAGCTCGGCCGCGTCTACCGCACCGACCTTCCGATCTGCGCCGATATGCGCGAATTTAGTGAAGAAGCCTCGCTCTGGGATCACGACATCATCGATTTCGACTGCGGCAAGGATGCCCATGACGAATGGCTCGAATGGAGCAAAGTCCAGGCCCGCGACGATGTCGCGCTCGATATCGGTCAGTGCGTTGCCGCGATGCGCGCCGCCCTCCCCGCCGACAGCATCATTTGCAACGGCGCGGGCAATTTTTCCGGCTGGTGGCACCGGCACTGGCATTATGGCGGGCCGGTCTGCCAGCTCGCGCCGACCGCGGGCGCAATGGGATACGGCGTCCCCGCCGCCGTCGCCGCTGCGTTGCGCCATCCCGATCGGCAGGTCGTCGCGGTGGCGGGCGATGGCGATTTCCTGATGAACGGGCAGGAACTGGCGACCGCCGTCCAGCACGGCTGCGACATGCTCGTTATCGTCGTCGACAATGGCAGCTACGGCACGATCCGCATGCACCAGGAACGCGAATATCCAGGCCGGGTCAGCGGCACGGGGCTGAGCAATCCGGATTTCGCCGCGCTCGGCGCTGCCTATGGCTGCTGGTCGCAAACCGTCGAGAAGACCGGCGATTTCGCCGCCGCACTCGACGCGGCCAAGGCGGAAAGCGGCGTCAAGCTGCTGCACCTCAAGATCGATGCCGAGGAACAGCTCACGGCGGGCGGGCTGACAGTGGCCAAACTCCGAGGGACCTGATGTTCAGCCTTGTCGTCTACGCTCTGCTCGTGGCTGCAACTTATTGTCTGGTGCGTGGCATCAGCGATCTTCGCCAGCAGCGATACATATGGGCAGCGGCTGGACTGTTGATTGGTATAATATCGATCGGAATTCTCTTTCTTCCAATTGAAACACATGCGGTGAGCATCGGCCCGCTTAATTCATGATCTGAATCGCTGGTTTCCCCAAAGCAAAAGGCCGCCCCGGTTTCCCGGAGCGGCCTTTTTGCCATAGGCGAGATAGAGGCTAGACCTTGTTGCCCAGCGCGCCCTTGACGGCGCCCTTTGCCTTCTGGCCTTCGCCCTTCACCTGCTGCTTGTCGCCTTCGGCTTCGAGCTTCTTGTTGCCCGTCGCCGCGCCGGCGGCCGATTTGACGGCTCCGGCGGCCTTGTTGGCCGAGCCTTTGGCTTTGTCTGCTGCTTCACCCATTGTCGGTTCCTTTCATTCGGCGCGCAATTGCGCTGACACCGAACTAACGCATTGAAATCCGGCATGTTCCGCAGCGACGAGCCGTTCGTCGCAACCGCTCAGATCAGACCCGACAGAGGACTCGACGGGTCGGCATATTTGCGCTGCCCCATCCGCCCGGCGAGATAGGCGTCTCGGCCCGCTTCGACGGCGAGCTTCATCGCGCGCGCCATCCGGATCGGGTCCTTCGCCTCGGCGATGGCGGTGTTCATGAGCACCCCGTCGCAGCCCAGCTCCATCGCCACCGCCGCGTCCGATGCCGTGCCGACCCCCGCATCGACGAGCACGGGAACGCCCGCCCCTTCGACGATCAGCCGGATGGTCACGCGGTTCTGGATGCCCAGCCCGGACCCGATCGGCGCGCCGAGCGGCATGATCGCCACCGCGCCCGCCTCTTCGAGCTGCTTCGCCGCGATCGGATCGTCGACGCAATAGACCATCGGCTTGAAGCCTTCGGCGACCAGCGTCTCGGTCGCCTTCAGCGTCTCGCGCATATCGGGATAGAGCGTCTTCGCCTCGCCCAGCACCTCGAGCTTGACGAGATCCCAGCCGCCCGCCTCGCGCGCCAGGCGCAGCGTCCGGATCGCTTCTTCCGCGGTAAAGCACCCGGCCGTGTTCGGCAGATAGGTGACCTTTTTCGGATCGATGAAGTCGGTCAACATCGGCGCGTTGGGATCGGAAACGTTGACCCGGCGCACGGCGACGGTGACGATCTCCGCGCCACTCGCCTCGAGCGCGGCGGCGTTCTGCTCGAAGTCCCTGTATTTGCCCGTGCCGACGATGAGGCGCGAACGGAAGGTCTGTCCGGCAACGGTCCAGCTGTCGTCATCTACCGGATCTGCATCGCCACCACCGACGAAATGGACGATCTCCAGCTCGTCACCGTCCTGCACCTCGACGCTGTCGTGCGTCGACCGCGGCACGACCT
>NZ_CAKZNF010000059.1 GCF_937129435.1 uncultured Parasphingopyxis sp. | reverse complement strand
GGTCGATCCGCGATGGCGGGGTATCTGAGCGATCGGTCATGTCTATTTGAGCACAGGCCGGAGCGCCGCCTAGAGACTCAGCGCGGCGCGGCTGACGGTGATCTCGGTTTCGCCGAGGAGCTCGGAGGTGGTCAGCTTGCCGCTCAGGACATCGAGCAACTCCCCGTAAAGACGGTCGGCGGCTTTGTCGTAGCCGAGGCCTTCCTCGATTACGTCGCACAGATTCACGTCGATGTTTTCGGGCATGAGAGAGGCGGTCCGAGGATTTCCCGTTACTTTGATGGTTGGGGAAATCGGGTGGCCGATTGGATTCCCGATCCCGGTGCTGAAGATGATGGCTTGTGCTCCGCTCGCGGCGAGCGAGGTGATGTTCTCCACCCCGCCGCAGGGTGCATCCGCGAAAATCGTTCCTTTTTTTGTGGGTCTCTCTCCGACGCCGATCACCTCGGCGATGGGGCCGTTCCCGGCCTTTTTGATGGCGCCCAGGCTTTTTTCCTCGATGGAGGAAAGACCGCCCGCCATGTTGTCCGCCGTCGGGTTGCTCCCAATGAGGTCCACGCCGAGATCGGTGGCGTATTCGACCGCCCGCCGCGCCGCATCGCGCGCCAGCCGCATCGTCGCGCTCGACTGCGCCTGTCGCCGCAATGATCGCTGGGCTTCGGCGCGGTTGGCCTCGTCGAGCACCTCTTCGGCATCGGTCAGCGCCATCAGGATGCCGCCTTCGCCATATTCGCGCACCTGATCGATATCGATTTCGGGGTTCGAGATGGTGATGTCGGGCAGCGTCACGGTCAGCGTGTTCGACGCTTCGTCCCAGGACACATCGTCATCGGTCAGCTGGCCGAGATCGATCTCGTAGCGCACCGTTCCCGGCATGATGAGCGTCTTGCGCGCCGACAGCCCGTAGCGCCGCTGGGTCGAGGTCACCACGGCGACAAAGCGGGCGGAGAAGGGCACGAGGACATTCTGCTCGCGCAGGCCTTCGAGGCTCGCCGAAGCGATGGTTTCGGGATCGGGACCGCCACCGAAGATCGCGCGGCCGATGCTACCGACACCGACGACCATGACGGCGAGCAGGGCGAGAAAGCCGATCAGGCAACCGCCGGCCCACCATTTGGCCGCGCTCTGCCGGATCGTGATGACCTGCGGACCCTGTCCGAAATTGCCGCCATGGCCGCCCTGCTGTTCGAAGGAGGGCGTCTCGTCGGGATCGATATCGATGCGTGGCGGGTCGTCGCTCATGCCGCGATGCGTTCCCAGCGTTCGCCGTCGCGGCTGACGATGCCGCGGCGTTCGAGGTCGATCAGGTGCGAGAGCACGGAGCGGCCGGCCGCGCCGTGAAGGCGGGGATCGATCCCCTTGTACATCTTCGCCACCATATCCGGAATGACGCGAACCTCCTCGTCGATCGCGCGCAGGATCTGTCCCTCGCGCTGCTTGCGATGGCCGATCAAGCCGCGTGTATAACGCTTGGGCCGGTCGACGGGTTCGCCATGGGCCGGATAATAGGCGTCGAAATCGCGCTCGAGCAGCTTTTCGAGGCTCGCCATATAGGCGGCCATGTCGCCATCGGGCGGGGCGACGACGGTGGTCGACCAGCCCATGATATGATCGCCGGTGAAGAGCGCGCCCGCCTCGGGCAGCGCGTAGCAGAGGTGGTTCGATGTGTGGCCGGGCGTCGCGACGGTCTCGAGCGTCCATCCGTCGCCGTTCAGCGTTTCGCCGTCTTTGAGCACACGGTCGGGCGTGTAGCTCTCATCGAAGGCGCTGTCGGCGCGCGGGCCGCTGTCTTCGAGAACCAGTGCGGCGCAGCCGGCGATTTCCGCGCCGGTCGCGTCCTTCAGCGGCGCGGCCGCCGGGCTGTGGTCGCGATGGGTGTGGGTGCAGACGATATAGCGGATCGTCTCCCCCTCGGTCGCGCCGAGGATCGCGTCGAGATGAGTCTGCTCGGCGGGGCCGGGATCGATCACCGCGACCTCGCCTGTGCCGACGATATAGGTCTGGGTGCCGGTATAGGTGAAGGGCGAGGGGTTTGGCGCGAGAACGCGACGGATCAGCGGATGCAGTTCGATCGACTGGCCGGTCGGCGGCGGGGGCGTTTCTTCGGTCATCGGCCCCTATGTGGCAATTCGGCGCCGTGCGGGGAAGGGGGGATGGGAATTCCTCCCCGGCACGGGGAGGGGGACCGGCGAAGCCGGTGGAGGGGGCGTGGCACAAGCGCCGCGCTTGAAGGATAGCCCCCTCCGTCAGCCTTTCAGGCTGCCACCTCCCCGTACCGGGGAGGAATTGGGTCCTACCGCGACATCCGGGCGATGGCGCGATCAAGCTCCGTCAACGCCTCGGCCCGTTCTTCGGCGGTCAGGTCGGGATCGCCCGCGATGGCCGTGCGGGCCTCGCGCATGCCCATCAGCGCGCCGTTCATGGCCAGATCGGCAATCGCTTCGCGGCAGATCTGGATGTTGACCGTTTCGTGGCCATTGGCGCCGCGGCGGCTGCGGTCGACGACCGGCTCGCCGCTGCCGTCGCAACCATCGCCGATCTGGATGTCGGGGATCATCGCGCGGATTTCCGCGTCATCCGGCACCATCGCGCGGAGTTCCTCGCGGCTCGGAATCATCGCCATCAGTTCTTCGCGCGAGGGGATTTCGGCGAGGCTGCGGCGCAGCTCTTGGCGATCGAAATCGGTCATCCGGCCATTGCCGTCGCGCGACACGCGCACCGTATGGCGCTCGCCGTCATCGCCTTCGACGACATATTCATATTCCCCCGCTTCGTCGCCAGTCTGATAGGCGATTGCCGTCGGCGCGAGCGGCGCATCCGGGGCGTCCGGTGCAGCGGGCGCTTGGGGCGCCTGTGGCGGCGTCGGTGCCTGCACAACGGCGTAGCTTACCGTCGCCGTCAGCGGCAGCGCGATCGCGATGGCGCCGCCGATCCCCAGCATGCCGGTCCACCGGCGTTTTCCTGAACCTTGGTCTTCTTTCATCATCCTGAGCCTTTTCTTGAGTTGGTCGCGATTGTTGAGCGCGCTCGCGAACAGCAGCGCGCGCCCCGAAGCCGCCTTTGCGACGGTCTTCCCGTAAATATGCTTCTCTTCCTCGCTCCGCGCCGCGAGCACGCGCGCATCGCAGGCCGCTTCCTGGTCGAAGCGGAAGGCGCGCCAGGCGAGCCACGCCACCGGGTTGAACCAGTGCAGGCTGAGCATCGCGAAGGCGAGGATATTGACCGCCAGATCGCCCGATCGATGGTGCGAAAGTTCGTGCGCCAGCGCCAGATCGCGCTCGCGCTCGCTATAATGGCGGAAGAAGTCGCTCGGCACGGCGATGTAGCGCTGGATCAGCCCCATCGCGATCGGCCCCTGCGCCAGCGGCGCCTCGATCAGCCGGATACCGCCGACATCGCCGACGTCCCTGGCATCGGTGAGCAGGTCCTCGCGCTCCTGAATATAGGCGGCGGTGCGCCAGATCAGGAACAGCACGGCGCCGCCGATCCACAATGTCATCGCCATCATGAACCAGTCGGGGCCGCTCTCGACCGGGATCGGGGCGGGCGTGGCGGCCATCGCCGACACCGGCATGGTTTCGACCGGCATCGGTGCGGGCGCCGCAATCTCGATCGTTTCGGTCAGCGTCGGCATGAACAGCCGTGCCGCCGGGATGAGCCAGAGCGCATAGGCGACACGCGCGCCGAACAGCTTCGCCACCGGCGTTCGAAGCAAGAGCACCAGCGCCATCAGCAGTGTGGTCGCCCAAAGCGTATCGATCATCCAGTCGGTCACGATTTCAGCTCCCTGATCAGCTTCTCGATCTCCGCGACATCCTCGTCGCTCAGGCTGTCCGCCTCGGCGAGATGCGCCACCAGCGGCGTCACCTTGCCCCCGAACAGCCGGTCGACGAGGCGCCGCGATTCGCCCGCCGCATAGTCTCCGCGCGCGATGATGGGAGCATAGAGGAAACGCCGCCCGTCCTTTTCGTGCGACACCGCACCTTTTTCGACGAGCCGCGAGAGCAAGGTCTTCACCGTCTGCGGGCTCCAGCCGCGTTCATCGGCCACGCGATCGGTGACCGCGCTGGCGGTGAGCGGCGATTCGGCCCACAGCGCTTCCATGACGGAAAGTTCGGCTTCGGTGATCGGTTTGGTCATTGCGGCATCCTTCGACCACGGGTGTAGTCGTATCGATTACAGATGTAAACAATGAAAATCGCCGCTCCTGTCGGAATTCTTGACAGCTTCCTCCCACGGAAAATTTCATTAACCATGCAAGGTATTGATTTCGTGTAATAAAGCAAAAACTGGCATGCCCAGTGCATCTGTTCAGGCGTTCCATACCCCCCGCGTGGGACGGGTCGGCCGCTATTCTGGTCTCGCGCCGACCCGTCCCCGCAGCCCTAAAAAAATCACCGCAGCAATCGCGACCGGCACGTAGAACATGACGAGCCGCCAGATCGCCATCACCGGCGCCAATATGTCCGGCGCGACGAACGGTGCGAACAGCAGCAGGAACGCGGCTTCGGTACCGCCGATGCCGCCCGGAGTCGGGACCAGCGTCGAAAAGGTGAAGGTCAGCCAGTTGAGCGCCCAGTAGAGCAGGGGCAGCATCACGCCGCCTGCGAACCCGATGACCAGCGTCGCGACCGAGTAGCGCGCGCCCCACTGGACGACGCCAAGCGCCATGCTTGCCAGCACGACCGACTTGCCGTGGCGCAGGATGCCGCCCCAGTCGCTGCGTACCTTGGCGAGATGGTTCCGGGTCGCCGTGACGGCCCGCTGCGTCCAGCCGCCGATCCGTTTGCCGAACAGCCCGCGCCGGGCGAACAGGATCAGGAGCGTCACGAACAATATCAGGAAGACCATTACCAGCATGGCGTTCTGCGTCGACACGATGGCCTCGTTCGACCAGATCGTTCGCCGGATCGTCGAGGGAAGTTCGAATCCGAAGGCGACGAACAGCGCGATGGCGAGGATGCCGAGCATGACGATTGAGTCCTCTGCGATCTGCGTCGTGATCAGCGTGCTCGCCTTTTCCTTCGGCACGCCTTCGCCGACGAGAAACCCCCATTTGATCACCGTTCCGCCGGTGGCCGTCGGCGTGATCGAATTGGCGATGACCGTGCCGAGAGTGATCCGGACATTGGACCGCAGCGGCATCGGCACGCCGAGAAAGCGGCACCAGATGACGAGGCGCAGGACGTTGGTGAACCACGGCACGACCGACAGTCCCGCCGCGACGAGTAGCAGCCAGGGGCGCTGGGCGATCGAAGCGACCGGCGCGCCGTCCATCGACCAGAGGAAGATGCCGATATTGACGAGCGCGGCGAGCGGCAGCAGCCAGAGCGCGAGCCGGATGGCACGGCGGCTCAAGCCCTTGTTCTCACCCGCCATTCGATCCGCCTTCGCGTCCATCGCGATGACCTAGCCCATCGCGCCCGGCCCCGAAAGGATATTGCGCGAGGCGGCGGCGGGGTCAGCGATTATGCAGGATGTCCGCCGTTTCCCTGTCGGCCGGATAAAAAGCCTCGAGCGCAAGTTCGGACAGGGTGATGTCGTGTGCCGTTCCGAACACCGTGATCGTCGAGATGAAGGACAGCCGCCCGACGACGGTATCGAGCACGAGCGGCACCCAGATCTGTTCGGGATCGGCGGAATGCGTCTCATCGTCCGGCCCGTGCGGATAGTCGGCGATTTCCTCGCGCAGCGCGATCAGCCCGGCATCGGCGCTCGCGGCAATCTCCCGGTCGAGCTGGTCGAGGATATGGGCGTGCCACTGGCCGAGATTGACGATCTGCGGCGCCAGCCCCTCGGGGTGCAGCGCCAGCTTCAGGGCGTTCATCGGCGGGGCGAGCAACGCGCTGCCGATCTGTTCGGTAAAGAAGGCAATCGAATCGTTGGCGGCGACGATATTCCAGTGCCGGTCCACCGCCAGCGCGGGATAGGGCTCATGACCTTTCAGGATGTGCTGGATCGCCGCCAGCGCGCGTTCCATCGCCGGATCGTCGAGCGGCCGCTCGCCATGGTGCGGCGCGAAACCGGCGGCGCGCAGCAACCCATTCTTGGCGCGAAAGGGCAGGTCCAGCCGCTCGGCGAGCCGGTCGATCGTCATCGTGCTCGGCGTCGACTTGCCGGTCTCGATAAAGCTCAGATGGCGCGGCGAAATCTCGGCATCGAGCGCCAGGTCCATCTGGCTCAGGCGGCGGCGCTGGCGCCATTCGCGGATCTGTTCGCCGACGGGCAGGGTGGCCATGATGCATCTCTCCATTGACCGTTTGTCCCGAGCTCGCCGAAGGACTGCCTTCTTCTGCAACGCGAAAAGAAGAAGGGCAGGGCTTCGACAGGCTCAGCCCAAACGGTTTTAGGGGGATCGCGATGCAAATCCATTACCTCCGAGGTAATCGACGCCGGTCGGCCTTCGAGGGATGATGGCGTCCTCTTCAAACGATGGAGGACGCCATGACCGTCAAATTCCTGAAACTGTTCCTGCTGCTCGATGCCGCATCGACCGCGTTGCTCGCTGCGGCTTTCCTGCTGGCGGGCTCGCAGCTCGCCGCGCTGTTCGGCCTGCCCGAGGCCTATCTGTTCTGGGGCGGGTGGATCTGCGCGGCGGTTGCGGCCATCCTCGCCTATGCGGGGACGCGAGCCGTTCCGCCGACCTTTGCGGTCTGGGAAGTCGCCGCGATCAACATCGGCTGGGTCGTCGCCAGCATCGCGGTGTTCGAAATCGAGCTTGCGGATCTGACGGCGCTCGGAATTACCGCTATTCTGGGACTTGCAGCAGTCGTGTTCGGCGCAGCCCTAATCCAGATGGCCGGTGCGCGGATGCTGGGTCGGCGGGCCGTGACGGCTTGAGGGCCGTTTCTCCCCTCCCGCTTGCGGGAGGGGCCGGGGGTGGGCGCGAACGCCGAAGGCGAGAGCATTTGGAGCGGACAGACCCACCCCTAACCCCTCCTGCAAGCGGGAGGGGGACTGCGGCGCCTAGCCCTCGGCCCGCGCGACGCCCTTGTCTTCGAGCAGCTGCTTGAGCTCACCGGCCTCGTACATTTCCATCATGATGTCCGATCCGCCGACGAATTCGCCTTTGACGTAGAGCTGCGGGATGGTCGGCCAGTCGGAATATTCCTTGATGCCCTGGCGAACCTCCTGATCCTGCAACACGTCGACGCTTTCGAATGCGACGCCGCAATGTTCGAGGATCGCGACCGCCCGGCTCGAAAAGCCGCATTGCGGGAAGAGCGGCGAGCCCTTCATGAAAAGGACGACATCGTTGCCCTTCACCGTCTCGTCGATCCGTGTCTGTGCGTCTGCCATAGCTTAAAAACTCCTATTCGGGTGCGGCCGTCGTCAGTTGCAGGGCATGGAGCGTGCCGCCCATCTTGCCCTTCAGCGCCGCATAGACGGCCTGATGCTGCTTCACGCGTGGCATGCCGCGGAATTTTTCCGAGACGACCTTGGCGGCATAGTGATCGCCGTCGCCGGCAAGATCGGTGATCTCGACCTCGGCATCGGGCATCTCGGCCCGGATCATCGCCTCGATTTCTTCCGCCGCCATCGGCATCCGGCTACTCCGTCGCCTCGATGAACTGCCGCCGCGCCTCGACCGTCTTCTCGTCGAGCATTTCGCGAATCTTCGCTTCATCGACATCGATATCGGCGGCGGTCAGGTCGCCAAGGACCTTGCGGATGACGTCCTCGTCGCCCGCCTCTTCGAAATCGGCCTGGACTACCGCCTTGGCATAGGCGTCGGTCTCCTCCGCCGTCAGCCCCATCAGCCCCGCCGCCCATTCGCCGAGCAACCGGTTGCGCCGCGCGGTGACGCGAAACTGCATTTCCTGGTCATGGGCGAATTTGTTTTCGAAGGATTTTTCCCGGTCCTTGAAGTTCGACATGCAATGGTCCCTTGCGGCTGAAAAGCGTGTGCCCTTCGAAATAGGGGCGCGGGGAGGGCGGTGCAACGGGTAAACCCTCTCCCGTCGGGAGAGGGATATCGAGTTCTTGGCGAGGAACGAGCCTAGAACGAGTTGGGTGAGGGGATCGCACCTGCCGATAGCGCGCCGCCCCTCATCCAACTCCGCCTAACTCGCTGCGCTCGTAAGTCTTCGTATCCTTCTCCCCTTGGGAGAAGGTTCACGGCTCTACACACGCGCTTCAAATCGGCTACATGCGGGACATGCTGACCGGCCTGTCCATTCGCGATGTCGTTTTGATCGAGGCGCTCGACCTGCAATTCGACGCGGGGCTGGGCGCGCTGACCGGGGAGACCGGGGCGGGCAAGTCGATCCTGCTCGATGCGCTGGGCCTCGCGCTCGGCATGCGCGCCGATAGCGGACTGGTGCGGCAGGGCGCCGAACGCGCCGTCGTTTCCGCGACCTTCGATCTGCCGCCGAGCCATGCCGTCGCGCGCCTCCTCGACGAAAGCGGGCTCGATGCCGAACCGGGCGAACCGCTCATCGTGCGGCGGATCGTCAAGGCCGATGGCGGCAGCCGGGCGAGCGTCAACGACCAGCCCGTGTCGGCGACGCTGCTGCGCGAGATCGGCGGGATGCTCGTCGAAATCCACGGCCAGCACGACGATCGCGGGCTGCTGAATCCAAAGGGCCATCGCGCGTTGCTCGACACGTTCGGCACCATCGACACGCTCGTGAAGGGAGAGCCGGGCAACAACCCGATGACGCTCGTCTACAAGGTCTATGTCGATGGCTTCCGCGGCAACGATTTGGGCGGATCGTCTGCACAATCCGTCATACTGATGGTGTTGGTACTTCTTCTCACCGTGTTCCAGTTCCGGCTGATCGATCGCCGGATTCACTACACTTAAGGTGTCAAAATGGCTGTTATGACGGACACAGACACGGCGGTTGCGCGACCCGGACGACCGATCCGGTGGTCGGCCGTGATCGACCATGCGGTTCTGATCGCGGGTTCGCTTCTGATGATCATGCCGGTGTTTGCGGTCTTCCTGTCCACCAGCGTGAGCGATGTCGATATCTACCGCGACGGGCTTCACCTCTCGCTCGGGCCGCACATGGCCGAGAATTTCGACAAGGCGCTGTTCACCCAAGGCGGCTTTACCGGCGAAATCACCGGCGCAAAAATGCTCATGAACTCCTTCATCCTGGGCATCGGCTTCGCGATTGGCAAAATCATCATCGGCATGATGGCTGCCTACGCCATCGTCTATTTCCGACTGCGGTTTGCGACTTTTGCCTTCTGGATGATTTTCACCACGCTGCTGCTGCCTCTGGAGGTGCGCATCCTGCCGACCTACGAGGTGGTCGCCTCGCTGGGCATGCTCAACTCCTACGCGGGCCTGTCGATCCCGCTGATCGCCTCGGCCACCGCCACCTTCCTCTTCCGGCAATTCTTCATGACCGTCCCCGACGAGCTGACCGAGGCCGCCCGCGTCGACGGTGCCGGCCCGATGAAATTCTTCCGCGACATCCTGATCCCGCTCAGCCGCACCAACCTCGCCGCCCTGTCGGTGATCCTCTTCATCTACGGCTGGAACCAGTATCTCTGGCCGCTCCTCGTGACCACGGATGAAAGCTATTACACCGTCGTCATGGGCATCCAGCGCATGGCCAACGCGGGCGAGGAACAACCGCTCTGGAACCTGATCATGGCCACCGCCATCCTCGCCATGCTGCCGCCCGTCATGGTCATCATCGGCATGCAGCGCCTCTTCGTCCGCGGCCTCGTCGAAACCGAGAAGTAAGAACAATGTCAGACATCGCCATCGAACACGTCCGCAAGGTCTATCCCGGTGGGGTCGAGGTGATCCCCGACCTCTCCCTCTCCATCGCGGCGGGCGAGCTTTGCGTGCTGGTCGGCCCCTCGGGCTGCGGCAAGTCCACCCTCCTGCGCATGGTCGCCGGCCTCGAAACCGTCACCGGCGGCGAGATCCGCATCGGCGGCCGCCGCGTGAACGAGCTCGAACCGGTCGAGCGCGACATCTCCATGGTCTTCCAGAACTACGCGCTCTACCCGCACATGACCGTCTACGACAACATGGCCTACGGCCTGCGCAACAGGGGAGAGCCGAAAGACCGGATCGACGCGGCGGTCCGCGACGCGGCGAAAACCCTCGGCCTGTCGGACTTCCTCGACCGCAAGCCCCGCCAGCTGTCCGGCGGCCAGCGCCAGCGCGTCGCCATGGGCCGCGCCATCGTCCGCGACCCCACCGCCTTTCTCTTCGACGAACCACTCTCGAACCTCGACGCCAAGCTGCGGGTGAAGACGCGCGTGGAAATCCGGGCCCTGCAACAGCGCCTCGGCACCACCTCGATCTACGTCACCCATGACCAGCTCGAGGCGATGACGCTCGCCGACAAGCTGGTCATCATGAACGCAGGCCGGATCGAACAGGCCGGTCCGCCGCTCGAAATCTACGAAAACCCCGCCACCACCTTCGTCGCGGGCTTCATCGGTTCGCCGCCGATGAACGTCCTGCCCGGCACCGCCACCGGCGAGGGCGTCACGCTCGAGACCGGCCACGTCCTCTCGCCCGAGCGCCCCGCCATCGGGCCGGTGTCCGTAGGCATCCGCCCTGAGCACCTTGTGCCTACACCCAGCGGCCCCCTGCCGCTGAAGGTGCAGGTCGTCGAACGCCACGGCGCCACGGCCAACGTGCATGGCGTCGCGAAGGGCACCGGAACCGAACTTGTTGCCAGCGCTACCGGTCCCGACAGTCCCAAACCGGGCGAGACCCTGCGGCTCG
>NZ_CAKZNF010000058.1 GCF_937129435.1 uncultured Parasphingopyxis sp. | reverse complement strand
AACTGCTGCCCGGCGCGCAGGCCTGCCGCGGCGAAATCGGCGAAATCGGCCTTGATCCGCATCGCCAGCAAGGCGCCGACCGCCTCGTCCAGCGCCTCAATCAGCGCCTGATACTCGCCATGGATCGCGTCGAGCTTGTCGAAGCCCGGTTTGGCGAATGTCCCGCCGAGTGTCATCCATGCACGGCGCAGGTCGAACAGACCCTCGCGCCGCACCGCCGGGGCCGATGCCAGCCAGTCGGCCACCGCTTCGGCGCGTTGCAGGCCCGTTTTCGTGCCCCATTCGCGATTTGCCGCCGCGAATTCGCGCAAGGCCGCGCAATCGAACGTCTCGTCGTCGCACCATTGTTCGATCGCGGCGTCGATATCGCCGAGCGGAACGCCGAGTGCACGGCGCAATTGGTCGCCGATCAGCGCGGTGTCGCCCAGGCCGTCCATCGCCTCGGGCGCGCGGGCGCAGCGCATGACGAAGTTTTCGGTCTCTTTCTCGCCCAAACGGCGGCTCAGTGTCTGGATATCGCCGATCAGCTCGTCGTCGCCGCGTTCTTCGGCCGCGACGAGCATCGCCGCCATCGTCTCGCGCGCGAGCAGCGCCTCTTCGCGTCCTTCGAGCGGATGGAAGCCGGGCACGATGCCCGCTTCGGCGGGAAAGGCGCCGAGCAGGCTTTGCGCGAAGGCGTGGATCGTCTGGATACGCAGCCCCCCGCCCCGCGCATCGAGCACCCGGGCGAAGAGCCGGCGCGCCTTTTCGACCGACTCCGGCCCGTGATCTTCGCCCAACGCGATCAGTTCGGCGGCAAGCACAGCATCCTTGAGCCGCACCCAATGCGCCAGCCGTTCGTGGATCCGGTCCGCCATTTCGGCGGCGCCCGCCTTGGTGAAGGTGAGGCAGAGGATCGCCGACGGGTCGACACCGTTGAGGAGGAGCCGGATCACCCGCGCCGTCAGAACCTGCGTCTTGCCCGTGCCCGCCGAGGCCGAGACGAACGCCAGCTGGTCATGCGCCGAGGCGGTCTTCTGTTCGCCCGACAACGATGGCAGTGGGGCGAAGAGCTTAGCCATTATCGCCCTCCCCACCGCCACGGCCATACCATTCCTCGAGCCGCATCAACTGGTCGTAATCGGCATAGGGTGCATATTCGGGGTGCAACTTGGCGGTGAAGGGCGCTTCGCCCGTCAGCCAGTGGTCGGCAGCCTCCCGGAACGTCGCTTCGGCATGGGCGACGAAATTGTCGGGTGTCATGTCAGCGCCTTTGCGGAAAGGTGTGCGGACATAGCCGAAGCTGTCGCCCATTTTGGCGAGCGACCAATATTCGAACGCGGCGGAGATTCCCTCAACTCCCCTAAACGCGCCGCGATCGGCTAGCATGCCGAGAAGCCCGAGCTGCATAGCGTACCCCGCTTCCACGGCCTTTGTCTTTGGCGGTTGGCCGGTCTTGTAGTCGACGATGGCGAGATTGCCGTCGGCATCGCGGTCGATGCGGTCGGCCTTTCCCTTCAACTCGATGTTGCCGACGTCGATCACGCCATCGCATTCCGCGGCAATCGGGGTGCGCCCCGCCGCCCGATCCTCGCGCACGCGTTCGGCGATCCATTCGATCGGTGCGATCAGCCGTGGCCGCCACATGGCGCGCATCAGCGGGTGTGCATCATGGTCATCGAGCAGCCTTTCAGCACGCGCGACCAGCTTGTCGGGGTCGCAATTGTCTTCCTTGAACCAGGCTTCCAGCACGTCGTGGACCGCCGATCCGCGCCAGGCCGGGCTCGGATCGGAATCGACCGCGTCGAGGCTCGAAAGCCTGAGCATTGCCTTGGCGTACAGCGCGAAGGGATCGGCCTTGAGCCGGTCGACATCGGTCACCGATATCCTCCGTGGACGATCGGCGACCGGCGGCGCCGGTGCCGGTCGCTCGGCGGGTCTGACCACTTCGGGCCGGTCGATCGCCTTCGCCCAGGCCTTGAGCTGCGGCCATCGGGTCATCCCGCCGGTCATCGCCTCGAGCCGCAGCCAGAAACGGCTCGCCACGGCAGGCGCGCCCGCATCGCGCCGCGAGCGCGTCACAAGCACCCTTTGCCCGCCCAGCGCCGCCGACAGGTCGTGCGCGGCAAGGCCAATGCGGTGCTCGAGCCCCGGCAGGCCTAGATCGGCGCGCACCTTCGGCGCCAGCCAGGGATCGGGCGACGGCAGGCCGGGCCAGACGCCCTCGCTGAGACCGCCCAGCACCATCAGGTCGGTCTGTTGGAGCCGGGCTTCGAGCAGGCCCCAGATATGGATACGCGGATGGCCGCCCTGGGGCGGGTAAACCGGAATCGCTGCCATCAGCTGGCGCAGGATCTCGGGCAGTTCCGCCATGCCGACCGTTGCGGGTCCGTGAGCGCCACGTTCCTCCAGCTGGGCGACGAATTCGGCTGCAGGCCGACCGTTGGGCCCCGCCCAGACGGCTTGGTCGGTGAGAAGGGAAGCCGTTTCGCGGATCGCTGCGACGAGGCTCGGAATATCGCCTTGCCTCGATGCCGCCTGCTCCAGTGGCTCCAGTTGTGCGACAACCGACTTCCACCAGTCGAGCGTTTCGGCGATCTGTCCGCGCTTCCCCTCGCGCGCATCGGCGAGACGGTCGGCGATATGGGCCGTCACGGCCGCCAGGCCGGGCCTCGGCCTCGGTCCGCGCAGCAGCAGGTCGAGCCGCCGCACCGCCGACAGCCATTCCGCTCGCCCCTCTCCAAAGCGAACCAGCGGGTGTTTGAGCAGGGCGAGTAGCGGAACGGGGGCGAAACGATCCGCCGCGGCTTCGGCGAGCGCCAGCAACAGCGTCCCGGACGGCAGTTCGGAAAGCGGGCGGCCCGCCGAATCGTCGGCCATGATGCCCCAGCGTCGTAAATGTGCGGACACGCGCCGGGCGAGCATCCGGTCGGGCGTGACGAGCGCCGCCGTCCTGCCCGGTTCCTCCATCGTTTCGCGCAGCGCCAGCGCGATGACCTGCGCTTCTTCGGACGAGGTCGCACATTCGAGCGCGCGGACGCCCGTCAAGCGGCGTTCGCGGGGCGGGAGGGTGTTCCACTTTGCGGTAAAGTTTGCGGGCGCCATCGCGTTCGAGATAGCGCGGGTGCGAACGGCGGGTGCGTCGTGCCCGCCGCCCCAGCGCCAGCGCCGCACTTCGGATCGCGCGACGCCCATTCGGTCGAGCAGCAGCTTCAGCGCGTATTGCGGGTGGGTCTCGATCGAACGGCGCCGATGGCCGGTCTCGGGATCGGGTTCGAACGGCCCGAGCGCATTCCATTCCTCGTCGGGCATATCGATATCGAGGGCGGACAGGACGACCATGCCGTTTTCGAGCCGCGATACACTTCGGAGCACGGCGGCAACCGCGGGCGCGGTGGTGGAGATACCGGCCGCCACGACGAAATGATCGGGCGGATTGTCCCGCCAACGGTCGGCCACGCGGTTGAGAAGGATATTGCGGCGCTCGGCGAGATCGATCCGTCCGATCTTTTGCAACTCGGCTGGCCATTTGGAGAGGATGATCTCGAGCTGGTCGAGCGAACTCTGCCAATGTTCCTGCAGATCGCCGGGGATCGCTTCGATCAGGTCGCGCGGCGCGATCTCCTCGATATGGAGCTGGTCGAGCGCGGCGCCGAGATCGCGCGCCAGCCGAAGCGCTTCGCCTGCCTCGACCGGGGCGTCCTGCGCCGCCCGCACCTGCTGGACGAGGTTGGCAAGCCGCATCGTGCGTTCAAGCGGATCGATGGCGGCGGGGACGGGCTCCGCCGCGCCCATCGGATCGAGCGCATTGCCCAGCGTTTCGTCGATTTCCGGATCGCCGATCGGCACAAGCCTCGGCATCAGCAGCCCGCCGCCCGCCAGCCGGACAAAGGCATCTTGGATCGCGCGTACGGCCCTGCTTCGGGGAACGAGGATCGTGCCGCGCGCGAGGCCGGTCGGGCCATCTCCGAATGTGCGGATCAACCCGGCGGCGAGAGCATCGGCGAAGGCGCGGTGCGCCGGAATGGTGAAAACATTGGGATGAATCGAGGGATGCGCCGGATCAGCCATCCACGAGCAGCGCTTCCGTCCTCTTGATCGCGGGCGGCGTCCCGATGTCGAACCACAAACCCTGATGAGCGAGGCCGAAGGCCCTGCCCTGTTCGATCGCCCGGTCCCAGAGGATATTGGTGGAGAACGGACCTTCGGGCGCATCCGCGAACAGCCGCTTCGACACGAGCTGAACGCCCGAATAGACGAAGGGCGCGATCTTGCCCCGGCTCCGGCGCTTGATCCGCCCCGCACCGTCCATATGGAAATCGCCGCGTCCGCCATGGCAGTGCGCGCGCGCCTGCGGCACAAGGAGCAGCAACGCATCCATCTTCTCATCGTCCCAGCGCGAGGCGAGCAGGCGCAACGTGTCGCTCGGCCCATCGATCCACAGCACATCGGAATTGAGGACGTAGAAGCGATCGGCTTCGATCAGCGGCAGTGCCTTCACCACGCCGCCGCCGGTTTCGAGCAGTTCCTGTCGCTCGTCCGAAACCGTCACCGACAAGTTGCCGGTGTGGCGGGATACATGCGCCTCGACGGCATCGGCGAGATAGTGGACGTTGACGATGACCTTGGTAACGCCGGCCTCCGACAGTTTCTCGAAGGCGTGGTCGAGCAAGGGACGTCCGGCGACCGAAATCAACGGCTTGGGCGTGGTTGCCGTCAACGGCCGCATCCGCTTTCCAAGCCCCGCCGCCATGACCATCGCCGTATCGACGGGCGGACCGTCCGATTTCGGCCTGATCGACATGGGCGGCGTGTAGCGCGTCACTCTTCGGGTTCCTTCGTCCACGCGGCGGCGCGTTTCGATGTCGGCACGTTCGCCGCAAACCAGGCCGCGACGGGTGCGAGTGCCGGATGCCGCAAATCGCGCTCGAGATAGCGCCAGACGCGCGGTTGATAGCTCAGATAGCGCGACTTGCCGTCCCGCTTCCAGAGCCGTGTGAAGATGCCGAGGATCTTCGCGTTTCGCTGCGCGCCGAGAATGGCATAGGCGGCGGCGAAACCGTCGCCCGCCGCATCGGGGTTCGTCGCCGCGTAATGCTTGATCATCGACGCTTCGAGTTCGCTGTTCACGTCACGCCGCGCGTCCTGCAGCAGCGACACCAGATCGTACGCCGGGTGCCCGGCGAGGGCGTCCTGAAAGTCGAGCAGCCCGAGCGAGGCGATGCCGTGCCGCCCTTCGAGCAGCATCAAGTTTTCGGCATGGTAGTCGCGCAGCACGGTTACCGGCTCGTCCAGCTCCAGAAGCGGCGCGAGGACCGTTTTCCATGCCCGGTCATAGCCGTCATGATCGACCGTGAGATCGAGCGCGGGAGCATACCATTCGGGGAACAGCCGCGCCTCGCGGAGATATTCGCTCAGCGAATAAGGTGGCAGATGGCCGGCGCCCGAGCGGTGCAACACGCCGAGCAGCGTCACTGCGTCGCGATAGATGCGCGCCTCGCTTTCGGGCGCGGCGTCGACGACCTCGCGCATCCGCGCGTCGCCGAAATCCTCGAGCAGGATCAGTCCCTCGTCCAGATCCTGCGCCAGTATCTTGGGCGCGGAAAAGCCGAGCCGGTTCAGATGCGCGGCGACATCGAGAAAGGGCTGACTGTCTTCCTGTTCGGCGGGCGCATGCATCAACACGGCGGTGCGACCGGGTGCTGCGACACGGAAATAGCGCCGGAACGACGCATCGCCCGCCAGAGGCAGGATTCCGCCGTCGGACCAGCCGCTTTCGTCGAGAAACTGGCGCGCCTTTTTGGGTGTTTTCACGCTGGTGGCCATCGGTCCTCCCAAGCGGGCGGAACATGCGCTGTCAAGCGTCTCGCGGCAGGCTGTCCACCCTTTTGCGGTTCGACGTTGAGTTCGAGCCGGAGAACATCGTCCCACAGCCTTTCGCCCATCCGGTCCGGCCATTCGATGAGCATCGCGACATCGCGCCGCGCTTCGTCGAGGCCGAGTTCGCGCGCCTCTTCGGGATCGTCGAGCCGATAGAGATCGACATGCCAGACGGGGATTTGCGTTTCGGGCGGCTCATAGGGCTGAACGATCGCGAAGGTCGGGCTGGGCGCCTCGGCTTCGAGGCCGAGCGCGGAGAGGACGCCCCTCGCCAGCGTCGTCTTCCCGGCACCCAGATCGCCGGCCAGCGCGACACAGTCGCCGGGGCGCAGCAGTGCCGCCAGCTTCGCCCCGAATGCGAGCGTTTCAGCTTCGCTCGAAAGGATCATGTGGCCGGTTCGCGCGGCAGCGTGATCGTGACGAACGTTCCCTCGCCCGGTTCGCTTTCGAGGTGAATCGAGCCGCCCTGCCCTTCGACGAACTGTTTCGTCAGCGGGAGCCCGAGTCCGAGCGAACGGCCGCTATCGCCCGCCCCGGCCTCGCCACGATGGAACCGGTCGAAGACTCTGGCCTGTTCTTCCGCCGCGATGCCGGTGCCATTGTCAGCCACCGTGATGCGGGCCTCCTTCGCATCGCCCTCGGCATGGAGAAGCACGCGACCACCCTCGGGCGTATAGCGTATCGCGTTACGCAGCAGATGATCGAGCGCCTGACGCAGCCGATGCGGATCGCCGATGACGCCGCCGACCGACCAGTCGATCTCGGTCACCAGCTCATGACCGCGCCGTGTCGCGGCATCGCGCGCGGCGTTGGCCGCTTCGTCGCAGAGCAATTGCAGGTCGATCTCCTCCTCGGCCATGGGCAGCGAGCCCGCCTCGCTCTGGGTGAGGTCGAGGATTTCGTCGATCTGCGTGCGCAGCTTGGCCACCGATTCGAGGATCGTCGCCACATAATCGGCCGCTTTTTCGGGCAATTTCCCGGCATAACCGCCGTCGAGCATCTCGGCGAAGCCGGCGATCGAGGTCAGCGGCGTGCGCAATTCGTAGCTCATATTGGAAACGAAGGCCGTCTTGACCCGGTCGGCCTCTTCCAGCGCCTGCGTGCGTTCGAGCAATGCCGCTTCGATCCGCTGGCTGGCCGAAATATCAATCAGCGTGACGAGCGCGTTTCCGTCCGGCAGCGGAACCGCCGCATATTCGAAGCTCCGCCCATCCTTCAGCGCGAAGCGGCCGCTGCGCCGATTGCGTTCCGCAGCTGCCGCGCCGACGGCATCGCGGATGGCGCGCGCGTCCCCGGCCTGTTCGAAAGTGGCGGCAATCTGTTCGGACAGCGCGTCGATGCGTGGATGGCTGGCGAGCAATTCCTCTTCGAAGCCCCAGATATCCTGGAAACGGCTGTTCCAGAGGTGCAGACGGCCATCGGCCGCGAACACGCCGATCCCCTCGAAAAGGTTATCGAACGTCGCCGTGCGGACGCGGAGCAGCGTGTCGCGCGCGCTGGCCAGCTGCACCTGTTCAGTGCGGTCCTCGAACACCAGCAGCAGCCCGCCATCGGGCATGGGCTGGGCAACGACGCGCAGATGGGTGCCGTCGGGCAGGTGCCAGGCCTCCTCGGCTGCGGCGCTGGACTGGAACCATTCGCGGCGCTCCGCCTTCCAGGCCGGATAATCGCGTTCTTCCGGCAAACGCCCGGCCTCACGCATCCGATCGAGAATCCGATCGAATTCGGGTTCGTCGGCCAGCCATTCGTCTTCCATCGCAAACAGGCGCTGGAAGGGCTGGTTGAAGAAGGTGAGACTGCGGTCGGGCCCGAACTGGACGACGCTGGCGGAAAGAAGGTCGAGCATGTCGCGCTGGGCGCCCGCGAACCGCCGCAGCTCCGCGCGCGCTTGTTCCAGTTCCTCGACATCGACCGCGTATCCCGCAACGCCCGCCTCGCCGAGCGATACATCGACGATTCGCATCATCCGCCGCTCGCCGCCGATCGTCGCCGGCACCATCCGGCTGACCGCTTCGCCCTCCTGCCGGACCTTCGCCGCAACGGCCTGCGGGCTTTCCACCCCGCGCAGGTCGATCAGTTCCAGCCCGCGCGCAACGGCTTCGGCGGCGTTTTCCGCTTCCACCGCGCGCACATAGGCCTGATTGACGAGCGTCAGCCGCAGATCGGGCGCCCGGTGCCACATCGGGAAGGGCGCCGCCTCGATCAGCGCCGAAAGCGCATCCAGCGCGTTCGTCGCGTCATGCGCGCGCGATTGCAGCACCGCCATCTCGCCGCGCATGTCGGTGGCATCGAAGATCCACAGGACGACGGCGCGATCCGATCCGATCAGCGCGGGCGCGGGCGTGCCGCGTACGAAGAGAATGCGCGACGATCCCGTCAGCCTGAGTTCCATCACGAACGGCTTTGCAGACTGACGGCAGGACCGGACCGATTCGGTCAGTGATTCGAGATAATCCTGGGCCAGCGCCGCGGACAGCCCTGCCAGTTTCTTCGGGATCGCATCGATACCCAGCCATTGTTCGGCATTCGGGCCCGCCTGCAGCCTGTCATTGGCCTCGACCAGCACAAAAATCGCAGGCGCGGTCTCGAGCAAGGCGCCGCCACGACGAGCAGCTTCGGCCGCTCGCTCGCCCAGCGCCTTCTGCCGCAGCGCAACGATCGTCGCCCAGACCGCGACGGCGAGCCAGGCGGCGAGGACCATGCCGACGATAACGGCCGTCGTCGTCGAAACGGTGATCATGAAGCAGCGGCCCCGGACATGACCGGGCTTTTAGTCGTCGCGGCCCGCTACGGGAAGGTCGCGCCGCCGTTCTTAAGGGATAGGCGCGCGGTCTTTGGAATTCATGCGGGCACTGTCGGGCGTCGGCGCAGCACGCTAAGCACAAGGGATGAAAATCTGCGTCATCAATACCGGCGGCACGATCAGCAGTGCGGGAGAGCCGCTGACACCGATCACGGCTGCCGAATTCGGCGCTGCTGCCGAGCGGATCATCGGCCCCGTCATCGCGGAGAATTTCCCGCGCCTGACGATCGATTACGAAACATCGCTGACCTTCCCCGAATCCGAGACCGGCACGCTGGACAGCACCAACCTGCAGCCGCACGACTGGTGCCTGATCGCCCGTTTCCTGCTCGACAACTATGCGCGCTACGACGGCTTCGTCGTGCTGCATGGCACCGATTCGATGGATTTCACCGGTTCCGCCCTGCCCTTCCTGCTCAACGTCTTCGACGAACAGGGTTTTGGCAGGGCCGTGCTCTCCAAGCCCGTGATCATCACCGGATCGCAAGTGCCGATGTTCCATCGTGCCGGAGCGGATGGCGAGCTCCGGGTACGCTTCAATACCGATGCCTTTCAGAATTTCTGCGGCGCCATCGCCTGCGCGCAGCGAGGGATTCCGGAAGTCGGCGTCTATTTCGGCGCCCGGCTGTTTCGCGGCAACCGGCTGCGCAAGGTCGATACCAGCGATTTCGATGCGTTCGATTCGCCCAATTATCCCCCGCTTGCCGCCTACGGCATCGATCTCGAACTGTTTCCCGAGCAGATGCTGCCCGGACCGGCCAGCCATGCCGTGAGCCTCGACAATCCGGAATGCCTCGCACTGGCAAAAGCCAATCTGGCGGCGATTTCGGCCGCGATCGACGATTGCCCGGTGATGCAATTCAACGCCTTTCCGGCCCGCTATCGCAGCGACCGGCAGAGCGCGCTGCTCGCCGATCTGATGGCCGCGTCGATCGGCACGGGGCTAAAGGGACTCGTCCTCGAATCCTATGGCGGCGGGAATTTCCCTTCCGGGCATCCGGACAGACCCGAGAACGGTGCGATCTACCGGGCCATCGAACAGGCGAATGCCGATGGCGTGATCGTCGTCGACAGCACGCAGGTTCTTGCAGGGACCGTCGACGACAGGGCTTACGCTGCGGGGGCGTGGCTGCGCGCCGCGGGAGCGCTCAGTGCCT
This sequence comes from uncultured Parasphingopyxis sp., assembly GCF_937129435.1. Lineage (GTDB taxonomy): Bacteria > Pseudomonadota > Alphaproteobacteria > Sphingomonadales > Sphingomonadaceae > Parasphingopyxis. The sequence goes on along the minus strand of NZ_CAKZNF010000058.1, from coordinate 15,313 downwards.
ATGACATGACGTCGGTCGCGGCGCTTTCCAAGGCGATGATCCTGCTCGCCGCCGCCGATGTGAACGGCTGGTCGTTCGACACGGTCAAGCGGCTCGTCCAACTCAATCTTGCGGGCGAGGTTCGCAACGTCAGCTGGCTCAACAGCCGCAGCAACGCGACGCTGCTCCCCGGCCAGGCGATCATGGCGCTCGATGGCAGTGCGCGGCTGGTCAACGATCCGTTTGCGGGGCCGCTGTTGCAGGCCGGGGACGGCGAATGCCTCTGGTCGCCCTTCGGTACACCCGACAAGGGCAAAGCCGGGCGCCTTGTCATGCAGAATGACGGCAATCTCGTCTTCTACAGCGACCAGAACGAACCGCTCTGGGCCACCGATACGCGCCAGCCGCATGCCGCGTCGTCGGTGCTGATGCTGACCGGATCGCACCGGCGCGGCGATCTGCTATTATCGATGCAGGATTATAGCGGTGGCCGCGAAACCGCACGATTGTTCGATCAGCACGCCGCGTAACGAAAAAAGGCCACTGCCGCCCAACCGGCAATGGCCCTTTTCGTCCAGTCCTGAGACCGAAATCTAGTAGCGATATTGATCCGTCTTGTACGGGCCGTTCTTCTCGACACCGATATAGGCGGCCTGCTCGTCCGAAAGCTCGGTCAGCTTCACGCCGAGCTTTTCGAGATGAAGCGCCGCGACCTTCTCGTCGAGATGTTTGGGCAGAACGTAGACGTCGTTCTCGTAGTTGCCCTCATTGTTGAACAGTTCGATCTGCGCCAGCACCTGGTTGGTGAAGCTCGCCGACATGACGAAGCTCGGATGGCCGGTGGCGTTGCCCAGGTTCAGCAGGCGGCCCTGCGAAAGCAGCAGCATCCGGTTGCCGTCGGGGAAGGTGTACATGTCGACCTGCGGCTTGATCTCGACATGTTCGAGATTCTTGAGGCCGCCGACCTGAATTTCGTTGTCGAAATGGCCGATATTGCCGACGATCGCCATGTCCTTCATCGCGCGCATATGCTCGATGGTGATGACGTCCTTGTTGCCGGTCGTCGTCACGAAGATGTCGGCGTGCGGGGCCGCTTCTTCCATCGTGGTGACCGCGAAGCCGTCCATCGCCGCCTGAAGCGCGCAGATCGGATCGATCTCGGTGACCATGACGCGGGCGCCGGCGCCGCGAAGCGAGGCGGCGGAACCCTTGCCGACATCGCCATAACCGCAGACGACGGCGGTCTTGCCCGCCATCATCACGTCGGTGCCGCGGCGGATGCCGTCGACCAGCGACTCTTTACAGCCGTACTTGTTGTCGAACTTCGACTTGGTGACGCTGTCGTTGACGTTGATCGCCGGGAAGGGAAGCTTGCCCTTCTTGGCGAGGTCGTAGAGCCGGTGAACGCCCGTGGTCGTCTCTTCCGACACACCTTTGATCGCGTCGCGCGTCCTGGTGAAGAAACCCGGGCTTTCCTTGAGGCGCTTCCTGAGCACCTTCTGCATCTCTTCTTCTTCCTCGTTGGTCGGCGCGGGCATTTCCTCGCCGTCCTCGATTCGCGCGCCCCAGATGATGTACATCGTCGCGTCGCCGCCATCGTCGAGGATCATGTTGCAGGGCTCGTCGCCCCACTGGAAGATATGGTCGACATATTCCCAATATTCGGCGAGCGTCTCGCCCTTCTTGGCGAAGACAGGCACGCCGCTTTCGGCGATCACGGCGGCGGCATGATCCTGCGTCGAATAGATGTTGCACGATGCCCAGCGGACTTCGGCGCCGAGCGCCGTCAGCGTCTCGATCAGCGCAGCCGTCTGGATCGTCATGTGGAGGCAGCCTGCGATGCGGGCACCCTTGAGCGGCTTCTTCTCGCCATATTCCTCGCGCGTCGCCATCAGGCCGGGCATTTCGGTCTCGGCGATGTCGAGCTCACGGCGGCCATATTCGGCAAGGCTGATGTCTGCGACGATATAATCTTCGGTACGTTCGAGGGTCTGGGTGGCCATGAAGGGCTCCTGCGGCTGGTTCGATGTCAAAAATAAGGGCCGCGCGACGGATCGTGCGGCCATGTTGGGTCGCTGATACGGGGATTCGTCCGCTAATGCAAATATAAAGATATCTTTATATGTGTATCGCGCCACTTCTTCGATCGAACTGTCGAGGACGTGCAATCAGCTTCCTGGCAGCGGCGACCCCTGCGCCTCCAAGGCCTCCATTGCGTTGCGCTGGGTGCGCTCCGGGTCCGTGCGCGTCGCAGTAACTCGAAGTGAAGCAAGCACATCTGCATCGTAGAAACGCCCGCCGGCGATGACCGCAACCGGACGCCGGAGGAGCCCCAGATCGCCAAACGGATTCCCCGCCACGAGCAGCAGGTCCGCACGTTGTCCCGGCTCGATCCGGCCAAAGACGTCCACTTCGCCGAGCGCTCTGGCGGCATTCGCGGTCGCGGCGCGCAGGATCGTTTCACGATCGAGCCCGGCGTCTTCGAACAGATCGAGTTCATCATGCAACGACACGCCCGGAATGTTCGTTGCGATTCCTGCGTCGGATCCCGTCAAGAGCATTACACCTGCATCGTCGAGCATCCTCGTGAAGAGGACAAAGAATTCAAGTTGCTCCGCAGCGCGCCCGACGTCTTCGCCCGACCAGCGTTCCGATTGGGCGGTTTCCATCGACTGGATGAACGGGTTGAGCGTTTCGGTCCCCGGGCGTTGCAGATGCGCACCCTGTGTCGCGGCAATGCGCTGAAGATTGGCAAAGGCGATGAGCGTCGGATCGATCGCGACATCGGCCTCGGCGATCCGTGCCGCAAGCGCGCGAGCCGCCTTGGGATCATACCGGTCGCGCAGGCCGTGCCACACGATCGATTCGACATGCTCGATCGTCTCGAACCCGTCGTCGAGCAGTTCCTCGAATCCGATATGGAAAGGGCGTTCGTACGGCATGCCCGCCTCGCGGGGGCCTTCAGGTGTATGGCCGGTGATCGTCATGCCGAGCCGGGCGGCCTCGTCGCGGATGGCCTCATAGGCGTCGCGATTCAGGTTCGAATAAACCTTCACACGGCGATATCCCGCTTCATATTGCGCCCGAACGGCGACGCGCGCCGCGTCCGCCGTCCCGACCAGAACATGGTTGAGCTGCGCATTCGGGCCGGGGCTGTTCAAGATCGGCCCGCTCGTGATAATCCGTGGTCCGTCGAGCTCCCCCTGCACAATGCGATCGGCGAGACGCGCGTGCAGCGGCATTCCTGAAAGGTTGCGGACGGTGGTCACACCGCTCGCCAGATAGGCGCCGAGTTCGGCCTCGTCCCAGATATGAACGTGCATGTCGACGAGCCCTGGAACCAGCGTTCCGCCCTGCCCGTCCACCACGCGCGCATCATCGTCGTCGACTGCCGCAGCATCGCCGGAGACAGCGGCGATCCGGCCATCGCGAACAAGCACGTTCATCGCATCGCGAATACGGGTGCCCTCGTCGGTGAAATCGACCAGGCGCACATCCCGGATGAGGACAGCCGACGAGTCGGCGACCGGCTGGGCCACGACCGGCGTGGTCCATAGCAGGACCAGAACGAAAAAGACGAAAACGGCCTTAAACCGTCGAACGACGGCTCGCGAAATATCCATTCGAAGATCCCCCTCGAAGGGAAACGCTATCAAATCGCCGTCGAACCGGCAATCGCGTCAGGCATGACCCGCGTCATGGGCAAGCAGCGCAGGGTCGATCCCCGCCTTGCGATAGGCGGACGGCCAGCGGTCGTGCGTATCGGTGGCGAACAGGATCGCATCGTCGCCTTCGACCGCGAACCAGCCATGGCGGGTCATTTCCTCGTCGAGCTGCCCCGGCGCCCAGCCGGCATAGCCGAGCGCGCTGATCCAGTGCGACGGCCCCTTCCCCGCCGCGATAGCCTTCAACACGTCGAGCGTGCCCGTCAGCGCCCATTTGTCGCCGACCTGTACACTTTCCTGCCCGCCCCAATCGAGGCTGTGGAGGACGAAACCGCGCTGCGGCTCGACCGGGCCGCCGAAATGGACGGGCGCGTCAGGCGCTTCGCCGGGTTCGATCTCGAGTTGCTCGAGCAGCGCGTGAAAGCCGATATTCTCGATTGTCGCGCCGACCCCGATCCCGAGCGCACCCTCCTCGTCATGCGCGCACATCGCGATAACCGCGCGTTCGAAGCGCGGATCGCCCATGCCGGGCAGCGCGAGAAGAATTTGGCCGGCGAGGAAGGGCGGGCTCGAATCCATGACCGGCGAGTGTAACGGGTGCCGGTTCGGCGTCCAGTGCGGTCGCCGCAACCACGGTTCCGCCCGCCTAGTCGAACAGCGAAATGGTCGTTGTACCCAGTCCGAAAATGTCGGTTCCGGTGGCGTTGTCGATGCGGCGTGCCGGGTCGACCGTGGGGTTGGCGGGATAGGTCTGCCCATCGAAGGCGAGCAGCGCTTCATAACCTTCGGCAATCCCTCCGCCACCGACATACACGCTCAGATCGGGCAATCCGTTGCTTTGGCTGTCGAGCACACGCACGGGATCGCGGACGAGCGATATATCTCCCACCAGGGCATAGCTCTCTACCTCGGGCCTCACGACCAGCATCGAGCAGCCGCCCGACCCGCACCAGTCCGGACCGATCAGCATCGCCGCGAAAAGGTCGCTGCCGGGGATGACGGCGATCATCGATTGGCTGCCTTCGCCTCCGCGCTCGGTGACATAGTTCCGGACATAGTCGATGACGGAAAAGGGTACCGGTACGGGCGGCGCCGACGACTCCGCCGCAATCATCGCCCGAGCGTCGGCCAGCGGCGCGGCGGCCTCCCCTGTCTGGGCCGCCAAAGGCGTAGCCATCAGAGCGAACGGGATGGCAATGGCTGCCAGAATGCGTGCGAACATGGCCTCAATCCTCTTCGGGCGGGGTCGTCCGCGCATGACGGTAGTAGATTTCGTCGCAATAGGCGCGGTCATGATCTTCCATACACTCGCGCCATTCGCGGCCCAGCCGCTCTTCCTGCTCGCGGATCTCGCGTCCCCGATTGCGATCGGCCTCGTCCTGGCTCGTCGTCGCCCAGTCGGCGACCTGCCCGACGGCGCGAACCGGCGCGGTAACGATACTGGCGGCCGTCCGGACACAGCCCGACAACACCAGGGCAAGCAGGAGCGGAACGAGGATACGCATGACTTTTCTCCCATCGGTCATTGCCGTGTAGCAGTGCGAGGCCAACGACCGAAAGCCACGATCTTTCCGCTTTGGCCTGAACGGGGGTTGTATCGGGCAACTTTTGCCCGAAATGGGCATTGGTGCGATACTTCCTTCACCCTACCGAAACGCAACGGAGCACGACATGACGATCAGCGAAGGCGACAAACTACCCAAGACCAATTTCATCACCATGACGGCCGAAGGCCCGAAGCCCGTCGATCACGACGAGTTTTTCGGCGGCCGCAAGATCGCGCTGTTTTCGGTGCCCGGCGCCTTCACGCCGACCTGCTCGGCCAAGCACCTGCCGAGCTATGTCGAAAAGGCTGACGAGCTGAAATCGAAGGGGATCGACGAGATCGCGACGACGGCGGTCAACGATGCCTTCGTCATGGGCGAATGGACGAAGGACGCCGATCAGGTGACCCCGCTGGCCGACGGCAATGGCGATTTCGTCGAGGCGATCGGGCTGACGATGGACGGTTCGGGCTTCGGCATGGGCCAGCGCGGTCAGCGTTTCTCGATGATCGTCAATGACGGCGTGGTCGAGAAGCTGAACGTCGAGGCGCCGGGCGAATACAAGGTCAGCTCGGCCGAATATATGCTCGATCAGCTTTAGGCGCGGAACGAAAGGCGTTCCCGGCGATTGATTGAATATAAAGTCAATCTGACAATGCGGAGAAGCGTGCAATGACCAAGGAAACAGTTCCGAATCCGGAAGCGGCAGCCAAGAAGGGCTGGACCGACAGTGCGAAGGAAGTCGCCGGGAAAGCGGGCGACAGCGTGAAGGGCGCCTATAGCAAGACGGCCGATGCGGCCAAGTCCGCTGGCGGCAAGGTGAGCGCGGGCGCCAAATCCTTCGGCGAGACCGTCAAGGCGCATCCCTACAAGACCGCCGCTGCGGTCGGCGGCGTCGCGGCTGCTGCCGCGGGTGCCGTCGCCGGCAAGAAATATTACGACAAGCAGCAGGCGAAAAAGGCCGAAGCCAAGGGCAATGTCGACAAGGTCGGCTATCCCGAAATGCGCGACGGCAAGCCCGAAGTTGCCGAGACCAAGCCCGAAGCGCCCGAGGTTGCAGCCAAGGCCAACTAGTCCGGGTTTCATTCACCCAGGAAAAAGGGGCGGCGCCATATTGGCGACCGCCCCTTCTTTTTCGCCTGTCTGTCCGCGCCGGGTCAGTCCGCCGAGCTCGTCGGACCGGTCCAGCCGCATTCACGGCCCTGGTTCTGCTCTTCGAGCCACGCCATCAGCGGCGCGAAATAGGCGAGCATCGGCTCGGCCGACATTTCGCGCGTGCCGGTGAACGCCTCCAGCGCTTCGGGCCACGGACGCGACGAGCCCATGGCGAGCATCTCGTTCAGCCGTGCGCCGACTTCCTCATTGCCGTAGAAGGAGCAGCGGTGCAGCGGGCCTGTCCATCCCGCCTGCTCGCACGCAGCCTGATAGAACTGGAACTGCAGGATCCGCGCGAGGAAATAGCGGGTGTAGCTGACATTGTTCGGCACATGATATTTCGCGCCGGCATCGAACTGCTCCGCGCCGCGCTCGACCGGTGGTACGATGCCCTGATATTCCAGCCGCATGTCGTTCCATGCGCTTTCATAGGTATCGGGCGTGATCGAGCCATCGAAAATGCCCCAGCGATATCGGTCGATGAGGAGGCCGAAGGGCAGGAAGGCCACCTTGTCCATCGCTTGCCGCAGCAGCAGGCCGATATCCCGATCGGCACCTGGCACGGCGCTCTCGTCGAGCAAGTCGATCTGCGTCAGATATTCGGGCGTGACCGAAAGAGCGATCGTGTCGCCGATCGCCTCGTGGAAGCCGTCATTCGCGCTGTTGCGAAAGATCAGCGGCTGCTGGTTGTAGGCGCGCTGATAATAGTTGTGCCCGAGTTCATGGTGCACGGTGGTGAAATCGTCGGCGTTAACCCGCGTGCACATCTTGATCCGCAGGTCGTCGACATTGTCGACGTCCCATGCGCTCGCATGGCACACGACGTCGCGGTCGCGCGGCTCGGTGATCATCGAGCGTTCCCAGAACGTTTCCGGCAGCGGCGCAAAGCCGAGCGAGCTGAAGAAGGCTTCCCCCGTCCGCACGATCCGCTCGGGCGTATATTCGGCGCGTTCGAGCAGCTCGGTGAGATCGTACCCGACATCGCCCGCGCCTTCGGGAGCGACGACATCGTAGATATTGCCCCATTCCTGCGCCCACATATTGCCGAGCAGGTCGGCGCGGATCGGGCCGGTCGCGGCCTGCACCTGGTCGCCATATTCGCTGTTCAGTTCGGCGCGGACATAGCAGTGCAGCTGCTCGTAGAGCGGACGCGTCTCGTTCCAGAGCCGTTCGGTCAGCGCAGCAAATTCCTCGGGCTCCATATCGTAGCCCGAACGCCATAGATCGCCGACATTGTCGAACCCGAGTTCGCGCGCGCCCTCATTGGCGAGCACGACCATACGCTCGTAATTCTCGCGCATGCCGGCACCGTTATTGTGCCACGTCGTCCACATTTCCTGCAGTGCCGCCGGATCGCGCACCGAACCCATCCGGGCTTCGGCTTCGTTGCCGTTGATCGTCTCGCCGTTCATCGTCGCGCGCCCGGTCGAATAGGCGGTACCGAGTTCGGTCTGGATCTGGCTGAGTTCCGCGGCCGCGCCAGGGCGGCTCGAGGCCGGGATCGAGATACCGGAGCGGAGCTGGTCGAGCTGGCGCGACGTGACCGGATCGAGACCATCGACTTCGGCATATTGGGCTGCCTGTCCGGCCAGGCGGACGAGCATTTCGGTGACCAGTGTGCCGAAATAGGTGTTCAGCGCATCGGTATCCTGCGTGATATAGGTCGAGTTGACCCAGGCCGCGCGCGCCGAAATTTCGAACGCATCGGCCATTTCGTCATTGGCGGCGGCGATGAACTGGTCCGCGCCCTCGGGCGTCAGCGGATAGGGCAGCGGCGCCTCTTCGGCGGCTTCCATATTGTCAGCGTGATGATCGGCCTGAGCCGGTCCGGTGATGGCGAATGTCGCGAGCGCAAGCGCCGACACGCCGAGTTTGGCAAATTTTTTCACGGATGAACTCCCAAAGCAGTGAATGCCGAAGGGCTTGGACAATCGGCCCGTGGACGGTCAAGGGCCGTTCGTCGAAAATCACGGCGCAGGGCCGAGCCAGCCGGCGATAGCGTTGCCGAACTCCGGCTTCACGATGCAGCTCATATGGCCGCCGGGCACCTCGACATGGGTGGCATCGGGCAGGATCGCCGCCAGCGCCTCATGGCTGCCATTATCCTGATCCTCGTCGCCGGCGAGCACCAGCGTGGGCATGGAGATCGCGCTTATCTCTTCCTTGGGCGTGTCGGTGAAGACGTTGAGGATCAGCAGCAGCGCTTCGGCATCGCCGCCGGTCGTCCTAAGGAACGCCTCGGCCATCCATTCGGGCGAACCGCGTTCGTGGGAGCCGAGATTTTCGAGGATATGGCGAAAATGGTCGGCCCGCGATCCGAGATTGGCGAGCCCGGACAGGCCCATGCCCGAAATGATCATCCGCTTCGGCCGCGCCCCCGCCACATGCATTCGCACCACCGTCCGTGCGCCGAGCGAATAGCCGCCCAGATCATAGTCCTCCAAACCGAGGTGACGGATCAGCGCCTGCCCGTCTCGCGCGAGGATGTCGGTCGGATAAGCCGCCGGATCGTGCGGCTTGGCGCTGTCGCCATGGGCGCGCAGGTCCGGCATGATGACGCGATAACCCCGTTCGGCGATCGCAGCGGCATGGCCGTAGCGGATCCAGTTGGTCCATGCGTCGGAGAAGAAACCGTGAAGCAGGACGAGCGGCCGCCCTTCCCCGACCTCCCGCCAGGCAAGGCGATAACCGTCGTCGCTGTCGAAATATTGCGGATCGGGCTTAGTCGGGGAGTTTGCCAACTTTTTCCTTCCAGCGCCTGACCGTGGGTTCGTGCTCGTCGGCCCGGTAGCGCGGCAGGTCGCGCGTATCGAGCCAGGCCTCTTGCAGCGCCTCCGCGCCGAAATGGTGCCTGGGGACGAAACGCGACGGATCATCGAACGATCCGATGGTCAGGTCCATATTCTCCGAATCCGGGAACGCGAAGCCCAGCGGCGTACCACAATGCGCGCAAAAGGGCCGGTGTGCGATCGGCGAGCTGTCATACCAGTCCGGCTCGGTTTCCCATATGACGTCGGTCTTTTTGAGGTTCTTGAATGCGATCGAGACGCCTCCGGTCGCCCGCTGGCACATGCGGCAATGGCAGAGATAGGCCTCGACATCATCGATATTCGCCCGGTAGCGAATGCGTCTGCACTGGCAGCCGCCCTCCATCGTCTCGCCCATCGCAAGCCTTTCCTGGTCAGACCGAGCGGCGGCGAAATTCGAGGATATCGCCCCATTCGACCGGATCGTTCGGCTGCGTGTCATAGGTTCGGGCGCCCTCCGGTAACTCGATCCAGGGCTGACGCGATCCGATCCACATATAGGCCGCCGGTGTCAGGGACCTTGCATCGTCGAGCGTGCCGGCGCGCAGTGTCACGATGTCGGGGAGTTGTTCGTTGTGCGAATAGATCTCGGTCAGGCAGACGGGGCAGGAATGGACCGTCGCCGCCACGCCCGATGCCAGGGTCCGCGCGCCCTGCACGGTTTTCCCCTCGACGGTGAACTTGTCGCGCCACAGCGGCATCGTCAGCGCGTGCGATGAACCCGATCGCCGCTGGCAATCGGTGCAGTAACACGCATAACAGGGCGGGGCCTCCTCCTCCGTACGGTAGCGGACGGCGCCGCACATACAGCCTCCTTCTATACTCATCGTTTTTCGATCCCTTTTTGCTCCATCCGCCAGAATGCCACTTCGATACGATCCTGGCCGAAGAACGGTTCGCCCTCGAAGACGAGCGTCGGGACGCCCCAATGCCCCGCCTTTTCGAGTGCTTGTTGATTGGCGGCGATGTCGGCGTCGAGTGCTTCGGGCTCCGCTTCCACCTCGGCGTCCAGCTCCGCGAGATCGAGCCCCGCCCGTTCCGCCGCAAGCGCCAGATGATCGCCCTCATGCCAGTTCGGGGTGCCGCCCCAGATCACCCGCGATACCTCGTCGGCAAAGGCCAGGCCCCCGCCCCGCCGCGCGGCCGCCTGCCCCAGCCGCGTCAGCCGGTAGGCATAGGGCTGTTCGTCGGCGATCTTGCGCGTCGCCAGATCCTGCACGATCGGATCGGGCTGCGGCCTGCCGATCGGAATGCCGTGAAACTGTGCCAACCGGATGATGTCGCGACCGACATAGCCGAGCCAGTTCGGGTGGTTGCGCTCGAAGAAATCGGGCTGCCGCAGCGCCAGCGGATAGACGGGCTTCAGCGCGATCTCGAGATCGTATTCGAGGGTCAGCGCGCGATACCGCGCGGTTGCCAGATAGCTGTAGGGGCTTCGAAACGACCAGTAGAGATCCGCCGCAAGCGCCATGGCGCCTTATAGAACGCTATGGGCTCCAACGGAAGCAGGCTCTGATGGCCGCCAGGGGTGCGCTGCTTCTTCCTTCCACGATGCGTCGAATTCCCAAATTGCACGCATCGATAGCCCTCGTTATGGCTTTCAGCGTCTTACTGGGGAGAGATCAGGGCGTGTCCGACACAGTGACCGAGACGGTCGCGGCGGAGGCCGGGGAGAAGCGGAAGCGATCGCCGGTCGCGATCCTGCTGATGCTGCTCGTGCCCGCGATCGTCATCGGAATCGGCGTTTACTGGTATCTGCATTCGGGCCGCTACGTCTCCACCGACAACGCCTATGTGCAGCAGCATATCGTCGAGGTCGGCCCCGATGTCGGCGGCCGGATCGTTGAGGTTCTCGTCGAAGAGAACGAAGTCGTCGAAGAGGGGCAGATCCTGTTCCGGATCGACCCCGATCCCTATCGCATCGCCGTCGAGCAGGCCGATGCCGCCATTGCCGAAGCGCGGCTGTCGCTCGAACAGGCCGAGACCGCCGTCGGCACCAGCGGCGTCGATATCTCCACCGCGCGCGCCAATGTTGAATATGCGCGGCGAAACCTGGCCCGCGAGCGCGAGCTGATGGAGCGCGGCTTCAACACGCGCGCCCGCGTCGAAAGCTTCGAGAACCAACTCAATGAGGCGCAAGCGCGGCTCAACGCGGCGATCGCTTCGCAGCGTGACGCGCAGGCTGCCGTCGGAAGCGCGGCCAGCCGCAGCAGGGGCTCCTATCCCGCGATCGTTTCGGCTCGGGCGCGGCGCGACGAAGCCGCGCTCAACCTCCAGCGCACCGTGGTCCGCGCACCCGTCAGCGGAACGATCAGCCAGGTCGACCGCCTGCAGGTGGGCCAGATGGCGACGCCGGGCCAGGCGATGGTTTCGATCGTTGCCGGCAACGAGACCTGGATCGAAGCGAATTTCAAGGAAACCGACCTTGACCGCATGCGGATCGGCCAGCCGGCGCGGATCACCTTCGATGCCTATCCGGACATGGCGCTGTCGGGGCGGGTCGAAAGCATCGGCGCGGGCACCGGTTCGGAATTCTCCATCCTTCCGCCACAAAACGCCACCGGCAACTGGGTCAAGGTCACGCAGCGCGTTCCCGTTCGCATCCGGATCGAGGGGACGCCCCGTCGCCCGATGATCGCCGGGCTGAGCGCCAATGTCCGCGTCACGGTCGAGGACGATGAAGAATAACCAAATTAAACCGTTTGGGCCGAGCTTGTCGAAGCCCTGTCCTTCTACTTCTGTCGCCGTTCCAGATAGAAAAATCAGCCCTTCGACAGGCTCAGGGCAAACGGATCGTTGAATGGCGAGCGCCGCCGCTGAAACCGCCCCCAATTCGGGCGACGCCCTTTTCCAGGTCCGTTTCAAGGGACTTCTGACCTTCGCCGTGATGATGGCGATGATGATGCAGATCCTCGATACGACGATCGCCAACGTCGCCCTCCCGCACATGCAGACGAGCCTCGGCGCGACGATCGATTCGATCGCCTGGGTGTTGACCAGCTATATCGTCGCCAGCGCCGTCGCGATCCCGATCACGGGATGGCTGTCCGACCGGATCGGCTCGCGCCAGCTGTTCTTGACCGCTGTCGCCCTGTTCATCGTCACCTCGATGCTCTGCGGCATCGCCACAAGCCTCGAGGAAATGGTCATCTTCCGCATCATGCAGGGGATTTCGGCTGCGTTTATTGGTCCGCTGTCGCAAACGGCGATGCTAGACATCAACCCCTCACACAAACACGGCCAGGCGATGGCGCTGTGGAGCATGGGTGCTGTCGTCGGACCCATCATCGGCCCGCTGATCGGCGGATATCTGACCGAATATTACAATTGGCGCTGGGTGTTTTTCGTCAACCTGCCGTTCGGCGTTGCCGTTTTCACAGCTCTCTGGTTCCTGCTGCCGGGCCGCCCGACAAAGCGGCGCGGGTTCGATCTGTTCGGTTTCTCGATGTTCGCCCTAGGACTGGCGGCGCTGCAGCTGGTGCTGGATAGGGGACAGACGCTCGACTGGCTCGACAGCACCGAAATCTGGATCGGCATCGGCGCCTGCATTATCGGCCTTTGGGTGTTCGTCATCCACATGACGACCGGACGCGGGCAGCGGATCATCACACCGGCCATTTTCCGCGACGTGAATTTTACCGGCTCGGTCATCTTCATGTTTATCGCCGGCGCGCTGGTGTTTTCGACGATGACGCTGATCGCGCCGATGGTGCAAAGCGTGATGGGTCATCCCGTGATCTCGGCCGGCGTCATCCTCGCACCGCGCGGCATCGGCGTCATCGTCGCAATGATCGTCACGGCGCGGCTGATGAGGTTGATCGATGCAAGGGTGTTGCTCGCGCTGGGATGGGCGCTGTCGGCGTGGACCTGCCACTTGATGACCGGATGGGCGCCCGACATGGACAGCTGGCCCATCATCAGCGTCGGGATCCTTCAGGGCGTGGGGATCGGCGTCATCCTCGTCCCGCTCAACACGCTCGCCTTCGCCACGCTGCCGCTCGACCAACGGCCCGAGGCCACCGCGATGATGAACCTGTCGCGCAGCTTCGGCGGTTCGGTCGGTATCTCGATCACCGCAACGATCGTTGCGCGCATCCTGCAGACGAGCCATGCCGATCTTGGTGCCAACATGACGACGGCGACCGTGCAATCGCTTGAACTCTCGCGCATCGGCCTGCCACCCGAAATCGCGCTGCGCCTCATGGATGCCGAGATCAACCGCCAGGCGGTAATGATCGGCTATCTCGACAGCTTCTGGCTGGTCATGTGGGCCTGTATCGTCGCGATCCCGGCGACGCTGTTCCTGAAGCCGTTGCCGCGCAGTGCGCTCGAGGAAGGCGAGGGAGTAGCGGCCGAGTGATTCCTCCCCTGCAGGGGAGGGGAACCACGAAGTGGTGGAGGGGCACCAGCCACTTCAGGGGCTCATTAGCGGTTGGCGCCCCTCCACCATGCTTCGCATGGTCCCCCTCCCCGTTTCGGGGAGGATTTACGCTGCCTTTTGCAGATGTTTCCGCCCGAGCAGTTCGGCGATCTGCACCGCGTTGAGCGCGGCGCCCTTGCGCAGATTGTCCGACACGCACCAGATGTTGAGGCCGTTCTCGACCGTCGGATCATCGCGCACGCGGCTGATGAAGGTTGCGCCGTCGCCGACACATTCGACCGGCGTGATGTATCCGCCGTCCTCGCGCTTGTCGATCAACATGCAGCCCGGCGCCTCGCGCAGGATTGCCTGTGCATCCTCGGCGGATAGCTCGTTTTCGAACTCGATATTGATCGCTTCGCTATGCCCGACGAAAACGGGCACGCGGACGCAGGTCGCCGTCACCTTGATCTTGGGATCGAGGATCTTCTTCGTCTCGACCACCATCTTCCATTCTTCCTTGGTCGATCCGTCGTCGAGGAAGACATCGATATGCGGGATCACGTTGAAGGCGATCTGCTTGGTGAATTTCCGCGCCTCGGGCTGGTCACCGACGAAAATGTCGCGCGACTGGGAGAAGAGCTCGTCCATCCCCTCTTTCCCGGCGCCCGAGGTCGACTGGTAGGTCGCAACGACGACGCGCTTGATCGTCGCGGCGTCATGAAGCGGCTTGAGCGCCACCATCATCTGCGCAGTCGAACAGTTCGGATTGGCGATGATGTTGCGTGCCCGATAGCCGTCGATCGCCTCGGGGTTCACTTCGGGAACGATCAGGGGAACGTCCGGCTCCATGCGATAGAGCGAGCTGTTGTCGATCACGGTGCAGCCGGCCTTTGCGGCCTTGGGTGCATATTCACGTGCGGGGCCGGAACCGGCGGCGAACAGCGCGATATCCCATCCGGAAAAATCGAAATGCTCGATATTCCTGCATTTCAGCATCTTGCCGGAATCGCCCATCTCGACCTCGGTCCCGTGCGACCGCGGCGAAGCGACGGCGGCGACTTCGTCCGCCGGAAATTCGCGTTCGGCAAGACAGGCGAGCATCTCGCGCCCGACATTGCCCGTCGCACCGACGACGGCGACCCGATAGCCCATTTCATGCTCCTGTGCTTCGAATTGCGCGCCTCATAACGCGCCGATCCGGCAATGCCGAGCAATTTCAGCTTGGCCTCAGACGAGCCCTGCTACATGCGCGATCATGACAGCCAGCGCTCCGAAGGCACCGGCCGTGCCGGCGATGGTCACGACCCGGTGGCCGACATGTTCCCAGACCGCCAGCGCGTTGACCGTCCCGAACACGGAAAGGAAGACGATACTGGCACCGCTGACCAGCCCATCGAGACCGCCCAGCAAAGCCAATGCGAGCGCCAGCGCCGAAAGGGAAAGAACAGCCCATTGCGGCGCGCCGCTTGCATTGCGCTTTCCCAGCATGGCGGGGAGCGAACCATCCCGCGAGACTTCCTCGGCAAGACGCGCCGAAGAAAAGATCGTCGCGTTGATCGCCGAAGCAGTCGAGAGTGCGGCCGCGATGGTGACGGCGATCAGGCCAGCGATGCCCAGCGCCGCCTGCCCCGCATTGGACAGCGCAACCTCGCCATCCTCGATGACCGCCTGCGTCCCCGTAAGCATCGGCACCGCGAGCGCGACGAGGACATAGATTGCCGCCGCACTGGCGATCGAGAGCGCCATCATTCGCCGGATCGTGCGCTTCCTGTCCCGCATCTCCTCATAGTCATAGGCGAG
>NZ_CAKZNF010000057.1 GCF_937129435.1 uncultured Parasphingopyxis sp. | reverse complement strand
CCGGTGGCGACGGTCGCCCGTCCACCGGCACCATCGCGGTTGCCGCCGATGGCGATCGAATCGCCGCCGGTCGCGCGGGCGGTGTTGCCGATGGCGATCGAATTGCTGCCGCTGGCAAGCGTGTCCTGGCCGACCGCCGTGGCACCGTCCGCCGTGGCGTTGGCACCGTTTCCGCACTGCGTCGTGCCGACCGTACCGGCCTGATTATTACACCCATCCCCGGCATTCGGTCCGGCAACCGTTGCCGAAGGCGATGGTGCATAGGGCTGGAAGGCCGCAGCCTGGCGCGATGCGTTGTTTGCGATCATCTGCGGTTCGGGTGTCGGCGTGTCGGGAACGGCCGAAAGCATGCCGGCGGAATCGATCCGCAGAACATAGCTCTGCCCTTCCGGGATCATCGCAGCGAGACCCGCCAGCGTGTAGGTCGCGTTGGCGTTACCGATCGCAATGTTGTTAGTGCCGTTTGCGATCGCTCCGTACCCAATGGCCGAAGAGAAATCGAAATTGGCCTGGGCTTGCGAGCCGAAGGCCGAGGCGCCGACGCCATCGGCCCGTGTGGTATTACCGAGCGCGACCGCCTCGGCGCCATTGGCGCGCGATTCATTGCCGATCGCGGTGGCGTTGTCGGCGGCGGCCCGGGCGTCCTCACCGACGGCAAGGGCGCGTACGCCGCGTGCAACGGCCAGGTGGCCGAGGGCTGTCGAACGCTCGCCTATCGCCCGTGAGCGCCAGCCGAATCCGGTAGCGCCCGGTCCGTTGGCGATCGCCTGACCGCCGACGACGGTGGTCGAGGGACCACGGGCAACGGTGCCGTTACCATTATCGCCGTCCCGATTGCCGCCGATGGCGATGGAATCGCCACCCAGCGCGCGGGCAGTGTTGCCGATGGCGACGGAATTCGTGCCGCTGGCGACCGAGTCCTCACCGCCGGCGAAGCTCTGATCGCCGGATGCGGTCGACTGGTGACCGACGGCCGTACCCATGGCGCCCGTCGCCTCGGCCTGCCAGCCGAGCGCGGTCGAACCCGGCGTGGTGGCGACGCTTTCGCCGCCGAGGGCCGTCGTCGAATTTCCGCGAGCAAGCGCATTGTCACCGATGGCAAGCGCGTCGATGCCACTGGCAAGCGATTGGTTGCCGATCGCCGAAGCATTGTCGGTCTGCGCCGTGGCCGCCTCGCCGATCGCAAGCGACCGAACGCCGCGCGCCAATGCCAGATGGCCGAGCGCCGTGGCCCGTTCGCCGTCTGCTACGGCGCGCCAGCCGAAAGTGGTTGCACCGGGACCGCGGGCGAGCGCCTGACCGCCGACGGCCGTGGTCGAAGGACCGGTGGCAACGGTCGCACGGCCGTTCACACCATCGCGATTGCCACCGATGGCGATCGAATCGCCGCCGGTAGCGCGCGCCGCATTGCCGATCGAAATCGAGTTCGTGCCGCTCGCGATCGCGTCCTCACCACCGGCGAAACTCTGGTCGCCAGTGGCCCGCGCCTGATGGCCGACAGCGGTTGCCATCTGCCCGGTTGCTTCGGCCTGCCAACCGAAGGCGCTGGAGCCCGGATTGCGCGCTACGCTCTCGCCGCCGATTGCGGTGGTCGAATTGCCGGTGGCGACAGCCGTATCGCCGACTGCCAGCGCATCGATACCGTCGGCTACCGATTCATTGCCGATCGCCGTCGAAAAATCCGACACTGCCGTCGATGCCTCACCGATAGCGAGGGAACGAATGCCGAAAGCGTTGGCAAGATGCCCCAGCGCCGTCGCGCGTTCCGCCATAGCGGCCGCGCGCCAACCGAAGGCCGAGGCGCCCGGGCCCATGGCGAAGGATTCACCGCCGACAGCGCTCGTCGAGTTGCCTTGCGCGTTGGCGAAGGGGCCGACCGCGAGTGCATCGACGCCGTTGGCGGTCGAGTCCGCGCCAACGGCCGTTGCACCCTCACCGGTCGCCGAGGAATCGGTACCGCATTCGAGCGTATCGGGATCGGTCGCGTCGTTGCAATCCGCCGTCGCGTCGGCATGGGCCGGCATCATCGGGAGAGTCGCCATCATGGCGGCAGTGCCCGCCGCCAATAGCAAACGGGTCTTGGCCGGCCGACCGGCCGACTTGCGTGTATAATCTGTCATGAGCTTGGGCTCTCCCCTCTGGTCAGCAACTTGTTGCGTCTTGGTGCGACCCGAAGTTACGCAGCCCGGAAATGTTATTGATTCATTCCTGTGCGTCAGACGCGCTTATAGCACCATTGTTCCACCGGCGCAGAAAAAATTAACGAAAGCAGAAATTTGTGCGGCGCACAAACGCGGGCGATGGAAGGGCTTAAGTTTCTCCCGCTTCATTGTGCCCGCCTGCCGTCCCCGCTTGACCTTCGCAGTCTCAACGTGTTGGAGGCGGGCAGGAGATTTGCGTGACCGACATGATCGTTTCCGTCCAGCCGGCAACCGGCGAAGAGCTCTGGCAAGGTTCGTGTGGCAATGCTGCTGACGAGGTCGCCATCGCCCGCGAAAACTGGGCCGGCTGGGCATCTCAATCGTCGAGCTACCGGACCGAAGCGCTTCGCCGGTTCGCCAATGTCGTCCGGTCGAAGAAGGCCGAGTTCGCCGATCTGATCGCGCGGGAGACGGGCAAGCCGCTCTGGGAAGCGCGCACCGAAGTCGACGCGGTGATGAACAAGGTCGATATCTCGGTCACGGCCTTTCACGAGCGCACGCCGCAGCGGATGAAGGACGGCGCGATGGGCACCCGCAACGCGCTACGGCACAAGCCGCATGGCGTGCTCGCGGTGCTCGGTCCTTTCAACTTTCCGGCGCACCTCCCCAACGGTCATATCGTTCCCGCGCTGCTTGCGGGCAACGCCATCGTCTTCAAGCCGTCGGAGAAGACGCCGGCCGTCGGTGAGTTCCTGGTGAAAAGCTATCACGAGGCCGGTGTGCCCGAGGGTGTGGTGCGCTTGCTCATCGGCGGACCGGAACAGGGACGCGACCTGGCCTCCAGCGAGGGGATCGACGGGCTGTTGTTCACCGGCTCTGTTCGCGGCGGCATGGCTCTACACAAGCTGTTCGCCGACCGGCCCGACAAGATCCTCGCGCTCGAACTCGGCGGCAACAATCCGCTCGTCGTGTGGGATGCGCCCGATGTCGAGGCGGCGGCGGCGATTGCCGTTCAGTCGGCCTATATGACCGCCGGGCAGCGGTGCACCGGCGCGCGCCGGCTGATCGTCGAGGACGGCAAGCATCAACCGCTGATCGAGGCGCTGCAGCGATTGATCGCCAGGCTGATCGTCGATCATCCGCATGCCGATCCCGAACCCTTTATCGGCCCGGTCATCGACAACGCTTCGGCCGACCATGTCGAGGAAAGTTTCCTCGACCTGATGATGAAGGGCGGCCAGCCGGTCGTGAACATGCGCCGCCCGCAGGACGACAAACCCTTTTTGACGCCGGGCCTGATCGACGTGACCGAGGTGACCGATCGTCCGGACGAGGAAATTTTCGGCCCCGTGCTGCAGGTGATCCGCGTGCCCGATTTCGACTCTGCGATGGCCGAGGCGAACGCGACGAAGTTCGGCCTTTCCGCCTCGCTCGTCGGCGGTGCGCCCGAACTCTACGACCGGTTCTGGGCGAATATTCGCGCCGGCATCGTCAACTGGAACAACCCGACCAACGGCGCCTCTTCGTCCGCGCCGTTCGGCGGAATCGGCTTTTCGGGAAACCACCGGCCAAGCGCCTATTACGCCGCCGATTATTGTGCCTATCCGGTCGCCTCGGCCGAAGCGCCGTCGGCCCGCGCCAGCATCGCGCACGGCCTCAAGGAGCCGCAGGCGGAGCGGTAGCCGCCGACAAAGCTCAGCTAAAGACACGCCAAGCAACCATGCTTTGAGCGGGAACGGTCATGCGTCCATCTAGTCTCGCATGGAATACGCCTCCCCTTCCCGTGGTGCCCCCCGGCGCGGATCGCGCGGCAAGGTCTGGCTCGTGGGCGCCGGTCCCGGCGATCCCGAGTTGATGACCGTGCGCGCGGTCCGCGCCATTCGGGCGGCCGATCTCCTCGTTCATGACGGGCTGGTCGACCCGCGCATCCTCGCAACGATCCCTGCGGAAACGCCGCGAATCTCGGTGGCCAAGAAGCGCGGCCGCCACACGGTGCCGCAGCCGGGTATCAACGCACTGCTCGTCGAAAAGGCGAGCGAAGGGCTCAATGTCGTGCGCCTCAAGGGCGGCGACCCGTTTATTTTCGGACGCGGCGGCGAAGAGGCCGAAGCGCTCCGCTCTGCCGGGATCGACGTCGACATCGTCCCCGGCATATCCGCCGCGCTCGGGGCCGCCGCGGAGGCGATGCTCCCCCTCACCCATCGCGAGGCTTCGAGCGCGGTCACCTTCGTCGCCGGCCAATGCAAGGGCCTGACCGATCAGGACTGGTCCGGGCTTGCCGGAACGGGCCGCACGCTCGTCATCTATATGGGCGTCGCGACGGCGAACGATATCGCCGAGAAGCTGATCGCCGACGGCGTCTCGCCCGCCATGCCGGTCGCCGTGATCGAACGCGCTTCGCGACCCGACATGCGCGCGCTTCGGACGTTGCTCGCCGATCTCGGCGACATGGTCGAGCGCGAGTGCATCGAGAGCCCGGCCGTCATCGTCATCGGCGAGGTCGTCGATCGATCGCTGGCTGAAGACCGGCTCGGATCATTGGCGCGCCAGGCGGAGAGGCTCGCATGAAAATCCTAACCGGCAACGATCTCAAATCGGGCGATGTCGTCTGGTGGACGGGCTATGACTGGTCGCGTCACGTGTCCGATGCGGCTCCGGTCCATGACGGCGCGACTGACGTGATCGCGCGCGAGATCGCCAGGCGCACCGTCAGCGATGCCTATATCGTCGATGCCGAAAAGACCGATGCGGGCGTGCTCCCCGTCCATATCAAGGAAAAGATCCGCGCCACCGGCCCCACCGTGCGCGTCGACCTCAAACTCGCGCCGCCCGATCCGGCGGCGGGAAACTGGGTGATCTGACATGTATAAATACGACAATTACGACCAGGAGATGGTCGACACGCGCGTCGCGGAATTTCGCGACCAGGTCGAACGCCGGATCGCCGGCAAGCTGACCGAGGATCAGTTCAAGCCGCTCCGGCTGATGAACGGTCTCTATCTCCAGCTCCACGCCTATATGCTGCGCGTCGCCATCCCCTATGGTACGCTGAGCGGCGATCAGATGCGCATGCTCGCGACGATCGCCCGCAAATATGATCGCGACTACGGGCATTTCACCACCCGGCAGAACATCCAGTATAACTGGATCAAGCTGGAGGAGGCGCCCGACCTGCTCGCCGATCTGGCAACGGTAGAGATGCACGCAATCCAGACGAGCGGCAACTGCATCCGCAATATCAGTTCGGACCAATATGCCGGCGCCGCGGCCGACGAGATCGTCGATCCGCGCCCCTATGCCGAGCTGCTGCGCCAATGGTCGAGCTTCCATCCCGAATTCTCGTTCCTGCCGCGCAAGTTCAAGATCGCCGTCATCGCCGCCGACGAAGACCGCGCGGCGATGCGCCTCCATGATATCGGAATCCAGATCGTCGAGCAGAACGGCGAGATCGGCGCGCGCTTCTATGCCGGCGGCGGGATGGGCCGCACGCCGATGATCGCCCCGCTGATCCGCGATTTCGTGAGCGTCGACGAGCTGGTCAGCTATTCCGAGGCGATTCTGCGCGTGTACAACCGCCACGGCCGCCGCGACAACAAATACAAGGCGCGGATCAAGATCCTCGTCCATGAAATGGGCGCCGAGGAATTCATACGCCAGGTCGAGGAAGAGTTCGCGCACCTCAAGGGCGAGAATATCGACGCGCCGGCGGCCGAGCTCGAGCGGATCAAGGGCTATTTCGCCGATCCGGCGTTCGAGGACGGTCTTGCCGACGAGATCGACCGCAGCGATCCCGACTTCGCCGTCTGGCTCGATCAGAACGTCCATGCGCACAAGCAGCCGGGCTATGCGATCGCCGTCATCAGTCTCAAACCCGTCGGCGGCATCCCGGGCGATGCCTCCTCGGCGCAGATGGACCTGATGGCCGATCTCGCCGAACGCTACAGCTTCGACGAATGCCGCGTCACGCACAGCCAGAACATCGTGCTGCCGCATGTGCGCAAGCAGGATCTCTACACTCTTTGGCAGCAGCTCGACGAGGCGGGGTTGGCGACGCCCAATCTCGATTTGGTCAGCGATATCATCGCCTGCCCGGGCCTCGATTATTGCAGCCTCGCCAATGCGCGCTCGATCCCCGTCGCGCAGAAGATTGCGCAGCGCTTCTCGGACATCGGCCGTCAGAAGGAGCTCGGCGAGCTCAAGCTGAAAATCTCGGGCTGCATCAACGCCTGCGGCCACCATCATGCCGGCCATATCGGCATTCTCGGCGTCGACCGGAGAGGGACCGAGAACTACCAGCTGCTGCTTGGCGGGTCGGGCGAAGAGGATGTCAGCCTAGCCAAGATCACCGGCCCGGGCTTCGACGAGGACGGCATCGTCGACGCGGTCGAAAAGGTGACCGACGTCTATCTCGCGCAGCGCGACGAAGGCGAGCGCTTCCTCGACACCTATCGCCGGCTCGGCATCGATCCGTTCAAGGAGGCGCTTTATGGCTGATCCCGTGCATCTCGACGGCGAAGCGCCGGTGGAAGAGCCCGCCGTCACGCTCGACGCTTTTCTCGACCAGCCCGACGCGACCGCCGTGCGGCTCGAAGACGGCGAGGACGCGCGCAAGCTCGTCCCCTATATTGATCGGTTGTCGCTGATCGAAATCGGTTTCTCGGCGTTCGGCGACGGGCGCGGCTATTCGGCCGCCCGCATCCTGCGCGAGGAAGGCTTTACCGGCGAATTGCGCGCGCAGGGCGATGTGCTGGTCGACCAGTTGACCTTCATGCGCCGCTGCGGCTTCGACAGCTTCGCGCCCGAAAAGCCGCTCAACGAAAAGGACGTCGAGACGGCGCTCGCCCGCTGGCCGCACGTCTACCAGCCCGCCGCAGACGATCGCAAGCCGATCTGGAGCAAGCGGCATGGCTAGTGCTGCTGCCCGTATAGTCGACACGATCGACGCCCGCCCCGCCTTCACACAGGCTGACGCCGATGCGCTCAACGCGCGGTTTGAGGGCGTCGAAGCCGGCGAAATGCTCGCCACGCTGTTTGCCGAGGAAGAACTGGGCGAGGTCGCGCTGGTCTCGTCCTTCGGGACCGAGGCCGCCGTGCTGCTCCATCTGGTGGCACAGGCAGACCCTAGGGTGCCGGTCGTCTTCGTCGACACGCTCAAGATGTTCGACGAGACGCTTGCCTATCGCGAACAATTGATCGACCAGTTCGGCATCGAGAACGCCTCGGTCGTCACTCCCGATCTCGATGTGCTGGCGGCGAAGGACGAGAATGGCCTGCGATGGTCTTACGATCCCGACGGCTGCTGCGAGATCCGCAAGGTCGAACCGCTCAAGCGCGCCAAGGCCGGGCTCGATGCCTGGATTTCGGGCCGCAAGGCGTTCCAGTCGGTGACCCGGCAGAACCTGCCGCGCTTCGAAATCGAGGACGGCCGACTCAAGATCAATCCGCTCGGCGACTGGACCAAGGACGATCTCGAAGAATATTTCGAGGCGCACGCCCTTCCCCGTCATCCGCTGGAAGAACAAGGCTATCTCTCGGTCGGCTGCGCGCCCTGCACGAGCAAGGTCAAGCCCGGCGAAGATCCCCGCGCCGGCCGCTGGCGCGGCTGGGACAAGACCGAATGCGGAATCCACACGCCGGTCAGCGGCGAGGATAACGACGAGGCGAACCAGCCAGTCTTCTAGGGTCGGATCTGCTGCAAACGTCGAACTGACCTGCTAGTTCGGTTCGATGACAGGGTTCTGGCGACTTACGATTTGGGCAATTGGGATGTTGGCGCTCTGCGTCGCACTCATTTTCAGCGCCATGCCGCCGGTCTCGAGTTGCCTAGAGCGACCGGGCCTACACCTGCTGCTCTACGCTACCCCATTCTATCTTATCTATGCTGGCTGCGGCGCGTTCGTCATCAACCGATGCGACAAGCTTTCCCGGACACTGTATTTTATGCTGAGCGTGCTGCTGTGGCTGGTCTATCTTTGCAGATGAGATTTGTGCTGAACGATACGTTCAATGCGTTGCGCGGCTGTCCGTTGATTGACGCGGCATAAAAGCTCTAAAGCCGCTGACCGCCAAACACGCCTTCGTGCCAATACTTCTCCTCATTCTCAAACCAATCCGCATTCTCAGACGAACGAAACTGCGCGAGTTGCCGCATTTCAATTCCATACCTTTGATGAAAGGCGATCAGTTCGCGAAGCTCGTCATCCGTGGGCAGGTGAGCCAACTGGATAAACAGCGTATCGCCGCGCCCTGCGTATTCGGAAACGACAGTCATCTTGTCTAGCCATTCGAAGAACAGGTCTTCGTCCGCTGCGTGGAAATATCGAACTTTTTCAGCTCGGAGAGTAAGGCGGCTTTCCACTAATCGCGTCGATCAATAATGCGACGACCGGTCCTCATAGGCCAGGTCGCTAAACTTCGTGAACTCGCCTTCGAAGTGCAGCGTCACCGTTCCCGTCGCGCCGTGGCGCTGTTTGGCAATGATGACCTGCGCCTGTCCAGCAATCTCCTGATTCTTGAGCTCCCACGCCGACCGTTTGTCGCGGTCTTCGGGCGAACTCTTTTCGCTGATCATCGGGGGCTCGGCGAAATTGTGATAATAATCCTCGCGATAAATGAAGAGGACGATGTCGGCGTCCTGTTCGATCGATCCCGATTCACGCAGATCCGATAGCTGCGGCTTCTTGTCCTCGCGCTGTTCGACGGCGCGGCTGAGCTGCGACAGCGCCACCACGGGCACGTCGAGTTCCTTTGCCAGCGTTTTCAGCCCGCGGCTGATCTCGGAAATTTCCTGCACGCGGTTGTCGTTGCTGCGACCCGATCCCTGCAAAAGCTGCAGATAGTCGACGATGATGATACCGATGCCTTTCTGCCGCTTGAGCCTGCGCGCGCGCGTCCGGAGCGCCGCGATCGTCAGGCCCGGCGTGTCGTCGATATAGAGCGGCAGGTTTTCAAGCTCGGCCGCCGCGCGGGCGAGGTTGCGGAACTCCTCCTGGCTGATCGCGCCCTTGCGAAGCTTGGCCGAGGGAATGCGCGACTGCTCGGCCAGGATACGCGTCGCCAACTGGTCCGCCGACATTTCGAGGCTGAAAAACGCCGCCGGGGCGCCCATCGATTCCTCGGGGTCGATTCCGTCCTCCAGATCGCGCGCATAGCGTTGCGCGGCGTTGAACGCGATGTTGGAAGCCAACGCCGACTTGCCCATGCCCGGGCGGGCGGCGAGAATCACGAGGTCGGACTTGTGCAGCCCGCCGAAATTCGCGTTCAAGCTGTCGAAGCCGGTCGTAAAGCCGGACACATGCCCACCGGAATTCAGCGCCCGCTGCGCCGCCTTAACCGCCTCCGACGCCGCCGTCGCGAAGCTCTTCGTCGACCCGACTTCACCGTCATTTTCGGCGACCTTGTAGAGTTCGACCTCGGCGTCCTCGATCTGCTGGCGCGGATCGACATCCTCGCTCGTGTCGACCGCCTTTTCGACCATCTCGCGGCCGACACCGATCAGCGCGCGGAGCAGCGCCAGTTCGTAGATCTGCCGGGCGAAATCGCGCGCACCGATCAGCGCCACCCCGCTTTCGGTAATCTTGACCAGATAGCCGATGCCGCCCAGCGCCTCGAGCCCCTCGTCCTTTTCGAGCAGCGGCTTCAGCGTCACCGGGTTGGCGACCATATTCCGATCGACGACGAGCCTGACGATCATGTCGAAGATGCGGCCGTGCGTCGGTTCGAAGAAATGTTCGGTCTTCACGATCCGCTGCACATCGTCGATCAGCCGGTTGTCGATCAGCAGCGCGCCGAGCAGCGCCGCCTCGGCATCGATATTGTGCGGAAGCACAGGCGCCGCGCCTGCATTGTCGGTCACGAGTCGGACGGGTTTTGCGCTGTCGGCCATGCCCCCTTGTCGCGCGAAACGGGATTCGCCTCAAGCCGACAAGGCTGTGGAAATGATCGTGGATGGAGCGAGCGGAGCGTTGACGATCGCCTAGATATTTCCTTCCGCGATCAGTTTGCGGGCGCGCTCGATCCGGAAACGCGCATCACGCCGCTTGCCTTCGCGGCCTTCCCAGACCGTCGCATTGTGTTCGATAAATTCGTGATGCTTGCCCTCAAGCTCATCGAGTCCTTCGCCGGTCAGATAGGAGAGCGAGAGATCGAGCATGAACAGCGCGTCCTTGCCGAGATCGTCATACACCGTCATCTCGTGATACTCGCGGCACTTCGGATCTTTCTCGAGATACGGATCATAGTCGGCAACGTCTTGCGGCACCTGCTTCACACAGCGCCAGATCGACGATGTGTACACCCGCCCGACCCATTCGAAATATTCGGACAGATATCCCATCGTGACCTTCACATAGGGCAGCCGATCGAAGAAGAAGTCCTGGTTGACGAGATAGCCGCCGACCGGAATCGAAGGGAAAAATTGCCGTGTCACATGGGCGTTCAACTCAGGCGTTTTGCAGACGTCGACGAAGCAGATTTCGATGTCGTCGCCGTCCCAGTTTTCCTGCAGAATGTCGCCGACATTGAGGTCGATATACCCCCACCAGGGCTTGATCGTGTCCTTGAGGATGGGGACGAACGATTTGCCCTGTTCGTACTTGATATCGCCGAATTTGCGGATGATCGTCTGCCCATTGGCCGGCGCCGGCAGGATTCCCAGTTCATAGGCGTGAATCTGTTTTTCCGGCGCCTGTTGTCCTGCCTTCACGCCGGCGGCGAGGCACGATGTCGAACAGCCCATGAAGCTGCCGGCATCGATGATCTGCCCATTGCCGGAATAATGGTCGCGCCCCAGTGCAAACAGCATCTGCCGCTCTTTCAGGGACAGCATGCCGGGCAGCCCCATTATCTCCTCCGGCGCGTCTTCGGCCAAGGCGACCTCGCCGACAAGTTGGACGGGTTTCAGGGGCTTCGGGCGTTTCGGGGTTTGGGGGGGGGTTGTCGTATTCACACGGCCTCCATATGGTTCCCGTCAACGTTGCGCCAGATGAATTTGAAGCAATTAGGTGTTTGCCTCCCGGCTGCAGCGAACTAAGCCCCTGCCCATGGCCGATCCACGGATCATCGATGTCGAGCTGGACGAAGCGACGATTATCTGGCGCAATGCCGATATCGAGCAGGAGCGGCGCATTGCGATCTTCGACCTGCTCGAAGGCAATCATTTCGCGCCGGCCAAGGAATATCCGCAAGGCTATGACGGCCCCTACAAGCTGAAGCTGCGCGTCGAGGAAGGGCGGCTGGCGCTCGATATCTCGGCCGAGAGCGGCGAGTTGCTGGAAACGATCGTGCTCGGCCTCACTCGCTTCCGCCGCGCGATCCGCGATTATTTCGCGATCTGCGACAGCTATTTCCAGGCGATTCGCCAGGCGACGCCGCAGCAGATCGAGACGATCGACATGGCGCGGCGCGGCATCCACAATGATGCCGCCGAATTGCTCAAGGAGCGCCTCGAAGACAAGATCGAGGTGGATTTCGACACCGCCCGGCGGCTATTCACACTGATCTGCGTGTTGCATATCAAGGGCTGACACGCCGCATGGGGGGCAAATGCGCACATTGAAATGGGCCGCGATCTGGCTCGTGATTCTCGCCGTCGCGGCGGTCGCACTCTGGCAGGTGGCGATCCGCTGGCATCCGGACGAAGGGCAATATCCGGTCCAGGGCGTCACGATCGGTGCGGCGCAGGGCGAGGTTCACTGGCCGACGCTGAGCGCGAACGGCGCGGATTTCGCCTATATCATGGCGACCGACGGCGATGCCGGGCGCGACGAGAATTTCGAGGCGAACTGGGCGGCCGCGCGCGAGAGCGGCATGCGCTACGGTGCCGTTCACAACTGGCAGCTTTGCCGCCTCGCCGCCGACCAGGCGACCAATTTCATCGCCACCGTGCCTTCCGACGCGAACGCCCTGCCCCCCGCCGTGATGCTCCGCTTCGAAGGCAATTGCTCGGACCGGCCTGATATCGACGTGCTGATGGACGAATTGTCGACCTTCCTGACGATGATCGAGCGTCATGCCGAGAGCCCCGCCATACTCTACGTCACCCGGGACTTCGACGACATGTATGCGATCACGCGCAATGTGGAGCGCAGCTTCTGGCTGTCGCGGCGGCTGTTCAAGCCCGATTATGGCGCCGTCCCCTGGTCGATCTGGGAGGCCAGCGACATCCGCCAGGTGCCCGGTGTGGAAAACCCGGTCCGCTGGAATGTGGTGCGTCCGGGCAGCCCGGGCTAAGGAACGCGGCCATGACGATCATGTCGGACAAGTGGATTCGCGCGCAGGCGCAAGAGAACGGCATGATCGAGCCGTTCGTGGACGGTCAGCGGCGGGAAGGCACGATCAGCTACGGTCTGTCGAGCTACGGCTATGACGCACGCGTTTCGGACGACTTCAAGATTTTCACCAATGTCGACAATGCGGTCGTCGATCCGAAGAACTTCGCCTCGAACAGTTTCGTCGACCGCAAGACCGATTGCTGCATCATCCCGCCGAACAGTTTCGCGCTGGCAAGGACGGTCGAATATTTCCGGGTGCCGCGCGACGTGCTCGTCATCTGCCTCGGCAAGTCGACCTATGCGCGCTGTGGGATCATCGTGAACGTCACGCCGCTCGAGCCCGGCTGGGAGGGGCATGTCACGCTGGAATTTTCGAATACGACGCCGCTGCCGGCCAAGGTCTATGCCAACGAAGGCGCGTGCCAGTTCCTCTTCCTGCAAGGCAACGAGCCGTGCGAGACGAGCTATGCCGACCGCGCCGGCAAATATATGGGGCAGCGCGGAGTCACGCTGCCCAAGCTGTAGGAACTAGCGGCTGCCGACCTGCACGCGAACGTTGAGCGCTTCGCTGGCAATGGCGTGGGCGGAGATCGCCGATCCGTCGCCCGCTTCGAGCAGCATATCCTCGCCTTCCAGAACCGAACGATAGAGCGAGGCCGCGCGCGCCATGCGGTTGGTCTCGACCATGATCGCCGCCATGTTCAGCAGCGACGGCGCATCGGCGCCCTGTTCGTCGATCCGGCGCTCGAGGCGTGCCTCGGCAACCCCAAGCTCGCCGCGAGCGATCGCCTCCGACGCATAGGGATCGAAACCTTCGATCGTTTCGGTCGGATAGGGCGCCGCGGCAACCGCCGCCGGCAGAGCCATCAATGCCACGAAACCAGCAAATTTACGCATTCGAACCTCTCCCATGTCAATTTGATTTCCATCTTGTTACGCTTTTGTGACAATCTTGTAAAGCAGATGTCATAAAAGCGTAACAATGGGATGGGGAAACAGCCCTATCGCGCACCAAAATTGGGGACGCGGCGCGTGACGAGGCCGGGCTTTGGGGTTATCCTCAAAGGCAGACCATAAGAGACCGGGCGGACCAAAGAGCCCCGACGAACCGGAGAACCGCGGCGATGCGAATTGCGACCTTCCTGAAAGCGGCCATGATCGGCGTCGCACTATCGCTCGTAGCGTGTACGGGTTCCGATACGCCGGCGGCCGGGGATCAGGCGGAGAATACGCCCCAGCTGATCGTTCACCGGCCGTTTCGTGCAGGCGAAGGTTCGGTAAACAGCTTCTGGTTGGAAGGCCCTGATGAAATTCTCGTTATGGATACGCAGGGCAATCTCGACCTGGCCTCTCGCGTGGTCGCGCGCATCCGGGAAACCGGCAAGCCTGTCACCGCGATCGTGATCAGCCACTACCATCCGGATCATTTCGGAGGTCTGCAGGTCTTTCTTGAGGCCTTTCCCGATGCCCAATTGCTTATGCCCGAAGAGGTCGCCGAAAAGATCGACCGCGACCTTTCCGGCTATGTCGAACGGCTCCGCGAAACCGTCGGCGACGACTATCAGGCCCCGCGCGAGCCCGATGGCTTCATCGAGAACCGGCAGGAAATGGAGGTGTCGGGCGTCCCGATCATTTTCCATCTCGTCGACCGGTCCGAATCCTCGCCCATCGCGATGATCGACATTCCGAGCCAGCGCGTGCTGATCGCGTCCGATCTCGTCTCCAACCGGATGCATCCCGACCTGACCGATGCCGATATCGACAGCTGGCCGCGCGCGCTTGACCGGATCGCGCGCGAGTTTCCCGATTACCAGCTTTATCCGGGTCATGGCGAACCCGGCAGTGCGAGCCTGCTCGTCGCCAATCAGATCGCCTATCTCAACTTCGTGCGCGGGATTATCGAGAACGATATCCTCGATGACGATCGCGCGAGCGAGGAGGAGATCGCCGACGCGATCGTCCAGATGCGCCGCAACTATCCCGACTGGCCGACGACGACGGGTCAGCCGATGCAGCTGCGCCGCAATCTGGAAACGCTGGTCGCCGATATGGGCGGGCGCGTCGACCGCCGTGAGCGCAACGCCGCCGCCGAAGAAGAAGAGGGCGGCACGGCCTCGGACTGAATCCGAAAGCGTATGCCGAGCGTTAGCGCCGTTTCCGTCCGCCACCTTTCGGCTTGCCGCGATGCTTGCGGCCATCGCGGTTCGGATTGCGACGGCCCCGCCCCCGACCGGCAGAGCCGCCGCCCTTCCCTTCGGGCAACTGGAAACGCAAGCCGCCGCTGACCGGATCGCTCTCGACAATCCGAAGCTCGAGCCGGTCGCCCATCGCGTAACGCGTGCCGCTATAATCGCCGACCAAAGCCTGTGCCTTTTCGTCATAGCGATAATATTCATTGCCGATATCGCGGGCGAGCAGCAGGCCGTCGCCGCCCAGCTCCTCGACCGTCGCGAAGAAACCGAAGGACTGGACACCCGTGATACGTGCGCGCACGACGTCGCCGACTCGCTCGGACAGGAACGCGGCGACATAACGGTCCACCGTGTCGCGCTCGGCCTCCATTGCGCGCCGTTCGAGCTTGCTGATCGTCTCGCCGAGCGATTCCATCTTCGCCGTCTCATCGCCGGTCAGCTTCGTCTCCGGCACGTCCGGCCCGAGCTTGAACGCCCCCACCAGCGAGCGATGGACGAGCAGGTCGGCATAGCGGCGGATAGGCGAGGTGAAGTGCGCGTAACTGCCCAGCGCCAGCCCGAAATGCCCGGCATTGGCCGGCGCGTAATAGGCCTGGGTCTGGCTGCGCAGCACCTGCTCCATCACCTGCGGCCGCATATCGTCGTCGCCGACCCGATCGATCAGCTGGTTGAACGTATCGGGCCTGATGACTTGGCCCAGCGCGAAGGAGACATCGAGCGTGCCGAGATATTCCTTGAGCGCAAGAAGCTTATCCCGGCTCGGCGGTTCGTGGACGCGGTACATGACCGGCGCGGCCTTCGCTTCGAGCGCCTTGGCGGCAGCCACATTGGCGGCGATCATGAAATCCTCGACCAGCCGATGTGCATCGAGACGTTCGCGCGGCTCCACCGAGAGGATGCGCCCCTTCTCGTCGAGCTCGATCCGGCGTTCGGGCAGGTCGAGTTCGAGCGGCCCGCGCGCGGCACGCGCTTTCGCGAGAAGCGACCAGCAGGACCAGAGCGGCTGCAAGGCGCTCTCGACGAGATCGGGCGGCACCGCGCCTTCGAGTTCGGGCATCGAGCAAGGAGAGGATGCAGGCTCGGCACACGACGCAAGCTCGCTCGCCGCATCGACCGCCGCCTGCGCGTCTTCATAGGCAATATTGGCGGAGAGCCGCACCTTGGCGCGCGTGAACCGCCAGCCCTTGAGCTTGCCATCCTTTCCGATTTGCAGGTGGCAGGCCATCGCCGCGCGATCCTCGCCCGCCTTCAACGAGCACACATCCGCCGACAGGCGCTCGGGCAGCATCGGCACCACGCGATCGGGGAAATAGACGCTGTTGCCGCGCCGCTTCGCCTCGCGATCGAGCGAGGAACCGGGGCGGACATAATAGCTGACATCGGCGATGGCGACGATCGCGCGATAGCCGCCCTCGCCGTCCGGCTCGGCCCAGATTGCATCGTCATGATCGCGTGCATCGGCAGGGTCGATGGCGACGATGGGAAGGTCGGTCAGATCCTCGCGTTCGCCGAGCGGAAGGCCGGCCACCTTCTCCGCCTCGGCCAGCGTCTCGCCGGAAAATTCGTGCGGAATCTCGTGCTTGTGGATCGCGATCAGCGAAAAGCTTTTCGGCTCGAAGGGATCGCCGAGGATCTCACCGACCTTTGCGCTGGTTTGCGAACCGCGACCCGCCCGCTCGGCCATAACGAGATCGCCGGCCGACGCGCCATTGGCGTCCGAAATCCGGATGTCGCGGCGGTTCCCCTTCTCCAGCCCCTTGAGCCATAGCGTGTCGCCCTCTTCGTGCACGACGCCGATGAGTTCGTCGCTGCTCGCGGCGAGCACCTTCATCGGATGCGCGATCCAGCCCCGCCCCGCCTGTTCGGTCCGCGCAAGGATGCGTTCGCCGACGCCGAGCGGCTTGCGGCGGCCCTTTTCCTTTACGCGCAGGCGCGGCGCCGGCGCGTCGTTGTCCCAGCGTTCGGGCTCGGCAAAGACCTGCCCGTTATCGTCGACATCGACGATGCGGAGCACTGTCACGCGCGGCAGCCCCCCCGCCTTGTGCACCGACTTGCCCGGCCCGAAATCGACAGCGCCCTTGTCCGCCATCTTCTTGAGCAACGCCTTCAATTGGATCTTGTCCTGCCCCTTCAAGCCGAAGGCGCGCGCAATCTCCTTCTTGCCCGCCGGCCGGTCCGACGAGGCGATGAAGTCGAGAATGTCCTGTTCGCTGGGAAGAGTTGTCATGAACGGCACATAGGGACTTTGTCGCTGCGGCGATACCGCATGAGGGTGACGCCGCCGCCAATTCGTTTAAGCTGACACCATGTCCTACGACCTTCTCGTTATCGGCGGCGGCATCAACGGGGCGGCGATTGCGCGCGACGCGGCGGGGCGCGGATGGAAGACGCTGCTGGTCGAGAAGGACGACCTCGCCAGCCATACCAGCTCCTCTTCATCGAAGCTGATCCATGGCGGCATCCGCTATCTCGAATTTTACGAGTTCAAGCTGGTTCGAAAGGCGCTGAAGGAGCGCGAGACGATGCTGAAGGCGGCGCCGCACCTGATCTGGCCGATGCGCTTCGTCATGCCGCATAATGACGATATCCGGGCATACTGGATGATCCGGTCGGGGTTGCTGCTTTACGACCTGCTCGCCGGTTTCGATTCGCTTCCGCGTACCAAGCGGCTCGGCAAGGCCAATCCGCGCTACCGTTCGCCGCTGCGCGACGCGCAGACCAAGGGCTATGTCTATTCGGACTGCTGGGTCGACGATTCCCGGCTCGTCGTCGCCAATGCGATGGACGCCGCGGCGCATGGAGCCGACATCGCGACGCGGACGGCGTTCGAAGGCGCGACGCGCGCGGGGCCGATCTGGCAGGCGCGGCTGAGCGACGGCCGGCAGGTCGAGGCACGCGCCATCGTCAACGCCGCCGGCCCCTGGGTCGGCGAGGTGCTGCACGACCGGATCGAGATCGACAGCAAGGCGGCGCTCCGGCTCGTGCGCGGCAGCCATATCGTCGTCGATCGGATCTATAACGGCGACCATGCTTATATCTTCCAGATGCCCGACCGGCGGATCGTCTTCGCCCTGCCCTATTTGGATCGGTTCACCCTCATCGGCACGACCGAAGTCGCGGTCGACGATCCGGCGGCGGAATATGCCGATGAGGACGAGATCGCCTATCTCTGCGACGCAGCGAATTACTATTTCGCCTGGCAGCTCGATCCCGATCAGGTCGTCTCGCATTATTCGGGCGTCCGCTCGCTCTACGACGATGGCGCGTCCGATGCGCGCGAGGTGACGCGCGACTATGTCCTCGAACTCGACGGCGGCAGCGAGGAAGGTGTGCCGCCGCTGCTCTCCGTCTTCGGCGGCAAGATCACGACGGCGCGCGCACTCGCCGAGGACGCGAACGACCGGCTAGCTGCCGCCACGCCGTTCAGCGGCGCGGCCTGGACCAAACGCGCGAAATTTCCCGGCGGCGAAACCGGCAAGGATGTCGACGCCTTCGTCTCGTCGATTCAGGAGCGTTATCCCTTCCTAGAATGGGAGCATGCGGTCCGGCTCGTTCGCGCCTACGGATCGATGCTGCCCGACATCTTTGGCGAGGCGGCGACCTTCGACGATCTCGGCGGTCATTTCGGAGAGGGGCTGACGGTGCGGGAACTGGAGTGGATGTGCGAGCGTGAATGGGCGAAGTCGGCCGATGACGCGCTGATGCGGCGAAGCAAGCTGGGGCTGCTGCTCGATGAAGCGACCGTCGAGCGCGTCAACGCCTGGTTCGCGGAGCGCTCGGCATGACCCGGCATATCGTCGCCATCGATCAGGGCACGACGTCGAGCCGCGCGATCCTGTTCGACGAAACGGGCAAACCGCTCACAAGCCATGCACGCGAATTTCCCCAGCATTATCCACAGGACGGCAGGGTCGAGCATGATCCCGAAGATATCTGGCGCGACACCGTCGCCTGCGTCATGGAGGTGCTGACCGACGACACCGTCGCCATCGGCATCACCAACCAGCGCGAGACCATCATTCTCTGGGACCGCGACACCGGCAAGCCGCTTCACAACGCGATCGTCTGGCAGGACCGGCGCACGGCCGACCTGTGCCGCAATCTCAAGAATGAAGGCTATGAACCCCGGATCACGGAGAAAACCGGGTTACTGCTCGATCCCTATTTCAGCGCGACCAAGCTCGTCTGGCTGCTCGACCATGTCGATGGCGCGCGCGAAGCGGCGGCGCGCGGCGCCCTCGCCTGCGGCACGATCGACAGCTTCCTGCTCTGGCGACTGACCGGCGGCAAGGTTCACGCGACCGATATCACCAATGCCGGGCGCACGATGCTCTGCGACATCCATGCAGGCGAGTGGGACGACGAGTTGCTGACGCTGTTCGGCGTTGAGCGGTCGTTGCTGCCCGAAATCCGCGGCAACAGCGAAATCTACGGCGAGACCGATCCTGCGCTGTTCGGCCGTGCCATCCCGATCGCGGGCATGGCGGGCGACCAGCAGGCGGCGGTGATCGGCCAGGCGTGTTTCGAACCCGGCATGGTCAAATCGACCTATGGCACCGGTTGTTTTTTATTGCTCAATACTGGGACCGAGGCGCTGGCATCGCAAAACCGGTTACTCTCTACACCGGCCTACCGGATCGACGGCGAAACCCATTATGCCCTCGAAGGTTCGATATTCGTCGCCGGTGCGGCAATCAAATGGCTTCGCGACAAGCTCGGTGTGATCACCGATGCGGCGGACAGCGAGGAGATCGCCCGCGCCGTGCCCGACGATCACGGCATCACACTCGTACCCGCTTTTGTCGGCCTCGGCGCGCCGCACTGGGAGCCCGATGCGCGTGGACTGATTACAGGGATGACGCTCGATACCACCGCCGATCACATCGTCCGCGCGACGCTGGAATCGATCGCCTTTCAGACGCGCGACCTGATCGATGCGATGCGGGCCGACGGCGCCGAAATGCCGAGCGCCATCCGCATCGACGGCGGCATGGCGCAGAACGGCTGGTTCGCGCAGTTTCTTGCCGACGTCCTCGATACACCGGTCGAACGCCCCGAAAGCCATGAGACGACGGCGCTGGGTGCGGCCTTCCTCGCCGGACTGGCAACCGGCGTTTGGAACGGCCTCGACGAGCTATCCGCCGGGTGGGAGGCCGACGCATCCTTTGCGCCGGACATGGAGGCAGAGCGGCGCAACGATCTGCTCGCCCATTGGAAGAAGGCCCTCGACAGAGCGCTACTCTGACGCCTGTTCAGCGACCTCGATTTCGAAGGTGCGGACATGGATGGTGTCGCCGAGCGGCGAACTGTCGTCATTCGCCGCATTGGCCGCGATATGCAGCGCCACTAGGCCAGGTGTCGCAGGGGCCGTCCAGTCGAACGTCCACTCCACACCGCCCTCGACCACAGGTAAGGGTTCGGTGGAGCGAACGGACGTTTCGCGCACCTGCTGCCCCTCGCCTGCCGCGACCGATCCGGCGTCCTCTCCTTCGGACCGGAATCCGGCAAGATAACTAAGGATCGCTGCGTCCGTCGGATCGAACCGGAGCGTCAGCGCGTAGGTTTCCCCCGGCTGGACACCCTTTTCCAACCCTTCGATCGACAGCGCCTCGGATTCGGCAACAGGGGGCGCCCCGAAATGGCAGCTCGTGCAGGCCGTGTCAGGCCGGTCGAGCGTGCTCCATGGCGCGCCGGTCGGAAAGGCGGAGGCGGCGAACGGCAGCAACGCGGCGCCCAGCGCGGCCCAGCCAAGCCTAGTCAAGGGCCACCCTCCCGATCGTATTGGTGTCGGCGCCGAACCAGATGCTGTTCGTCGGCGCGTGGTAATGCATATGACGCACCGTCCCGCCGCCAGAGGGCACTTCAGCCACGGCGATATATTGCTCGGTGGCCGGGTCGAAGCCGGTGAAGCGGTTGGGCTCGACGCCCGTCTCGACGAACCAGATCCGGTTGTCGCCGTCGACGGCCATGCCATAGGGCCGCGATTCCGCGCCCGACGGGGCCGGCCATTCCTCGAACGTCGCGGCCGCCGGGTCGTACGCACCGACCATTCCCATCGCATAATCGACATACCAGATGCGCCCGTCATCGGTGATGCCCATGCGGCGCGGCCGCGCTTCGGCGCGCGGGATATCATATTCGGTCAGTTCCTTCGTTGCCGGGTCGACCGAGACGAGCTTGTTAGTGCCGAGCAGCACGGCCCAGACCGTGCCGTCTGCGGCGACCTCGATGCCATAGGGCCGGGCCTGCGGTGTCGGCACTTCGATGAGCTGCACTTCGCGCGTCGCTACGGTGAGTTTGCCGATGAAATTGCCGCCCTGCACGGTGAACCAGATGTCGCCATTCGCGTCGAAAACCAGCGTATGCGGATCGCGCGCCGCTTCGTTCGGCATCGGGATCTGCTCGATCTCGCCGGTTGCCGGGTCGAGCCGGCCGATATGCGCGGCGCGGTTACCGGCATACCAGACGCCGCCGTCATCGGCGACGATCAGGTTATGCGGCCCCGCGCCTTCCGGCAGTTCGAACCGGGTAAATTCCTCGGTCTGAGGGTTGAGCCGCGCGACATAGTCGCCGCGCTGGCCGACGAACCAGATTTCGCTGTCGGAAACGGCGAACGGATCGCGCGGACGCGTATCGGCCCAGGGCACGTCCCATTCGCGGATATCGATCGCCTCCAAATGCTGTGCCGCCATTGTCGGATCGGCCGGAACGGGCTCTTGTGCAGAGGCCGATGTCGCGAGGAGCGCGGCGGGAACCGCCATCAGAAAACCGTTGATCGTCCGTCGCTTATCCATCGTCTCTCTCCTGTCGCCAAGCACGATCAATACATGACGCGCCGCTGAAGTTTCAAGCGCTCGCCTATTCGAACTCCATGATCACATCGTCGGCGGCGAGGCTCGCGCCCTCTTCGGCGGCAATGGTGGACACGATCCCTTCCTTCTCGGCGCGCAGGATATTCTCCATCTTCATCGCCTCGACGGTGGCCAGCGGCTGACCGGCTTCGACCTTTTCGCCTTCCTTGACGTGCACGGCGGTGATCAGGCCCGGCATCGGGCAAATCAGCATCTTCGAGAGATCCGGCGGTTCCTTCTCGATCATGTGCTGAACGAGATGGGCATAATGTTTCGGGAAAATCTGCGCCGAATGGCTCGCTCCGCGCGTCGTAAGCTTCAACCCATAGCGGGCGTTGCCGATCATCACGCTGAGCGGTTCGCCGCCGAATTCGGCCTCGACCATCCGGTCGCCCGGCGCATAGGCGAGCGCGAGCTGCATCGCTTCGCCATCGACCGAGACATCCTCGATATCGACCGTCACGTCATGGTCGGTGTCGCCGATGCGAATCATCCATTCGCCGGGCGGGCGTAGCCGGTCACCCAGCTGCCCCGAAACACGCCGGGCGCGATCGGCGTGCGCTGTCGCGGCGAACCCGGCGATCGCGGCAAGCCGCTTCGTCAGTGTTTCGTCCGCCGGTGCCCCCTGAAACCCGTCGGGATATTCCTCGGCGATGAAATTGGTCGTGATCTCGCCCGAGCGGAAACGCTCATGCTGCATCAGCGCCGAGAGGAAGTCGATATTGTGGCCGAGCCCCTCGATCTCGAACCGGTCGAGCGCGGCGATCTGGAGGTCCATCGCCTCTTCGCGCGTCTCGCCATAGGTGACGAGCTTGGCGATCATCGGGTCGTAGAACATCGAGACCTCGCCGCCTTCGGCAACGCCGTCATCGACACGCACGGGCCGCTTCAGCCCCTCGCCCTCTTCTTGCGGAGGATTGTAGCGGACGAGCCGCCCGATCGACGGCAGGAAGCCGCGATAGGGGTCCTCGGCATAGACGCGATTCTCGATCGACCAGCCCGTCAGCGTGATATCGTCCTGAGTGAACGGGAGCTTTTCGCCGTTCGCCACGCGGATCATCTGTTCGACGAGATCGACGCCGGTGATGTTCTCGGTCACCGGATGCTCGACCTGGAGCCGGGTGTTCATCTCGAGGAAGTAGAAGCCCTCGCCGGTCTTGTCCGCACCCGAAACGATGAGTTCGACGGTACCTGCGCTGAAATAGCCGACGGCCCGCGCCAGCGCGACGGCCTGCTCGCCCATCTTCTTGCGCATTTCGGGCGTTACGAAGGGCGACGGGGCTTCCTCGACGACCTTCTGATGCCGCCGCTGGATCGAGCATTCGCGCTCGCCGAGATAGACGATGTTGCCGTGCTGATCGCCGATCACCTGAATCTCGATATGGCGCGGCTGTTCGATGAATTTCTCGATAAAGACGCGGTCGTCGCCGAAGCTGGCAAGCCCCTCGCGCTTCGTTGCCTCGAAGCCTTCGCGCACATCCTTTTCGGACCAGGCGAGCCGCATGCCCTTGCCACCGCCGCCTGCAGAGGCCTTCATCATCACCGGATAGCCGATCTCGTTCGAAATCTTCACCGCGTGCTCCGTATCGTCGATCTCGCCGACATGGCCGGGGACGACGTTGACGCCCGCTTCCTTGGCGAGCTTCTTCGATTCGATCTTGTCGCCCATCGCGGCGATGGCGTTCGGCGGCGGGCCGATGAAAACGATCCCAGCCTCGGCGCAGGCATTCGCAAAGCTTTCGCGCTCCGACAGGAAGCCATAGCCGGGATGGATCGCCTCGGCGCCCGTGTCCTTCGCCGCCTGGATGATCTTGTCGGCGAGCAGATAGCTTTCGGCGGCGGGCGGCGGCCCGAGGTGCACGGCTTCGTCCGCCATCTCGACATGCGGGGCGCGCGCATCGGCATCCGAATAGACGGCGACCGTGGCGATGCCCATTTTCTTGGCGGTCCGCATCACGCGGCAGGCAATTTCGCCGCGATTGGCGATCAGGATTTTCTTGAACACGTTCTTATTGATCCTCAATCATCAGGTTTCGGAGCTGTTCGGTCCGTTCGCGGGTGAATGTGGCCCGACAGCTATGATAGAGCAACGGTTCGGCGCTGCCACCGCGCATATGGTAGGAAAAGACCGCGCAATGCTCGTCGCGCAGCGTGATCCAGGCGCGCTGCGCTTCCATCAGGCGATCGGCGCCGCTCGGGCGGCCGTCGTTCATATGGTCCTCGCTCAGATAACCGCGAGCATATTCGATCGCCTGTTCCCAGACGTCCTGCAGTTCGGCATCGGCCAGCTCATATTCCCATGCCGCGCAGGCGTTCAACGGCTGCTGCGGTAGGTTTTCCGGATTGGCACAGCTTTCGGCATTCGCCTCGAACTGCATCATTGCCAACAACGCTATTCCAAGCATCGCATCACTCCGCCGCTTCCATCGTTTCGCTGGCCCGCATCGGCTCTTCGCCCTGCAACGGCATAATGCCAAGCTTGGCGAATAGCGCCGCATCGGCATCGTCGCCGCGATTGCCGGCGGTCAGCAGCTTGTCGCCGGTGAAGATGCTGTTCGCGCCGGCCATGAAGCATAGCGCCTGCACCGCTTCCGACATGCTCTCGCGGCCCGCCGACAGGCGCACCATCGACTTCGGCATCGTGATCCGCGCGACGGCACAGGTGCGAACGAATTCGAGATCGTCGATCTTCGCCTCGGGCACGTCGTGGAGGATATCGCCGAGCACCGTGCCCTTGACCGGCACCAGCGCGTTGACGGGCACGCTTTCGGGATGCCGCTCCAGCGTCGCCAGCGCATGGATGAAGCCGACGCGATCCTCGCGCGTCTCGCCCATGCCGACGATCCCGCCCGAGCAGACGTTGATTCCCGCCTGCCGCACATTGTCGAGCGTCTCGATCCGCTCCTCGAACGTCCGGGTGGAGATGACCTCCTCATAGCGTTCGGGCGAAGTGTCGATATTGTGGTTGTAATAGTCGAGCCCCGCATCCTTCAGCATGCTCGCCTGTTTCGGCGTCAGCATGCCCAGCGTCATGCACGTCTCGAGCCCCATTTCGCGGACGCCCTTCACGATCTCGACGATCGCGGGCATGTCGCGGTCCTTGGGATTGCGCCACGCCGCGCCCATGCAGAAGCGCTGCGAGCCCGCATCCTTCGCCTGCGCCGCCGATTGCAGCACCTGCCGCACGTCCATCAGCTTGGTCGCCTTGACGCCGCTATCGGCGTGGACCGATTGCGAGCAATAGCCGCAATCCTCGGGGCACCCGCCGGTCTTGATCGACAGCAGCGTGCAGAGCTGCACCTCGCCCGCTGCATGATATTGGCGGTGCACGGTCTGCGCGCGCCACATCAGCTCGTGAAACGGCAGGTCGAAGAGGGTGGCGATTTCCTCACGGGTCCAGTCGGTGCGGATCGCTTGCTCTTCGTCGTGCTGAACGTGTTTCAGCATCCATCCCTCGTCACACCCGGAACCATGCCATTCGAAGCGCGCCCTTGCATCTATATCCTCGCGAGCAAGCCCTATGGCACACTCTACATCGGCGTCACCAGCGATCTCATTGCCCGCCTCTGGCAACATCGCGAAGGCGAAGTGGACGGTTTCACCAAGCGATATGGAGTCCAGTCTCTCGTGAGGTTCGAGATGTTCGACGACATGAAGAGCGCGATCGCTCGCGAAAAGCAGCTGAAACGCTGGCATCGGCAATGGAAGGTCAACCTCATCGAAAGCGAAAACCGGGATTGGCATGACCTTGCACCGAGCCTCGGTCTTCCTCCGATTGCACGGAGCTTCCGGCCTGATGGATCCTGAAACAAGTTCAGGATGACGTGTAGTAGCAATCCTCAAAACGGGTTCACCGTATAGCCCTGCTGCTGCAACAGCGCATGGGCGGTCATCGCGGAGAGGTCGAGTTCGACGCCTTCGATCAGGTCTGCCTTCTTCACCCCGTACACTGCCGCGCTCTGGCCGCAGACCACGAAGCGGATGCCGTGGGCGAGCATCGTCTCGACCATGCTGGCAGAGGCATTGGGTTCCATGTCGCTTGCCTCGCGCGCAGTATCGGTGACGAGGTCGAACACCGCGCGCCCGTGTACCACCACGACGAGCTTGATGTTCTCTTCCGGCACCCCTGCGGCGACATGCATGTTCATGAAGCGCGCAGGCGTCGCGATGCGGCGGTTGGGCTGGCCGTCCTCGGCCTTCTCGCTCACGTCATAGGCGATCATGAAGCGCGCGCCTTCGGGGATCGGCTCCATCCCCTCGACCGGCGCATGTTCGCCGAACTCGGTGAAGACCGGGCCGGCTGCGAAGGTCGAGAAATCGGGCGTCTGCGCGGCAGGGGGAGCGGCCAGAAACGCTGCCAGTGCCAAGGGGATCGTTTTTCTCATGATGCTGCCTTTTTCAATGCCACACGGATCAATTCGCTCTCACCCGCTCCTTCCCCGAGTTCCGCCTGCGCCCTCGCTACCGCCTGCGCCGCCACCGCTGGCTTGAAGCCGAGGTTTTCGAGCGCGCTCACCGCGTCGGCGCTTGCGCCGCCAGCTGCCGAGACGGAACCAACCACCGCGCCTGCCACCCCGCCGCCGGGCAACGCGCCTGCCTTGTCCTTCAGCTCGTTGACGATCCGCCCGGCCAGCTTCGGCCCCACGCCGTTCGCCCTCGCCACGCTCGCCGCGTCTCCGGCAGCGCAGGCATCGCGCAGCTCGCCGGTCGAGAGCGCGGAGAGGATCGCAAGCGCGACCTTCGACCCGACACCCTGCACCTGCGTCAACAGCCGGAACCAGTCGCGCTCCGCACTCTCGGCGAAGCCGAGCAGGCGCATGTCGTTCTCGCTCACCTGCAGATCGGTGAACAGCCGCGCCTCGCCCCCTTCCGAACCCAGCGCATCGAGCGTGCGGGTGGAACAGTGGACGAGGTAGCCGACGCCGCCCACGTCGATCACC
>NZ_CAKZNF010000056.1 GCF_937129435.1 uncultured Parasphingopyxis sp. | reverse complement strand
CTCGAGAAAAATCCGAAACTGTTCGAGCAGACGCGGCGCGAAATGT
This sequence comes from uncultured Parasphingopyxis sp., assembly GCF_937129435.1. Classification (GTDB taxonomy): domain Bacteria; phylum Pseudomonadota; class Alphaproteobacteria; order Sphingomonadales; family Sphingomonadaceae; genus Parasphingopyxis. Next base: position 6,139 of record NZ_CAKZNF010000056.1, on the reverse strand, counting down.
CCCGCCGCGAGGATCTCAACAATTTCGTCGAAGCGAAAAAGGACAGTTTCTCCGGCGTCGTCGACATGTATTCCTCGGTCGCCTCTTTCCTGATCGAGAATGGCATCGGCGAGGCGACGGACGTGCTGCTGATCGACGAAAATCTGTGTGTCGGCTGCGACAATTGCGAAAAGGCCTGCGCCGACAGCCATGAAGGGTTGTCGCGGCTCGACCGCGAAGCGGGACGGACCTTCGCGCAACTCCATGTCCCGACGAGCTGCCGCCATTGCGAACATCCGCATTGCATGGCCGATTGTCCGCCCAATGCGATCCATCGCGGCGACGATGGCGAGGTCTATATCGACGATACCTGCATCGGTTGCGGCAACTGTCAGCGCAACTGCCCCTATGGCGTGATCCGGATGGAAAAGGTGCCGCCGAAAAAACCGGGACTGCTGAGCTGGCTGTTCTTCGGCTTCGGTCCGGGGCCGGGCGAGCCCGATCACGACTGGATCGACGCGCGCGTCAGTCCCGAAACGCCGAAACAGGCGGTGAAATGCGATATGTGCGCTGGGATCAAGGGCGGGCCGGCCTGTGTACGCGCCTGTCCGACGGGCGCGGCGATCCGCGTTGCGCCGGAAGAATTCCTGACGGTCGCGCGCCTCGAAGCGGAGAGCAGCTGAGATGGCGACACGGGGGGTGGATTTCGACCGGGCGCAGGAGATCGGCCGTAGCTCGATCACGCCGGGCGCGCGGCACGAGGGGTTCCTGCGCTATCGCGGCATGTTCTGGGCGAAGATCGCGACGTTCCTCAGCCTGATCGTCATCGTCTCCTATCTGCTGATCGATATCGAGCCGCGGCACAATGGCGGGAGCTGGTATGGCTATACGCTCGGCACGATCGGCGTGCTGCTGATCCTGTGGCTGACGATGCTCGGCGTGCGTAAACGCGCGATGACGGCGGGTAAGTGGTCGCTCAAGGCGTGGACGAGCGCGCATGTCTATCTCGGGCTTTCCCTGATCGTAATCGGGACGATGCATACCGGATTCCAACTCGGCTGGAATGTGCACACGCTCGCCTGGGCGCTGATGATGATCGTGATCCTGTCGGGCCTGTTCGGTATCAGCAGCTACGCCACCCTGCCGCGCCGGCTCGGCAGCAATCGCGACGAAGCGACCGAAGCGCAGATGCTGGAGGCGGTGCACGATCTCGACGGGCAATTGTTCAATACGGCGCAGCCGCTCGACGCCCAGGCCGCCGCGCAGATTCAGGAAGCGATCGACGAGGATGCCTTCGGTGGCGGTGTCTGGCGGCGGGTAACGGGGCGCTACAGGGGCGGCGCGACCGCCGAAGCCCTGGCCGTTTTCCGTCGCCGGACACATGCTGGCAACGATCCGCTCCACGACACCTATAACAGGCTGGAAACGCTGCTTTCGCGCAAGCAGGCGGCGCTCGCGCGGATCAGGCGGCATTTGCGCTACAAGGCGATGCTGCAGATCTGGCTTTACATCCATGTGCCGCTGACCTTCGCGCTGCTCGCGGCGCTGTCCGCGCACATCGTCAGCGTATTCTTCTACTGGTAGGGGCGCGATGAGCTTTATCGTCAAATATCGGTCGAAAACGGCAGGTGGGCGCGAGATCGTCCGGCCCAACGAGGTCGACAAGGACGAATTGTCGGTCGGTCGCGGCGCCAATTGCGATGTCCTGCTCACCGATCTCGGCGTCGCGCCGCACCATGCGAAGATTACCCGGACCGGCGCGGCGCAGATCGCTATCGAGGGAGAGAAAAACTTTCCGCTGCTGATCAACGGCAGGTCGCGGACCAGTGGCGATATCAATGCGACCCGCGGCGGCAGTATCCGCATCGGTCCGCACCTGCTCTCTATCGCCATGGGACAGGACGAAGAGCAGGGCAGGATCGTCATCACCGTCGATCGCGACGAGGAGATCGACAAGGAAGAGGCCGACAAGCTGTTCGGTCTGGGCGGCAAGGTTCCCGGCAAGCGGATCAGCGCCTGGGGCTTCGTCGCGCTGATCCTGATCGCCTGCCTCGCCTGGCCGATCTGGTCCTATTACGAATATCGCAATGTCGACGAGCGGCCCGAGGGCTTCCACGCCGATACGCTCTGGATCAGCGGTTCGATGTCCGACGCGCATGCGAACCTCGCCGAAGACTGCCAGTCCTGCCATGTCGAGCCGTTCGTGTCGGTCCGCGACAGCGCCTGCATCGAATGTCACACCGATGTCGCCGATCATGCCGAGCTGGACCTGATGGTCGAAGCCGAGCCCGATCCCGGTGCCTGGCGCGGTTTCCTGCTGACGGTGGGCGACGCCTTCAACCGCCCGCGCAACAGCTGTGCCTCCTGCCATATCGAGCATGAGGGTTCGGGCGCGATGGCGCCGGCGCCGCAGCAATTCTGCAGCGATTGCCATATCGGGCTCGACGACCGCATCGAGACCGATCTCGCCAATGTCCACGACTTCGCCAGCGGGCATCCCGAATTCCGGCCGCGGATCATGACGACGCCGGGCGACATTTCGGGCGGCACGGCGCGCTACGTCCGCACGAGCCTGTCGACCAACGATCTGAGCGAGAATACCGGCCTGAAATTCCCGCACGACCTGCATCTGTCGACGACCAACGGAGTCGCGCGGATGACGCAGCGGCTGGCTGCACGTTACGGCTGGGGGGATTCGCTCGATTGCGCCGATTGCCACGTCCCGACGCCCGACGGTGCCCGGTTCGAGCCGATCAGCATGGAGGCGAACTGCCAGATGTGCCACAGCCTCGCCTTCGACCGGATCGGCGGCACCGTGCGGACGCTGCGGCATGGCGAACCCGAAATGGTCGTCGCCGATATCCGCGCCTTCTATCGCTCGACCGGCGCCCGGCGCCCGATCGATCTTTCGGGCATGAGCCGGCGGCGGCCCGGCGACAATATGCGTTCGCGCACGGTCGGGCGGTTCCAGTTTGCGCAAAGCACCCGCTATAGCGGCGCCGAACGTGCCGTTCGCGCGACCTTCAGCGAGGGCGGCGCCTGTTTCGACTGTCATCAGGTCCAGCCGACGGGATCGTCGCAGGCGCCATTCGATATCGTGCCGGTGCGCCAGATCAGCCGTTACATGCATGGCGGCTGGTTCGATCACCGCGCGCATGAGACCGAGGATTGCGAAAGCTGCCACGTCGCCAGCGAATCCGACAGCGCGCGCGATGTCTTGCTGCCGGGCATCGAGACCTGCCGTGACTGCCATGGCGGCGCCAATGCGGGCGGCGACCTCGTCGCCTCGAGCTGTGCTCTGTGTCACAGCTATCATCAGGACGATGGGGCACCTTATCTCGTGCGCGCAAGGCAGAACCGCGGCATCCGCCCGAACACGGTTCGCGACTTTAGCGGCTTGTGGAACAGGGATCGGGCGGACCGCTGACGGGAGGGGTCGGACATGAGGCGGAAAACGACGATCGGCGGCATATGCTGATCGCGCAAATTACCGATATTCACCTCGGTTTCGATCCGGACGACCCGGCGGAATTCAATCGCCGCCGCCTCGATCAGGTCCTTCACCGGCTATGCGATATGGATCCGAAGCCCGACCTTCTGCTCGCGACCGGCGACATCACCGACAAGGGCGATTCCGACAGCTATCGACGGCTGAAATCGGCGTTCGGCCGCTGTCCGTTTCCGGTGTTTCCGGCGATGGGCAATCATGACGACCGCGAAAATTTCGCCCGGCTGTTTCCCGAAACGCCGCGGATGGAAGGCGGCTTCGTCCAATATGTGATCGACGAAGAGCATTGGCCGATCCGTGTCATCGTCCTCGACACGCTCGATCCGGGGCGGCACGGCGGGGCTTTCTGCGAAACGCGCGCTACATGGCTGCGCGAGCGGCTCGCCGAGGAAATCGAAAAGCCGACGATGATCGTCCTCCACCATCCGCCCATCGAAACGGGCATTGCCTGGATGACGGCGCAGCGGGAAGCGCCATGGATCCAGCGTCTGCGCGAGGCGCTGGAAGGGGCGCCGAACATCCTCGGCATGGTGGCAGGCCATATTCATCGGCCGATCCTGACGAGCTGGGCCGGCCATTCGCTTGCCGTCACGCCGTCGACCGCGCCGCAGGTGGCGCTCGACTTGCGTCCCATCGATCCGAAAAAGCCCGACAACCGGCCGATGATCGTCGCCGATCCGCCGGCCTATTCGCTGCATTTCTGGAACGGCGGTACACTGGTGTCGCATTATGACGATGCGGAGGAACATGTGCAGCTGGCCCGCTACGACGAGACGATGCAGCCTCTCGTACGCTATCTCCTCGACGAGCATTCCCGCGATCGCGGCGACAAGGCTTAGGTCGTCAGAATTTCCCTGGCGGGAAATCGCCGCACCGGCCCGCATCCCCACCCGGCCTCCCACTCAGTGTATTCTCGTGGGAGGCCGGGTGGGGATGCGGGCCGGTACGGCGCTCGACCGATAGGTCGAGTCTGACAAACAAAGCCTAGCGCGCCGCCCAGCCGCGCTCGACCCAGAAATCCATATTGACCTGGTCGGTCACCCGATAGGGTTCGCCCCTGCTGTTGAGGAACAGCCGTTCCATTTCCTGCCGGTTGAACGGACGCGAGCCGCGTCGGCCGAAGACCGCCATCTGGCCGCCTGTTTCGTCGACGGCCCGGTCGCGATCGAGACCCTTCGACAGGGCTAGCGCGCGCGACGATGTCCGCATCCACGCGATCAGCTCGGGGCGCGGTTCGGGCGAAAAGCCGTAGAAATTGGGCTGGCTGTCGGGGCTGGTCAGCTGGAAGACCTTCATCCCGTTCCGCCCATCGGCGACATAGGCGAAGAGCGAGGCGTTGGTTGTTCCGACGATCACGTCCTGCGTATCGGGCGTTTCGCCGTTGAGCCAGGGGATCGGCGGCAGACGCACGGGGCGTTCGGGATTGGTGACGTTGAGGATCACGAGCCCGTCGGCACCGGCCGCCACATAGGCGTAGGTCCGTGCGATATAGAGCCGCCGCGCATCGGCCAGCGGGAAGGTCGCATTGGGCAGCAGGCGCGGCGCTTCGAAATTGGTCACGTCGATGAGCTGCACGCCCTCGGCCGTCGTCACCCAGAGATAGCGGAACTGGAGTGCCGACGAGCGCGCATCGGTCAGCGGGATCGTCGCAACGTGCCTCGGATTGTGCGGATCGTCCAAGTCGATCACGACCATGCCGGCATCGGCCGCGATGAACGCATAATGCCCGCCCAGCGTGATATGGTTGGCACCGTCGAGCACGCCATTCTCGTTCCACGCATCGCCGCCGTTCGCGAATTCCTCGCGGCGCAGGAAGTTGTTGCGGAATTCGCCGTCGGCCATCGTGTTGACGTTGACGACGACCAGCCCTTCGACGCTGTCGGTGATGAAGGCGTAATTGTAGATCGGATGGAAGCGTTGCTCGCGGTTGATGTCGAGCAGGCTTTGCTGCGTTCCGTCAGGCGCCGTCATGATCGTGCCCGCCATGGTCTCCTGCCGGGTCGGCGCGATATTCTGATTCGTCGGCAGCGCCATGCAGGTCGCATTCGTTGTGTCGACGCGCGTGTCGTGGCCGAGCGGCGAGAAGGGCGCGGTGATGATGCGTTCGGAAAAGCCCTTATTGCCGATACTGGCGACGTCATAGACCTGGAAGCCGCCCGATCCTTCGGCGACGAACATATATTCGCCGCGCAGCTGCAGGCAGCGGGTCGCGCCGTTGGTGCGCTGCGTGACGTTCTGGATTTCCTCGAGCGCACGCGTTTCGCCCGAGAGTTCTTCGTCGAACGTGTCGCCGCGCACGAATTCGCGCAGCTCGCGGCCATGCTCGTTTGTGTGGATGTCCCAATATTCGGGATAGGCGTAGCGGTGCAGATAGGAGCCGAAGACGGCCTGCGGCTCGTCCCATTCGGTGATGCGGACGGCCTCGAAACCCTGCTCCTCGCCGACCCAGGCGTGCAGCCCGACAAAGTTCACGAAGTTTGTCCCTTGCAACAGGAGCTGCGCCATGATCGCGTTGTTGTCGTTATCCTGGCTCAGATGGCAATCGGTGCAGGTCTTGGTTTCCTGTAGCCGGACGGTGTGCGGGAAGTGCGGCGCGAAGGCCTGGCTCGAATAGCCGCTCGCCGAGATCGGCGGCTGCTGCACATAGATGCG
>NZ_CAKZNF010000055.1 GCF_937129435.1 uncultured Parasphingopyxis sp. | reverse complement strand
CGTCCCTCGCGCGCCGCGCGGGCAAGGTCGTCTCCCGGTAAAGCGAAATGATCGAACCCGACCGGTTCGTAACCCGCCGCGCAAAGCAGTTCATAGCCCCGCTGCGCCATCGCAAAGCGCAGTTCGGCACCGGGAAGGCTGTCGCCGTCGATCTTGCGCTGGCGCGGCAGCATTGAGGGCAGATGCGCATAGCCGAAGAGCGCGATCCGATCCGGCCGCATGGCCATCGTCTCTTCGAGCGTTTGGTCGAGTTGTGCGAGGCCCTGGCCTGGCAGCCCATACATCAGGTCGAAATTGAGCGATGTGACACCGGCCCGCCGCAACGCCTTCACGCCCGCGCGAACGTCTTCGAGCGGCTGAACGCGTCCGATCGCCGCCTGGATCGCCGGATCGAAGGTCTGCACGCCCATGCTGGCATGGGTCACGCCGGCCCTGCCCAGAACGTCGATCCATTCGGGCGTCAGCGCCCGCGGATCGAGTTCGACCGACAGGCGTGCGCCATAGGCATCGAAGGCGAGCAGAACGTGGTCGAGCAGCCGGACGAAGTCGACCGGAGCGATCGCATTGGGACTGCCGCCGCCGAAAGCGATCTGGCTGACGGGTGTGTCGCGGTGCAGGCGCGCGGCGACAGTCTCGATTTCGGCATGAAGGGCATCGAGATAGCCGCTCAGCCGCGAGGCCCGGTTCGCCGCGCCGGTATTGCAGCCGCAATACCAGCAAATCTTCTCGCAGAACGGGATATGCAGATAGAGCGACACGAGATCGTCGGGCCGCAGCAGATCGAACCCGGCTGCGTGGAATTCCGCATCGACCGGGTGGAATTCCGCCGCCGTCGGATAGCTCGTATAGCGGGGCACCGTCCGGTCGAGCAGTTCGGGATAATAGCGCCACATGGCCGCACGAATGCGCCGGATTTCCCGCGTCGGCCTTGATTGAAATCAACGAATCGCTTGATCCGCGTCAAGGCACGGTCATCGGCGAGCGCCCACGACAATCCGCATATCAGACAGGAAAGGCAATTCCATGCGGATGGCATATTTGATGGCGGGATCGGTTGCGCTTCTGGGGGCCTCGGCCGTCCAGGCGGAGGCGGGCGATGTATTCTTGCGCGGACGGGCGATCATCGTCTCGCCGAACGAGGATTCGGGCACGATCCAGCCGACATTTCCCAACGAGCGCGTCGAGGTCACCGACAGCTTCGCGCCCGAGATCGACCTCACCTACATGATCAGCGATCATATCGGCATCGAAGTGATCGCGGCGACGACCGAGCATGAGTTTCGCGGCACCACCGGCACGACGGCGACGATCGGCGAGCTGGGGTCGACCTGGGTGCTGCCGCCGACGGTGACGCTGCAATATCATTTCGCGCCCGAAGCGCGTGTCCGGCCCTATATCGGTGCCGGCGTGAACTACACATTGTTCTACAGCGAGGATCCGTCGAGCGGCCTAGAAAATGCGGTCGGGCCGACCGATGTTTCGCTGTCGGACAGCTGGGGATTCGCACTCCAGGCCGGGGTCGACATCGATCTGAACGACAACCTTTTCCTGAATTTCGACGTCAAGTATATCGATATCGATACCAATGCGCGGCTCGATACGACCGCGATCGGGACCCAGCGGGTCGGCGTCGATCTCAATCCTTTCGTTGTCGGTATCGGGCTCGGCATCCGGCTATAGCGCGGCCGGATGGCGTGCCCCAGGGCGGACCGGCCTCTCCCGGTCCGCCCTGTCTCATCCCTGTTCGGATTCGCCGACCAGCGCCTCGCGATCGAGGATCTCGACCGTGCGGCGGTCGCCCAGGGCGATGATGCCGGCATCGCGCAGCCGGCCGAACTGACGGCTGACCGTTTCGATCGTCAGGCCGAGAATGTCCGCCGTCTGCTGTCGCGACAGCGGCAGATCGAACCGGTCCGACGGGCCCGATCCGGCCGCGCAAGTCTGCCGGCCGAGCCGGCGCGACATTTCAAGGAGGAAGGACGCGACCTTTTCGCTCGCGCTCTTGCGGCCGAGAAGCAGCATCCATTCGCGCGTCCGGTCGAGTTCGGTCAGCGTGCGCTCCAGCAGTTCATGTTCGAGCGCAGGGTGCGATTTGGCAAAGCCGTCGAAATTGGTCCGCGTGAAAACGCACAGTTCGGCATCGGTCAGCGCGGTCACGGAATTGGCGCTGCTCGCACCGAAAGGCCGGCCGATGAAATCCGAAGGGAAGGATACGCCGACGATGAGTTCGCGGCCGTCGCCGGTCGCCGTGGTCAGCTTCATCATGCCGTCGATGACATTGGCGACGACGGGCGCGTCATCGCCTTCCCAGAGCAACGTCTCGCCACGCCGCAGTTTCTTGCGGCGGCCGATCTTGTTGAGATCCTGTATTTCGCCCGAATCCAGCACCGAGCAAATCGCCCGGTTGCGGACCAGGCAGGTGTCGCAACTCATCATGCCCCGGCCCCTAGCCGATCAGGACGGATGCGTCATCACTTCGTTAGACGCGGGCCCCTTCGCCGCCGCGAACAATCTTCACGCCCGCATTCTTCCAGGTGCAGGCGTGGCACGCCTTGGATGCGTGGTTCTCGTGCGGCTGGCCGCGTACGGGAATCGCGATCCGCTTGTCCGGATCGCCGCAGACCGGCGACCAGAGGATGTGACCCTCCGCCGCGATGGTGGGAGCCGGCAGCGCCATCGAACAGGCCGCGGCAAAGGCGAGAATCGCGCCGTCGCGCATCAGCGCCCCTCCTCCTCGTCGTCGATCAGGATCCGCGCGGCCGCGCCGTCGGGATCGTCGAACTGATCGTGCCGCAGCGCCCAGAAGAAGGCCGCAAGCCCCAGCAGGCCAAGGCCGATGGCGACGGGAATGAGGATCGCCAGCCCGTTCACTTGACCATCCTCAACCGCAGCGAGTTCGCGACGACGATCAGCGAGGACAGCGACATCGCTACGGCAGCCACGAGCGGCGTGACATAGCCCGCAATGGCGAGCGGAATGGCCAGCGCATTATAGCCGATGGCGAGCGCGAAATTCTGCCGCACCACCCGCATCGTCGCTCGCGCCGTGCGCACCGTGAAGGGCAGCGCGTCGAGACTGTCGCCGAGGAAGACGAAATCGGCGGTGTTCTGCCCGACATCACTCGCCGATCCCGGCGCCATCGAGACATGGGCGGCGGCGAGCGCGGGCCCGTCGTTGATCCCGTCGCCCACCATCAGCACATGGCTGCCAGTGTGCCGCAACCGCTGCAGCGCGGCATGCTTGTCTTCGGGACGCGCGCCCGTCTGCGCGGTCATGCCGAGCGCCGCGGCAATCGGCCGGACCGCCGCCCTGCTGTCGCCCGATACGATCGTGCCGCACAGGCCGAGATCAGCCAGCGCATCCACGGCTTCGCGCGCGTCCGGCCGGAGCGTATCGGCAAAGGTGATCAGCGCGACCTGCCGTCCCTCCCGCATGAACGCAACGGCGGGGGTATCGTGCGCCTTCACGGGCCGTTCCAGTGCAACCTCGCAGCAATGATGGAAACCCGCCACGCCTCGCCCGGCCTGCTCTTCGAAGCTCTGCAGCGCTGCGGGACGCAACCCCCGAGCCTCGAGCGTCTTTCGGATCGCAACCGAAAGCGAGTGACGGCTGACCGAGGCCAGCGCCAGAACAACGCGCCTGTCCTCTTCGCCAAGTGCCTCCAATCCGCGCGCTACCGGCCGGCCGAGCGTCAGCGTTCCGGTCTTGTCGAACGCGACGCGATCCGCATCGGCAAGGCGCTCGATCGCGGAGTCTTGTTTCACGAGCACACCCCGCCGCATGAGCGCGCCCGTCGCGACGACATGCGCGACCGGAACGGCAAGGCCAAGCGCGCACGGGCAGGTGATAATGAGGACCGCCACACCGATCAGCAGGGCCTGGTGCCAGTCCGACCCGGCGATCATCCAGCCGGCGAAGCTCGCCAGGGCAAGCGCATGAACCACCGGCGCATAGAGGCGCGCGGCGCGGTCGGCGATGCGGACATAGCGCGATCGGGACTGGTCCGCCGCCTGCATCAACCGGGATATCTCGGCGAGCGCGCTGCGGTCGGATGTCGCGATGACCTCGACGACGATGGGCGTTGCAAGGTTGAGCGTCCCGGCGTGCACTTCGCCACCGGGCGCGACGGGCACTGGGGCACTTTCGCCGGTGAGCAGGCTCGCGTCGATCATGCTCGATCCGGTCAGCACATGTCCGTCGGCGGCGAGCCGTTCGCCCGCCGCAACCTGCATCCGCATTCCGGGCTTCAGCTCTCCGGCTTCGACCCAGCGACTGCCGCCATCGGCCTCCAGTACATGGGCGCCGGCCGCGCTCTGCCGGGCAAGCGCGGCGACGCCATCGCCGACGCGCCGCCGCATCAACGCATCGAGCGTGCGCCCGACAAGCAGGAAAAACAGCAGCATCAACGCGCTTTCAAACCAGGCATGCGCGCCGCCGATCACGGTTTCGTAGAGGCTGATCGCCGCCGTGATCGTTACGCCGATCGCGATCGGCACGTCCATATTGGTGCGCCCATGGCGCAGCGCACGCCAGGCCGAACGGAAGAAGGGCCGGCCGGCATAGGCGATCGCGGGCAATGCGATCAGTGACGAAAGCCAATGAAACAGCGCGCGCGTCGCCCCCTCCGCGCCCGACCAGATACTGACCGAGAGCAGCATGACGTTCATCGCGGCAAAGCCCGCCACCGCCAGCGCGCGGACGAGTTCGCGGGTATCGGCCGCGTCGGCCGCATCGATCCTGTCCTCGCGCACCGGCGTCGCATCGAAGCCGATCTCGCGGATCGCCTCGCCGATTTCGGCGTCGCCAAGGCCCGCATCATGGGCAATCGCGACCTGCCGGCTCGTCAGGTTGACGCGCGCCGCGTGGATGCCGGGCACCGCCATCAACCCATGCTCGACCTTCGCCATGCATCCCGCACAGTGCATACCGGGCACGGCAAAACGCGTCTCGGCGGCGGCGACCGGCGCTGCGAGGGCGACGGCACGGTTCACGAGATGTCCTCGATCAGCCGCTTGCGCTCGCCGCCGCGCACGATCTCGATACGCAGCTGCCAACGCCCTTGGGGCAGCGGCGTCAGGCTGCGATAGCGGCCGGGCCCGGTCGGGGCGAATTCGAGGGCGACGGGTTCGGAACGGCCAAGCGGGTGCGAAGCCATGCCCGAGATTTCCGCGCCGGCGAGCGGACCGAGGGGGCTCTCGATCGCGATCACCAATTCCTCGCCCTCGCGCGTAAAGGTTTCGTGCCAGCCCAGCTCATCCTGCGCGCGCGCCTCGTCGAGCCAGTCATTATATTGCTGGCTGGCGACATAGCTGTTGTCGACCACGGTGCCGCCGAAGGTGCTGCTTGCATAATAGGCCATGGTGAAATTGACCGCGATGACGATGCCGAACCCTGCGACGAGGATCGCCAGCATGTGCCAGCCGGTAAAACGCTTGGTCATTGGGTGCCGCCGGGCCGTTCGAATACGGCGTCTTCCGATGCCGCCGCCTCCGCATCGCCTTCCGGCGTCACGACGAAGCGGAATTCCTCGCGCTGTTCGCCCTGATAGGGCGCGGCGACAAAGACATGGGTATTGAGCAGCTGGTCGGCGGGCACCGTCACGCTGAATTCGCGCAGGCCCTGCTCGTGGCTGCCCGACCCTGCCCACATCTCGCCGTCCTCTAGGCCTTCGAGCGACAGGGTCATCTCGCGCGGACGGTTTTCCATATTGCGGATCTTGACCTCGAAGCTGTTGCGGACATCGCCGTCCGACAGCTGGACATAAATCGGGTTGCGCTCCTGGATCGCGTTGACGGTCAGCCGGTCGCGCGTGCCGACCGCGAACAGCATGGCAAGGCCTATGCCGCCCCAGATCATGAAATAGGCAATGGTGCGCGGCCGGAAGATCGTGCGCAGCGTGCTCGGCGTTTCCTGCCCGGCGCGCTCCCGTTCGGCGCCTTCGAGCGTGACATAGTCGATCAGCCCGCGCGGGCGGCCGATCTGGTCCATGACCTTGTCGCACGCATCGATGCACAGCGCGCAGGTGATGCAGCCGATCTGCGGCCCTTCGCGGATATCGATGCCGGTCGGGCAGACCTGCACGCACTGGGTGCAGTCGATACAGTCGCCGAAGGCTCCGGGGTTCTTCTCGGCCTTTTTGACGCTGCCGCGCGGTTCGCCGCGCCAGTCCTTGTACGTGACGGTCAGCGACTTTTCGTCCATCATCGCCGTCTGGATGCGCGGCCAGGGACACATGTAGATGCACACCTGTTCGCGCATGAAGCCGCCCAGCGCGACCGTGGTGAATGTGAGTATGGCAACGGCGATATACGCCGCCGGCGCCGCCTCGCCCGCCCAGAAATCGCGCACAAGGGTCGGCGCGTCGGCGAAATACATGATCCACGCGCCGCCGGTCCAGAAGCCGATGATCAGGTAGACCGTCCATTTGAATGCGCGGCGCGTGAACTTACCCCAGGTCCATGGCGCGGCATCGAGCCGCATCCGCGCATTGCGATCGCCATCGACGAAGCGGTCGACATGCTGGAACAGGTCGGTCCACACCGTTTGCGGGCAGGTATAGCCGCACCAGGCGCGGCCCACCGCGCTCGTGACCAGGAACAGCCCGATCCCGGCCATTATCAATAGGCCCGCGACGTAATAGAATTCGTGCGGCCAGATCTCGATGCCGAACATGTAGAAACGGCGATTGGCGATATCGACGAGCACGGCCTGGTCGGGCGCGTAAGGACCACGGTCCCAGCGGATCCACGGCGTGCCGTAGTAGATGCCCAGCGTCACCGTCATGACAAGCCATTTGAACCGGCGAAACGAGCCGTCGATGCGCTTGTTGTGGACCGCCTTGCGCGCCTCGTAGAGCTTTTCGGGCGGCGGCTGCAGGACCGGGCTAGGGGCGTTCATCGACCTCCACTCCGGGGTCTTCGGCGACCTCCACGAAGTCTTCGCCTCCCCCGAGCGAATGGACATAGGCAGCGAGCATCCGGATCGTCACCGGATCGAGCACATGGCCCCAGCGCGGCATCACGCCGTGCCGCGAATTGGTGATAACGTCGCGGATCGTGTCGCTGTCGCCGCCATAGAGCCAGATCCGATCGGTGAGGTTCGGGGCGCCGAACTCGCGCAGCCCGCCGCCATTCGGCCCGTGGCACACGGCGCAGTTCGCCGTGAACAGCGTCCGGCCGCGCATCGCCGCCCGGTTCGGTTCCTGCTGCCCGCTGATCGTGCGGACATAGGCGGTCAGATCGCCAATCTGCTCGCCATCGAGAATGCCGTCGCGACCGAAGGCCGGCATCAGCGACTGCCGTGTCTCGTCATGATCGGGATTCCGGATACCATGCGTCAGCGTATATTCGATCGCCCGCAGGTCTCCGCCCCACAGCCAATCGTCGTCGTTGAGATTGGGATAGCCGGGGCTGCCGGCCGCGCCCGAACCGTGACACTGGACGCAATAGACCTGGAAGGCCGAACGTCCGCCGCGCACGGCGGCATCCATCAGCGCGCTGTCTTCGGGCAAGCGCTCGATCGGAATCCGGGCCAGTGCCTCGCGGATCGGCGCGCGTTCGCTTTCGACCGCCGCCAGTTCCTGCTCGAACTGCCCCCGGCTTGACCATCCCATCACGCCCTCGGTCGCCGAATTGATCAGCGGCCAGGCCGGATACATGATCGTCCAGATCACCGCCCAGATCACCGTGCCGTAGAAGATGATCAGCCACCAGCGCGGCAACGGCGTGTCGAGTTCCTCGATCCCGTCCCATTCATGGCCGACGAACTCGGTCCCGGTCGGCTGATCGACGCGCTTGTCCCCATTATCGCTCATCATCTTGTCCTTCGTCCGGACGGTCTTCGAAAATCATGTTGGCCGCGTCGCGATGGTGCTTTCGCGCGCTCGGGCGGAAGGCCCACACCGCAAAGCCGAGCCAGGTCAGCGCCATGAACAGCAGCCCCCAGCTGTCCGCGAAATGGCGGAATTCCTCGTAGCTCATCGCGGCTGCTCCTGCGCCTCGGCGGCCTCGAAATCGACGAGCGTGCCGAGCATCTGGAGATAGGCGATCAGCGCATCCATCTCGGTAATGCGGGAGGGATTGCCGTCGAAATCGCGCACCGAGACGCGGTCGCCATAGCGCGCGCGCAGCTCGCTCGGATCGCCCATCGCGTCCGCCTGCGCCTCGAAATCGGCCACGGCGTTTTCGATCTGCTCATCGGTATAGGGCACGCCCACCCGGCGCAGCGCGGTCAGGTCGCCCGCGACGCTGTCGCCGTCGATTTCGTTCTGAGCCAGGAAGGAATAGGGCGGCATAATCGATTCCGGCACCACCGAGCGCGGATCGATCAGGTGCTGGCGATGCCATTCGTCCGAATAGCGCCCCCCGACGCGCGCCAGATCGGGGCCGGTGCGTTTCGATCCCCATTGGAAGGGATGGTCGTACATGCTCTCGGCGGCGAGGCTGTAATGGCCGTAGCGCTCCACCTCGTCGCGGAACGGCCGAACCATCTGCGAATGGCAATTGTAGCAGCCCTCGCGGATGTAGATGTTGCGGCCGGCGAGTTCGAGCGGCGTGTAGGGCCGCACGCCCTCCACCTCTTCCACCGTCGAGTCGATGTAGAAGAGCGGTGCGATCTCGACGATGCCGCCGATCGCCACGGTGATGAACGCCGCGACCGCCAACAGCGTGACGTTGCGCTCGATCTTCTTGTGATCGAAGATTCGGGAAGCCATTTTTCGCGTCCTTCCTTATTCGGCCGGAACCGCATCGGCGTGCCGTGGCGGCAGCGGGCGGTCCTTTTCGGGATCGTATGCGGCGTCGGTCATCGGCTTTTCCTCGCGGAGCTTTCCGGCGATCGTCATCCAGACGTTCACGACCATGATCAGCGCGCCGGTGAGGTAGAGAATCCCGCCGACACCGCGGATGAGGTACATCGGATGCATGGCGCTGGTGACCTCGGAGAAGGCGTAGACGAGATAGCCGTCGGCCCCGTATTCGCGCCACATCAGCCCCTGCATGATCCCCGCGACCCACATCGAGGCGGCGTAGAGGACGATGCCGATCGTCGCGCACCAGAAATGCCAGTTCACCATGCGCAGCGAATAGAGCCGCTCGCGCAGCCACAGGCGCGGCACGAGATAGTAGATCGCGGCAAAGGTTATCATGCCGTTCCAGCCGAGCGCGCCCGAATGGACATGGCCGATCGTCCAGTCCGTATAGTGAGAGAGCGAATTGACCGAGCGGATCGACAGCATCGGCCCTTCGAAAGTGCTCATGCCGTAAAAGGCGATCGCCATCACCATAATGCGGATGATCGGGTCGGTGCGGATCTTGTCCCAGGCGCCGTTCAGCGTCATCAGGCCGTTGATCATACCGCCCCAGCTCGGCATCCACAGCATGATCGAGAACACCATGCCCAGCGTCTGCGCCCAGTCGGGAAGCGCGGTGTAGTGCAGATGGTGCGGCCCCGCCCAGATGTAGAGGAAGATCAGCGACCAGAAGTGGATGATCGAGAGCCGGTAGCTGTAGACCGGCCGCTCCGCCTGTTTCGGCACGAAATAGTACATCATGGCGAGGAAACCGGCGGTCAGGAAGAAGCCGACCGCGTTATGGCCGTACCACCATTGCGTGAGCGCATCCTGGACGCCGGAAAAGGCGCTGTAGCTCTTCGATCCGACGAGACTGACCGGCATCGCGAGGTTGTTGACGATGTGCAGCATCGCGATCGTCAGGATGAAGGCGAGGAAGAACCAGTTGGCGACATAGATATGCGGTTCGTTCCGCTTGATGATCGTGCCGACGAAGACCGACAGATAGGCGACCCAGACGATCGTCAGCCACAGATCGACATACCATTCAGGCTCGGCATATTCGCGGCTCTGGGTGACGCCGAGCAGATAGCCCGTCGCCGCCAGAACGATAAAAAGCTGATAGCCCCAGAAGACGAACCGGGCGAGCGAGGGGAAGGCGAGCCGTGCGCGGCAGGTCCGCTGAACGATGTAGAAGCTCGTCGCGATCAGCGCGTTGCCACCAAAGGCGAAGATGACCGCCGATGTATGGAGCGGCCGCAACCGGCCGAAATTGAGATAGGGTTCGACGTTGAGCCAGGGCGCGGCAAGCTGGAAGTCGATGAACACGCCGACAAGGAAGCCGACGACACCCCAGAACACAGTTGCAATTATGCCCCAGCGAACCGGGTCGTCGTCATATTGCCCCTGATCGGGCATCCTGACGATACCGCGCGCCAGCGCCGCGTAATCGGCCTTGGCGCCGGTCACGAACGCCATCGCGATCGCGACGAACATCACGATCCACATATGCGCCGCGAATCCCGGATCGGCCGCCAGCGCTATTCCCGCAAATGCCAGAAAGGCGAGGACCAGCCAGCCCCCGACCCGCATCATCAACGCATCCATCGATTGCCCCTTCGTTTGCTTCGCGGGCGATATCGAGCCGGACTGCGACGCGTTCCTTGATCTCAGTCAAATCGGAGAGCGATTTGTAGATTTATCGTTGGAATGTGCGATCGTCCGGACATGAATGCGTTGGCAAGACAGCCATCAGCGCAGGCAACACCAGGCAATGGACCAGACAGAGTCCTGACGAGCCGATCGCAATGCCGTCGAGCAGCCGATGCCGATTTTCGATTGCCCTCATCATTGTCTCCGTTGGTCTAGACATACAGAGTCGGAGACCCTGATTTGAGATAATATGCTATCTTGTATCTGTCGCGGAACATTCATGCCTATCTCGGATGAGGCGACCTGATGTCCTTTCGGGACGTTCTCTCGAACGGCCACTTCGGGCAGCACCGGCGGTAGGCCTCCACCCACTTCGGCTTCGCGGAATCATTAACCGCCAGCCCTTCGCGTTTCCCAAAAGGCTCGAGCGACGGGATGAATTTCCTCTTCGCGCAAGCCGGGCCAGTCGCGCATCTCTGCTATCGAGGCTGGGAAACCCGTGAAACGGCTCCCTCGGTCAGCAAGCCGTGCAAGCATCGCCTCGATACGGCGCGGATCGCTGCCGTCCCAGGCGGCCAGCGCCTGGGCAAAGGATAATGGCCTCACGTCGCCGGCGTGCGGCGGGAGCAGCGCCAGTTCGAAATCATTGGCAGCGTTGATGCGTTCCAATGCGGCCTCGTCGACCGCAAGATAGCGGGCATCGCCACCACCCGTCATCGGCTCCAGGCCTGAAGCATTGGGTACGATCAGGTTCCATGAAGTCGCATCGATCCGTCCTGCGGTACGTGCTTCGGCGATCTGCGGCGGCACGATGTCGACGAGCGTCACATCGTCGAGGATGCCCCAGCCATCGCCGAGCAACGCCTCGCTTAGCCAGCGCACGGCGCTCGGCCGGGGCGGTACGCCGATTCGCTTGCCGCGCAGATCGCCGGGCGATCGGATCGCATCGTCGAAAGGCTGGATGCCGAAACCGACATCGTAGAGTTTCGCCACGAATTTGAGGTCGCCGTTGGCGCGGTCATAGCCGTGCCAGTCCGGCCCGGCGCCCATGCGCGCGGGGCGGAAATCGGCGGTGGTCACGATCGGCCAGTGGCGATGGCGCTCGGCCGGATCGGCATCGGCGACACTATTGATCGACTGCGGCAAGGCCATCGGCGGCACCGTCATGCCCGCTAGCAGCGGATCGCCCTCGGCAAGAGCGAGCAGCTGCGTGTTCAGCGCATGGAGCGGATTGTCCGCCGGAGCCGGCGAATAGATCACCAATGGGCCCGATGCGGCTGCCGGTGTTCCCCCTACACCGGCAGCCCTCGCGCACCCCGCAAGGGGCACGGCGACCATCGCGGCCAGAACTTCGCGGCGGGTGGCGAAGGGGGCCACGTCAGAAGGAGAAATCCGCCCGCACGCCGAAGGTCCGCGGCCGGGTATAGGCCGTGGTCGCACTGACGCCGATAAAGCCGGGGGTCAGATAGATGTTGTTGCGCTCCACATTGTCTTCGAGGTTCGTGACATAACCCGTGATGCGGAGCCCCGGATCGCTGAACTCATAGCTGACGGTGATATCGGTCCGGGTATTGGATTCGACGCGGTCGATCTCGGGATCGTTGAATTCGCGCAGGAAGAAGTCGCTGTGGAAATTCGTGTTCACCGCCGCGGTGAACGTCCCGTCACCGATATAGGTCTCATATTGCAGGCCGATATTGACCGAATGCTCCGACACATAGGGGAGGCGGAAACCGGCGAGCGACATAGTCGGCCCCGGGCCGAAGCGTGAATCGCGATTGAAATATTCGTCGAATTCCGCGTTCAGATAGGTGTAGGCCGCCGTGAACAGGAACTCGTCGCTGATCTGCCATTGGGTGTCGATCTCAATGCCCCAGATCGTGGAGGCGGCCGCGTTCTGCGTGAACTGTCCCGGCGTAACGCCATCCGCCGCGACGCCGAGCGAGGTCAGCTGCAGGTCGGTATAGTCGTAATAGAAGGCATCGACATTCACCCGGGCGAGGCCGTTGAAAAGATCCGATTTGAGCCCGATCTCATAGGCCATGATATCTTCGGGATCATAGGGCTGGCCATCCGAGGTCAGGTTGAAGCCGCCCGACTTGTACCCCGTCGAAACGCGGCCATAGAGCAGGATGTCCGGCGTGACGTCATATTCGAGCGCCGCGCTCCAGTTGACGCGGTTGAAGGAGACGTCGGCCGGGAACTGGGCGTTGGGAAGATCGGGCGGGAACGGCGCGCCGAAATTGCCGCGCGTGACCTTGCTGCCGTCCTTTTCGTCATGCGTGTAGCGGATACCGCCGGTGAAGCGGAACTCGTCGGTGATCGGAACCGTCACCGATGCGAAGGCGGCGATCGTCGAACTGCTGCCATTCTCGTCGAGCAGGAAGTCGGGCAGGTTGATGACCCCGCCCGGCGTTAAGCCGTTCAGCCGGACACGGCGGAAGATGTAGGTGTCCTCGTTGAAATAATAGCCGCCGACAATCCAGCTGAAAGGGCGCTCGTCGATCGAGGAGAAACGCAACTCGACGCTCTGCGCCTCGTTCTCCTGATCCTTGTTGAAGATCGCGACATCGACCGGCGAGCCGTCGAAATCCTGCTGCAGATGCGTGTCCTGCCACATGCCGCCGACCTGGAGGAACGCCTCGACATTGCCGAATTCCTTGGTCAGCCGGCCGAAGGTCAGGAAGGTCTCCGTGTCGTTGAACGAGAGCGCATCGATATTGGTCGTCAGCGGATCGGTGATGTCCGCCGGGATCGTCCTCAGCAGCGCCTGGGTCGGCGGCGGGCCGCCGAAATTGCGTTCGAGGAACTGGTTCGCGGTGCCCGTTCCGTTGAGATCGCTGTACAGGCCGTAGAGCAGCACCTCGATCGATTCGGGTTCGCCGAAGCGCAGCTGGCCGCGAACGGTGATGTCGCCGTCGCTGCCGTAGAGATCGTCGCCCGGCCCCAGGTTGCGGACATAGCCGTCCTCCCGGCTGTAGACGGCGGACAGGCGCGCCGCGCCGACTTCGCCGAACGGCACGTTCACGAAGCCGCGAACCTCCAGCAGGTCGCGCGAGCCATATGTTCCGCCGATCTCGCCCTCGAAAACGTCACTCGGTTCGTTGGAGATGACGTTGACCACGCCGCCGGTCGCGTTGCGGCCGTAGAGCGTTCCCTGCGGCCCGCGCAGCACTTCCACACGGTTGACGTCGTAGAAGACGGCGCTGCCGCCGGCCGGGCGCGAGAGATAGAAATTGTCGGCGTAATAAGCCACGCCGGAATCGGTGATCGAGCTCGTGCCCTGGATGCCGATGCCGCGGAGCGAAATCTTGAAGCCGTCCTGTTCCTGGCCGACATGCAGGTTCGGCACATAGCTTTGCAGGTTCGAGATATCGTCGATCCCGCGTTCCGCCAGGCTGTCCCCGCCGATCGCGGAGATGGCGAGCGCGACGTCCTGCAAGGACTCTTCACGCTTGTTCGCGGTGACGACGATCACGTCGATTCCGGAGGCGGTGCCGATCTCCTCGTCGGTTTCGACATTGGGATCGGGCGTCGTCGGATCGTTCTGGGCCAGGGCCGGGCTCGCCATCGTCGCGACCGCGATAACCCAGAGCGCTGGGTACAGTTTGGTATTTGCCATAAGTCCTCTCCTGACTGGCATCTATGTGCGTTCGAATTGTCCGTTCCGGTCTTGTTTGCGACCGGTCGTATTCGCCGATTCCTCAGCCGGCTTCGTAGTTCTTCCCGAAATCGGGCGGCGGGGGGCCATCGGCGGACCAGAGGAACATCCCGTCCTTCTTGGTCCACTCCTGCGCCTCCCAGTCGAGATCGCCGGGAACGAAATCCATGTCGAAATAGAATTCCGCCATCCCGTTCCACGGATCGCGGAAATAGTGGAAATAGTTGGAGCCGACGCCGTGACGGCCGGGGCCCCAGGCATGGGTGTATCCCGCTTCCCTGACGCGCATGGCGCCGAGCGCCGCCTCGTCGATCGTTCCCATTTCGAAGCTTGCGTGATGGAAACCCGGCGCATCCGATTTGAGCAATGCGAGCACATGATGATCGCTGTCGCCGGCGGTGCGGAGGAAGGCGGCGAATTCGCCCTCGATCTCGTCGCTGAGCTTCATGCCGACGACCTGGGTATAGAAATCGCGCTGCCGGCCGACATCGGGCGTGAACAGGATCATATGCCCCAGCTTGCGCGGCCGCGCGCGGACCTGATCGGGCAGCGGCGTGCCGCGCATTCCCTTGCGCGCGAAAACGCCCGGGCTGTTGCGCGCGGCGACGGGTTCCGCTTCGAGCAATTGGGGTTCGCCCACATGCACGTTGACGAGATTGCCGTCGGTATCGTGGAACCACAGGCCATCGGGCAGGTCTTCGGCGGGTGGATCCATCAGTGCGATATCGAGCTCCTCCAGGCGTTGCTTGAGCGCATCGAGCCCCGCCTGATCCGTTGCGAAAGAGAGGTGATGGAATTTCCGGCTCTTGCCCGTTTCGAGAAGCAGGATCTCGTCATGGTCCCGGGCCTCGCAGCGAAAGGCCAGCTTGTCCTGCCCTTCGCTCATGTCGAGACCGAAGGTGGTGTAGAAATCGGCGCCGGCCTTCAGGTCGGGCACGCCGAGCGCGAAATGTTGCAATGACAGGACCATGAGTTCGCCTCTCCGCTTCCTCTGTTTCTATGCCAGTGCCGCGTCTGCCGGCGGCCTCTGCTCTTCGTCGCTTTCCAGCTCGGCGGTCGCAATGCCCATACCGGCATTCCATTCCGCAATATCGTCGTAGAAGATCCGCCGCGATCGATAAGGCCCGGCCGCACCAAGGGCGGCATAGGCCGCGACCCATGTCCGCACTTCATGGCCACCGCAGCCGGCGATCCCGGTCAGCTCTTGTTCGCCCACCTGATCGAGGACTCCGATATCGCCATCGGCCAGGCTATCCATGAAGGCCTTGTCCCAACCGGGATTGAGCGGCAGCGCATCGCCTTCGCCGCGCGCCAGCTTGCGCGCCAGTTCGAAATTCGCTTCCTCGCGCGCCTTGAGTTCCTCGTCCGTCGCATCGCGATTGGCGATGAGCTTTTCGGCGACCAGGGGTGCGGCGGTCGCAATGGAGGGAATGGGCGGATCGTGCGACAGGCCGCCCGAACCGAGGATCAGCACACGCTTGCCGATATCCCTGGCCCATGCGCCGATGCTTTCGCCGAGCAGCCGCACACGCTCGAACGGCGGAAGCGGCGGCCCGGCGCAATTGATATGGACCGGAAGAACCGGATAGCAGTCCACCGATCCGCCGAGCAGCATCAGCAGCTGCGCGAAACCGTGATCGGCCTGCATGCGGTAAGACATGGCAACGTCGACACCGTCGCGATGGACGGCGCGGATGCAATCGAGCGCAAGATCCTCGGGCACGTCGAAATCGCCGCCGCTAACGCCGATGCCGTAATCGCCAAGCGCGGTGGCCCGGATGCCGACCGTGAAAGGCGGCAGCATATCGTAGAAAACGCCCCGAAAATGATCGGGCGCGAAGATGATGACGAGTTCAGGATCATATTCGGCGACCTCGCGCGACAGCGTCTTGAAATGCGCGCGAACCTGCCGGTCCACCTCAGGGTCGGTTTCGACATGATCCATCAACGGTGTGTGCGAGGCGCAGATGAGACGCAGCGTCATGGCCGATCCTATTCCGCCGGCACCGCCGCAGCCCCGACCTTGTGCAGGAAGTCGAGGTGCAGGCTGTTGAACTCGTCTGCTTTCTCCCATTGCGGCCAGTGCGCGCAATCGGTCATGACGACGAGCGGCTCGGCATTGGGGATCGCATCGACGAAACGTTGCCCGGTTTCGGTCGGCGCCGTCGGGTCGTGGTCGGTCCAGACGACGAGCGTCGGAGCGGAGATCGCCGTCAGGCTCTCGTCGGTCAGCACGTTGCGCATCCGGATATCCATGTCCTGCAGGCACAGGATGTGCTCCATCGCCCGTTCGAAGCCGGGCTGAGTGTAGATTTTCAGCCGCAGCTCGACGAGATCGTCGGTGACGCGCGACGGTTCGTTCATCAGCCATTCGAGACGCGCGCGAACGGTTTCCGGGCTCGCCTCCCTGACCGCCTTCATCGTGACATCATAGACACGCTGCATCACCTTGGGATCGGTGTTGAGCCCGCCCGCCGTGTTGAGCGTCAGCGAAGCGACCCGGTCCGGATGATCGATCGCGAACTGGGCGACGATCCATCCGCCGAGCGATTCGCCGTGAAGATGCGCGCGGGCAATGCCCTTGGCGTCGCAGAAATCGAGCAGGTGCTTAACATAGTGCGCGATCTCATAGTCATGGTCCGGCTTGTCGGAAAAGCCATGGCCGACCATGTCGAGCGCGATGGTACGGAAATGTTCGGCATGCGGCAGCAGGTTGCGGGTGAACGCCTCGAGATGCCCGCCGGTACCATGAACGAAGATCACCGCCTCGTCGGCATCGGTATCGCCGGCTTCGACGTGCCTCGTGCGCACGCCGCCAGCATCGACATAGCCGAGCGTCAGTTCGCCACCGGCGATTTCGGGCCACAACAAAGCCATCCCCTCTCCCTTCTTTTCGTTGACTGCATACTAGCATGCAAGCATGTATTGTAAAGCCCTTATGTCTAATTGGCTGAAAAGCGGGGGTTGATCGATATGGCCGCAACTTGAAGGCAAGCGAGAATCGGATAATGAGGCACAGGTCGCATGCCAGGAACGGGGGCGAGAGGATGAGCAAGGCCGACGAGGTCTACAATGTCGTGATCGAACGGCTGACCACGGCGCGCTACGCGTTCGGCGACCGCCTGCTCGTCAAGGAGCTCGGCGCCGAGACTGGCGCAAGCCGCCAACCGATCATGGCCGCGCTCAACCGGCTGAGCGCTGAGGGCTTCGTGCAAATCATCCCGCAGGTCGGCTGTCAGGTCATCGATCCGGCAAAGAACGAGATTTCGGACTTCTTCCAGATGTTCCAGCGCATGGAAGGGCTGCTGGCCGAACTCGCCGCCCGGCGCCGGACCGAGGACGACCTGCATATATTGCGGCGCACCCAGCAACGCCTGCGCGACCTCGATCGGACGAGCGAAAATGCTTCGCGCGATTACACGCTGCTCAACCAGGAATTCCATCAGGCCATGCACAGGGCCGCGCATTCGCCGCTGCTCGACGAGAAGCAGCGCAAGAATTTCCTCATGATCGACTTCTTCATCACCCATTCGGTCGGCTTCGGCGCATTTATGGACGATGCCGTGCGCGAGCACGACCAGATCATCGATGCGATCGAAAAGCGGCAGACGGAGCGTGCCCGGCTCGAAGCCGAATCGCATATCGCCGCGATCGCGAGTTCGGTTCTGGGCGGGCTGGAAATCGAGGGCTAGAGTCTGATTCAGCGATGCTGAATCGGCACGGCACCAGCCCACTCCCCCACCCGGCCTCCCAACGAATTTGTATGCTATGGGAGGCCGGGTGGAGGAGTGGGCTGGCCGCTTCCACGTAAGTGGATCAGAGTCTAGGCGGCGACCGGTTTCGCCTTGTCGTAGCTGCGGACCGTGTCGCGTTCGATATGCTGGGCGCGCCATTCGCGGATGATCTGCTCATATTCGACCGGCCCGCCGCCATAGGTCGCGCCGATGAAGGTCGGCTTGTCCTTGAAATTGCCTTCATTGTTGAGGAAGCCCGGCGTGCACTCCTCGTGGAAGTGCGACATGTCGTGATGCTTGGCTTCCATCTGCGCGTTCCAGCGCCGTTCCGCTTCTTCGGTGACTTCCATCGCGGCGACGCCGTCTTCCAGGCATTGCGCGATGATGTCACAGGCATGTTCGGCCTGCATGGCGAGCGTGTGGGTGAAGTTGAACGCCGTCGTCCCCTGGTTAACGCCGCCGACGATGTGGAAATTCGGGAAACCGCAGATCTGCGTGCCATGCAGCGAACGGACGCCGTCCTTCCATTTCTCGTCCAGCGTCAGGCCGCCCTTGCCGACAAGCTCATAGCCGCCAACCTTGTACGCCGCCGCACCGACGTCGAACCCAGTCGCGAAAATGATGCAATCGACCGGATATTCCTCGCCCGCCGCGACGAGCCCGCTTTCGGTGATCTCGCTGACGCCCTGGCCGCCGGTATCAACAAGGGTGACATTGTCCCGGTTGAACACATGCAGGAATTCGTCGCTGTAGAGCGGGCGCTTGCACAGATAATTGTACCAGGGCTTGGCCGCTTCGGCGGTCGCGGGATCCTCGATAACCTCTTCTACGCGCCGGCGGATCTCTTCCATCTTCTCGAAATCGACCTGCTGCATCACGGCTTCGGGCGGCCCTTCGCCGCCGCTCTCATGATGCGCGTGCATCGCCTTGCCGACGCGCTTCCAGAAATCGGTCCAGCTGTCGCCGACCATATCCTTGTCCTGCGGCAGGCCGGAGATAATGGAGAGGAAATTCTGCATCCTCTCGCGCTGCCACCCATAAGGTTGGCTTGCGAACCACTCGATATCGGTTGGTCGATTGTCGCGAACATTGATCACCGAGGGCGTCCGCTGGAAGACGTAGACATGTTCGGCATGGTCGGCGAGCCGCGGGATGATCTGGATGCCCGACGCGCCCGTGCCGATCACGGCGATCCGCTCGCCGGCGAGCTTCGTCAACCCGCCATGCGAATCGCCGCCGGTATAATCGTAATTCCAGCGGCTGCTGTGAAACATCGTTCCCGTGAATTTCCGGATGCCGGGAATGCCCGGCAGCTTGACCTTGGACAACGGCCCTTGGGCGACCGAGACGAAACGCGCGCGGATCCTGTCGCCGCGATCGGTCTCGACGATCCAGCGGACGGCCTTGTCGTCCCACGCGATCCGCGTCACCTTGGTCTGGAACAGGGCGCGATCGTAGAGATCGTAGTGGCGGCCGATCTTCTGGCAATGCGCGAAGATTTCCGAACCGCGGGCATAGCGCTCGGTCGGCATCGTGCCGACCTCTTCGAGCAGCGGCATATAGATATAGGATTCGATGTCGCAGCGAATGCCCGGATAGCGGTTCCAATACCATGTGCCGCCGAAATCGCCGCCCTGTTCGATGATGCGAAAATCGCCGACGCCCTTGTCTCGCAGAGCGGCCGCGGTCAGCAGACCGCCGAACCCGCCGCCGATGACGGCGACATCGGTTTCCTCGTCGATCGCCTCACGCTGGAGCGGCTCGTCGACATAGGGATCCGCCGCGAATTCGGCGAATTCGCCGGACGCTTCAAAATATTGCTGCTCGCCATCGCGGCGCAGCCGCTTGTCGCGCTCCTCGAGATATTTCTTGCGAAGAGCCTCGGTATCGATGGCCGGTTTCGATGCGCTGTCGGTCATGCAGTCCTCTCCCCGCCGCGCCTGTAAGCAGTGCTGGCGTCTTCCCGCATCATATCGGATTCTTGCTTACATGCAAGCATGCCAATAAGAGCGGTACTGGCAAGCGGCGGAGCGATGCCGCAAGAACACAATCCGGAGGGATATGATGGATCTGGGAATCAAGGGCAGGAAGGCCATCGTCTGTGCGGCGAGCTCGGGGCTCGGAAAGGCGTGCGCGAAGGCCCTCGCCGGCGAAGGCGTCGATGTCGTGATCAACGGCAGGACGCAAGAAACGCTCGAAGCTGCGGCCGCCGAAATCCGGGAGAGCGCGTCCGAAGCGTCTGTGACGACGGTCATCGGCAGCGTCGCAGAACCGGCGTGCAGGGACGCGCTGCTCGAAGCCTGTCCCGCGCCCGATATCATCGTCAACAATGCCGGGGGGCCGCCGCCCGGCGACTTTCGCGACTGGAACCGCGAGACCTGGATCTCGGCGATCGACACCAACATGCTCGCGGCGATCGAAATGATCCGGCTGTCGGCCGACGGCATGGCCGAACGCGGCTTCGGACGGTTCGTCAACATCACCTCCTCCGCCGTGCGGGTGCCGATTCCGGTGATCGGCCTGTCGAACGCGACGCGCGCCGGGCTTGTCAATTTCGTGCTCGGTCTCGTGCCCGAATTTTCCGGCAAGGGCGTGACCTTCAACAATATCCTGCCTGGTCCATTCGACACCAACAGGCTGCGCAATTCGAAAGCCATAACGCAGCATCTGACAGGGAACGACATCGCGGGTCGCGTTGGCGATCCCGACGAGCTGGGCGCGCTCTGCGCCTTTCTGTGCAGCGCGCATGCCGGCTATATCACCGGCCAGAATTTCCTGATCGACGGCGGCCGCTATCCCGGCAATTTCTAGGCGAGCGCGGCTTTGGCCGCAGCCTCGGCGATGCGGACATCCTGCTCGCCCGATCCGCCCGAAACGCCGACCGCGCCGATCAGAACGCCGTCGCGGTGCAACGGAATCCCGCCCGGCAACGCCGTGACTTTCGGGTGCGCCAGCAAGCCCTCGCGCACATGCGCCTCCTGGCTGTCGAGCATCGCGGCGAGACCGGTTGTCGCCAGCGCGAAGCTCGCCGCCGTCCATGCCTTCCACTCGGCATAGTCGCGCGAGGCGAGAAAGGCGCTGGGCATGTGCAGCAAGCCGCAAAGATTCCCGCCCCGATCGACCAGCGCGACGACGATCTTCGCCTCCTCGCCTTCGGCCGCGGCTACAGCCGCCGAAAGCGCGGCCGCGATCTTGCGCTGGTCCAGTCCGCTCATGTCATCCATCATCCGCATCTCCCGAGAATTGCTCCGCCAGCATCGCGGCGGCTTCCCTCAGCGCGGCGAGCCGCGCGGCGAACATCGCATCCGACAGCGGCTGATCCGGCATCGAGAGCGAGATCGCGCCGACGACGCCGAAATCGCGCGTCCGCACCGGCACCGCGAGGCACAGCAGATTGTCGTATATCTCGCGATCGTCGACGGCGTAGCCGCGTGCGGCCGTGCGCCGCAGTTCGGCCCGCAGCGCATCGGGCGCAACGATCGTGCGATCGGTGAGCGGCGTGAACGGCCCGGTCGCGAGATAGGCCTCGCGGGCGTCCTCGCCGAGTTCGGCGAGCAGGATCTTACCGATCGCCGAGCAATAGGCCTCGAGCTGGGTTCCCTCTTCGGTCGCGATTGCGGACCGGCCTTCGCCGGCACGGACGAGATAGGTGACCATCTCTTCCTCATAGACACCGAAATGCGCGATGCAGCGAAACCTTCTGGCCAGCTTGGCGAGCAACGGGCGCGACAGGCCCGCCGCCGTCGTCCGCGCCGTCAGTTGCTGCGACAGGGTGTACAGCCTGGGGCCCGGGAAATAGCGGCCCCGCCCCGAACAGGCGAGCAGGCCGCGATCCTGAAGCGTGCGCGCGAGGCGATAGGCCGTCGGAACGGGTATATCGAGGTGTCGGGCGACCGTCGCCAGCCGCGCCCCACCGCCTTGCGCGACGCAGGCTTCCAACAGGTCGAGCGCCTTGGTCAGCGATTTGCTTTGCGCGGTCGCGATATTCTCTCTCCCGATCGAGCGCGGGCGTCGGCGCTTAGACAGCCCCCGCACCAGAGAAGCAACTTCAAATATTCTCATATATTGAGAATTAATGGTCAAGACAGCATGGTATGGCCGAACCGCCGATGATAATTGATCCCCGAAACGAAGAGGGAGTGAGCCGGTCATGGCGGACAAGTTCGAACAGGCGGCGACGCTGCTGCGCGACGCCTATGGCGGCGCCACGATGCCGCCGCTGCGCGACTATCTCGACCCGGTGGACACCGATGGTGCCTATGCAGTGCAGGCCATCAACACACGCTATTGGGAGGGCGCGGGCCGCCGGATCGTCGGCCGCAAGATCGGCCTGACGGCCAAGGCCGTCCAGCAGCAGCTCGGCGTCGATCAGCCCGATTTCGGCGTACTGTTCGAGGACATGGAGATCGCCGATGGCGGCGTTTTGCCACCGGAACGGATGATCCAGCCCAAGGCCGAGGCCGAGATCGCGTTCATTCTCGGCGCCGATCTCGCGGAGCCGGGCATCGATCGCGACGCGATGGCCGCCGCCGTCGCCAGCGTTGCCCCGGCGATCGAGATCGTCGACAGCCGAATCACGGACTGGAAAATCAGCTTCGCCGACACCGTTGCCGATAACGGCTCCTCGGCGATGTTCGTGCTCAGCAATGACCGCAGGCCGCTGGACGGTCTCGATCTTTGGTCGTGCGGCATGGTGCTCGAACTCAATGGCGCCGTCGCCTCTTTGGGCGCGGGGGCAGCCTGTCTCGGTCATCCGCTCGAAGCCGCCTGCTGGCTCGCCAACACGCTGGCCGAGCGCGGCGATCCGCTGCGCGCCGGCGATATCGTGCTCACCGGCGCGCTCGGCCCGATGGTCGAAATCGCCGAGGGCGACGCTGTTCGCGCGACCGTGGGCGGCCTCGGCAGCGTGTCGTTCACCTATGGAGAGAGGACATGACGAAGACCAAGGTCGCGATCATCGGATCGGGCAATATCGGCACCGATCTGATGATCAAGATCATGCGCCTGTCCGACACGCTCGAAATGGCGGCGATGGTCGGCATCGATCCCAATTCGGATGGCCTTGCCAGGGCCGAGCGGCTTGGCGTGGCGACAACGGCGGAGGGCCTGGACGGCCTGCTCGCCATGCCCGAATTCGCCGATATCGCCATCGTCTTCGACGCGACTTCGGCCGGCGCGCACAAACGTCATGACGAAGCTTTGCGCGCGGCGGGCAAGCGGGTCATCGACCTGACGCCGGCCGGGATCGGTCCCTTCACCATTCCGCCCGTCAATGGCGACGCGCATCTCGGCGAACCGAACGTCAACATGGTGACCTGCGGCGGCCAGGCGACGATCCCGAT
>NZ_CAKZNF010000054.1 GCF_937129435.1 uncultured Parasphingopyxis sp. | reverse complement strand
CGGCGTGCTGCAGGGCGACGTCAAGGACGTGCTGCTGCTCGACGTGACCCCGCTGTCGCTCGGTATCGAAACGCTGGGCGGCGTCTTCACGCGGATGATCGATCGCAACACGACGATCCCGACGAAGAAGACGCAGACCTATTCGACCGCCGAGGACAACCAGAACGCGGTGACGATCCGCGTCTTCCAGGGCGAGCGCGAAATGGCGGCCGACAACAAGATGCTCGGCCAGTTCGATCTCGTCGGTATCCCTGCTGCGCCGCGCGGCGTGCCGCAGATCGAGGTCACGTTCGACATCGATGCCAATGGCATCGTCAACGTCAGTGCCAAGGACAAGGGCACCGGCAAGGAACAGCAGATCAAGATCCAGGCCTCGGGCGGTCTCGAAGAGGCCGATATCGAGAAGATGGTCCAGGAAGCCGAGCAGTTCGCCGAAGAGGACAAGAAGAAGCGCGAAGGCGCCGAGGCCAAGAACCAGGCCGAAAGCCTCGTCCATTCGACCGAACAGCAGCTCAACGAGCATGGCGACAAGATCGACGATGCGACCAAGTCCGACATCGAAGCCAAGATCGCCGAAACCAAGACGGCGATCGAAGGCGGCGATTCCGAGACGATGAAGACCAAGTCGGAAGAGCTCGCCCAGGCCGCGATGCAGCTGGGTCAGAAGATCTATGAGAGCCAGCAGGCCGAGGCCGGCGCCGCCGAAAGCGGCGAGGCCCAAGGCGACGAGACGGCGAACGACGAAGATGTCGTCGACGCCGAATTCTCCGAAGTCGACGAAGACAACAAGGCGTAACATGGCATGGCGCCGTCCCGTTGCGAAGGCGGGATGGCGCCATAGTCATGGAGGGGTAATGCCGTTGTGACGACGCAAGTCGACTATTACGAACAGCTGGGCGTGTCGCGCGACGCGGACGGATCGACGATCAAGTCCGCCTATCGCAAGCTCGCCATGGAACATCATCCGGACCGCAATCCCGGCGATCCCGAAGCCGAGGCGAAGTTCAAGGCCTGCAACGAGGCCTATGACTGCCTGAAGGACCCGCAGAAGCGCGCGGCGTACGATCGCTTCGGCCATGCCGCCTTCCAGAATGGCGGCGGCGGTGGTGGCCATGCCGGCGCGCAGGGCTTCGATGCCTTTTCCGATATTTTCGAAAGCTTTTTCGGCGACCAGATGGGCGGTCGCGGACGAGGCCGGGGCGGCGATGTCCGGCGCGGCGCGGACCTGCGCTACGATTATGAGATCACGCTGGAAGAAGCCTATCACGGCAAGACCGCCGAACTGACGCTCGACGTCACCCAGACTTGCGAGACGTGCGAGGGATCGGGCGCCAAGCCCGGCACCGGCGCCCAGACGTGCGGCACCTGTAACGGCCATGGCAAGGTCCGCGCGCAGCAGGGCTTCTTCATGATCGAACGCACCTGCCCGCAATGCCACGGCATGGGTCAGGTGATCGCGGAACCCTGTCTCGATTGCCGGGGCGAGGGACGCGTCGACACGACCAAGTCGCTCGAGGTGAACATCCCGCCCGGCGTCGACCAGGGCACGCGCATCCGCGTGTCGGGCGAGGGCGAAGCCGGTGCGCGTGGCGGGCCGTCGGGCGATCTCTACATCTTCGTCCATGTCGCGCGGCACGAACTGTTCCAGCGCGAAGGCACGACGCTCGCCGCGCGCTGCCCGATCTCCTTCACCACTGCCGCGCTCGGTGGCGAGATCGAGGTTCCGGGCCTCGACGGCGAAGTGCACGAATTCAGGATTCCCGCCGGCATGCAATCGGGCAAGCAACTCCGCAAGCGCGGCGCTGGCATGCCCGTGCTACAGGGCAGGGGGCATGGCGACCTCGTCGTCCAATTCGACGTCGAGACGCCGACCAAGCTTTCGGCGCGGCAGAAGGAATTGCTCGCCGAATTCCGCGAGACCGAAACCGGCGAGGAATGCCCCGAAAGCGCGGGCTTCTTCTCCAAGCTCAAGACGATGTTCGGGGAATAGAGACAATCCCAGGCAATCGTCATTCCAGCGAAGGCTGGAATTTTCGGTATCTCCTGAAAGCGCCGACCCGACAGCTAGCCGCCGAACACCCGCGCGAAGATCGTGTCGACATGTTTGAGGTGATAATCGAGGTCGAACTTTTCCTCGATCTGCTCCGGTGACAGCGCCGCCGTGACCTCCTTATCGGCCTTCAGCAATTCGAGCAGCGACAGTTCGCCGTCCGATTCCCACACCTTCATCGCGTTGCGCTGGACGAGGCGATAGGCGTCTTCGCGGCTGACACCCGCCTGGGTGAGGGCGAGCAGCACGCGCTGCGAATGGACGAGGCCGCCCATCCGGTCGAGATTCTTCTGCATCCGCTCGGGATAGACGAGCAGCTTGTCGACGACGCCGGTCAGCCGCGCGAGCGCGAAATCGAGCGTGATCGTCGCATCGGGGCCGATATAGCGCTCGACCGAACTGTGCGAGATATCGCGTTCGTGCCACAGCGCGACATTCTCCATCGCCGGGATCGCGGCGCTCCGAACCATGCGGGCAAGCCCGGTCAGGTTCTCGGTCAGCACCGGGTTACGCTTGTGTGGCATCGCCGAGGAGCCCTTCTGACCGGGCGAGAAATATTCTTCGGCCTCGAGAACTTCGGTACGCTGGAGATGACGAACCTCGGTCGCCAATCGCTCGATCGACGAAGCAATGACGCCGAGCGTCGCGAAGAACATCGCATGGCGGTCGCGCGGAATGACCTGGGTCGAGACGGGTTCGGGCGTCAGGCCGAGCTTGTCGGCGACATAGGCTTCCACCTCGGGATCGATATTGGCGAAGGTGCCCACCGCGCCCGAAATCGCGCAGGTGGCGATATCGGCGCGGGCCGCTTCGAGCCGCGCCTTGTTGCGCGCGAATTCGGCATAGGCCTCCGCCATTTTCAGGCCGAAGGTGACGGGTTCGGCATGGATGCCGTGGCTGCGGCCGATGGTCGGCGTCATCTTGTGTTCGTGCGCGCGGCGCTCGATTGCTTCGAGCAGCGCGTCTAGATCGGACAGCAGGATATCGGCGGCGCGGGTCAGCTGCACCGCGAGGCAGGTGTCCAGAACGTCGCTCGACGTCATCCCCTGATGCATGAAGCGGGCTTCGTGGCCGACCTGTTCGGCCACCCAGGTCAGGAAGGCGATGACGTCGTGCTTCGTCACCGCTTCGATGGCGTCGATCGCGGCGACGTCGATTGTCGGACCGGTCGCCCACCAGTCCCACAGCGCCTTGGCTGCGCTTTCCGGGACGACGCCCCGGTCCGCCAGCGCCTGCGTCGCATGGGCCTCGATCTCAAACCAGATGCGAAACTTCGCTTCGGGTTCCCAAAGCGCGGTCATTTCCGGGCGGGCATAGCGCGGGATCATCGGGGACTTGGTCCTTTCGTCGGGCGGAGCGCGGCATCTAGCAGCAGGCGACCGGTGCGACAAATTGCCCTGTTTTCCGCCCTTCCGTGCATTCTGTCCCGGTTTTGCCACGCATGGCGGACGAGTCGCGAGTCGTTCGCGATCAACTGGCCATGCCGGAGGAACCACGACCCCCCGTACATGTTGAACACCATGCCTGCCGGCTTCCCCCGGCCAGAGACAGGAGATTGAAAATGTTGAAGTTTTTAGCTTGTGCGAGTGCGCTCGCCATCGCCGCCCCGACTGTGGCCCAGGACGGGCCCGATACGCCGATGGCCGAGCCGGTCTTCGAAAGTGAAACCGCCGTCGATGCATCGGTCGACGCTCCAATGGAAGACGCTGTCGGAGTGGATGCCCGTACCGATGTCGAAACCAGTATGCCCGATCCGGCCGCGAGCGTGGATGCGGACACCCGGGTGACCACGGATAGCGGCGACACGACCATGGAGGCCGAGATCGAGACGGATGCCGACGGCCCGGAATTGGTGGAAAACGAGCCTCAGCAGGACTCTGATGGCCAGGGCGGCCCGCTGGAAGAGGCCGATCCGGTCGATCCGATGGCTGCCGAGCCGATGGATGCGGCCGAGCCCATGGCTGCGACGCCGGCAACTCCGCCAGAGCCGATGACGCCGGATGCCAATGCTTCGGCCACGGCTGAAGCCGCGACGAACGATCCTGCCGCCGTGGAGGCCTATGTGTCGTCCGAGTTCGCGACCTATGATTCGGATGGCAATGGCGAACTCTCGCAGAACGAGTTTGCGAGCTGGATTCTGCCCATTTTCACCGAGCAGTTGCAGGAAGCGATGACCCAGACCGAGATCGACGCCTGGGCGGAAGCCGCCTTCGCGCAGACCGATGCCGATCAGAGCAACGGCATCTCATCGACCGAGCTGACCGCGTTCCTGACCGCGTAACACACAAGAGGAGCATGACGAGAGGCGCCGTCCGTTTCGGGCGGCGCCTTTTTGTCGTGATCAGAGCAATCCCATGCTCCGGAGGCTGTTATGGCCGGATGCGCCGACGATGATATGATCGTGCACCGCGATGCCGAGCGGCCGGCCCGCCTCCGCGACTTCCCGGGTCAGCCGGATATCGGCCTGGCTCGGCGAAGGGTCGCCCGAGGGGTGGTTGTGGACGAGGATCATGGCCGAGACGTGCAGGTCGATCGCCTTGCGGATGATCTCGCGGACATGGATTGCCGCCTGGTCGATCGTTCCTTCGGCGACGAGCTGGTCGCGGATGAGGACATTCTTGGCGTCGAGATGGAGCACGCGGACCCGCTCGACCGGCTCGTGCGCCATATCAGCGTGGAGATAATCGAGCAGCGCCTGCCAGTTGGCGAGCACCGGCCGGCCGGCAATTTCGGACTGCAAGAGGCGCAGCGCCGACGCCTTGGCGATCATCAAAGCGGCAATCGAGCGGTCAGACAGCTTGGTCTTGCGCCGCAATTCGTCGGCAGGCGCGGACAACAAGGCGCCGTAGCTTCCGAACTCGTTGATAAGCCTCTTTGCCAGCGGCTTGGTGTCGCGGCGCGGAATGGCGAGTCCCAGCAGATACTCCACCAGCTCATGCTCGTGCAGCGCTTCGTGCCCGCCGTCGAGGAGGCGCTGGCGCAGCCGGTCGCGATGCCCGGTGCCGTCGGTCGGAAGGTCCGCCATGGCACAGCGGTATCGGGATGGCGGCGTTCGATCAATCGCGCTAGTGCAAGTCCATGGAAGATGCCGAGGAATTGCCGCCGGTGAGGCGCCGCCAATGGCTTCGGTGGCTCGGCGGGTTCCTGCTTCTGCTGTTCATCGCGCTTGCGGTGGCCTGGGCATTCCGCAAGCCGCTGGCGCGCGATTTCATCGACCGCGAACTCGCAAGCCGCGGTGTCGAGGCGGAATATGAAATCACCGAATTCGGGCTGACGCAGCAGCGGATCGCCAATGTCGTCATCGGCGATCCCGACGATCCGGATCTCACCGCCGCCTGGGCGGAACTGCATGTGCGGCTGACCTTCGGGGCGCCGCAAATCGAACGCATAGTCGCCTATGGCGTGCGGCTGCGCGGCGAACTGGGCGAGGATGGGCGCGTGCGCTTCGGCCAGGTCGACCGGCTGCTTCCCGAGCCGACGGGCGAACCCTTTGCCTTTCCCGAACTAGACGTGACGCTACACGACGCGCAGCTCTTCCTGCGGACGCCCTATGGCCCCGCGACGCTGATCGTCGATGGCGAAGGGCCGCTTCATGACGGCTTTTCGGGCCGGATCGGCGTAGTCGCGCCGCGGCTGGCGGTTTCGGACTGCAGAATTCGGCGCGTCCGGGTAAACGCGGCTGTCCGCATCGATTCACGCCGCCCTTCGATCGACGGCCCGGTGCGCGCCCGGCGGATCGATTGCGGTGCCGGTGGCCTCCAGCTCGCCGCGCCCGAAGTCGCGCTGCAGGCGGTCTTTTCCGAAGCGTTCGACCGCTGGGGCGGCGACGGGCGGCTGCGGTTCGCGGCGTTGCGCCAGGGTGACGTTGCTGTCGGCCGGTCGACGGGGCGGGCCGATTTCGACGGTACGGCCGATGGCGGTACGACCGGTTTCGCGCGCATCGAAAGCCGCAATCTCCGTTTCGAGGATTCGCGCGCCGCGTTGGCGCGAACGCGCTCGCATTTCCGGTTGCGCGAGGACGGGATTTTCGTGCTCGACAATGACGTGCGTCTCGCCGGGGCGCGTATTGGACCGCGACGGATCGGCGGGCTGATCCAGACGCTGCGGCAGGCGGAAGGCACACCGCTCGGGCCGGTCGGCGAACGCCTGTCGCTTGCGACGCGACGCGCGGTTTCCGCCTTCGATGCCGATTTCGGCCTTGTCCTGGCCCTGCGCGACGGCATCGGTACCGCGCGCGTCTCCGATCTGACGATGCGGAGCGACAGCGGCGCGCGCTTGCTGATTGCCGACGGAGATGGCGTGCGGGTCGGCTGGCCTTCGGCGCCGCTGCGGCTCGACGGCACGATGCGGCTGGCGGGCGGCGGTTTTCCGGAAATGCTCGTCAGCCTCGATCAGCAGCGCGCCGGTGCGCCGCTATCCGGCTATGCGCGGATCGCGCCGGTCGAGGCGAATGGCGCGAGGCTGGCCATGGGGCCGATCCGCTTTGCCGCATTGCCGGGCGGCGGCACGCGAATCGCAACCAGCGTCGAAATGACCGGCCCGCTGGCGGGCGGCCGGGTCGAACGGCTGCGGCTGCCGATCAACGGGACGCTCGGGCGCGGCGGCGCGCTGACGGTGGGGCAGGGGTGCGAACCGATCAGCTTTGCGCGGCTCCAGGTCGCGAGCCTCGATGTGGGCGCGTCGAGCCTGCCGCTCTGTCCGCTCTCGGGCGGATCGTTCTTCCGTTATGTGCCGGGACGCGGAATCGACGGCGGGGCGCGGCTCGCCAATCTTCGCCTGAACGGCCGGCTCGGCGGCACGCCGCTTTCGCTGCGTGCCGAGGATTTCCGACTGCCGCTCGGGGATCCCCGGTTCGACGCGCGCAACGTCGCCCTGCGGCTGGGGCCGGAAGGTGCACAATCGCAGCTCGATATCGCGACGTTCGGTGGCGATTTCGTTGCGGGGGGAGTCGACGGGGGTTATACTGGTCTTTCGGGGCAGCTGGCGTCGGTGCCGATCCGGATCGGCGACAGCAGCGGCGACTGGCGCTTCGTGGGCGGCGTGCTCGACGTGAACGGCGTCGGCGAGGTCACCCACACGGCGCCCGATCCATTGTTCGAACCGATGATCTCGCGCGATCTGGCGCTGCGTCTGGCGGACAATCGCGTCACGCTGACGGGCGCGCTGCTCGAACCCAAGACGCAGGTCACCGTCGCCGATGTGGATCTGGCGCACAATTTGAACAGCGGGCGCGGCGAGGCGGTACTCGCGACGGAACGGCTGGAATTCAACGACCGGATGCATCCGCGCGACCTCACCGACCTGCTCGTCGGGATCGTCGCCGAGGTGGATGGACTGGTGGAAGGCACCGGCGTCATCCGCTGGGGGCCGGAGGGGGTGA
Source organism: uncultured Parasphingopyxis sp. (assembly GCF_937129435.1). GTDB lineage: Bacteria > Pseudomonadota > Alphaproteobacteria > Sphingomonadales > Sphingomonadaceae > Parasphingopyxis. Next base: position 77,352 of record NZ_CAKZNF010000054.1, on the reverse strand, counting down.
CGAGCGAGGGGACCTACCGCATCATCGACACCGATCTCGCCGCGTCGTTCGGCCCGGTACGCGGCCTCAACACAGAACTGCATTTCACCGACCTCTTGGGTCTCGAAACCGCTCCCAATCAGCTAGCGACGATGCGCGAGGTCAATCCCGGTGTGCTCGTCGAGGATGGCGAGATGGCCTTCCAGTTCCTCTCCGGCAGTCAGATACGGATCGAAGGCGGGCGCTGGCCCTTTGCCGGTGGCGAGATCGTGCTGGAACCGACAGTCCTCAATCTCGGTGCGGATGGCGAGCGGCGCATGAATTTTCGCCTGACCGGGATCGACGCCTTCCAGTTCGTCGAAGAGCGGGATCTGCAAAGCATCGGCGTCACCGGCCTGTTCGACGGCGAACTGCCGATCGTGTTCGATCGGGATGGCGCGCGGATCGAAGGCGGCTATCTGCGCTCGCGACCGCCCGGCGGGGCGTTCAGCTATGAAGGCGAGATCAGCGACGTGAATCTCGGCCTGCTCGGCACGCTGGCGTTCAACGCGCTCGAACTCGTCCGCTACGATATCATGACGCTGACCTTTGACGGCGATCTCGACGGCGAGATGGTGACGTCGATCGACTTCACGGGCGTCACGCCGCGTATCTCGCGCGAGGGCCAGAATTTCCTCGTCGCCGGGCTGACACGCCAATTGGCGGAAATACCGGTGCGCTTCGACATCACGATGCGCGCGCCGTTTCAGGGGCTGTTCTACTCGGTCCGTTTGCTCGACGATCCCACTTTTCTCGTCGGCGAGGCGATACGGCGGCAGCGCAGGGAAACCACAATAGAAACCGGGGCCGAACGGGCCGTTCAGGGTCAGGAAAGCGACGATCTGCCATGACGATACCAAGATTGACGATGAAGGAGAGCAATGCGACGACATCGGGGATGACCCGGATTTTCGCTTTATCGCTGATGGTTGGCGCGATTGCGCTGGCGGGATGCGTGCAGGTGAATACCCCGGAAGATCCGATCGTGATCGAACTGAACATAAACGTACAGCAGACGATCGACGTCAATTTGCAGGAAGACGTGCAGAATTTGATCGAGGACAATCCGGACCTGTTCCCGGAGTGATAATCGAGACCAGAGAGTAGCGAGAATGACGATGACCAAGACACGCAAGATCATAGCCGCGATCGCGCTGGCCGGAGCAATGGCCGGCGGTGTCGCTACGATGGCGCAGGCGCAAAACGCCGCCGTTCAGCAGGCCGTGTCGCAGGGCGTGGTCGGTGAGACCATGTCCGGCTATCTCGGCTTCGCGCAGAGCCCCTCGGCCGAATTGCGCGCCCAGGTCGATGCGATCAATCTCGCCCGGCGTTCGGCCTATACGCGGCTCGCCGAAGAGCGCGGCGTGACGCGACAGCAGGTCGCGACCGAAACCGCATGCTCGGTGATCTCGGGCCTTGCCGCGGGACGCGTCTATCAACTCCAGGATGGCGTCTGGCGGACCGCCGGGGCCGGTGGGGTTTCCGTTCCCGGTTGCTGAGGTTCGCCGCTGCGAACTGGACGGAATTCGAGTCGGTCAAAAACCGTCATTGCGAGCGCAGCGAAGCAATCCAGAGCCGCAGAGAATAACGCTCGCTGCTCTGGATTGCTTCGTCGCCTTTGGCTCCTCGCAATGACGGTTTGTTGCGTCAGACCCTAATTCGCCGCCGCAAACGCGTCGTGATATTCCGGCTTGACCAGGTCGACCAGAGCCTGCGTCACCGGCACCGATATTTCGAAACTTCCCGCCACGTAAGGCCCTGCGACATAGGGCGCGACGACGATATGGATCGTGTCGAAGGCACCGCCTGACCCGCTCCCCGGCGCGATCGCCTGTTCGTGGAGCAGCGGACAGGCATTCCACCAGCTGTAGTCGGTCTCGACGCCGCGATCGGCCTGCATCGCGGCAAGCTGCGCACAATAGGCGCGATCGATGTTCGCATAGGCGGCATAGCGATCGGTGAAGAGATAGGCGAAATCGACGGCGTGATCTTCTGCCGTGTCCCAGATTCGCGCGCCATAGCCGGTATTTCCATGTGCGCCGCCGCCATAGATATAGGTCGTCGAGGCGAGGCTCAGCAGCCGCCCGGCGCGGCCGGGCGAGACCCAATAGGTGTCCATCGCCAGATGATCGAGCATCGGGCTGTCGGGCATTTCGCTGCGCAACTCGGTGACCATATCGTCGAATTCGGCGCGCGCCTGTTCGCGTTCGGCGGTCAGCTGCTCATTGAGGCCCGGGAATTCCGCCACTTCATCGGGCAGCGTGTAGCCGAAGCCATCATGTTCGTAGAACCCTTCGGTCCGCTCCACATCGAAGATCGACGCCGAATCAGCCTCCTGCGCCTGGACGGAGGCTGTCATTGCGGTGAGTGCGAAAACCGCTCCCGAGGCGGCGCGAAACAATCTTCTATCCATCGCTGTCGGCTGCCATATTTCGGCAACAACCGCCAGCTTTTCCGCAATGCAATAAGCCTGTTCCGGCCGGGGACGACTCGGTTGACTTGGGTCACCCCCGTCCCTAAACGGCACCTGCCTTGGCGGGGTCGCTCGCCTCCATGCGCGTGTCCGGCGTCCCGGCGAATTCGAAGGGACGAAGGAAACGAACATGGCGGAGGACGAAACCGGGCGAAATACTCCTGTCGCGGAAGATGCGCGGATCCAGTCGCTGGAAAAGCGATTGCAGGCCGCACGACGCGCAGAAGAAGATCGCGCAGCCAAGCGGAATAAGGGGCCGGCCAAGGGATATTCCCAGGGGCACCGTATTCTCGCCGAACTGATCGGGGCACCGCTGGGCGGAGGTTTGATCGGCTGGGTCTTGGACCGGTGGTTGGACACTTCGCCCATATTTCTGTTGGTTCTGGTGTTCCTCGGGTTCGCCGTCGCCTTCAGGAATATTTACAGGATTTCCAAGGAGCCGCCGCGCTAGCGGTGCTCCTTAAGTTAGAGCGAGACGGGACAGAGACGTGGCTGAAGGCGGCGCAGTCGATCCGATGCACCAGTTCGAGGTGCAGCCGATTTTCGGGACCCTTGGCGAAGGCAGTTTCGCCTTTACCAACTCCACCCTGTGGATGCTGATCGCGCTCGCCGCGCTCTGGATCTTCATGCTGGGCGGTATGCGCCGCGAGCTCGTTCCGGGCCGCTGGCAGCTCGCCGTGGAGGGGATAACCGGCTTCGTCGACAATATGATATCGACGACGATCGGTCCGGAGGGGAAGAAATATGTCCCCTATATCTTCACGATCTTCATGTTCATCCTGTTCGCCAACCTGCTCGGCCTCGTGCCGATCGGCATCGTCGGCGGCCATCCGTTCACCGTGACCAGCCATTTCGTCATCACCGGCATGATGGCGATCATGAGCTTCTCGATCGTGCTGATCGTCGGTTTCTGGCGGCACAAGCTGAAATTCTTCACGCTGTTCATCCCGCACGGCACGCCCGCGCCGATGATCCCGCTGATCTTCTTCATCGAGCTGTTCTCGTTCCTCGTGCGACCGTTCAGCCTCGCGCTCCGGCTCTTCATCGCCATGACCGCGGGTCACATTCTGCTAAAGCTGTTCGGTTCGTTCGTCATCGACGGCATCAACGCGGGCTGGACCTACGGCCTCATCGTTGCCGTGCCTAGCTTCGCCCTGATGCTCTTCGTCAGCGCGCTCGAAATCCTGGTCTGCGCGATCCAGGCCTATGTCTTTGCCCTGTTGTCGACGCTCTACATCAACGACGCCGTCAATCTGCACTGATTTTCGTCTCAACCTGATTTCATACCCAATCCAACCTAGGGAGTTTTCCAATGGAACTTGAAGCTGCAAAAATGATCGGTGCGGGCCTTGCCGCGATCGGTGTCGGCGCCGCCGCCACCGGTGTGGGCAACGTCTTCGGATCGTTCCTCCAGGGCGCGCTGCGCAACCCGGCCGCCGCCGACGGCGAGCAGGGCCGCCTGTTCATCGGCTTCGCGGCCGCCGAACTGCTCGGCCTGATCGCGTTCGTCGTCGCGCTGCTCATCCTGTTCGTCTTCTAGTTTGGACGGGCGCGGCCGTGGCGCCGCGCCCTGCCGAACCGGCACAAGAACAAGGAAAGCGGATTCATGCCTCAGATCGATCAAGTCCTCGTCAGCTACGCGTCGCAGATCGGCGCGCTGCTCGTCGTGCTCGCGATCATCTATTTCGGCATCGCCCGGGCGATCCTGCCCAAGGTGCAGGGCACCGTCGATGCCCGCGCCAAGCGGATCACCGACGATGTGGCCGCTGCCGATGCCGCGCATGAAAAGGCCGACGAGATCGAGGAAACCTATCGCACGCAGATAAACGAAGCGCGTGCGAATGCGAACTCGGTGACCGTCGAAGCAAAGTCCCAGGCCTCGGCCGATACGGAAAAGCGCCTGGCCGCCGCCGATGAGAAGCTCGACGCGAAGCTGGCCGAGGCCGAAGCGAGCCTCGCCAAGTCTCGCGCCGCGGCGCTGGCGGAGATCGAAAGCGTCGCCGTCGAGGCGGCACGCGATATCGTCGCGCGCATTTCGGGTCGCGATGTGACCGCTGCCGAAGCCGAAGCGGCGGTGAAGGCGGAGATGGCCCATGGCTAACGCAAACCCCGCGCTCGAAGCCGAGCTTGAGCAGGAAGTCCATGAAGACATGGGCATTCCCGCCGACGATCACGGCGAAGCGGCTGGCCATACCGAGGAAGCCGGCCATTATCCCGAGCCGACCGCCTTCTATCTGGACGCCAATGCCTGGGTTGCACTGGCGATGATCGTCGTGCTGGCGATCATGATCTGGAAGAAGGTGCCCGGCATCATCGCCGCCGCGATGGACAAGCGGATCGCCGAGATCCGCGGCGAAATCGACGAGGCCGCCAAGCTACGCGCCGAGGCCGAGGCGCTCAAGGCGGAGTACGAAGCCAAGACCGCCAATGCGGATCAGGAAGCCGCCGCGCTGCTGCAGCGCGCGCGCGACGAGGCTGGTGAGATCGTCGAGCAGGCCGAAAAGGATGCCGATGCGCTGGTTGAACGGCGCCAGCGGCTGGCCGAGGACAAGATCGCCGCTGCCGAGCGCAGCGCGATCGCCGAAGTCCGTGCCAAGGCCGCCACCGCGGCGACCGCCGCCGCCGCCCGGCTCATCGAGCAGAAGCACGATGCGGCCGCCGACAAGGCGCTGATCGACAGCACGATTTCGGGGCTCGACACGCGTCTCAACTAGGCCCGGGTCAAACCTACCGAAGATGAACGCGGCCGCCGGGAAACCGGTGGCCGCTTTCGTTGGGCCGCCGGCCTACGGAACTGTGGTGGTGTGCATTTTAGGTTCGATGATCAGATAGACCCCGGTCTCATCGCCGACATTGACGGCTTCGTGCCAGGCGATGCCGTCGCTCCACCACGATGCGCCGGCGGTCATTTCGCGGATTTCACTGCCCTCCGCGTCGGTGATCTCCATCGTGCTGCCTTGAAGAATATAGCCCCAATGCGGTGGATGGAAATGCCGCTCATGCCCGATGCCCGGAGGAAAGGTGCAGCGTCCGACCCGCATCTCGTCATTTTCGAACAGTTGCTCGCAGACATCCTCGCCCTGCCAGCCGGCGGCGAACGCGGTGGGCAGATCGCCGTCTTCCGTCACGGTTTGGGCGGTGAGCGGTGCCCCCAGGCACAGACAGGCAAGCGAGAGGGCGTATGACGATTTCATCTTTCACTCCGCGGCGCGTTTCGAACGATCATGCTAGCCGTTTGCCGTCCTTGCCGCCAATGCCTAGATCGTTCGCATGAAATCCGGCCGCCCCGATATCCCCAATGCGCCCGAGCGGTTCAACGAGGACAAGGCGACCTATACCGTCAAAGGGGCCGACACGCCCGATCTCGATGCGGGCGTCGAGGCGATCAGGGAAACGGTGAAGTCATTGCCGCAGCGGCCCGGTGTCTACCGGATGCTCGATGCGCGGGGCGATGTTCTCTATGTCGGCAAGGCGGCGAGCCTGAAATCGCGCGTGCCGAACTATACGCAAATCGCGCAGCTGCCGAAGCGGCTCCAGCGAATGGTGGCGCAAACGCGGACGATGACGATCGTCACGACCAACACCGAGGCCGAGGCACTGCTGCTCGAAGCGCAGCTCATCAAGCGCTACCGCCCGCCCTACAATGTCCTGCTGCGCGACGACAAAAGCTTCCCGTTCATATTGCTGCGCGAAGATCACGACTATCCGCGGATCATGAAGCATCGCGGCGCGCGGCGCGCCAAGGGGCAATATTACGGTCCGTTCGCCAGCGCCGGTTCGGTCAACCGGACGATCAACGCGTTGCAGAAGACGTTTCTGCTGCGTAGCTGCACCGACAGCTTCTTCTCGAACCGTTCGCGGCCGTGCCTGCTCTACCAGATCAAGCGCTGCTCGGCGCCGTGCGTCGGCCGGATCGACGAGGACGGCTATGACGAGCTCGTCGACGACGCCAAGGCGTTCCTCTCGGGCAAGAGCATCAAGATCCAGCAGAAGCTCGGCGCGCAAATGGAAAAGGCGGCCGAGAATCTCGATTACGAGATGGCCGCCGTCTATCGCGACCGGCTCAAATCGCTGACCTTCATCCAGGGCAACCAGGCGCTGACGGCGGCGAACGTCACCGATGCCGATGTCTTCGCGCTGGCGGCGAAGGGCGGGACGGTCGGCATCCAGGCCTTCTTCATCCGGGGCGGGCAGAATTGGGGGCATCGCAGCTTCTTCCCATCGCATGTGAAAGACGTGCCCGAAGAAGTGGCAATGCAGGCCTTTTTGATGCAGTTCTACGAGGAGGTGCCGCCGCCCCGGCTGGTCCTTGTGGATCGGGAACTGCCCGAGACCGAATTGCTCGAAGAGGCGTTGGCCGAGCGAGCGAATCGCAAGGTGACGTTGAAAATCCCGCAGCGCGGCGACCAGCGCAAGATGATGGATCAGGCACGGCGCAATGCCGAGGAGGCGCTCGACAGGCGGCTCGCCGAAAGCTCGACCCAGGCGAAGGTCATGCGCGAAATGGCCGAGATGTTCGAGCTCGACGATATCCCGGACCGGATCGAGATTTACGACAACAGCCATGTCCAGGGCGCGCACGCGGTCGGCGCGATGGTGGTCGCGGGGCCCGAGGGCTTCCGCAAATCCAACTATCGCAAGTTCAACATCAAGAACCCCGAGACCGAACCCGGCGATGATTTCGCAATGATGCGCGAGGTGCTCAAGCGGCGCTTCGCACGCGCCGAGAAGGAAGATCCCGACCGCAAAAAGGGCGAATGGCCCGATCTCGTCCTGATAGACGGCGGCAAGGGGCAGGTCAGCAGCGTCTGCGATACGCTGGAGGAGCTCGGGATCAGCGACGTGCCGATCATCGGCATCTCCAAGGGGCCTGACCGCCATGCCGGGCGCGAGCATTTCCACTTTCCCGACGGCCGCGAGCGGCTGCTGCCGCCGAACAACGCCGTGCTGTTCTACCTGCAGCGGCTCCGCGACGAGGCGCATCGCTTCGCCATCGGCGCTCACCGGAAGAAGCGCGCAAAGGCGATGGGCACGAGTCCGCTCGACGCCATCCCCGGCATCGGCCCGGCGCGCAAACGTGCGCTGCTCCTGCATTTCGGCACGGCGAAAGCGGTTCGGGCGGCGGGCCTCGACGATATCGAGCGGGTGCCCGGCGTTTCGACGGCGATGGCGCGGACGATCTACGATCATTTCCACGCTGGCGGTTGAGGCTCAGTCGCCCATCACGGCAGCGGCAATTTCGTCCACGCTGCCGACCACCAGCAACGGACTCCCGCCGACCATGCCGACCTTGGTCTGGCCGTTCTCATCCTCGCGCAACCAGGCGATATTGTCCGCGACGACGAGATACTTGCCGCCACGCGATTGAAGGGTCACGAATTTCATGGAATTTCTCCTGACGCCGAGCACTCTAAGTGCGGCCGCTCTCGGTCAGGTTAACGATCGGAAATAAGTTCCCAGCCCTGGCGTTTCAGCAGAGGCCTGGCCATCCTCGCCAGAATTCCGTCGTCGACGAAGAGCAGGTCGCAGATTTCCGGCCCGGCTTTCGCGCCGTAGCGCGCCTTGTATCCGCCATCGCCGGCGCCCCAGTCGATGACCGGAACGCCGCGTTCCGCCGCATCGGCGAAATCGAACGTCAGGATGATCCGGCCGGGGCTGTATTCCTTGTATTTCTCGCTGAAATTGTTCGCGATCTGGTAGCGTGTATCGCCGACCGCCAGCCCGAAGGTGAAGGCGATCGGCGCTTCATCGAGATACATGATATGCGCGAACATCAGTGGCGCGAGCACCGGATCGCGCGCCGCGTCCTCCCACATCCTGCGGCGTTCGGGATCGAGGAACTTGGTATCGGCGCCGTCGCTGATCTCGGCGAGCCAGCTCTCGGCCTCGATCCGGGCTAGGGCATCGCGGTCGTCTGCCGTCCAGTCCGCGCCGGTCACCTTGCGATAACTCACCTCACCGATCCGGCCGAGGCGATTGGCATAGTTGCGCGACTGGCGAATCGCCGACTTGCTGGGCCATGCCTTCTTCGCCCGCAAGGCGGCGACATCGATGTCGTAGCTGTGCGAGATGGTGCGCTTGAAAACGGCCCAGCCGGCTGGTGCGGCAAGCGGCAGCAACCGCTCGATCGACGGGTCGTTGCCCTGGATCGGGCCGACGCGCCACGCCTTGCCGAGCGCAGCGCGGGCATCGCTGCCGGACAGCATCGCCAGAAGTATCGCATCGCCGGCGTCCTCGCGGATCGGCACGCTGCGGAAGGGCCAATATGCACCGGCCACTTCATTGATCGTCAGCGGGCCCATTCGGCGCGGCGCGATGGGAAAGGCGGCGACCGGCTCGCCGTCGCGCTCATAAACGTGGAAAGTGACGTCGGAGGCGGCGGCGCGATACCATGCGGGGCGCAGGAAGGCGTGCAAAGGCGCGGCGGCGTCGACGAGCGCAGCAAGCGCCGCGTCATCGGCAACGGCCCAGCCCTGCGCAGGCCGACCTTCATCATCCGCAGCAATCGCATATTCCTGCCGCATCAGCATCGACATCTTCTCCCGTTTCGTCGGATATAGTCATCATGGCTTAAGATGCGGTTGAAGCACGATTTTTCGTTATCGGCCGGTTTACGCAATCTTATCCGGGCGCGGGCTATGCGCTTGGCATGGCGACGCGCGTGCTGATCACTGTCGATACCGAGCTCACCTGGCGGCATCATGTCGCCGGGGCGGATTGGCGCGACAACTACGCGCGCAGTGTCGAGCCGGGCGGGGTCGGGCTGAGCTATCAGCTCGAAAAACTCCGCGAATTCGGCCTCAAAGCCTGTTTCTTCATCGATCCGATGCCGGCCGCGATTTTTGGGCTCGATCCGGTCAAACGCATGGTCGAAACCGTGCTCGAAGGCGGGCAGGGCGTGCAGCTACACTGTCATCCCATGTGGCTCGATGCCGCAAAGCATGACAGCGATCCCGAAAAGATGCGCTTCGAACTCACCGAATTCGGTTATGACGAGCAGCGCGAAATCATCGCCCAGGCACGCGAATGGCTCATCGAAGCCGGTGCGCCGATGCCCGTCGCTTTCCGCTCGGGCAGCTATGCGGCGAACACCGACACGCTACGAGCGCTGCGCGATCTCGGCTTCACCTATGACACCAGCCACAATGGCTGCGAGGCGCCGTGGCCGAGCGCAATCGATCTGCCCGAACACCAGATCACGCCGGCCGAGGAAAAGGGCATCGTCGAAATTCCCGTGACCCAATTGCGGGTGCCGGGCGGCGGCCTTCGCCACACGCAGATCTGCGCGATCTCGCGGAGCGAAATGCGGTCCGGCATCGATCATGCCATCAAGGAACGCCTGCCGGTCTTCACGATCGTCGGGCACAGTTTCGAACTGGCGACGCGCGACGGGCAGCGGCCCAATCGCCTGATCAAGGCGCGGTTCGATCGGCTCTGCGCCATGCTCGCCCGCCGCGCGGACAAGGCGCAGACCACGCATTTCGCCGATCTCGACCGCGTCCCGCTCGACATTCCCGCGCACCCCGTACCCATCTCGTTCTTCACCGTCGCCAACCGTATGGCCGAGCAATTAACGGCGAACATGCTGGAGAAGGTGGCGCTGTGACCGCCGCGCTGCCGCAGCCCCTGCGCTTCCAGGTGGGTGCCCGGACGCTGCTCGCCGTGCGCCGGCGGCTGGTGCGGATCGGCCTGTCGCTCGGCGACGCGCTTGGCGACAAGGCGGTCATTTTACCGCCGCTCGCTCCTGGCGATCACGGCTATCTCGTGACATCGCTTCCAGTATCGCGGCGCGATGCGGTCGAAGCGCAGATGCCCGGCGCGCTACCGTTGGAGCGCCAGCGCTACGCCCGCCGCTATGCCGATCTCTCAGCCAGCTTCGACGACTATATGGCCACGTTTTCGGGCAAAAGCCGGTCGACATTGCGGCGCAAGGTTCGCAAGTTCGAGAAGCTCTCAGGCGGAATGCTCGATCTGCGTTGCTATCGCACGCTTGGCGAAATGAGCGAATTTTACGATCTCGCGCGCCAGGTATCGGAAAAGACCTATCAGGAGCGTCTTCTCGACGCCGGCCTTCCCGATGGCGCCGACGCGCAGGCCGAGATGCGGCGCCTTGCCGGGCGCGACGAGCTGCGCGCGTGGCTGCTGTTCGTCGATGGCGAGCCGGTCAGCTATCTCTACGCTCCGGCGGACGGCGACACGCTGATTTACGCCTATCTCGGCTATGACCCGGCCTTCGCCAAATATTCGCCCGGCGCGGTGCTGCAGATCGAAGCGATGCGGCAGGTGATCGAAGAAGGCCGGTTCCGCCGTTTCGACTTCACCGAGGGCGACGGGCAGCACAAGCGCCAGTTCGCGACGGGCAGCGTCGATTGTGTCGACCTGTTGCTCCTCAAACCGACATTCGGCCATCGCGCGCTGATAGCTTCGCTGAAAGGCTTCGACGGGTCGATGGCGCTGGCCAAGCGTGGCGTGAAGGCACTGCGCCTCGAACGGGTAGCGAAGACCATCCGGCGGTAATTCTCGGCGGCATTGCGCGGAGCTCAAGGCGACGCTTCGCTTCGCTCGCAATGACGGGGTCTCAAGGACCAGCCGGAGATTCCAGCTTTCGCTGCAATAACGGCGTGGGGTAGGGAATGCGCCATGCAATTCCGCACCCCCGCCATCGTCTGCGCGCTCCGTCACCATGGCGAGCATGGCACGATCGCGCGACTGATGACGCCCGAACAGGGGCTGATGGCCGGCTATGTCCGCGGCGGCCGGTCCCGGCGCCTGCGGCCGGTGCTGCAGCCCGGCAACCTCGTCGACGCCGAGTTCCGTGCGCGCACCGATGAGCAACTCGCCAGCCTGACTCTCGATCTCGTGCACAGCCGGGGCGGCCTGTTCGAAGAGCCGCTTGCCGCTGCGGCGATAGAATGGAGCTGCGCGCTGACGGCGGCGACATTGCCGGAAGGCCATGGCTATCCGCGGCTTTACGACGCGCTGGACGGCGTGCTGGCGGCGGTCGAAGCGGCGCCGCGCGCAAGGGACTGGGCGGCGGCGCTGGTGCGCTACGAATTGCTGTTGCTGTCGGAGCTCGGCTTCGGGCTCGATCTCAACCGCTGCGCCGCCGATGGCGATTCCGGCGATCTCGCCTGGGTCAGCCCGAAATCGGGCATCGCGGTCAGCCGGGAGAAGGGCACGGCCTATGCCGCCTCCCTGCTGCCGCTGCCCGGTTTCCTGCGCGATGGCGGCCGGGTCGAGGATTGGGACGCGATCTTTCAGGGGCTGGCGATCACCGGCCATTTTATCGCGCGCGACCTGTTGGCGGAGCGGCGCAAGGATGTCATGGCGGCTCGGACACGGCTGGTCGAGCGGTTGAAACGCGCGGCCTGAGCGGGAGATGACAATAATGCTCGTTGCATTGCTGCCCGGAGACGGGATCGGACCGGAAGTGATCGCCGAGGCGGTGCGCGTGCTGGATACGCTCGAGATCGGCGGGCTTGTTTTCGAGGAAGCCCCTGTTGGCGGTGCCGCGTTCAAGGCGGTGGGGCATCCGCTGCCCGAAGCGACGCTCGACCTCGCGAAGCGCGCCGATGCGATCCTGTTCGGTGCCGTCGGCGATCCCGATTGCGACGCGCTGGAACGCCATTTGCGGCCCGAACAGGCGATCCTGGGGCTGCGCGCCGAGCTGGGCCTTTACGCCAATCTGCGCCCCGCCGCGACGATCCCCGCGCTCGCCGATGCCTCGGCATTGCGCGCCGACATTGCCGGCAACATCGACCTGATGATCGTGCGTGAGCTCAACGGCGACGTTTATTTCGGCGAGAAGGGGATGCGCGCGACCGATGCCGGGCTGCGGCAGGGCTATGACATCATGTCGTACGACGAGGGCGAGGTGCGCCGGATCGCGAAGACCGGGTTCGAAACGGCGCGGGCGCGGCGCGGCAGGCTCTGTTCGGTGGACAAGGCGAATGTGCTCGAAACCTCGCAGCTCTGGCGCGACGTCGTGACCGAGATCTCGGCCGACTATCCCGACATCGAACTCAGCCATCTCTATGTCGACAATGCCGCGATGCAGCTGGTGAAGGATCCGGGGCAGTTCGACACGATCGTCACGGGGAACCTGTTCGGCGACATCCTCTCCGATCTTGCCAGCATGTGCACCGGGTCGATCGGCATGCTGCCCTCGGCCTCGCTCGACGAGGGCGGGAAGGGGCTTTACGAACCGATCCACGGCTCGGCGCCCGATATTGCGGGGCAGGGGATCGCGAACCCGCTGGCGACGATCCTCTCCGCCGCGATGATGCTGCGCTATTCGCTGGGGCTCGGAGATGCAGCGGCCCGTATCGAGAAGGCGGTGGAGGTGGCACTCGCCGCTGGCCTGCGGACAGCAGATCTCGGTGGGAAGGCCACCACGCGGGAAGCGGGCGATGCGGTGATCGCAGCATTGTAGCTTCTCCGACAACGGCTAGAATGCGGCCATGAACCCCGCCCGTTATCTCCTCGCCCCGGTCTGGCTGGCGCAGCTTGCCACGGGCGCGAAGAATTTCTCCAAGAATCCGGTGATCGGATCGCGGCGGCTCAACGCGCGCGGGCTCCACGCTTGGCGGGTGAAGCGCGCGCACGCCATGGCGGCACGGCGGCGGACAAAGATCGGGCGCAAGGTCGATGCCGAAGACCGCGCGGCCTTCGATCGCGATGGGTTCGTCGAGAAGCGCGATTTTCTGCCTGCCGATGCGTTCGAAAAGCTCCGCGCCTCGGTCTTCACCTTTACCGGTCCCGCGCGCGAGATGGTGCAGGGCGATACGATCACGCGGCGAATCGCGCTCGACCCCAAGGCGCTGAAGGCGGTGCCGGAGCTTGCCGCGCTGCTCGACCGCCCGGACTGGCGCTGGCTGATCCGCTATGCCGGGAGCTTCGATCAGGAGCCCTTGCTCTACATCCAGTCGATCGTCAGCCACGCGCATGACGGCGATCCCGACCCGCAGACGCATTTCCACGCCGATACCTTTCACCCGACGGTCAAGGCATGGTTCTTCCTGACCGATGTCGCCGAGGACGAGGGCCCGTTCTGCTACGTCCCCGGCTCGCATCGGCTGACGCCCGAAAGGCTGGCCTGGGAGCGCGAGATGAGCGTGAAGGCCGTCGAGGGCAAGGTGGACCGGCTTTCTGCCAAGGGCTCGTTCCGCGTGAGCGAGGACGAATTGCCCGCGCTCGGCCTTCCGGCGCCGCGCAAGTTTGCGGTGCCCGCCAACACGCTGGTCGTCGGCGACACGTTCGGCTTTCACGCGCGGGGGCCCTCGGCGCGGCCCTCGGTGCGCGTCGAGATCTGGGCCTATGGGCGCCGCAACCCGTTCCTGCCGTGGAAGGGCCTCGATCCGCTGAGCCTGCCCGGCATCGCCGAACGCCGCGTTCCCGCACTGTGGCGCTTTCGCGACCGGTTCAAGCGCTGGGTCGGCCAGCCGTGGAAGGATGTGGGAGAAAAATCGCCGCTTGAGCGGTGACGATCCTCCCCGTGCCGGGGAGGATCGAACAGTGGACAACGCACTGGCGCGGAGTCCCGCGGATTCCTATAGCTTCTGACATGACCGACCTGTTCGCCGGCAATTCGGGCGCAGACGCGCATGACGATTACGACGCCTCCTCGATCGAGGTGCTCGAAGGGCTCGAGCCTGTCCGCCGTCGCCCCGGCATGTATATCGGCGGCACCGACGAGCGCGCGCTGCACCATCTCGCGGCCGAGGTGCTCGACAATGCGATGGATGAGGCGGTCGCCGGCCATGCCAGCCGGATCGAGGTGACGCTGGAGCCGGGCAACAGGCTCACCATCGCCGACAATGGCCGCGGCATCCCGATCGACCCGCACCCGAAATTCCCGAAGAAATCGGCGCTCGAAGTGATCCTGACGACGCTCCATTCGGGCGGCAAATTCTCGAACAAGGCCTATGCGACATCGGGAGGCCTGCACGGCGTCGGCGTGTCGGTCGTCAATGCGCTGTCGGCCGATACTGTGGTCGAAGTCGCGAAGAACAAGCAGGTCTACCGCCAGACCTTCTCGCGCGGCGACCCGACATCGAAGCTCGAAAAGATTGGCGACACGCCGAACCGCCGCGGCACGACGCTGAGCTTCGTGCCCGATCCGCAGATTTTCGGCGACAAGCTGGCGTTCAAGCCGGCGCGGCTGCATGCGCTCGCCCGCTCCAAGGCCTATCTGTTCGCCGGCGTCGAGATCCGCTGGAAATGCGATCCCACGCTGATCAAGGACGACACGCCGACAGAAGCGGTGTTCCAGTTTCCGGGCGGCCTTGCCGATCATCTTGCCGAGCAGGTCGGCGAGCGGCCTTGCGCGACCAATGACTTCTTCTCGGGCAAGCAGGACTTTCCCGACGGCCAGGGCTCGGTCGAATGGGCGGTCGCCTGGCCGCTCTATTCGGACGGCGCGTACAGCTATTATTGCAACACGATCCCGACGCGCGACGGCGGCACGCACGAGGCTGGGCTGCGCACCGCGCTGACCAAGGGTATCCGCGCGTTCGGCGAGCTGATCGGGAACAAGAAGGCGAACGGCATTTCGGCCGAGGACGCGATCGGCGGGTCGGAACTCATGCTCTCGGTCTTCATCCGCGATCCGCAATTCCAGAGCCAGACCAAGGACCGGCTGACGAGCCCGGAGGCCGCGCGGCTCGTCGAGAACGCCGTGCGCGACCATTTCGATCATTTCCTCTCCGACAATATGGAGCGCGGCAAGGCGCTGCTCGGCTATGCGATGGAGCGGATGGACGAGCGGCTGCGCCGCAAGGCCGAGAAGGAGGTCAAGCGCAAGACCGCGACCAGCGCGCGCAAGCTGCGCCTCCCCGGCAAACTGACCGACTGTTCCGAAGCCGGCCCAGAGGGCACCGAGCTCTTCATCGTTGAAGGCGACAGCGCCGGCGGCTCGGCCAAACAGGCGCGCGACCGCAAGACGCAAGCCGTGCTGCCGATCCGCGGCAAGATCCTCAACGTCGCCTCGGCGACCCTTGCCAAGATCGGGGCGAACAGCGAGATCGCTGACATCATTCAGGCGCTCGGCTGCGGAACGCGAGACCATTGCAGCCCCGACGACCTGCGCTACGAGCGTATCATCATCATGACCGACGCCGATGTCGACGGCGCGCATATCGCGACGCTGCTGATGACCTTCTTCTTTCAGGAGATGAGCGCGATCGTGAAGTCCGATCACCTTTTCCTCGCCCGCCCGCCGCTCTACCGCCTGACAGCAGGCGGCAAGAGCCTCTACGCCCAGGACGAGGCCGAGCGCGCGAAGATCGAGGAGACGGTGTTCAAGGGCAAGAAGGTCGAGGTAGCGCGCTTCAAGGGCCTCGGCGAGATGAACCCGCAACAGCTACGCGAGACGACGATGAACCCGGAAACGCGGTCGTTACTCCGTGTGAAGCTCCCCGCCGCCTATGAGCAGCAGGCCGGCGTCAAGGACCTGGTCGACCGGCTGATGGGCAAGCATCCCGAGCATCGCTTCCAGTTCATCCAGGACAATGCGGCGACGCTGGAAGAGGACGCCATCGACGCCTAGAGCGCTTCCCACTCCCGCTTCAACAGCCCCCAGAGGATGCTGTCGCGGATGCCGATATGCGTCTCCCATTCCTCGCGTAGATAGCCTTCGCGCTGAAAGCCGAGCTTTTCGAGCAGCGCATTCGATCCATGATTGTCCGGATCGGTATCGGCTACCAACCGTCGATAGCCGCCGTTCTCGAAAGCGTGGCGGATGATTTCGGCGACCGCTTCCGAAGCATACCCTTTACCCCATTCCGAGCGGCGCAAATTGTAGCCGAGTTCGGCCACGCCTTCGCGTCCCGGAATCAGCACGACCCATCCCAGCGCCTCGCCCCCCTTCAACGTCGTCGCCCAGCTTCGATATTTGGGATCGGTGGCATTGATGCGGACATAGTCTTGCGTCTGATCGAGCGTATCGTGCGGTCCGCTCGACCAATAGCGCATTGCTTCTTCGTCGGAGAAGAAGTGATGCATTGCCTCGGCATCGTCGACGGCGAGTGGGCGCAGGACGAGGCGGCCGGTCCGGAATGTCGGCAGGTCGGCCATCAGCCGGTCAGCGCGGCGACCAGCTGGCGGACCTTCTGCTGTCGCCATTGCGGAAGCGGTGCCATCATCCAATAGGCGCGTTGTGCCGGTTCGGTTTCGCCGATCTCTACCCCGGCCGCCTCGGCCAGCAGCCGCGGAACGCGCGCTCGGCCCATACCTGCGCGCGCGGCCTCCATGGCGAGCCCCGCATCGCCGACGATCAGGCGGATTTCCTCGGCCTTGCCTCCCTCCCAACAGAGAAGGTCGCCTTCGCCGACCCACACCGCTTCCGGATCGCCCAGTCGAACGCCCTGGAGCTCGCCCGGCCCGTCGACGAAACGGATGGCGAGATCGAGATTGGCCTCGGTGAAATCGAGCGGCTCGTCTGCCGCGATCAGCTGAAACCGCAGATCGCCGTCGCTCTTGGCATAGTCGGCGAGGCGCGGGAGCAGCCAGTAACGGGAGAAATCGCGCGGCGCGGCGATCGTCAGCCGATTCGACGACTGGCCCTGCCGCATCGCGCGAACGCTGTCCTCGAACTGCAGGAAACCCGCGCGCAAGGCGTCGAGTCCGCGTTCGCCTTCGGGCGTCAGTTCGAGCCCCTTGGGGGTGCGGCGGAACAGGACGACGCCGAGCGTATCCTCGAGCGCGCGAATCTGCTGGCCGACGGCGGCCGGCGTCACCGCGAGTTCGTCGGCGGCGCGGGTGAAGGAGAGATGCCGTGCCGCGGCGTCGAACACGCGCAGTCCGTTCAGCGGGAGAAGGGTACGCTTCATTGCGTGACCGCCGGTCCGGCCAGGGGAAAGCAGGGGATGACGGCGTCGAAGGTCTCGCCGCTCTCGCTGATCATATGGTAGCTGCCCTCCATCTCGCCGGTGGGCGTGGTGAGCGGACAACCGGACACGTAGTCGAAGGTTTCGCCGGGCGCGATCATCGGCTGCTCGCCGATCACGCCCTCGCCCTGCACCTCGTGCCGGACGCCGTCGCCGTCGGTGATCAGCCAGTGCCGGGTCAGCAGCTGGACCGGCGCGTTGCCCGCATTTTCGACGCGGACGTGATAGGCCCAGAACCAGCGGCCCTTATCCAGTTCCGACTGTTCGGGAAGGAAGCTGACCGCGACCCGCACGATCACATCGCGCGTCCGGGCGGCATAGGGGAAAAAGGCGTTCACAGCCCGACCGCCTTCAACGCCCCGTCGAGGTCGTCGATCAGGTCTTGTGGGTCCTCCAAGCCGACATTGATCCGCAGCATGCCTTCCTCGATTCCCATTTCGGCACGGACCTCTTCGCTGAGGCCGCTATGCGTGGTCGAAGCAGGGTGGGTCATCAGGCTGCGCGAATCGCCGATATTGTTCGAAATATCGACGAGTTCGAGCGCATCGAGCAGACCATGCGCCTGGCTCCGTCCGCCATCGAGATAGAAGGAGAAGATCGGCCCCGCCGCGTCCATCTGGCTCATCGCGAGATTGTGCTGCGGATGGCTCGGCAGACCCGGATGATTGATCCGGGGCACGCGGCTTTCGAGGAAGCGGCCGACTTCGAGCGCATTTTCGCTCTGCCGCCTTATGCGCAGGTCGAGCGTTTCGAGCCCCTTGAGCACCACCCATGCGTTGAATGCGGACAGCGTCGGGCCGGTATTGCGGGTGAAGGCAAGCAGGGTGTTCTCGATGAAATCCTCGCTGCCGCAGACCGCGCCGGCGAGGACGCGGCCCTGGCCGTCCATCATCTTGGTGGCGCTATAGGCGACGATATCGGCGCCGAATTCGAGCGGGCGCTGCAGAGCGCTTGTCGCAAAGGCGTTGTCGACCACCGTCAGGATGTCGCGTTCCTTTGCGATTTCGCAAACCGCTTTCAGATCAACGACATCCATGGTGGGGTTGGCAGGGGTTTCGAAGAAGAACAGCTTCGTTTCCGGCCGGATGGCGGACTTCCACAGGTCGGGGTCGCGCGCGTCGACGGTCGTTGTCTCGATCCCGAATTTCGGCAGCAGCGTATCGGTGAGCCAGCGGCACGACCCGAAGGCCGCGCGGCCGGCGACGATATGGTCGCCCGCTTCGAGCTGGCACAAAAGCGCCGCCGTCATCGCCGCCATGCCGCTCGCCTGACAACGGCACGCCTCGGCGCCCTCCATCAGCGCGATCCGCTGCTCCAGCATCTCCACGGTCGGGTTCTGGAGGCGCGAATAGGTCATGCCCTGCTGGTCGCCGGCAAAGCGCGCTGCGGCATCGGCCGCGCAATCATAGGCGTAGCCCGAAGTCAGGAAGATCGCCTCGGACGTCTCGCCCCATTCGGACCGCGCCGTGCCGCCGCGCACCGCCTGCGTGGCGGGGCGCCAATGGCGCGTCTTTTCGCGATCCTGTCCGGTCGAACGTTTCATGGTGCTTGCTTTGCCAAGCCGGTCACTGGCGCGTCAATGCGATTTGCGCCCTTGGCAGGGCGTGGCGGCCAAGAATATGCTGGGCGGTGCATAGCGGGAGTGAGGATATGACGGTTCTTGGCATTAGGTTCTGTACGGTGAAGCCGTTCGACGAAGCGAAGGCGCTTCAGGGCTTTTTCGGCGATTCCGGTTGGGGATTCGCCGAGCGCGACATGGGCGGCGGAGAAGGAGATGGCTTTTCAGGCGCCGTCTTCCCCGCTGGCGAAGCGAGCTGGACGGAAATCTGGACGGCGGGCGAGGGAATGCCCGAAGGTATCATGCTCCACATCGTCGTCGACAATGCCGATGCCTATGCAGAACAGGCCAAGGCCAACGGCCTCGCCGTGCAAGGGCCGATGGATATGCACGGCGAACGCATCTATTTCAGCGAGGCGCCGGGCGGCATGAATGTCGCGGTGCTGTCGAAGCTGGAGCAGTGATCGGCTCAGATTGAGACGTCATTGCGAGGAGCCGAAGGCGACGCGGCAATCCAGAGTTGCAATCGATGCGCCAAATGGCTCTGGATTGCTTCGCTGCGCTCGCAATGACGCTGGTTAGTTTGCGTCTGACTAAGGTCCGTTCAAACCATCAACGCACCCGCGGGCCGCCAAAGGGAAGCGGGGGCGGCGGGCGGCGGTCCTTGCGCGGCATCTGCGCCTGGAAGGCGCGCCCGCAATGTTCGACGCAATAGGGGAAGCCGGGGTTGATCGGCTCGCCGCAGAAATGGAAATCGGGTTCGCCGGGATGGCCCATCGGCCATTTGCAGATCTTTTCGGTCAGATCGAGCAGCCCGGTCTTGTCCTCATATTCGGGATCGAGCTTGGCCGGGACCAGCCGGCGCGGGGGAGCCGGGGGTAGCGGTGCCTGATCGCCGGGCGACTGACGCGTAAAGCCGCCGGGCCCGATCGAGCGATATTGCGGCTGCGAGGGAGCGGGTGCCGGAGCAGGAGCGGCCGGTGCGGCGCTTTCCGCCTTGCTCTCTTCCTTGGGCGCCGCGGCCGGAGCCGGTTTCGGTGCGGGCTTGGCCTTGGGCGCGGCTTTCTTCTTGGCCGCAGCCTTTTTCGGCTTCGCCTCCTTGGCCTTCACCGGGGAGGGGCGCGATTTGAGGCCGAGGCGATGCGCCTTGCCGATCACGGCGTTGCGGCTGACACCGCCGAGTTCGTCGGCGATCTGGCTCGCGGTCATTCCCTTGGCCCACATCTTCTTCAGCTGGTCGATGCGTTCGTCGGTCCAGGCCATCAATAATTCCTTCTCATCGATCCGCTCGGCTTGCCAGCGCGGCGCGCAGCCGATAGCCGCAACCGCAATGTCCGAACAACCAAAATCTCGTGCGCTGCCCCGGCCGGGCGAACCGGTAATCCCATTCGTCAATTGGGGAGGCTTTCGCACCCTTTACATTAAGGAGGTTCGGCGTTTCTTCAAGGTGCAGCTGCAGACGATCTGGGCACCGGCGATCACGACATTGCTGTTTCTCGTGATCTTCACCGTCGCGCTGGGCCGGGGCGACCGCGAAATCCTCGGCGTGCCTTTCAATACGTTCCTTGCGCCGGGGTTGATCGTCATGGGGATGATCCAGAACGCCTTCGCCAATTCCAGCTTCTCGCTGCTCGTCGGCAAGATCCAGGGAACGATCGTCGATTATTTGATGCCGCCGCTCTCGACGCTGGAAATGCTGATCGCGATCGTCGGCGGGGCGATTACCCGCGCGATATGCGTCGGGGTCACCGTCTGGGTGGCGATGTGGCTCTGGGGGATCGACGTTTCGATCCACCACGCCTGGGCGGTGCTCTATTTCGGGCTCATGGGGTCGGCGATGCTCGCCTTTTTCGGCGTGCTGACGTCGATCTGGGCGGAAAAGTTCGATCACGCCGCCGCCGTCACCAATTTCGTCGTCCAGCCGCTCGCGCTGCTTTCGGGCACCTTCTACACGATCGAACGGCTCGATCCGATGTTCCAGACGGTGAGCGAGTTCAACCCGTTCTTCTACGTTATTTCCGGCTTCCGCTACGGCTTTATCGGCGTCGCGGATTCGCATGTGACCACGGGCATTTTCGTGATGCTGGGCGTCAATGTGGCGCTTTGTGCCCTGTGCTACGGGCTGCTCAGCCGCGGGTGGAAGATCAAGAACTAGCGGCGCCGAGGTAACGTCCGTACAAGACCCTTGCGGGTTGCCGTGTGCATTGCGGCGGCACGAAAGGGGACTGGCATGCATTTTTCCCACCGCGCCATTCCGATCGCCTTGTGCGCCCTGTTACTTGATACCATCGGCTTCGGGATCGTCATCCCGGTGCTGCCGCAGCTGATCGTCGAGCTTGGCGATGTGACCTTTGCGGAGGCGACGCGGATCGCGGGCTATATGCTGGTCGTCTTTGCGCTGACGCAGTTCTTCGCGGCGCCCGTGATGGGGCGGCTGGGGGACCGGTTCGGGCGGCGGCCGGTGCTGCTCGCCTCGCTGACGGCCTTCACCATAGACTATGCGCTGATGGCCGCGGCGCCGACGATCGCATGGTTGTTCCTCGGCCGCGCCATCGCCGGGATCGCGGGCGCGACCTACGGTCCGGTCGGATCGCTGATCGCCGATCTGACGCCGCCTGAGAAGCGCGGCGAGACCTTCGGCTATATGGGGGCCGCCTTCGGGCTCGGCTTCATCATCGGCCCGGCGCTCGGCGGGTTGCTCGGCGAGTTCGGGCCGCGCGTGCCCTTTTACGCCGTGGTCGTGCTCGGAATGCTCAACGTGCTGGCGATCGCCTTCCTGCTGCCCGAATCGCTGGCACCCGAAAATCGCCGGCCGTTCAAATGGCGCGAGGCCAATGTCCTCGGCTCGTTCAAGCCGCTCGCCGCGCACAGGATCGCCTTTCCGCTGCTCGCCGCCTGGTTCCTCTGGCAGTTCGCGCACCAGATCTATCCGGCGAGCTGGGCCTTCTGGGCGAAGCTGCAATATGGCTGGACCGAGGGGATCATCGGCGCGACGCTGGCGGTGTCGGGACTCAGCATGGCATTCGTACAGGTCTTCCTCACGGGCCGCTTCATCAGAAGGATAGGCGAGCAACGGACGATCGTCTGGGGTCTCGCATCGGGCGCGATCGGCTTTGCCGCCTATGCCTTCGGCCCGCCGGGATGGATGGTGTTTGCGATCATCGTCGCGGTGGCGCTGCAGGGTCTCGTCTTTCCGTCGATGAACGCCGTGCTTACGCAGCTTGTCGGCCCGTCCGAACAGGGTGCGCTACAAGGGGGCGTCGCGGCGATGGGAAGCCTTGCGGCGATCCTCGGCCCGCTGATCCTGACGCAGACGCTGGCGAGCGGTGCCGAGGCAGGCTTTCCCGGCGCGTCCTGGGCGCTGGCTGCGGTACTGGCCTTCGCCGCGCTGGCGATCGTCTGGTTCGTTGTGCTGCGACAGGTGCCGGAAGAGCCCGACATCGCCCCGGCCGCGGATTGACGCGGCACCGGGCACGCCGGTATAACCGGTTTTTAGCTGAGGGCGGCCAATCGGGCCGCCTTTTTGCGTTTCTGCCGATTGCGAAAAGAAGGATCCGTTCGATGTCGATCACGCCGCTCATGCCCGTCTATCCCAGAGGTCCGGTGCGGCCGGTGCGAGGCGAGGGCGTCTATCTCTATGGCGAGGAGGGCGAGAAGTATCTCGATTTCGCGAGCGGCATCGCGGTCAACATTCTGGGCCACAACCATCCGCACCTGACCAAGGCGATCCAGGACCAGGCGGCGACGCTGATGCATGTGTCGAACATGTACGGTTCGCCGCAGGGCGAGCATCTTGCTCAACGGATCGTCGACAACAGCTTTGCCGATACCGTATTCTTCACCAATTCGGGCGCCGAGGCTGTCGAATGCGCGATCAAGACGGCGCGCCGCTACCATGTCGCCAAGGGCAATCCGAAGCGCAAGAAGCTCATCACCTTTTCGGCGTCCTTTCACGGCCGCACCATGGCGACGATCAGCGCTGCCGGGTCGGAAAAGATGATCGACGGGTTCGAGCCGGTGCTACCGGGCTTTCAGACGGTCGAGTTCGACAATCTGGAGGCCGCCGAGGCGGCGATTGACGACGCTACGGCCGGCTTCCTCGTCGAGCCGATTCAGGGCGAGGGCGGCATCCGCCCGGCGAGCCTCGAATTCCTGCGCGGCCTGCGCGAACTCGCCGATGCCAACGGCATGCTGCTGGTGCTCGACGAGGTCCAGTGCGGCTATGGCCGGACCGGCACCTATTTCGCCTATGAGCAATATGGCATCGAGCCGGATATCCTGGCTTCGGCCAAGGGCATCGGCGGCGGCTTCCCGCTCGGCGCGTGCCTCGCGACCGAGGAAGCGGCGGCCGGCATGGTCATCGGCACGCACGGATCGACCTATGGCGGCGGGCCGCTGGCGATGGCGGCGGGCGAGGCCGTGCTCGACGTCATTCTCGAGGCTGGGTTCCTCGACAACGTCAAGGCGATGGGCGACCGGCTGCGGCAGGGTCTCGAACAGATGATCCCCAATCACGACGAGCTTTTCGAGAGCGTGCGCGGCATGGGGCTGATGCTCGGCGTCAAGATGAAGGTCGATAGCCGTCCCTTCGTGACCTATCTGCGCACCAAGGGGCTGCTGACCGTGGCTGCGGCCGACAATGTCTTCCGCGTGCTGCCGCCGCTCAACATTACCGAGGAGCATGTCTCCGAATTCATCCAGCGGCTGTCGGCGGCGGCGGACGAATATGAGGTGCCCGAGTCATGACCCGGCATTTCCTCGATCTTGCCGATCTCGACGGCAATACGCTCGCCGCGATCCTCGACGATGCGCTGGTCGCGAAGCAGGCGCGTGCGGGCCAGCCCCGGGGTGCGGTCGACGAAGGCGCGCCGCTGGCCGATCATGTGCTGGCGATGGTGTTCGAGAAGAATTCGACGCGTACGCGCACCAGCTTCGACATGGCGATCCGCCAGCTTGGCGGCACATCCATGGTGATGGATTCCGGTTCGATGCAGCTCGGCCGCGGCGAGACGGTGGCCGATACGGCGCGCGTCCTTTCGCGCTATGTCGATGCGATCATGCTGCGGACCGACGATCATGCGAAGATCGTCGAGCTCGCGGAATATGCCGATGTCCCGGTGGTCAACGGGCTGACCGACCGGTCGCATCCCTGCCAGATCATGGCGGATATGCTGACCGTGCTTGAACATCGCAGCCGGCTGGCGGGCACAAAATGGGCCTGGCTCGGCGACGGAAACAATGTTCTGACCTCGATCATCGAGGCGGGAAGTCTGCTGAAATTTTCGGTTGCCGTGGGCTGTCCCGAAGCGCTTGAACCGCCTGCCGATATTGTCGATGCGGCCCGGGATCGCGGTGGCGAGGTGTCGATCCATCGCAGCGCCGAAGAGGCGGTGGCGGATGCCGATGTTGTCGTGACCGATACCTGGATCTCGATGGGCCAGGAGGGCGGCGAGGCGAAGCTTGCGGCGCTCGAGCCCTATCGCGTGACGCCCGATCTGATGGGCCGTGCCAAGCCCGATGCGCTGTTCCTCCATTGCCTGCCAGCGCATCGCGGCGAGGAAGTGTCCGCCGAAGTCATCGACGGCCCGCAATCGGTGATCTGGGATGAAGCCGAAAACCGGCTCCACGCGCAAAAGGCGATCCTGCGCTGGTGCTTTGGGCAGATCGGCTGAGCGAGCGACCATGAGCGAAGCCGACCAACTCGATAGCGCGCTGGTATTCACCATACCGTCGCTCAACGCGCGCGGGCGCGTCGTCCGGCTCGGCCCGGCGCTCGACGAAATCCTGTCCAGCCACGCCTATCCGCCCGCCATCGCGAAATTGCTCGCCGAAGCGCTGGTGACGGCCGCATTGCTCGGCACGACGTTGAAGGAAGCGGGCGGGCAGCTGACGATGCAGGCGCAGACCGAGAACGGCCTCGTCGACCTGCTCGTCGCCGATTATCATGGCGGCGAGATGCGCGGCTATGTCCGCCATGATCCGGACAAGCTGGCCGAAGCGCCAGCGGACCCATCGCTCTTCGCATTGTTCGGCAAGGGCTATCTCGCCATCACCTTCGACCAGGCGGCAACCGGCGAGCGCTATCAGGGCATCGTGCCGCTCGAAGGCGATTCGCTGGCCGATGCGCTCGAACATTATTTCGTCCAGTCGGAGCAGATTCCGAGCCTCGTTCGCGTCGAGGTGGCCGAAGCCGATGGGCGCTATCTGGCCGGCGGGCTGCTGCTCCAGCACTTGCCCGATGGCGAGGAGGGACGCGAGCGGCTGCACGTGCGCCTCGATCACCCCGAATGGGGCCATGTCCGCACATTGGCCGAGACCGTGACCGGGCAGGAGCTTATCGATCCGGCAATCGAACTGGAGGCACTGGTCTGGCGCCTCTATCATGACGAGGAAGAGGTGCGCGTCCTGCCGCGGATCGCCTTTTCCAAGGGGTGCCGGTGCGACGACGCGCATATTCGCGACGTGATCGGCAAATTCGGTGCCGAGGAACGCGCCGAAATGGCCGATGATGACGGGGTGATTCGCGTGAGTTGCGAATTCTGCTCGAAAGCCTTCCCTATCGAACTGTCTGAAATCGAAGCCTGATCGGCCCTTTCACCACCGGTTCACCTTGTTTCGGCTACAAATGTGGACGAACTGGCGGGGGCTGTGTCCCGGGGAGAATATGATGAACCTGGTGCGAAAGATGCTCTGGAGCGCGATTGGCGCGGCGGCGCTGGCCGCTCCCGCCGTTGCGCAGGCGCCGTCCGCGCTGTCGTCGCTCCAGCTTGGCATGTGGCAGCTGCGCTCGACCGGCGGATCGGGCGCGGGCCGCAGCATCTGTATCCGCACGGCCGAGCAATTGCTCCAGATCCAGCACCAGACGCGAAACTGCCAGCGCCGTACGCTCGGCAGCACGAGCAACAGCGTGACCGTGCGCTACGAATGCGGCGGGGGCGTCTGGGGCCAGACCCAACTCAATGTCGAAACGCCGCGGCTCGCCCGCATCGATACGCAGGGAATCAGCGGCGGCGCGCCGTTCCACAATTATTACGAAGCGCGCCGGACCGGCGCTTGCGGCTAAAAAAGCGTAAACCGGTTAACGCGATCTTTACCATGGTATCGCTAGAAGGGGTGCGTGCCGGACTTGGGCACGCTTTCCTCCCTAGCAGGCCGTAAGGCCTCTACTGGGCCGCTCTTCGGAGCGGCCTTTTTGTTTGGGCCGTCCTTGCGCGGCCGCCCGTTCGGCCATAGCTCGGCGCGCATGACGACGAACGGCGATAAAATGGCGGTGGTGCTGCTTTCGGGCGGGCTCGACTCGATGGTCGTCGGCGGGCTGGCGCGCGAGGCGGGCTATCGGCTCTTCGCGCTGACCGTGGATTACAACCAGCGGCATAGGATCGAACTGCAGGCGGCGGCGCGCGTGGCCGAAGCGCTGGAGGCCGAGCGCCATGTCGTCCTGCCGCTAGACCTGTCGCAATTCGGCGGTTCGGCGCTGACCGCCGATATCGATGTGCCGAAGGATGGGGTCGAAAAGGGCGCGATTCCGATCACCTATGTCCCCGCGCGCAACACGATCTTTCTGTCGCTGTGCCTTGGTTGGGCTGAAGCGGTGGGCGCGCGCGACCTGTTCATCGGCGTCAATGCGCTCGACTATTCGGGCTATCCCGACTGCCGGCCGGATTTCATCTATGCCTTCGAGGACATGGCGAACCTCGCGACCAAGGCGGGCGTCGAGGGCGACCGGTTCACCGTGCACACGCCGCTGATCGACATGACGAAGGCCGATATCGCGCGCGAGGCCGATCGGCTCGGTCTCGATGCGGGGATGAGCTGGTCCTGCTACGATCCCGCGCCGTCGGGGCAACATTGCGGCCTGTGCGACAGCTGTCGATTGCGGTGCAAGGGGTTCGCCGAGGCCGGGCTGGCCGATCCTACCGACTACGCGGCAAGCCCATGAGCTACGCGGTCAAGGAAATCTTCCCGACCCTGCAGGGCGAAGGCATGCAGGCGGGGCGGCGCGCGGTGTTCCTGCGCTTTGCCGGGTGCAATCTGTGGACGGGGCGCGAGGAGGACCGGGCCACGGCCGTCTGCCGGTTCTGCGATACCGATTTCGTCGGCATGGATGGCGAGAATGGCGGGCGTTACGACGCTCGGGCGCTGGCCGCGAAGGTGGCGGCTCTATGGGGCGAGGATCGCGAGCGCGCTTATGTCGTTTGCACAGGCGGCGAACCGCTGCTCCAGCTCGATGCGCCACTGATCGAAGCCTTGCATGGCGAGGGGTTCGAGATCGCGGTGGAATCGAACGGCACGATCGAGGCGCCCAAAGGCATCGATTGGCTCTGCATCAGCCCGAAGGCAGGGAGCGAGGTCGTTCTGCGATCCGGCGACGAGCTCAAACTGGTCTGGCCGCAGGTCGGCATCGATCCGACCGGCTTTCTGGGCTGGAATTTCAGTCATTTCCTGATCCAGCCGATGGATTGCGCCGAAGGCGACAAGGCGCGCGCCGCCGCAATCGCCTATGTCGAGGCGCATCCGCAATGGCGGCTCAGCCTGCAGACGCACAAGCTGCTGGGGATTCCCTGAAGCCTTCTCCTATCGGGAGAAGGATATGAAGCCTTTGAGCGCTGCGAACTAGGCGCAATTGGATGAGGGGCTACGCGCTATCGACAGGTGCGATCCCCTCACCCAGCTTCGACCAGGCAGCAAGCTGCCAAGTCTGCGCAACCCTCTCCCGATGGGAGAGGGGCTTAGTATCGCGCCGGCCGCGCCCCACTGACGCTCGACCAAAGCGCCCGGGCCCAGCGCCAGCGGCGATGGCCGGGAGCGGGCGCATCACCGGTCAGCCAGGCGACGACCTCTTCGGGCGTGCAGGGCAGGCCCGTCGGCGGGTGGATATAGCGCGGATAGTGGATCAGCGTCCCGGCAACGAGTTCGTCGAGCGTCAGGCGCCGTGTACGGCGGTCGAACTGCAACCGGTCCTGGGTCAGCCCCCATCCGGCATAGAAGGGGCCGCCATAGACGTGCACCCCTTTGCCTCGCATCAGCGCCTCGAACCCCGCGAGCGACGTCATCGTCGCCAGTTCATCGGCGGCGTCCAGACAGGCGGCGATATCGGCATGGTGCGCGGCAGCATCGGCATGGCGCGCGATGACATCGGCCTCGACGAT
Source organism: uncultured Parasphingopyxis sp. (assembly GCF_937129435.1). Classification (GTDB taxonomy): domain Bacteria; phylum Pseudomonadota; class Alphaproteobacteria; order Sphingomonadales; family Sphingomonadaceae; genus Parasphingopyxis. Next base: position 49,269 of record NZ_CAKZNF010000054.1, on the reverse strand, counting down.
CCCGCGCCGGTTGCCGCTCTCGACATCGGGATGCGGCTTGTACACGATATGCGCGTCGGGATTGTCGGCGCGGGCGGCTTCCAGCAACGCCCGGTTCGTCGCGATGTCGGACGTGCCGCGTTCGATCGACCGGTCGTCCTCGACCTGCCCGACGACGAGCAGCATCGTCTTGCCTTCGGGTTTTTGCAGCTCGGGGTCGCGGCCGACATTGTATTTGCTGACCTTTGCCGCGACGAGCGCCTTGCGCAGCGCGGCGGCGCGTTCGCGCTCTTCGGTCGTAAAATCGTGCGTTTCGAGGATCGTTTCGAGCCGCGAAGGCTGATGCCGGTCGAAATAGATGCCTTCGTTGTCGAGAACGATCGAAGCAGGCAGGTGGAAATCCGAACCGAGGCCGCGGGAGCGGACGAACCCGTCCTCCATACGCCACACCGGCGTGCCCGACCGCCCCAGATCCTGCCGCACCTGCTCGGTTTCCTTGCCCGCCCAGATGACGACACGGCCGTTCTTTGCTTCGGCATCGCGTGCCGCGCTGTGGACGCTGCCGTGAAAGCGGATCGAACTGCGCGGCCCCGACAGCGCGTTGCGGACGGCGGCGCGCTTCCAGGGGCGAAAGCCGATGGCGGCGCTGTGCCCGGCATTGGCGTCCGCAATCTCGCGCCAGTGCAGCAGCCGCTCGATCGTCGATTCGAGATCGCTCGGCCGCCCTGTGATCGGATCGATATAGCGCGTGTAGAGGAGATAGGCGGCGGCAAAAATCTCGCCGACCGAGCGTTTTGCGGTGCGCCGCTCGCACCTGATCTCGTCATGCGTCGCGCCCCAGCCGGCATAAAAGGGCATGCCGAAGCAGCGGACGGGTTTGCCCGCCATCAACGCCTCGAACCCCATCAGGCTCGTCACGCAATAGACGGCGTCGACGTGATCGATGATGTCTGAGGCACGAGCATCGATGTCGAGCAATGTGCAACTCTCCAACGCGTCATCGGCGATGCAGCCTTTCTTGATACCTGCCGCGACGACGGGATGGCGACGCACAATAATTTCGGCATCGGGCTCGTCGCGCCGCGCCGCTTCGATCATCCGGCGGTAGCTGTCGGCGTCCGCAAGGCCGCCAACGATCGACGCATCGCCATCGGTCTGATCGACGACCAGGATACGTCGCATGTCGCTTGGCGGTAGCGCATCGGTCGGTAGGGGCGGGGAGGCATTGGTCTTGCCGAGGCCCGTCTCGGCGATCCGCTGCATCGCGGCCTTGGCGCGCGCCAGCAATTCGTCCGTTTGCCAGCCGCCCAGTTCGAGCAGCGCTTCCAGCCGCGACGGCTGGCGTGCGTCATAATAGATGCCGAGATCGTCTGCGACGAGCGAGAGGCTGGGCGTTCCCGCTTCGCCGAGCCCGATCGAGCGGAGGAAACCGTCCTCCAGCGCGATATAGGGCAGGTCCTTTTCGGCGGCCATTGCACGCGCGCGTTTCGCTGTCGGTTTGAACCCCCATCCGGCGATGGCGTCGGTGTCATCCGCGGGGGCGGCCGCGCGGCGTACCTCCTCGATCTCGGGCAGGAACGCCTCGAGATGCGGAATACGCGCCACGCCGCGCCCGGGCACGAGAAGGCGCGAGACATCGAGCCGGTGGTGGACGGGTCCGGTCATGCGGGCGGGATGGAAGTGCCCGCCTCAATATGCAAGGTCAGCAACGCCGTGTGTTGTAACTGTCCCCGCGCCAGCAGGCGTCGTCTAGCCGGGGCAGGGCGGGCAGCGGCACCGGCTGGTTGGGCGGCAGCGTCGCATCGGCATAGCTGGTCAGGCTGTTGCGCATTTGGCGCATCCGGTTCTGTGCGGTCACGTAAAGCTGCCCCTTGGGCTGTGACAGGGCGTCGCGGGCCGTTTCGGCGGCGGCATGGCAGAAGCTGCGCTGAGCGCCGACCAGGACGTAGCTCTGGTACATCGACGTCGTGTATTCATCCATGCGCGATTGCCACTGGTTGCCGGAAACCCGGCGGAAATAGGCCTTCAGGCCTTCATAGGCGGCGGCGAGCTCGTCGGCATGGTGGAGCAGGATGTTGTTGTAATTGTCGACCGCGTCGATCGTCGGCCAGAACTGGCAGTTGAGCGCGGCGACGTTGAGCGCCGATCGCAGGTTCCAGATCAAATTGGCGCGGGTATCGGCCGGTTGTGCGTCGGGCATGGACGGGACGAACAGTCCCGGTTCGGCACCGGTCACGGGCGGACCGCGATGGTCCGGCGGATAGAAAAAGACCTGCGCCGATGCCGGCGCGGCCATCAGGCCGAGGGCCGAAACGGAAATCGCGGCGCCGGCCGCCTTTTTAAACAATGCCCTCATGCTCGCCCTCCTACGCGGCGCGATGTTACGCCAGGATGAATCCGCAGCGCCAGCGCGGCGCCCTCATTTTGGCGCTGACGGATAGCCGTTCGGCGCATCGGCGCAAAGGGCAGGGCGCAAAAAGCCGTGCGGAATCAAAAGGGCCGCCGGATTTCTCCGGCGGCCCCGATTGTGTCGAAGACAGGCGGCTTATTCGGCCGCTTCCTCCTCGGCATCGCCTTCGGCGTCGGCCGCAGGCTCTTCGCCTTCGGGCATGTCGGAATCCTCGGGCATGTTCTCCATGCCCATATCGGCTTCCGATCCCGCCGTGGCGTCGATCGCCGTGGTGTCGTCGATCGTACCGTCGGTTTCGCCCGGATCGACGTCGGTCACCGTGGTGTCCTCGTCGGTCGTCGTTTCCTCGCCGCCACCGCACGCCGCAAGCGCCAGCGCGGCTGCGGCAGCAAGGCCACCGGTCGAAATCTTGGTCAATTTACGCATCAATTGTACTCCCTTTGTTGCGTCGAACCGTGCCTCACATGAGACAAGCGGTTCATGTCACAACATATCGGCAAATTTGCCACACTCAAGCAATAATTTTACTTGCCCCCAGAGACCGCAGAAATCCGGGAAATTTTGCGCGCAAAGCTGCATCGACCGGTCCGAAGTCGCTTCCAGCACCCAGTTTTTCCAAACTCGTCACCGGATAGTCGCCGATGCCGCACGGAACGATGCCGCCGAAATGCGAAAGATCGGGCGCAACATTGATCGCGAGCCCATGGAAACTCACCCATTTGCGGATGCGGATGCCGATCGCGGCGATCTTCGCTTCCTCCGCGCCTCGGCCGGTCCAGATGCCGATTCGCCCTTCCTCACGCCGCGAGTCGACGCCGATATCGGCCAGCGACTCGATGATCCAGCCCTCGACGGCATGGACGAAGCAGCGCACGTCGCGCCCGCGTTTCGCCAGATCGAGGACGAGATAGACGATCCGCTGGCCCGGCCCGTGATACGTGTAGCGCCCGCCGCGACCGGCTTCGAACACGGGGAAGCGATCGGGCTCGAGCAGTTCTTCGCGGGCCGCACTGGTGCCGGCGGTGTAGAGCGGCGGGTGTTCGACCAGCCACACAAGCTCGTGTGCCTTGCCCTCGCGGACGGCGCGTGCGCGCGTTTCCATCTCGTCCAACGCGTCGGGATAGGGCGTCAGTCCCGGCGACACGCGCCATTCGATGTCTGCGGCATCGTCCATGGCCTGTCAGATGCGCCCGGCCGCGTGGCTGATCAAGGGCTTGCACCCTCCGCCACGAGGACGCATTGACGGGCTATGGCAGGGTCAAACCGATTTTCACCGAGCAAGGGCTGGGACCAGACACGCCTTTGGCTCGAGCAGCATCGCACCTATTTCGTCCCGATTGCGGGGGCATTTTTCATGCTCCCGATCCTCGTGGTCGCGTTTCTCGGCCCGGATATCGTCCTGCCGGCGCTCGATCCGGAAACCACCGATCCGGACGTCTGGCAGGCGGAAGTCTATGCGGCGATTGCCCCGCTGGTCCCCTGGATCCTCGCCATGGCGCTGGTGATGTGCGTCGGCCAGTTGGCGATCGTGGCGATTGCGGTGGAAGAGCGCGGAATCGGCGTTGGTGAAGCGGTGAAGCTCGGTTTCGTCGCGCTGGGTTTCTATCTTCTGGCTCAGCTACTGATCAATATCGCCGCGAATATCGTCTCATTTGCGATCGGCTTCGTCTTGCTGGCTCTCGGGCCGCTGGCTTTCATCTTAAACTTGGCCTTCCTGGTCGCTTTTATCTGGATTTCGATGCGGTTGACGTTGCTGGCGCCAGCCCTGATGGGCGACGGGGCGAAATGGCCCTGGCCGATGATCCGGCGGAGCTGGGAACTGACCGCCGGCAATGCCGGACGGATATTCCTCTTCTATCTCCTGATAGGAATCGTCGCCTTCATCCTCTTGGTCGTGGCCAGCCTGGTCCTCGGGTTGCTCGGACTGATGCTCGGCGAAACCGGCGTGGCACTGTCGACGGTCGGGCTGAGCGCGATCGCGGCGGCTGCGCTCACCGTCTATTCGCTGCTGCCGGTGGCGATCTGGCGCCAATTGGCCGGATCGCGGGCCACACCGCAGGTGTTCAGCTAAGCGCCTATTCGATGATCGGGACGTGCGGCGCACAGCCGCGCGGGAAGATTCCGGCCACCCTCGGATCGCGATTGATCTCGACGGCGCGGCCGCGGGGGACGAAGCCGATTTTGCGATAGAAGGCGAGAGCGCCGGGATGGTCGATCGTGCAGGTGTGGAGATGCACGCGCGTCACATCCTTGCGCCAGGCGCGGCGGAGCGTCTCGCCCATCAGCCAGCGGCCATGACCCTTGCCGGCCAGTTCGGGGACCAGGCCGAAGAACTGGATTTCGCAATCCCCGGCGACGCGCCAGTCGAGCTCAACCATGCCGAGCTCGATCCCGCTGCGGTCCTCGACGGCATAGACCGCCACGGCGTCGTCGTTGACGACGGCATCGAGCGCCGCATCGTCCATTTCGAGCCGCGAATACCAGAGCCAGTGACGGCCGACGCGATCGAACAGCGTGCGATATTTGACGAGATCGACGGGCTGCCATTGCTTCAACCGTAACGGCGAAGGCGTGTGCGGCTGCGGCTTCGGCCGCTCGCGCATGTCGAGATAGGTGACGATCTCGGCGATGTACCCCGGTTCGACGACGGTCAGTTCCACCGGCCTATTCCCATGTGGCGAGCGGCGGCAGGCTCATCAGGATCGCTTCGATATTGCCACCGGTCTTCAGCCCGAACAGCGTCCCGCGATCGTAGACGAGGTTGAATTCGGCATAGCGGCCGCGCCAGGCCAGCTGGCGCGCCTTCTCCTCATCGGTAAAATCCTGCCCCATCCGTTTGCGCACGATGGCGGGAAAGACCTCGAGAAACGCGTCGCCGACATGGCTGGCAAAGGCGAGATGCTTGGCAAACGCATCCTCACCCTCGATCTCGAGATGATCGAAGAAGATGCCGCCGACGCCGCGCGCAACATCGCGGTGCGGAATCCAGAAATAATCGTCGGCCCATTTGGAAAAGCGCTCGTAATCGCCGGGATCGTGCGCGTCGCAGGCTTTGAATAGCGCGGCATGGAAGGCGTCGGTGTCTTCCTTGTAGGGGATCGGCGGGTTGAGGTCCGCCCCGCCACCGAACCACCGTTTCGTCGTATTGAGGAAGCGCAGGTTCATATGCACGGCGGGCACGTGTGGATTGGCCATATGCGCGACAAGGCTGATCCCGGTGGCGAAGAAGCTCGGATCTTCGGCCGCGCCATGGATCGTCTGGGCGAAGTCCGGGTTGAAGGCGCCGCCCACCGTTGAGACGTTGACGCCTGCCTTTTCGAAAACCTTGCCCTTGATCACCCCGCGAACCCCGCCGCCGCCTTCGGCGCCGCTGTCGTCGGCCCGATCCCAAGGGATATAGTCGAACGCCGCGTCGCTTCCGGCTTCGCGTTCGATTGCTTCGAATTCGGCGCAGATCCGGTCGCGCAGAGCTTCGAACGTCGTACGCGCCGCCTGTTGCTGCGGATCGAGTTCCATCATTCGGGCCATTCTCCGGTTTGCCGCATCGCTTCGCCGAGCGCGATGCCCAAAGCGATTGCGACATTCAAGGAGCGAAATCCCTCGCGCATCGGAATCCGGATTTGCATTGCGGCGGCGTCATGAACCTCCCGCGTCACGCCCGATGTTTCCGATCCGGCGAGGATCACATCGTCCGGCGTGAAGGCGGCGTCGGGAAGCGCGGTCCCGCCGCTCACTGTCAGCAGCACCAGCCGTCCGGGCGACGAATCGAGAAAAGCGTTCCAGTCCGCATGCCGGGCAACCTCAGCCGCCGCCGCATAATCCATTCCCGCGCGCTTCAACCTGCGGTCGGAAAAGGGAAATCCGCACGGTTCGATGATGTCGACAGGTAGGCCGAAACACGCGGCCATCCGCAGAATCGTGCCGACATTGCCGGCGATATCGGGCTGGAACAGGGCGATACGCATCGCGCCATTCCTGCCAGCCGGGCCACCCCGTCACAAGCATGTCAAAAACGCTGTTGGCAAATGCCCCCCGGGGCGGCTATCAGGCGCCCCAACACGCCGCCGGGGGCAGGTGGGCGTTCGCCTGTTCGCCTCCGCACGATCCAAATCTAAGGGCTGACACGAATGGCCACAGTCGACACAAATGATCAGGCGCCGGGTACGGAGCCGGAGGAAGACGGCGTTCGCCGCCGGGACTTTCTGAATATCGCCGCGGTCAGCGTCGCCGGTGTCGGCGGCGCGGTCGTATTGCTGCCGCTGATCAACCAGATGAGCCCGTCGGCCGATGTGCTCGCGCTCTCTTCGATCGATGTCGATCTGTCGGCGATCGAGGCCGGCCAGGCGATCAAGACGACGTGGCGCAAGCAGCCGCTGTTCGTCCGTCACCTGACGGCGGACGAGATCGCGGAGGCCGATGCCGTATCGCTTTCCGAACTGCGCGACCCGCAAACGCTCGCCGAACGCACGGCGGAAGGCCATAAGGAATGGCTGATCACGCTTGCGGTCTGCACCCATCTCGGCTGCATTCCCCTTGGCGCGGCGCAGGGCGAGAATCGCGGCGAATATGGCGGCTATTTCTGTCCGTGCCACGGTTCGCATTACGATACCGCCGCGCGCATCCGCAAAGGCCCGGCGCCGACCAACCTTGTGGTGCCGGAATATGAATTCACGTCCGATACAACCGTGACCATCGGCTGAGGCAGATAGACAATGAGTTTTCCCTGGGCTGAACAATATAAACCCACCAATCCGTTCATGCGCTGGATGGACGATCGGCTGCCCTTGCCGCGGCTCGTCTACAATGCGGTCGGCAAGGGCTATCCGGTTCCGCGCAACCTGAACTATTTCTGGAATTTCGGCGTGCTTGCCGGGCTGTTCCTGGTCATCCAGATCGTTACCGGCATCGTGCTGGCCATGCATTATGCGGCCAATTCCAGCATCGCCTTCGCGTCGGTCGAGCATATCATGCGCGACGTCAATTCGGGCTGGCTGATGCGCTATGTCCATGCGAACGGCGCGAGCTTCTTCTTCATAGTGGTCTACATCCACATTTTCCGCGGGCTCTATTACGGCTCGTACAAGCCGCCGCGCGAAATGGTGTGGCTGCTCGGCCTCGTCATCTTCCTGCTGATGATGGCGACGGCGTTCATGGGTTATGTCCTGCCCTGGGGCCAGATGAGCTATTGGGGCGCGCAGGTCATCACCGGCCTGTTCGAAGCCATCCCGCTCGTCGGCACCACGATCAAGGAATGGCTGCTCGGTGGCTTTGCGCCGGACAATGCCGCGCTCAACCGCTTCTTCTCGCTGCACTATCTGCTGCCCTTCGTGATCGCGGGCGTCATCATCCTGCACATCTGGGCGCTGCACCTGCCGGGTTCGAGCAACCCGACCGGCGTCGATGTGAAGGGGCCGCAGGATACCGTGCCCTTCCACCCCTATTATACGGCGAAGGACGGTTTCGGCGTCGGCGTGATCCTGATCCTGTTCGCGATCATGGTGTTCTTCCTGCCGAACTATCTCGGCCATGCGGACAATTATATCGAGGCGAACCCGCTTTCGACGCCGGCGCACATCGTGCCCGAATGGTATTTCTGGCCGTTCTACGCGATCCTGCGTGCCTTCACCGTCGATTTCATCCTGCCGGCCAAGCTGTGGGGCGTGGTCGCGATGTTCGGCTCGATCCTGCTGCTGTTCTTCCTGCCCTGGCTCGACAAGTCGCCTGTGCGTTCGGGCAAATATCGGCCGCAGTTCAAGATCTGGTTCTGGGTTCTTGTCGTCGACGTGCTCATTCTCGGCTGGTGCGGCGGCGCACCGGCGGAAGAGCCCTACGTCATGATCAGCCAGCTCGCGTCGATGTATTATTTCGCGCACTTCCTGATCATCCTGCCGATCATTTCGCGCACGGAACGGCCGCGGCCCATGCCCAACTCCATTACCGAAGCGGTGCTCGGCACCGACGAGAGCGCGGCCCAGCCCGCCGCTGCAAGCTAGGGGATACGTACAGATGGTACGCGTAATCGGTTTTCTCGTCGGCCTCGGCTTCGTCTTCGTGCTCGGCTTTTCGCTGATCACGGGCGCGATCAACTATGTCAGCAACCCGCCCGCAGAAACGGTGGAGCATGAATTCCACCGCCATGCCCATGCGCCCGAAGGCGGTTTTGCGAGCGATGGGCCTTTCGGCCGCTTCGATCGGCAGCAGCTCCAGCGCGGGTTCCAGGTGTTCAAGGAAGTCTGCGCCGCCTGCCACTCGCTGCAATATGTCGCCTTCCGCAACCTGACCGATCTCGGCTTTACCGAGCCCGAGGTCGATGCGATCGCCGATCAGTGGCAGATCCAGGTGCCCACCGTCGATCCGGAAACGGGCGAGGAAACGACGCGCAATGCGGTTGCCGCGGATCGTTTCCCGCATGTCTATCCGAACGAGACGGCCGGGCGCGCGGCGAACAACAACGCCTATCCGCCCGATCTCTCGCTGATCACCAAGGCGCGCGAGGGTGGGGCAGCCTATACCTATTCGCTGCTCACCGGTTATCAGGATCCGCCCGAGGACCTTCCCGAAGCGAACCGGCCGGGAACGGGGCTCTATTACAACCCCTATTTCGCCAATCTCAATCTCGCCATGCCGCCGCCGCTGACGGCCGATGGTCAGGTGACCTATGCCGACGGCACCGAGGCGACGATCGACCAGATGGCGGAGGATGTGACCGCGTTCCTGATCTGGACGGCGGAACCGAAGCTGGAGGCGCGCAAGTCCACCGGCTGGGCCGTGCTCATCTTCCTCGTCTTCGCGACCGTGCTCGCATGGCTCGCCTATCAGAACGTCTGGCGCGACCAGAAGCATTGATCGCGGGGCGCCGGGAAAGGGCGGGAGTTGGCGGACAATAGCGATCTCAAGGCGCTGGTCCGGACGATTCCCGACTATCCCAAGGCGGGTATCCAGTTTCGCGACATCACGACGCTGCTCAACGATGCGGACGGTTTTGCGCTGGTCGTGGAGCGGATGGCAGAGCAATGTCCTCCAGGGATCGAGGCCATCGCAGCGATCGAGGCGAGGGGGTTCCTCTTCGGGGGTGCGCTCGCGCCAAGGCTCGGCGCGGGACTCGTGCCGCTTCGCAAGCAGGGCAAGCTTCCCGGCGCGACCATCGGCGTCGACTATGCGCTCGAATATGGCAGCGACCGGCTCGAGATGCATGAAGATGCGGTGCTCGACCGTGCGCGCGTCCTGTTGGTCGACGATCTGATCGCGACCGGCGGAACGGCGCTCGCCGCGATCGAGCTTTTGCGGATGAAAGGTGCCGAGGTTGCCGCCGCATCGTTCGTGATCGACTTGCCCGATCTGGGCGGTGCTGCCGCCGTGCGCGAGACCGGCGTCGAAACACACAGCCTCATCGCCTTCGAAGGCGACTAATCGTCGGTCGGCCGCCGCCGGATCAGGCCGATCGACTTCATCGTCATCACCGCCACGTCATCCTGGTTGAACACCGTCAGCCGGCTGCGGAACGATCCCATATCGGGCCGGCTCTTCGACGGCGTCTTGTCGACGATCTCGGTCTCGACGCGCAGCGTATCGCCCGGATAAACGGGCTTCAGCCACCGCAATTCGTCGATACCGGGCGATCCGAGCCCGGCCTGCCGGTTGTTCTCCATATTGTCGACGAGCATCCGCATCACCATCGAACCGGTATGCCACCCCGAAGCCGATAGCCGACCGAAATAGGTCTGCTTCGCCGCCTCGTCGCTTAGGTGAAAGGGCTGCGGATCGTATTTGGAGGCGAACTCGATCACCTCTTCGCGGGTGACCTTATAGGAGCCGAAGGATTGCTTCGACCCGGGTTCGAGGTCCTCGAAATATAGCGGGCCGCCGGCGTCAGACATTGAATTTGAACAGCATCACGTCGCCATCCGCGACCTCATAACCCTTGCCTTCCTGGCGCAGCTTGCCCGCATCGCGCGCGCCCGCCTCGCCGCCGCAGGCGATGTAGTCGTCATAGGCGATCGTTTCGGCGCGGATGAATCCGCGTTCGAAATCGGTATGGATGACGCCGGCGGCTTGCGGTGCGCGGGCGTGGCGCGAGACGGTCCAGGCGCGCGATTCCTTCGGCCCGGCGGTGAAGAAGGTGATGAGGTCGAGCAGCTGGTATCCGGCGCGGATGACGCGGGCGAGGCCGGTTTCCTCCAGCCCCAGATCGGCGAGGAATTCGGGGCGGTCGGCGGGATCCATCGTCACGATTTCGGCTTCGATCGCTGCCGAGATGACGACTGCTTCGGCGCCTTCGGCCGCCGCCTTTTCGAACACGCGCGCGCTGTGTTCGTTGCCCTCCGCCGCCGATCCTTCATCGACATTGCAGACATAGAGGACGGGCTTGGCGGTCAGCAGTTGCGCCTCGCGGAATAGCCTTGCTTCTTCGTCGTCATTCGGTTCGGTCAGCCGCGCCGGCTTGCCGTCCTTGAGCAGTTTGAGCGCCTGGCCGAGCACAGCAGCGGTGGCCTTGGCCTCCTTGTCACCGCTCGTCGCCCGCCGCTTGGCGTTTTCGACCCGGCGTTCCAGCGATTCCATATCGGCCAGCAGCAGCTCGGTCTCGACCGTCTCGGCGTCCGCAATCGGGTCGATCCGCTGGTCGACATGCTGGATGTCGTCATCCTCGAAACAGCGCAGCACGTGGACGATCGCGTCGACCTCGCGGATATTGGCGAGGAACTGGTTGCCCAGCCCTTCGCCTTGCGACGCCCCGCGCACCAAGCCCGCTATGTCGACGAATTCGAGCTGCGTCTCGATCACCTGCGCCGATTGGGCGATTTCGGCGATCTTGCGGATGCGCGGATCGGGCACGGCGACCTTCCCGACATTGGGCTCGATCGTGCAGAAAGGATAGTTGGCCGCCTGCGCCGCCTGCGTCTCGGTGAGCGCGTTGAAGAGCGTCGACTTGCCGACATTGGGCAGGCCGACGATGCCGCATTTGAAACCCATTTTATGTCCATCGATCAGGGGAGCCGCATGGCGGCGATATCGGCAGTCAGATAGAGGCTGAAGGGGCGAATTGCCAGCGCGAACCGCTCGACAGCTCCCCTCGGGCTGCCTAGGCACAGGGCGAAACGGGGAGACGGATATGAACCGGATGGTGTCGTTCGTGATCGGGCTGTTGGCGATGCTTTGCATGCCGGTCGCGGCGCAGGCGCTGGCGACGCCGCAGCAGGCGCTTCGCGGGACCGAGGCGCAAACCGGTCTCCTCCCCGTGCATGTCGACCGGGCAGACGGGCGTATCCTGCTCGAACTGCCGCCGGCTGATGCGGACGGCATCGCCGGGCGGTTCATCTATATGAGCGCGCTCGAAACCGGATTGGGCTCGGCAACGATCGGGCTCGACAGAGGTGCGTTTGCCGGTTCGCGCATTCTCGTTTTCCGGCGGATCGGCAACCACGTTCTTGCAGAGATCGAGAACAGCCGGTTCCGGGCATCGGCGGGAACCCCCACCGAACAACGCGCCGTGCGCGAATCCTTTGGCTATTCGACCATCTGGCGCGGCGAGGTCGCGGCCGACACGGCGGGTGGCGGGACGCTGCTGGATATCGCGCCTTTCCTTGTCCGCGACGATCCGGGCATAGCGCAGGCGATCGCCGGCGAAAATGGCGGCGATTTTGAGTTCAAACCAGACCTGTCGCTGGCCGACACAAATTTCGTCCGCGTCTTTCCGCGCAATATCGAGATGCGCGCGCGGCTGACCTTCACCGCCGGCGATCCGCAGGACGAGGTCAGCAATATCACGCCCGTGCGCGGCAATGTGAGCATGGTCGTGCGCCATTCGCTCATCGCCTTGCCCGAACCCGGCTATCATCCGCGCCGCTTCGATCCGCGCGCCGGATCGTTCGGGACACAGGTGGTCGACTATTCGCAACCGCTGGGGCAGCCGATCGTCTACGAGCTCGCCAACCGCTTCCGGCTGGAGCGTACCGATCCCTCGGCCGACCGCTCGCCGGTCGTCGAGCCCATCGTCTTCCATATCGATCCGGGCGCGCCCGAGCCGATTCGCACCGCGCTCGCCGAAGGCGTTGCCTGGTGGAACGACGCGTTCGAGGCAGCGGGGTTCGTCGATGCCTTCCGCGTCGCAATCCTGCCGGAATCCGCCGATCCGCTCGATATCCGCTACAATGTCGTCAACTGGGTGAACCGGGCGACGCGGGGCTGGTCGTACGGGCAGGCGGTCGACGATCCGCGGACGGGCGAGATCATCAGGGGCAATGTGCTGCTCGGTTCGCTGCGCGTGCGTCAGGACATCATGATCTTCGAAGCGCTTGTCGGCGCGGGCCTTACCGGCACAGGCGATCCCAACGATCCCATCACCGCCGCGCTCGCCCGTATTCGCCAGCTTGGCGCGCATGAGGTCGGCCACGCCATCGGCCTCGCGCACAATTTCGCCGGCAGCATTCAGGGGCGCTATTCAGTGATGGACTATCCCGCGCCCCGCATCACGCTCGTCGACGGCCTGCCCGACATCAGCGATGCCTATGGCGTCGGCGTCGGGTCGTGGGACAATTTCGCGATTCGCTGGCTCTACGGTGCGCGTAACGAATCCGAAGCGCGGGCGACGATGGAGCAGGGACTGGCCGATGGCCTGATCTTCGTCGGCGACGGCGAGGCGCGACCAGCCGATGCGGCCCATCCCGCCGGAAGCCTTTGGGACGACTATGCCGATCCCGTGGCCGAACTCGAAAGAATGATGGATGTCCGCCGCGTCGCCGTGAGCCGTTTCGGCCCGGCGGCAATTGGGGCAGGGCAGCCGCTGTCGCAGCTGCGCCGGTCCTTCGTGCCGATCTGGCTGCTTCACCGCTATCAGGTCGAGGCGGCGGCGAAGCTGCTGGGCGGCGTCCAGTTCGCCTATGCACTGAATGGCGACGGGACGGAGCGCGCCGAGCCGGTGTCCGCCGGCGCACAGCGCGATGCGCTCGATGCGTTGCTCGATACACTTTCGCCGCAAGCGCTTTCGGTGCCAGCCAATGTCACGCCCTATCTGTCGTCCGGCTATTCGGGAAATAGCGATCGCCAGACGAGCATCGAACTGATGGATATGGCGGGCGAGCCGATTTTCGATCCGCTGGCCGCGACCGAGGTCGGCGCCGTCGTGACGCTGACGGACCTGCTCGCGCCCGGGCGGCTCAACCGGCTTGAAATCCAGAACCAGGCCGACCCGGCCCTGATCGGCGCGCACGAAACGATAGATGCGCTGATCGACCGGACGTTTGGCTTTAGCGGGCGTGAAAGCGATGCAGGGGTTCGCCGCCGCATCGCGACGACGACCGCGCTGGCGCTGGCCCGGGCGCAGCGGGACTACGCATTGTCGCCGACGGTGGCGTTGGCGTTGGACGAGCGGCTGCACGACCTCGCCGACGATCTCGACGGCCGCGGTTCGGATGTGCAGAGCCAATGGGGCAGGGGGCTCGCCCGGTTGCTGCGTGACCGCGAAGCGCTCGACGCGGCGATTGCGGATGAAGGCAGGCTCCCGCGCGTCCCGCCGGGAATGCCGATCGGGTAGTTTTTGTCAGAATTTCGCTTAGCGCGAAATCGCCGCACCGGCCCGCACCCCCTCCCGGCCTCCCACTCAGTGTATGCTCATGGGAGGCCGGGAGGGGGTGCGGGCCGGTGCGGCGCTCGACCGACAGGTCGAGTCTGACAATCAGCTAATCCTGCGCGGCCCGGATCCACGGGCCGTAGCCGCTCTCTCCGAGCCAGCCGATTTGCGTTTCGCGCATGACCCGGTTGATCGCCTCCTGCGGGATCGATCCCCCGCTCACCGCGCGGCGGAGCGGACGCGTGCCCGGCTCCATGGCGATGATCTCCGCGATCGCGCGGGGCACGTCGAGTGGATCGGCGGTGCGGCCCGAACCGTCCTCGGTCCCCATGCCGCCGGTCAGCTGCGGATAGGCGGCGAGCAGGCGTTCGGGCGTCCGCTCGGCCAGTTGGCCGGTATAGATATTGCGATTGACCCAGACCTCGGTCGGATAGCCGCCCGGCTGGATGATCGTCACCTCGATATTGTGCGGCACGAGTTCATAGGCGAGCTGTTCGAACATCGCCTCGACCGCGAACTTGGTAGCCGAATAATGTCCCGCGCCCGGCACGATCACGCGGCCGAGCTGCGAGGAGATCGCGAAAATCTGGCCCGATCCCTTTTCGCGCATGCCGGGCAGCACGGCGCGGGCCATGCGGTGATAGCCATGGACATTGGTGTCGAAGATCAGCTCGGTCGCGCGCGGGTCCTGCACCTCAACGGGGCCGGAGATGCCGATTCCGGCGTTGTTGATGAGCACGTCGAGCCCGCCGCGAAGCTCGCGCTCCGCCGCCGAGACGCCGCGTAGAACCTGCTCATTGTCGAGCACATCGATGCCGATGACCCGGATGTCGAGACCTTCGTCGCGCGCAATTTGCTCCAGCTCCTCGCCCTCGGGCCGGGGCAGGTTGCGCATGGTGGCGAAGACCTTGGCCCCGAGCCGTGCATAATGGAGCGCGCCGAGATAGCCGAAGCCGGAGGAGCAGCCGGTGATGAGGATCGCTTTGCCCGAGAGATCGGGCGTGACATCGGATTGCGCATCGCCGGTCTGGGCGCGTGCAGGCATAGCGGCAAGCGCAGCCACAGCGGCGGATCCGGCAAGCAACTGGCGGCGGGAAAAGTCGGTCATCGGTCAGGCTCCTTCCGACACCGGCATAGCACGCTCCGCTCAGCCCTGCAGCCGCAACGCCACCTCGTTCAGGAAGCGCGCATCGTCGCCCTTCGCCAGCCAGTCCGCTTCCGCCGCGAGGGCGCCGAGCAGGTCGGTCAGCGGCTCGATCTCGTCCTTCTTGTAGTTGCCGAGCACATGTTTGTTCACGCGCGCCTTGTTGCCGGGATGGCCGATGCCGATGCGAATGCGGCGGAAACCGGGGCCGATATGCTGGTCGGTCGATCGGATGCCGTTATGGCCTGCCGTCCCGCCGCCGCGCCGGACCTTGATCTTGAAGGGATCGAGGTCGAGCTCGTCGTAGAAGACGGTCACGTCTTCGGGCTCCAGCTTGTAGAAGCGCATCGCTTCGCCGATCGCCTGGCCCGATTTGTTCATAAAGGTGGCGGGCTTCAGCAGCAGGACCTTCTCGCCGCCGATCCGCCCGTCCTGCACCCAGCCCTGGAACTTGCGCTGTACCGGGCCGAAGCCATGCACCTCGGCAATAGCATCGACGGCCATGAAGCCGACATTGTGCCGGTTCATCGAATATTCCGCGCCGGGATTTCCAAGGCCTGCCCAAATTTGCATGCGGTGTTCCTACTGTGGTCGAACATGGCTTGGAAGCAGATGGGCTTTTTGATGGTCAGAATTTTCCTGGCGGAAAATCGCCGCACCGGCCCGCACCCCCACCCGGCCTCCCATGAGAATACCCTAAGTGGGAGGCCGGGTGGGGGTGCGGGCCGGTGCGGCGCTCGACCGATAGGTCGAGTCTGACAAACAAGCCCCAAACAAAAGAAAACCGGCCAACCTTGCGGCGGGCCGGTTTCCCTTGTTCTTGCGAGTGAAGCTGCGATCAGTCCTCGGACCCTTCGCCCTCTTCCTCGTCGCCGCCCTGTTCCGTGGTGGGAACTTCGTCGGCTGCGACTTCTTCGCCCTCTTCGGCTTCGCTCTCTTCGCGCTTGAGCGCAGACGGGGCGACGACGCCGGCGATGGTGAAGTCGCGATCGTCGATCGCGCTGGTGACGCCCTCGGGCAGTTCGACCTGCGAAATATGGATCGAATCGCCAACCTCGAGACCGTCGAGCTTGACCACGATCTCGTCGGGAATCGAATCGGCCGGGCAGTTGAGTTCGAGCTCGTGCCGCACGACGTTGAGCACGCCGCCGCGCTTGAGACCCGGCGAGGCTTCCTCGTTGACGAAGTGCACGGGCACGTCGACGGTCACGGTCGCGCCCTTGCCGATTCGCATGAAATCGACATGAAGCGGCCGGCTGGTGACCGGGTGAAACTGGACATCCTTGGGAAGCGTGCGGTTGTTGTTACCGCCGACCTCGACTTCGACGAGGCTGTTCATGAAGTGGCCGGTGTGCAGCAGCTTCATCAACGCCCGTTCTTCGATGTGGATCGCTTCGGGATCTTTCTTGTCGCCGTAAATCACGGCGGGTACGCGGCCTTCGCGACGCATTGCACGAGAGGCTCCCTTGCCTGCTCGTTCGCGCGGTTCGGCCGACAGCGTCAGCTTGTCGCTCATCGCATGTCTCCAATTCGCTGGTGGTTCATCAAAAACCCGGCACGCCTCCAGGGGGCACATGCCGGGAAGGCGCGCGTATAGGGGCGTTGCGCGGGATTGGCAAGCGCGAAGCCGGAGGCCTTAATTGCGCAGTGCCGGGCCGATCGTCATGATGTCGTCGACGAGAATATAGCCGTTGAAGCTCTCCGGTACGCTGGTCAGCCTTTGCGCATCGGTCACACCGCGAAACGGCTCGCCCTCTTCATAGTCTCCGATGACGATGATACGCGCGCCGACCGATTCCATGCGTGCGATCAGCCGGTTGGGCCACCCCCACATATACCATTGATAGTTCAGCGGAACCGCGATCGTTCCGTTGCGACAGCTCTCTGGAACAAAGCTCGTCCAGCCCGTGCGCAGATAGTCCGAGGTGCAGCGTCGGATCTCGGTTTCGGTAATCGTCCACGCGTCCGGCGCGAGCTCGCGCATCCGGCGCACCGCTGCCTCGGAACCAAAAAAACCATAGCGGTCTTCGATTTCGATCCCGGCCCGTTCAAACGCTGCATGGAGCAGATCTGCGTCGCGCGCCTCTCCATGCATGATGAACAGGAAGGGGGCGTCGTAATTCTGGATGAAGAGATCATCGACGGCCATGATCAGGCCATTGCCCATGCCGCGCAGCGGAAAAGTGCGACCGTTATCGGGTGTGTACCCATAGCCCGCATCGAGCGCGCGCATGCGATCCATTTCGGTATCGGCGATCGTTCCGCTTCCGTCTGTCCGGCAATCGAGCGTCGAATCTTCGAAAAGGACGAGCCTGTCGTCGCCGGTTCGACGAACATCGACGCTGACCATTGATGCACTTTTTGCGAATGCCTGGGCGATAGAGGGCTGCGTATTGGCGATAAAGCTGTGGCGCGTTCCTGCAATGCGGGCGCCCGGACATCCGTTCGCATCCGCGCCCAAATCGGGCAGCGGATGGGCTGCGCGATTGGCGATGAGCTTGAGTTGACCTTGTGGTGCGGGCGCAAGCCATGAGGCGTTTACGAACGATAAGAAAAGAATGGCCAATCCGATGACCATACCGAACCGCAAGAACCAGATTTTCACGCCGAAAGTATTCGCCCCGCGTCTTCACAATCTTTGCGCATCTGTCCCTTGAGCGCTTCCAGGTCGTCGAACTTAACCTCTTCACGGATATAATCAATCAGTTCGACGGTAATCGTCTGCCCATAGAGATCGCCGGAAAAGTCGAAGAAATGGGGTTCGAGCAGCTCTACAGGCGGATCGAAGCTGGGGCGAATGCCGAGATTGGCGGCGCCGTCGAGTATCGTGCCGTCCGGAAGCTGCCCGCGAACCGCGTAAATCCCGTATTTCGGCCGAAGATAGCTGCCCAGTTCGATATTCGCGGTGGGATAGCCCAGGTCGCGGCCCTGTTTCGCGCCGTGCTGGACGATGCCTTCGATCGTGAAGGGCCGGGTGAGCAGCCGCGTTGCGGTGGCACAATCGCCCCTCTGCAGGGCGTCGCGGATCCGGCTCGACGAGACGATCTCCTCGCCATCGTCGACCGGCGCGACGATTTCGGTGAAGAAGCCGTGCCGCTGCGCCAGCTCGGCCAGCATCACGACATCGCCCTCGCGCCCCTTGCCGAAGACAAAATCGTTGCCGGTGACGACGCCCGCAACGCCGAAACGATCGAGCAGGATATCCTCGACGAAGGAGCGCGCCGGCGTCTGTGCCAGTTCGTCGCCGAATTCGAACACCATCATGGCATCGGCTCCGGCCGCGCCGAACAGACGCTCGCGCTGGTCGAGCGTCGTCAGGCGAAAGGGCGGGACGTCCGGTTTGAAATGGCGGACGGGATGGGGATCGAACGTCGCGATGAGGACGGGACGGCTATCGTCCTTGGCATGATGAACGGCCCGCCCGGCGACCGCTTGATGTCCTTTGTGAAAGCCGTCGAAATTGCCCAGCGCAATCACGCCGCCGCGCAGATGATCGGGCAGCCGATCGCGATGGAAAACCCGCTCCATGGGAGGGGCTATAAGGTCGACATGGGGGCGCCGCAATGCGGCAACGGGGCCGGGCTGTCAGCGCCGCACCAGTGTGACGAAGCTGTAGGTCGGCAGGTCGTCCGTTGCCGGAAAGTCTTCCCGCTCGATCTCGCGCCAGTCGCTGTCCGGAAATTCCGGCGCCAACGTATCGCCGTCGGGTTCGATGTGGACTTCGGTCAGCTCGATCCTGTCGGCACGGGGAAGGAGAAGCGAATAGATTTCGCCGCCGCCGACGATGGCGATCTCCGGCGCGTCTTCGGCATGGATCAGCGCTTCCTCCGGGTCGTGCACAACCTCTGCGCCGTCCGCCTCCCATTCGCGCGACCGAGTGATGACGATGTGACGCCGGCCGGGCAGCGGCCCACCGAAACTTTCGAAGGTCTTGCGGCCCATGACCATCGCCTTGCCCATGGTCAGCTTCTTGAACCTTTTCAGGTCGGGCGGCAGCCGCCAGGGGAGATCCTTGGCGCTGCCGATCACGCCGTTGTCGGCGCGGGCAAGGTAGAAGACGATTTCCGGTCTGTCTTTCATGGCACTTCCACTCGCTCGCCGCTGGTTACGGCAATTTCATGACGCCCGGAAGTTGGATTCGTTCCCTCAGACGGCCACCGGCGCTGCAATATGCGGCGCGGCCTCATAGCCCATGATTTCGAAATCCTCATATTCATAGCCATCGATGGCGTCCGGACGCCGAAGGATCGAGAGAGAGGGCAGGGGTCCCGGCGTCCGCGTCAGCTGTTCGCGTGCCTGATCGAGATGGTTGGCGTAGAGATGGCAGTCGCCGCCGGTCCAGACGAAATCGCCGACCTCGAGATCGCATTGCTGGGCCAGCATGTGCGTCAGCAGCGCGTAGCTCGCGATGTTGAACGGCACGCCGAGGAACACATCGCAACTGCGCTGATACAGCTGAAGCGAGAGCTTGCCGTCGGCGACATGCGTCTGGAACAGGCAGTGGCAGGGCGCGAGTGCCATCTCCGGCAAGTCGGCGGGGTTCCAGGCGGAGACGATCTGGCGGCGCGAGGCGGGATTGGAATTGATCTGCTCGATCAGCCCGGCGATCTGATCGATATTCGCGCCATGGGGGTTCTCCCAGTCGCGCCATTGCTTGCCGTAGACCGGCCCGAGATCGCCATTCTCATCAGCCCATTCGTCCCAGATGCTGACCTTGCGATCCTTGAGCCAATCGATGTTGGTATCGCCGCGCAGGAACCAGAGCAGCTCTACGATGATCGATCGGATATGCAGCTTCTTCGTTGTCAGCAGCGGGAAGCCCTTGCTGAGATCGAACCGCATCTGGGCGCCGAAGACCGAAAGCGTGCCGACGCCCGTGCGGTCGTCCTGCCGTGCGCCGTCGTCGAGGATGCGCTGCATGAGATCGAGATATTGCCGCATGGTCCGAGCGCTTATGGCGAAGGACCGGGGAACGGCCAAGCGGGCAATTTTCATCCGATGTGGAGCAAATTGCCGCCGCGATCGCGCGAAACCGGATCGTGTTGCGCTGGCGGGCAAGGACGCCGCCCGCTTTTCTCCGCAGCATGGCCGGGCAGCTCGCAACCATCGGCGAAGGGATCGCGCTAGCCTCGGCGAGCCTGCGTCCGCGCGGGGATTGCGAAAGTTTTGTCGCGATCCATTTCGATATCGCGGGTCAGGTGATCGGCCGCACGGCGGGCATCTCGCAAAGCGCGGACAGGCTCACGCTTCCCGTTCGCCGTATCGTCGGCGATGCGATGAGGCTCGACGCGCGCAAATTGCTGATGGCGCATCGCCACCCGGCCGGCGGCTCCGATCCGAGCGATGCCGATATCCAAGCGACACGGCGGCTGGCCGCCCTTCTTTGTGCGATCGATATCGAACTCGTCGATCATGTCGTCGTCGCAGCCGGACACGAAGCAAGCAGCTTTCGCGCCCTGGACCTGCTCTGACACTCAGTCTTGCCCGCAGGCTTCGATCGATTGCGGCTCGGGCCGTTCGCCGCGAGCGGCGAACATCGAGAAATAGCCGCCGGCGTCCGGCATCTCGCGAAAGGCGACAAGGTGATAGCCGACCGCCTCGAACTCGCAGCGCAGCAGGTCCGGCGGGGTGCCGTGGCGGTTGGTGGGCCGGTCGGCGTCGACGACGACGACCAGACCCTCGGGCCGCAGCGAGGGGCGCATGTTCCAGAGGAATTCGTACGGGCTTTCGATCTCGTGATACATGTGCACCATGAAGATGCGGTCGAAGCTGTTTTCGGGCAGTTTGGGATCGGCGAATTCGCCGAGCCGTACGCTCACATTGTCGAGCCGCTCGCGCGTCACACGCTCGGCCAGCCGGTCGCGCGTCTCCGCGATCACATCTTCTGCCAAGACTCGTCCCGAATCGCCGACCCGCCGCGCAAGCCGGACGGTGTAATAGCCATTGCCCGCGCCGATATCGGCGACGGTCATGCCCTCTTCGATGTCGGCCATGTCCATGACGGTTTCGGCCTCGTTGAGCCGGTCGCGTGTTTCCTCGTCGGAAAATTGCGACGAGATGATATCGGAGACGGGGCGGTCGGCAGGCGGAAAGCCCGACCGGTTCGTATCTTCGCCCGATCCGGTGCAGCCGCCGAAGAGCAGCGCGACCATCAATGCTTCAACGCGCATCATTCGATGTCTTCGACCTCGACGCTTTCTCCCGTCACGCGTTGCGATAGCGCCGCGGCCATGAACTTGTCGAGATCGCCGTCGAGCACATCGTTCGGCG
This sequence comes from uncultured Parasphingopyxis sp., assembly GCF_937129435.1. Classification (GTDB taxonomy): domain Bacteria; phylum Pseudomonadota; class Alphaproteobacteria; order Sphingomonadales; family Sphingomonadaceae; genus Parasphingopyxis. The sequence continues at coordinate 27,900 of NZ_CAKZNF010000054.1, read as the reverse complement.
ATGTCGAGGTCACGCCCGTCCGCAAGTCTTTCACCATCTGATAGGGCTGGAGGACATAGGAGCGGATCTGGTTGCCCCAGCCGATATCGGTCTTGGAGGCTTCGACCGCGTTAGCCTCTTCCTCGCGGCGGCGCAGCTCGGCCTCGTAGAGACGCGCCTTGAGCATGCTCATCGCCTCGGCCTTGTTCTTGTGCTGCGAACGCTGGGATTGCGAGGCAACGACGATCCCTGTCGGCACATGGGTGATGCGAACCGCGCTGTCGGTCGTATTCACGTGCTGCCCGCCCGCGCCGGAGGCACGGAAGGTGTCGATGCGCAGGTCGCTGTCATTGACCTCGATGGCGATATCGTCGTCGATTACCGGATAGACCCAGACGCTCGAAAAGCTCGTATGGCGCCGCGCCGAGCTGTCATAGGGCGAGATGCGGACGAGCCGGTGCACGCCGCTTTCCGTCTTTGCATAGCCATAGGCATTCTCGCCCTTGAACAGCAAAGTCACCGATTTGACGCCCGCCTGTTCGCCGGCCTGATAGTCGACGATCTCGACCTTGTAGCCGCGACGTTCGGCCCAGCGCTGGTACATGCGTTGCAGCATCTCGGCCCAGTCCTGGCTCTCGGTCCCGCCCGCACCGGCATGGATTTCGAGATAGGTATCGTTGCCGTCCGCCTCGCCAGCAAGCAGCGCCTCGATCTTGTCGCTCTCGGCGCGGTCGGCCAGCTTGGCCAGGGCCTTTTCGGCGTCCGTGACGAGGCCGTCATCGCCCTCCGCCTCGGCAAGCTCGATCATTTCGGCCGCGTCGTCGCGTTCCTGGCTGATGGCGCGCACGGCCTCGATCGCGGCGTCGAGCCGCTGGCGTTCGCGCATCAGGTCGCGCGCGCCCTTGGGATCGTCCCAGAGCGTGGGATCCTCGACCTGTGCGTTCAATTCATCGAGCCGCTTCTTGGCGACATCCCAGTCGAGAAAGCGTCGAAGGAGGTCGAGCGCGTCGTTGATCTGATCGATATGGGCTTGCGCTTCGGCGCGCATGATTGATGTCTCACTCGGTTTTGTTCGTCATTTCCGCGAAAGCGGGAATCCCGCTACCTTCTCCGCTCGGTCGCGTGCAACGAAAACGGATCAGAAAAAAGCGGGATTCCCGCTTTCGCGGGAATGACGGGAAAACATGGCTAGTAGATACCGCCCTCGGATTGCAAGAACTCGCTGTCATTCGACGGCACGGTCGTTTCCACCGTCTGCTGTTCCTGCGACACCTGACGCTCGCGGCGGACCGGGCGGCGGGCCATGACGTCGCGGCGGATCGTCCGGGTGGGTTCGCTTTCGGCGCGGAAGGCTTCCCAGATGATGGCGGTTTGCGGGCTGTCCGACGGCCAGGCGCCGAAGACGCGGCGGCCCGTCCGGCGGTCGACGCGAACCATGCGGACGCCTTCGGGTGCGCGGAACGGGAGGACCGGGCGGCCCTCCATCGTCTCGCGCATGAACTGTTTCCAGATCGGCGCGGCGAGCGTGCCGCCCGCGCCGCCACCGATGCTGCGATTCTGTTCGTCGTAGCCCAGATAGACACCGGCGACGATGTCCGGCGTGCCGCCGACGAACCAGACATTGGTCGGGCCGGTGGTCGTCCCGGTCTTGCCGAACATCGGCCGGTCGAGATCGCGCAGGATCGTCGCCGTGCCGCGCTGGATCACGCCTTCGAGGATATGGACGATCTGGAAGGCGGTGACCGCTTCCATGACGCGGCGGCCGGGAACCGGCGGACGCGGCATCGGGCCGCCGTCCCAATCGTCGGCGTTGCAGCCTTCGCAGGCTTCCCAGTTCGCGGGATAGATCACATCGCCATGCCGGTCCTGGACATAGTCGATCAGCGACGGGCCGACATCGCGGCCATGATTGGCGAGCATCCCGAAGGCGTTCGTCATGCGCAGCACCGTCGTGTCGCCGGCGCCGAGCGAAAAGGCGAGATAGGGTTCGTAATCGCCGATATTGGCCCGGCTGATCATCTCGATCACATTGTCCATGCCGGTTTCCGACGCGGTGCGCACCGTCATGAGGTTGCGCGAATTTTCGAGACCCCAGCGCAGCGTCTGCGGCCCCGCCGCACCGCCGCCCGAATTGCGGAAGCATTTTGTGCCGAGCGAGGCGGACTGGTAGACGCAGAACGGCCCGTCGACGACGATCGAGGCCGGTGTCATCCCGTTTTCGAGTGCGGCCGCATAAACGAACGGCTTGATGCTCGATCCCGGCTGGCGTTCGGCCTGCGTGGCGCGGTTGAATGCTTCGAGGCCTTGGCTGAAACCGCCCTGCATTGCGTAGACCCGGCCCGTCTGCACCGCCTCGACGACCATACCGCCCGACATCGAGGGCTGTTTGGCAAAGGCATAGCTGTCGCCGCCGATCGGCCGCACCGTGATGATGTCGCCGGGCTGCATCGTGCTCCATGCCGTGCCGCCGCCGCGACGCGCAATTCCGGCGGTTCCCGATGGCATGGTGCCTGTTTCGCCATCGGCAAAGCCGATCCGTGCGCTGCCACCGTCTTTCGACAGCACGACAGCCACCCGCCAGTCTTCATAGCCAACCCACAAATTGGCGCTGGCAAGATGCGACTGCCATTCGCCATCGTCCATCGGGATGGTTGCGATGGGGCCTTCCCAGGCCCGGCCGGCATCGACGCGCATCAGGCCGTTGCGGAAGGATTCCTCGGCGCTCGCCTGCATTTGCGGATCATAGGAGGTGCGGACCCACAGGCCGCCCGAATAAATGCCGAACGGCCCGTCCTCGGCGTCCTCGCCGAACCGGTCGATCAGGATCCGCCGGACCTCCTCCATGTAATAGCCGTTCACATTGTCGGTGATCGGACGTCCGGCGCGCGTCGTGCCGAGCGGCTGCGCGTGTGCGGCGCGATGTTGTTCCGTTGTCAGCCAATCGTTCGACAGCATCTGGTCGAGCACCCAATTGCGGCGGGCGAGCGCGCGTTCAGGGAAGCGGTTCGGGTTGTAGTTCGCCGGTGCGCGGGGGAGGGCCGCGAGAAAGGCGGCTTCGTGCGCTTCGAGCTCGGATACGTCCTTATCGAAATAGGCACGGGAAGCTGCCTGCACACCATAGGCATTCCGGCCGAGGAATATCTGATTGAGATAGAGCTCGAGAATCTGTTCCTTGGTCAGCACGCTTTCGATACGATAGGCAAGCACGGCCTCGCGAATCTTGCGCGTGACCGAATATTCATCGTCGAGCAGCAGGTTCTTCGCCACCTGCTGGGTGATCGTCGAACCACCACGTGCGCGCTCGCCCGATCCCATCTTGGAAATATAGTCGATCACCGCTCCCGCGAGGCCGGTATAATCGAGGCCGCCATGGGTGAAGAAGGTCCGGTCCTCGGCGGCGAGGAAGGCGCGGATCAGGACCGGCGGATATTCCTCGAACGCCAGCTCGACGCGCTGTTCGCGCGCGAAGCTCTGCACGGGCTCGCCGTTCACGTCGCGCACGAAAGTCGGCAGCGCCGGTTCATAATCGAGCAGGCTTTCGGCCGAGGGCAGGTCGCGCAGGAAGATGAACCAGAAGGCGATGATCGCGGCGAGCATCAGGCCGAGGAAATAGAGCGGCCAGCGGAAACGCCGCTTGGAAAGCGCACGGCGGATCGCACCGGCAAATCCGGTTGCTTCCCGCCTCAGCTTCACGCTGAAGCTTGTCTCTGCCTGCTCCTCCGCCATGGCGGCCATTTACCAGCTTTTGGGTTTGATGCCAGCGGCATTCGACAGAATGTGGCCACCGGCGGAGGCGATGACGCTCTCCGCCGGCGGCAGCGCCTCCCTAGCGCCGATCCGCTACGCGCCGTGCGAAATGGGTCTCGATCGCTCCGGCCACGCCGCGCGCGATCTCTCGCTGCCCGGCCTGACCGAAGACGCGCGCCACATCCTCTTCGTTGGTCAGATAGCCGACTTCGAGCAAAACCGACGGCGTATCGGGCGCCTTCAGGACGACGAAACCGGCAAAGCGATGATAGTCGTTGCGGAAGCTCATCGTCGTACGGCCCTGGCGATACAGCACGTCGGCGAAGCGCGTCGAAACGTTCATCGTCTCGCGGCGGGTGAGGTCGAGGAGGATCGAGCGAACATCCTCGTCCTCGCCGCCCAGGTTGATGCCATTGATGATGTTGGCCGCGTTCTCGCGGCGGGCGAGCCGGGCGGCCTCGCGGTCCGACGCGACCTCGGACAGTGTGTAGATCGTCGCGCCATTGGCCTGCGGGTTCTCCGCGGAATCGACATGCACCGAGATGAAGAGGTCGGCATTCAACCGGCGCGCAATCTCATAGCGCTCGTTCAATATGATGAAGCGGTCGTCTTCGCGGGTCAGTGCGACGCGCACCCGGCCCGACGCGATCAGCTGGTCACGGATCGCCAAGGCAATGGCGAGCGTCGCATCCTTTTCGCGGCGGTTGCCGAAGGGCGAGACAGCACCCGGATCGTGGCCGCCATGGCCGGCATCGATGACGACGAGCGGACGGCCGCGCGGGCCCTGCACGCGGGGCAGCGGTGCTTCGTCGATGCGGCGTGCCGGAGGCAGCGGCACGGTCAGGCCGCCCCGAGCCCGCGGCGGGCGTGCGCGAAATGCGACGGGCGGCAGGAAGCGCGCGCGCCCCGCGGCCGCGGCAGAGGCGAAGGCCAGGTGGCTGGCCGGGCGATATTCAAGAGAAAAGCTGCGACCGTCGTTGCCGAACTGTCCATTGGCAAAGGTCACGGGCCGGGCAAGATCCAGAACGATCCTGGCGGTGTTGTCGTTATACTGGCCTTGGCGCACTTGCGTCACCGGGCCCGAGCTACGGCCGCTCGATCCCGCGCGTGCACCGGCGATATCGATGGCGAGGCGCCTCGGATTGTCCAGAATGAACGCGGAGGCGTCTTCGACATAATCGTCGAAGGCGATCGTCACGCGGTTCGGCGTCACGTCCACGCGCTCGATCGCTGCCGCCCAGGCGGACGGCGATCCGATCAGAAATGCGATCATGGCCAGCACGACGGACATCGTCCTATTGTGCCGCGCCGCCCCCCTTGCGGTCCAGCCTAAAGCCAACATTAAGGTTACCCTCGTCTTGTGTCGTTGGACGAGGAACTAGGCCAGCCGCCTCAAAGCAGCGTGAAGCGCTTAGGTTAACGCCGTTTTCAGCATGTTGGTTGCGATTTTGTCCGTCACGTTCGGCATGCTTTTTCTTGCTGTAAACCGAATGCGCTGTTAGCAATCCGACCCGCAGGGTATCGCGTCCGTTCGGGACGGCCCCTATATTGATGAATTCCGCCGGGCCGCGATTGACCCGGTCGGCCCACCAGGTTGATGCTGCATGAGGCACTTGCTCGACGAACATGACGCCAGGCGCGATCCGCGCCGGCCTCGGTTCGCGGCGGGGTTATCGGCGATCCATGCCGGTTCCATCTTGGCAGCAGACGCAAATCCTTATCCTTCACCTCGAACGGCCGCGGCGCCCAGGGCGCTCGCGCGACAGCCGTTCTTAAACATTCGCATGCCGTGGGGGGTCTCGCGACCTACCGGGCATGTTCGGAGACCAATCAATGCCTACGCGTATGCTGATCGATGCGCGCCACCGGGAAGAGACCCGTGTGGCCGTCGTCCAGAACAACCGGATCGAGGAGTTTGACTTCGAATCCGAAGAGCACAAGCAGCTCAAGGGAAATATCTATCTCGCCAAGGTAACCCGCGTCGAACCGTCGCTCCAGGCGGCGTTCGTCGATTATGGCGGAAACCGCCACGGCTTCCTCGCCTTCAGCGAAATCCATCCCGACTATTATCAGATTCCGAAGGAAGATCGCGACAAGCTGCTCGCCGAAGAGGTGGAGCAGGCGAAGGAAGAGGCCGAACTTCGCGAGGAAGAAGATGACGAGCAGGCCGCCGAGGCCGCTTCGAAAGAAGAGGACGCCGAGGTCGAGGAGACCGGCGACAGCGATGCCGATGAGGAGCATCACGAGGAGCCGTCGGTCAAGAATATCCGCAAGCGCCGGATGGACCTGCGCCGCCGCTACAAGATTCAGGACGTCATCCATCGCCGTCAGGTGCTGCTCGTCCAGGTCGTGAAGGAAGAGCGCGGCAACAAGGGTGCTGCGCTGACCACCTATCTGTCGCTTGCCGGCCGCTATTGCGTGCTGATGCCGAACACGTCGCATGGCGGCGGGATCAGCCGGAAGATTTCGAATGCGTCGGACCGCAAGCGGCTGAAATCGATCGTCGACGAGATGAAGCTGCCCGAGACCATGGGTTGCATCGTCCGGACGGCCGGCATGAGCCGCACCAAGACCGAGATCAAGCGCGACTTCACCTATCTCGCGCGCCTCTGGGACGAGATCCGCGAAGCGACGCTGAAGGCGACGGCGCCGGAGAAGATCTACACCGACAGCGACCTGATAAAGCGCGCGATCCGCGACATCTACAATCGCGATATCGAGGAAGTCTTCGTCGAAGGCGACGAGGGTTACAAGGCGGCCAAGGACTTCATGAAGCTGTTGATGCCGAGCCATGCCCGGCGCGTGAAGCATTATGCCGATCCCACACCGCTGTTCCAGCGCTATCAGGTCGAAGACCAACTCGGCGCGATGTACCAGCCGCTCGTACAGCTCAAATCGGGCGGCTATCTCGTCATCAACCCGACCGAGGCTTTGGTGTCGATCGACATCAACTCAGGGAGGTCGACGCGCGAACACAATATCGAGCAGACCGCGCTCAAGACGAATATAGAGGCGGCGCGCGAAATCGCGCGGCAGCTACGTCTGCGCGATATGGCTGGTCTGGTCGTGATCGATTTCATCGACATGGATCACAATTCGAACAACCGGAAGGTCGAGAAGGCGCTCAAGGATGCACTAAAGAACGACCGCGCACGTATCCAGGTGGGGCGGATCTCGTCCTTCGGGCTGCTGGAAATGAGCCGCCAGCGGCTGCGCACCGGTGTGCTCGAAGCCTCGACGCAGGAATGTCCGCATTGCGGAGGCACCGGCCTGATGCGGACGGTGTCTTCGGCCGGGCTCTCGGCGCTGCGGATGCTGGAAGAGGAAGCCGCCAAGGGAAAGGGCAGCCAGCTGACGCTCGCCTGTTCGCGCGATGCCGCGGTTTACGTCCTCAACACCAAGCGGCGCGAACTCGGCGAGATCGAGGAGATGTACGGCGTGACCATTTCGGTCGTGCCCGATCGCGAGCTTGAAGGCGCGGCGATGAATATCGAAGTCGGCGGACCGCCGCCGACGAAAAAGGTCGAAATGCGGCCGATCGAACTCGACGAAGATGACGACATCGAGATCGAGGTCGAGGACGACGAAGATCAGGACGAAACCGACACCGACACCGACGAAGAAGAGTCGCGTTCGCGGTCCCGTTCGCGGCGCCGCCGCGGTCGTCGGGGCGGCCGCAACCGTCGCCGGGACAAGGAACAGAGTGACGGTGCCGAGGACAAAGCTGCCTCTGCCAAGTCGGACGAATCCGACGACGCGGGCGACAGTCAAAAATCCGAAGCGGACGCCGAGAACGGCGATGCCGACAGTGGGGAAAAGAAGCCGCGTCGCCGTCGCCGGAGCAGGAAGACCGACAGCAACGAGACCGAGCAGACGGCATCTGGCGATAAGGCCTCGGACGGTGACGAGTCGGCCGAAGCGACCGAAGCGGCTGAGGAAAAGCCGAAGCGACAGCGTTCGCGCCGGACCAAGAAGGACGAGCAGCCCGAAGCCGAGGCCAAGGACGGCACAAGCGATAAGGCCGAAGAGCCGGAAGCCGCGGCGAAGGACGATGCCAAATCCGACGACGCCAAAGCCGATGACGCCGAAGCCAAGCCCAAGCGGCGTGGCCGCCCGCCCAAGGCCGCGAACGGGTCCAAGGCACCGGCCAAATCCGATGACGGCAAGGCTGAAGCTGCGGATGAAGGTGCTGCGCCGAAAAGCGAAGACAACGCCACAGCCGACTCGGACGCCAAACCGCGGCGCGGCTGGTGGCAGCGCACGTTCGGCGAATAATCGGGTGACGGCGCGCATGTTTCATCTGGCGTTAAGGCGGGCGGGCGAAGAGCGGGTGCAATGAGTATTCCCGCTCCCCGCCTGTCGTTCGGGCCAGTCGTTCTGCGTCTGTCGATCTTCCTGCTGTTCAGCCTCGGTCTCGCGCTACGCCCCGTTGCCGCGCAAACCGTGCTGCGCGATGCCGAGACCGAAGCGCTGTTGGCCGATATGTCCCGGCCGCTGATCGAGGCGGCGGGCCTGCAGCCCGAAAATGTCGAGATCGTCCTGCTCAGTGACGGGTCTATCAACGCATTTGTGGCGGGTGGCCAACGCGTCTTCATGCATTCGGGGCTGATACTGGCGGCGGACAATGCCAACGAGGTTCAGGGCGTCATCGCGCACGAACTGGGCCATGTCGAAGGCGGCCATATCATCCGCCTGGGTGAAGGTGCGCAGGAAGCGACGGGCATCAGCCTGTTGTCGCTTCTGGTGGGCGCCGCGGCTATTGCAATGGGCGCGGGCGATGCGGGCATCGGCATTCTTTCGGCCGGGTCGCGCGCCGCGATCGGTCGCTTCCTCTCCTATAGCCGCGTGCAGGAATCGAGCGCCGATCTCGCAGGCGCGCGCTATCTTTCGCAGGCCGGAATCAGCGGCCGGGGCAGCCTTGCCTTTTTCCGTCGGCTGCAGAATCAGGAATATCGCCTCGCGATCCCACAGGATGACAGTTACGATCGCACCCACCCGCTCAGCGGCGAGCGAATCTCGATTCTGCGCGAACTGTATGAGGCCGATCCGGGATGGGACACGCCGACCGATCCCGAACTCGAAGCGCGTTTCCAGCGGGTCCGCGCCAAGCTTTTCGGCTATGTTCAGGATTATCAACAGACTCTCGTCGAATTTCCCGAAAGCAATGTGAGCGTTCCGGCGCGCTATGCCCGCGCCTATGCCTGGCATCGCGCCGCCTATCCCGACCGCGCGCTTGCCGAGGCGACGTCGCTGATCGAGGCCGAACCGCGCGATCCCTATTTTCGCGAATTGCGGGGACAGATCCTTCTCGAGTCCGGCCGGCCGCAGGACGCGCTGCCCGATCTTCGCATCGCCACCGAACAATCGCGCAACAATCCGCTGATTTCGGCGCTGCTCGGCCACGCGCTGATCGCGACGGAGGACGAGTCGAATCTGGAGGAGGCGCGGCAGGTGCTGCGCATCGCTGTCCAGCGAGATAATCGCAATCCCTTTGCCTGGCGCCAACTCGGCTATATCTATTCGCAGGAGGGCGACCGCGCGCGCGCCTATCTGGCCACCGCCGAATATGCGAACCTTGCCGGACAGCATGTGGAAGCGTTGCGCAATGCGCGGCAGGCGATGCAGAATATCGACGAGGGGTCCGCCGATTGGCTGCGTGCGCAGGATATCGCGCTCGTCTCCGAAGCGGCGATCGATCGAGAAGAGCCGCGCCGCAGGCGGGAGCCGGAGGAACTGGGAACTCAATGACATTGAAGACTTGGGCAACCGGCGCGCTGATCGCGCTTCTGGCCGCCGCAGCGGCCTTTTTTGCGTTGCGCGGCGGCGGGAGCTTTGTGGCCGGCGACCAGCCGGTGAGTCTGCCGGCGGGGCTGGACCGTGTTGAACTGGAAGCGGTTATCGAGGATTATATCCTCGAGCATCCCGAAATCATTCCGCAGGCGATGGAACGGCTGCAGCAGCGCGAGATGCTGGCGGCGGTCAGTTCTGTCCGCTCCTCGGTAGAAACGCCCTATGCGCAGGGATGGGCGGGCGCCGCCAACCCGGATGTGACCGTGGTCCAATTCTTCGACTATGCCTGCGGTTATTGCCGGCGTAGCCTGGGCGATATCGAGCGGCTGCTGGACGAAGATGACGGCGTGCGCTTCGTGTTCCGCGAACTGCCAATCCTGAGCCCCGGTAGCGAGCAGGCGGCGCGCGTGAGTTTGGCCGCTGCCGAGCAGGGCGAATATTTCGCCTTCCATCGCGCGATGTACGAGGCGGGACGGCCGAGCGACGCGACGATTTCGCAGGCGGTTCGCGCTGCGGGTCTCGATCAGGCGGCGGTGCAGCAGGCACGCGATTCAGAGGCGGTGACGCAGGAATTGCAGTCGAACATGCGGCTGGCCAGCCAGCTCGGTATCAACGGCACGCCCGTGTTCGTCATCGGCGACGAAATCCTGACGGGTGCTGTCGGTTACGACCGTTTGAAAGAGGCAATCGAACAGGCGCGCGCCGAAAGCTGATTGCCGCGCTTCAGCCCTTGAAGCCCTTTGCCACCACATACCATTCCGACGATCCCTTGCGGCTTGCCGGCGGCTTGGCGTGCTTGACGCTCGAGAAATTTCGTTTGAGCGCGGCGACGAGATCGTTATCTGCACCGCCCGCGAGGACCTTGGCGACGAAATCGCCGCCCGGCGCGAGCGTTTCCGCAGCGAAATGTGCCGCCGTCTCGACGAGCGCCATCGTCCGCAGGTGATCGGTCTGCTTGTGGCCGATCGTATTCGCCGCCATGTCGGACAGAACAAGGTCCGGCGCGTCGCCCAGTAGCTCCGAAATGCGGTCCGGCGCCGCATCGTCCATGAAATCCATTTCCAGGATTTCGACGCCTTCGATGGGATCGGTCGGCAACAGGTCGATCCCGACAATGGTCGCATTGGAACACCGCTTGCGCGCCACCTGCGCCCAACCTCCCGGCGCGATACCGAGATCGACGATGCGGGCCTTGCCGCCCAGGATGTGGAACCGCTGGTCGAGTTCGATGAGCTTGTAGGCGGCGCGGCTCCGATAGCCTTCGCTCTGCGCCTTTTTGACATAGGGGTCGTTGAGCTGGCGTTCGAGCCAACGCGTGGAGGAGGCGGTGCGCTTCCGTGCCGATCGGACCTTCTTCATGACGGTCCGCTATCCTTGGCCATGATCGAACGCAGGATGCCTTCCCGAATGCCGCGATCGGCAATTCCGATCCGTTCGGCCGGCCAGATATCGAGAATCGCCTCGAGGATAGCGCACCCCGCCACCACCAGGTCGGCCCGTTCGCGCCCGATACAGGGTATTTCGGCGCGTTCCGGCACCGACATATGGGAAAGGCTCTGGCTGACCTCGCGCATCGCCACCGAAGGCAGGTTGAGTCCGTCGATCTTGTTGCGGTCGTAATGCGGCAGATCGAGATGCACACTGGCCAGCGTCGTGACCGTCCCGCTCGTGCCGAGCAGGCGCGGCTGGTAGCCGATCGTGGGCAGGGTCGAGGCGAAATCGGCGAAACTGTCTGCGACGCGTTTGCGCATCCGGGCGTAGGTATCGAGCCGGTCTTCGAGCGAGGTGAGGTCGTTGAATTCCTTCTCCGCCAGGCTGACCACGCCCCAGGGCGCGCTGTACCAGCTCAGGATCTCGGGTTCCGGCATGCCCGGTTCGATCAGCACCAATTCGGTCGATCCGCCACCAATATCGAAGATCAGCGCCGGGCCATCGCCGGGTTCCAGAAGGATATGACAGCCGAGGACAGCGAGGCGCGCTTCTTCCTGCGGGCTGATGATGTCGAGCGCAATGCCCGTCTCGCGCTGCACCCGGCTGACGAACTGGCGCGCGTTCGCGGCGCGGCGGCAGGCCTCGGTGGCGACGGAGCGTGACAGGCTGACATGGCGGCGCCGCAGTTTATCGGCGCAGATGGCCAGCGCATCGACCGCCCGGTCGATCGCCCGGTCGCTCAGCCGCCCGGTCGTCGACAGCCCTTCGCCTAGCCGGACGATCCGGGAAAAGGCGTCGATAACGGTAAACCCGTCGTCGGACGGGCGCGCGACGAGCAGGCGGCAATTGTTGGTGCCGAGATCGAGCGCGCCATAGGCTCTGCGGTTTGTCGGGCGGGACGATGTGTGGTGATGGCGCGATTTGTCGTGATATCGTGCGGCGCCCGGAGAATATCCGGTTTCCGGGTTCGCATTGGCGCCAGAATCATCCACCTATTATATCTTCACATCTTTGTTTTCCGGATACGGCCGCACGGGCCGCCGGTACTTGCCTTCAAGCTAACGAAAGCGGGGCCCGAGAGCAAGATGGCCGCATTGACAGGCCGCGACCCGCTGCCTATGTCGCCGCCTCCCGGTTGCCCCGTCGTCTAACGGCAAGACTACGGACTCTGACTCCGTCAATCGTGGTTCGAATCCACGCGGGGCATCCAAATCCTAAATTCCGATGTTGTCCGGGCGAGTTCGTAGCCCTCCGCTACCCTGCTTAAATCTGCGCGTGTTCTATCCACGTTCTTTTCCGCTCGCGTCCGTTGCGGTGCGATGGAAGCCGTGGCATAGTGTGGGACGAATTGAGGGGCGTCCCTCATGAGGAGCATGCCGTGGCTCTAACAGCATTGAAGGTTAAGCGGGCTGGACCGGGCCGCCATGCCGACGAGAAGGGCTTATACCTGCTTGTTCGTCCGTCAGGTTCGCGGAGTTGGGTGCTGCGCGTCCAGTTTGACGGCAAGCGTAGGGACTATGGGTTAGGCGGCCACCTTTCCCTCGCGGAAGCGCGCGACCGGGCGAATCGATGGCGCAAATGGGCGAAGGATGGCCGCGATCCGCGTATCGAATGGGAAAGGCTCAACGAGACGGTCCCGACATTCGAGGCCGTCGCGCGTGAAGCGTTTGAGATTTTCCGAAAGAAGTGGAGGGCCGGAAAACATCAAAATCAATGGATGACGATGCTGGAGCATCACGCGTTCCCGAAATTGGGAAAGCGACAGGTTGATGAAATCCGGCCACGCGACATCGCGGCTGCTATGGAACCAATTTGGGAAACGAAGCCAGAGGCTGCGAGGCGGGTGCTGTCGCGGATCGGTCGCATCCTCGACTACGCTTGCAGCAAGGACTGGCGAGACGAACAGGCCCCGATGCGGGCGACCAGAACGCTTCTGGGCGATCAGGGAAAGGAAACTCGCAGCTTTCCCGCCGTTCCCTACGAGGAAATCCCTATGTTGTGGAACGCGATGAGGGGCGCGAATGATACGCGCCAATCGGTCGGACGGTTTGCGCTCATGTTCGAGTTGTTGACGGCTGCTCGTCCGGGTGAAGTCCGCTGGATGCCATTCCGCGAGTTGGATTTTGCAAGTGCCCGATGGGTGATTCCGAAGGCGCGATACAAGACGAACAAGCTGCATATGGTGCCGCTATCTTCCCCGGCGATTGCGTTAATCCGTTCGCTGCCGTGGTTTGACCGGCTTGGCCCTGATGATTTGGTATTTCCCGGCACGAAGCGTGGGCAGCCTATTTCCGACGCGACGATGAAATCCGCTATGCGCCGGGCCGGGTTCGGCGAATATACACCGCACGGCACGTCTCGAAGCGGCTTCCGGGATTGGGCTGCTGAGGTCGCGAAGGCCCGGCATGAAGTAGGGGAGGCGGCTCTAGGCCATCTACCGGGCGATGATGTTGTGTCGGCCTATTTGCGCGCCACCTATTTCGACGAACGGCGCGAGTTGATGGACCGCTGGGCTGACTATGTGACCGGCGTTCAATCGAACGTCGTTTCTATTGTGAAGGCGGGCGCATGATGATGGAGAGATTTCGGAAGCATCACCCCCCAGGGCGAAATCAGACAGATTTTTGGGGCCGCAAATCAGATTGGCCGGAACCGCCAAGGCGGTTTATTTTCCTCGGGGAAGCGCTGCACCAAGTCGGAGGCCACCTGTGCGGGGATAAATGGACCGGCGACGAACCGCGCGAATATTGCGGGTATGACGTGGATGCCCATAGTCTCGATCAGATCATCACGATGGACATTCCCTCCATCGTGGCTGCGAGGAATCTTGAAATGGCGCGACGGCGGATAGCCGTTCGGCCTGTCTCGGTGGTTAGCTCCCGACCCAGCTACGGCTTCAATGTCTTGAAGAACAAGCCCCAAGCGCCGGTCATTCTGCCTGCCAGGCAGCAGGATATGCACGTTCGCGATTTCCTCCATATTCAGGATAGGCTTGCTGCCGTGGCGGAATTTAAGCGTCGCGCATCAAGTAAGCGCCGCATGGATGTGGCAATGCGCTGGCTCACTGCCATGGGACGGGAGGGGCAATCCTTTCAGACCTTCATGCGTGATGAGTTGGGCGAATTTGTGCAGGCCCGCCCCGGCGTGTGGAATACCGAGGATCTTTGGACCGACCGATTTGAGGCGTGCACAATCGCATATCCCGGCCTGTTCGTTCACCAGCGGTCGGCGGACAGATTCAGAGAGATTTGGGGTGACACTGCTTTTCTGTTTCTTGACAGGGATGGGCTCGCAAAGGCGCTCGCGGGCAAGCCGCTGCCGAAGTTGGGGGCCAAGCAAAAAGAGGCGTGGCCCTATTTGCAGGCAATGCACGAACTAATTGTGTCCGGAAAATGCGTCAGTGACGCTGCGCTTTCCATCGTTGCCAAAGAGCAACTGGACAAAAATTGGCACATTGGCGCCGAAGGCGCGTGCAAGCGGCTAGAGCGGCTCTATCCGAAGTGGAGGGAGTGGGCCTCCGCCTGAACCTGTCCGCAGGCGTCCCCGAAGTGTCCTAAATGTGTCTGCGGGTGTCCTTGGAGCGTCCCCGAAGTGTCGGCTTTTGTCGTTTGAATTCAATATTCTAACGGCTGTTTCGTCCTATAATGCCCATGCGAACTGCATTGGAAGGACTGAACATGGCCGAACCTCTCGCATACCGGATTGCCGAGCTTCCGTGGGGCAAATCCAAAACTTATGAATTGATCGGCGCGGGCCGTCTCGAAACCAGAAAGGTTGATGGCGTAACGCTCATCACGGCGCGCTCTGTTCGCGCGCTGCTCGACCTCGACGACGCACGCGAAGCCGCCTGATGGCCTCTCCCGACAATCTCCGCACATCGGCCCGGCTCTCGCTGGCAGCGCTCAAGGCATCGGCACCAACAGATGTCGAGGCGCTGGCTGCCTGGGCGCAGGTGCTTGCGGACGATCTCACCGAAGCCGCCATCACGGCGGAAATTACCGACAAGGAGAATGGCGATGACGCCACAAATAGAAAAGCCGCCACGGGCGTGTGACGGCTCTTCCGATGTTTCCATTAACGGCGGGAACACCGGATTTAATACTCGCATCACCCGGAAATATCAAGCGCACTGGCTAAGCGAACGCGGCATGGATCGGCGGCAGTCTCGTGAATTTGCCCGCCTGTGGTTCGGGGAGACGCGCGATGTCTAAAGGCCCCTCGATCTATCGTCGGCTCGGCATTGACGTTGTGACGGCATTGCCTGCTCAGGGTCCGGGCTGGAACCTGAAGCTGCTCCGGCATGATGGCAGCTGGTCGCGTCCTTTCGAGCAATTGTCGCACTGGTCGAACCGTGACGAGGCAGAAGACGCCGGACGCGAATATCTCGCCCAGGCGAACCGACCGACAGTGATGCTTCTCTGCACGGGCAGGGTGGTGGCGCAATGACCGGCACAATCGATTTCGACGCGATCCGGGAAGCCAACCCGCTCCCGGCCGTCGTCGGGCGGTCAGTGGAACTCATACGCGCCGGGAATGAATATAAGGCGCTCTGCCCCTTCCACCGGGAAAAAACGCCGTCCTTCACCATCTTCGCGGGCGGGCTGAGATTTTACTGTCACGGGTGCGGCGCGACTGGCGATGTCGTCGATTACGTCCGTCTCGCTGAGGGTGTCGGCTATCGGGAAGCGGCGGAGCGGTTGGATGCCGGGCTGATACCCAAATGTCGCGATATCGACGCGCTGCCACCCACAAGACCAAAAGCGACGATATCGTCCGCCGAACGCATCTGGCGCAACGCCGTGGAGGCCGCAGGGAGTCCCGTGGAGGCGTATCTGAAGGGCCGGGCCATCACCATACCCCTTCCGTCGTCGTTGCGCTTCTCGCGCCTTGCATACCCGCGTGCGCAATATGTCGAGGCGGGCTGGGCGGTTCCCGATCCGCTGCCAGTCCTGCCATGCATGATAGCACTGGTGCAGGATGCGGACGGCAATCCGACTGGGATACAACGAACGTTTCTGGACGAATTCGGCGAAGGCGAAAGCGTCGCCGGCATGAAGAAAGCCAATGTCCCGAAGCCCAAGCTCGGCCTCGGCTCGATCATAGGCGGCGCGGTACGTCTCGGCCCCGTGCAATCTGAAATGCTGGTGTCGGGCGGTATCGAGGATGGGTTGAGCCTGTCCCAACTGCTCGGCCCTCCGGCGCTTGCTGTGACCGGCGAAGCGATGATGTCGCGGCTCATCCTGCCGGACGGCGTGCGTTCGATCGGCATTGCAGCCGACAACGATGATGCGGGCCGCATGGCAGTGCTGGGCGCGGAAAAGCCCAAGCCGAGAAAAGGTGCGGCGGAAGCATTCAAGGATCAGGGGCGGGCCGTCTCGATCTACTGGCCTCCCGATGGCGCGAAAGACTGGAACCAACATTTAACCAACAATCAGAGGGTGGCGGCATGAATATGGTGGCAGAACAAATCCGGGCGACGGCCGAAGTGGTGTCGCTCGGTCCTGACATGGCAATTCTCGACGAGGGGCGCGGAGCCTCCCCCGTCATGCCGGGCGAAATGTTCGGAGATCTCTGGCCCCTTATCTGCGACATTGCGAAGGCGAAGGGTTCGGCGCCCGACAACGCGGCCCTTGCGTTCTTGGCGGCTGCGGCGTCCGCCATCGGAGGAAAGCGCCGCGTGTCACCTTGGGGGGACTGGTCTGAGCCTTCCGTGTTGTGGGCCGCGTGCGTCGGCGATCCGTCCTCCAACAAAAGCCCCGCTATCGACGCGATGGTTGATCCTCTTTCCGACATTGAAGCGGATTTTGCGAAAGAACATGGCGACATTCGGCGCAAGTTCGAGGTAGAGCGCGACGTAGCCAGGGCGGAATATGACAACTGGCAGGCGGCGGTGAAGGCTGCTGTGAAGGAAGGCAAGGAGACGCCCGCAAAGCCCGAAACGGCGGACGAACCACAAGAGCCTGCTCGGCGTCGGTGCGTGGTCAAAGATACCACTGTGGAGGCGTTGGTTGGCGTTCTCCAAGGCAATCGCAATGGCGTGCTGTGCCACCGGGACGAGCTGACCGGCTGGCTCGAATCGTTCGACCGCTACAATTCTGGCGGCAAGCCCTTCTGGCTAGAAGCCTTCCGGGGTGGGCAATACACGGCAGACAGGAAGGGCGGCGGCACGACGCACGTTCCTTTCAACGGCGTATCGGTGCTTGGCTCAATCCAGCCTGACAAGTTCCGCGACACAGTATTGCAATCGAGTGATGATGGGATGGCGGCGCGATTTCTCTATGCGTGGCCTGCGGAAATAGACTTCGCCCGGTCGCGGCCTGTCTATGGATTAGAGCGCGTTGGTTCGATCTACCGCGCGCTTATCGAAATGCCATGGGGAATGGGCCGTGAAGGTGAGATTGCTCCGCGAACGATCCCGTTCGACGACGCCGGGGCCGATCTTTTCGAGGATTGGGGAAAACAGAATCAGCGCGCCGCTCGCGCCGCGCACGGGCTTTACAAGGGGTTTGTCGGCAAGTGTCGCGGCCTGATCCCTCGGCTCGCTCTCGTTAGCGAATATCTCGCATGGGCAAGCCGTGGTGGCGATGAGCCGCAAGCGATCTCACGCGAAACGGTCGGGGCCGCAATCGACTTTGTAGAGGATTATGCAAAGCCGTCCGCCCTGCGCGTGTTCGGTGCCGCTGCTCTGCCCGAAGTCGAACGCAACGCGGCCATGCTGGCAAAATATGTCAGGAGCCTTGGGAGCTCGCGGGTCAACCTTCGTGAATTGAAGCGCTCGCCGCACAAGACGCATTTGGCCCCGATGCGATCCGGAACTGCCATGGACGACGCAGCCGCATACCTCGTCGAAAACGGAATCTTCTTCTCCGACGGGGAACGATCTGGCGACACTTCGGGGCGGCAATCCAAGGATTTCACGGTCTGCGCGCAACTGCTGGAGGATTCCGATGGGTAAGTGGCTCGACAGGGCAAGGGCGTTCGACGACGCCGGGGACGATAGGGTCGTTAGGGTAGATAGCCCCCCTAATGACCCTATTGCCCCTAATGACCCGCTTCCGCCCGATCTCGTTCTAGGGTTGCGCAGTCTCGAAAAGATGAGCGCCCCGCGTGCCGCGATGGGATGGGGCGGCCTCTGGCGGCAAGTCGTCGCCGATGCTCTCTGGCTCGCCGGTTCGGGCTATGCCGCGCAAGCCTTGGCGCTGGGGTGGAAGCCGCTGCATTTGTTCGGCGCGGTTGATGATCCCATGTCGGACGCGCGCCCCGGCCTCGCCGTGTGGCTCAATGGCTCCCGCAAGCTCGTGCTTCTCGATGACGCTGCGCTTGCTCCCCAGGGCGATATCCGCCGCGTGTTCAACGTCCGCCCCCCTGCTGGCGCGGTCCTGCTGTGGGAGTTGGGACAATGAGGATTCCACTGGTTCACACCGAAGCCCTTGGGATGAAGTTTCACCGGCAACCGATCTCAGTCGTGCCAGAGGAAGGCGAGTTGGCTGTGCTCGATGCCGGGGATGATTACCGGGCAGACAAATACCGCCCGGCGAAATTCACGGATGGTGAATGGCGCACGCTCGGCGGAAACCCGCTCAATTTCACGCCGACACACTGGACGAGGATGGTTGGCTAATGGCCGAAAAGCCCGAATTTAAGTCGATGCCGCCCGAAGGCCGCGAATTTGACGAGCGCGACGGACCGAAGATCGCGGAGGCTGTGCGCCGCCATCGCAAGCGCCCGGTTGTGCTTGACGCGATTATGGAACGGAGCAGCAGCACTTCGCGCCATGCCGTGCGTTCGCCTTACAGCGATGACGATACATGGTGGGCAATGCTCGCCGATGCGTTCGGGACGAACAGCAGCCAGACCGCGCACGTTTTCCTCGATCAATTGCAGGCGCTTTGTCGGGAATTTTGGGACGAGGAAGAGGGCAAGCTTGTTCCGAACAGCGACCAGCTTTCTTTCGCGATCACCTTTATTCAGTCCATCAAGCCCCGCAATCCGATGGAGGCCGCATTGGCGGCGCAGATGGTAGCCGTCCACTTCGCCACGATCCCTAACGCAGAGTGGGCAATAAGGGGCGCAGAACGCAATGCTGCAACCCTCGCGCGCCTTTCCAAAACCTATGCGATCCAGATGGACACGCTGCGGAAGATGCGGAGCAAGGGCCGAAAGTCGAAACAGACGATCAAGGTCGTTCAGGAAAAGCACGTCCACCACCATCAGCACGTCCACATTGAGGGGGAGGGTCAAGATTTTGGAGGTCAAAGCCATGCACAACGAAGCGAAGAGCGCATGCCAAAACTCGATGGAAGCGGCCCACGCCTCGCCTCGGTGCGGAGCGAAAACGCGCAAGGGGACGGCCTGCCAATCCCCGGCGATGAAGGGGCGGCAGCGATGCCGGATGCACGGCGGGAAAAACACGGGCGCGCCGAAGGGTGAAGCGAATGGAAACTACGTCAGCGGAGAATGGACGAATGAAGCAATCGCAGCACGAAGGTTCGCCAGCGTCGTCATCCGAGCCGCGAAAGGAGCCTCGCTCGCTGGGTGAGATGGCCGACAATCTGACGGACTGCATCGCGAGCATAGAACAGGAGAAAAAAGCGAAGGGGCTGAGCCGGAAGGAACTGGCGACGCTCAACCGGCGGTTGCGCACGGCCAAGTCGCTACGGCGCTGGGTGACATCGCGCCGGGGCTATCCCGATGTGCGCTGACTGAATTTTGTCAGGCCCTACTAGGACCATTCTCGGAGCAATGCGAGCGCGCGTGGTCGATGATGCAAAGCCGCAGGAATCGGCTTTTTTGCAGTCCATATGGCGAGGCAAAAAAAGACCCCGCCGAAGCGGGGCTAGTTTGGCTAGGTTTTGCGCAGCTATCGGTATTCGTTGTGAACGGTGCGCTGGTCGTCTGGATCGTGCCAGCTTAGCCCGTCCTCGCTGACCTGCTCGCCTTCGTCCTCGCAATTGCCGCCGCCCGGATCGCTGATCGGACAGCCGGGGCCGTGGCCGGTCGCATGGGCGAAATCGTCCTCGCAAAATGCCTCAAGGTCTGCGTCGCCGTCGATAGCGTCGAGGCGATCGATCATGCGCTCTATGGCCGCCTCAAGGACGCTGCGCGACGCAATCGCGATGATGGCACTGATGGCCGGGGGTATGGTGGCTCCCGGCTCCTGCTGGCGTAGCACGGCGCTCATTTGTCCGCACCGCGCTTTAGAGCCGCCTCAAGAGCCGTCGCGTCGCCGATGGATAGCTTGACCGTGTCGAGCGTCGTCAGGGCTTGTCTGTTCGTTTCTCCGCTACCGCGCTCCAGAATGTCTCGCACGGACTGCCGCTGCTCGTCTGTCAACGCTGCGATGATGGCACGGGCAAGAGCGAAAGCCGGTGTCGGCTCAATGCTCAACAGCGTGGCAGCCGTCTTGTCGTGCTTGCGCTCGAAGGGGGCCGAATAGTCGAAATAGGCGGCGTGCTGCTTGCGGAGCTTTCTCCCTGCAATCCGGGCTTCGCGGAAACGATAGTTGCGCTGCTCCTGTCGGGCCTGCGCGGTCGGCAGGATCGTAACGTTCTCCGGGCGGTTTGCCCGAAGCTCGCGAAGTGAAGGCCTGCGCTGACATTTCTGCGCTGGCTGTGATATATCGGCTGTAGCCATGTTTCGTCTCCCAAAAGACGGTTTGTGGTCAGGCCCGGTTCGGAAGGTGCAACTTCCGGTCGGGCCGCTTAGCATCGTCGGCTAAGTGATAACATCATTATCACTCACAATTGGCTTGCGTCAACCCTCAAATGATAATATTGTTATCAGGATGAATGCGACACAGTCACGAATGGGCCGCGCTGCGCTAAAGTGGACAATCTCTGATCTGGCGACATGCGCGAGCGTTGGTCGGGCTACGGTCGCCCGTTTCGAATTGGGTGAACCCGTGCAAGGCGAAAGTGTCGCCAAGATTCGCAAGGCTATGGAAGCTGCTGGCGTGCGCTTCGTCGATAAGGGGAAGCTGGCAGGGGCGGTGGTGTTTCGCCACACTTCGGAACCTATTCGCGACTAGGATCGGCCTCTATCGTGAAGGCGATGCAGCCTGCCAACATATCGCCGGTTAGGCGGTCGCAATCCTGAGCATCGAATTTGTCCGCATCCGCTGCCCAATTCCATCCCTCTTCAAAGTCAGTGCAATCCGAGCCACACAGATAGGGGCCGGGGTTGAGTTCGCTACCACACGCAGCAACGAGGGACATGAACAAGCAAACGGCACTGTCCCGCCGCGTCAAAACTCGTCATCCTCAGCAAGACCGATCCTGCGTAACAGGAGTCTCCCTCGGGGGCTCAATTCGAAACCTTGCGCTTTGATCATGCCAGTTTTGCTGTCGAACTCGGGTAGCGCATCCTTCTTCGGTTGAGCGAACCTTGGTCGCAATAAGCCCAGTTGGATTAGATTGTCGCGCGCCAGCTGAAATACCTCAGCCTTGTCGTGGTCTTCTCTGCTGCTGCCCATATGAGCACGCGGCGGCGTTAAAATGTTGGCGTGTTTCTCGCGAAAGTCGTCTTGCCAATGACGTCTTAGCTGAGATGTCATAATGATGATCTGGTCATCGTCTATTTGGTCGAGCAAATTCAACAGCCGTTTGGATTCCAAGCGCGCCGCCTCGTCATCGCCAAGTCCGTCAGCAACAATCTTTGCGATGTACTCCAGACGCTCGTTTGAAAGCGCCCGTGCACTTTGGAAGGCCCCCTCCTCGAGAAGGTCCAAATTCCTGGGGTCTTTGGCTGCCTCGGCCAGTTCGAGTCCTGTGATGCGCCTGTCGAGTTGACGGGCAAATTCGGCAAATCGGTCCATTCTTTGGCCGGGAATGTCATCTAGCAGAATTTCAGTCAGGGCCGGTCCAATTCCAGGAAGAACGCCAGCCACCTGCTTCGCCAAACTGATCGCGCGATCTGAAGGCTTGGCATCCAACCCGTCGTCGTGCTGGTCAGCCAATTTAAATATCCCTTCGCATCTAGCATATATCGCACGCATAATCCCGCGCAGTCCGCCAACTTGCAAGCCCGCAGGAATTCGCTTTTTTGCAGTCCGCATATGGGGTGGCTGCCAGGTCTGTCTGCTTGACAATTACCGCCCATTTATGGCAGTAATGCTGTCCTATTTCGAGGCGGCAAGTATGGGCGGAGTTTCACAGAATCTGGACGATTACGCACCGCTCGTTGATGCGGAACGGCTCGCGGCAGGCGAGCTCAAATGGCTGCGTGATCCGACCGCCGATGAACTGGCAATGGGCTATTCCACGGCCAGCTTTCTTCGGGCCACAGCCGACTTTCTCGATCTCGATTTCAATACTGTCATCGTCGAACTGACGCTGCTGCACGAAGAGCAGCCCCGACTTGTCGAGGATTATCTTGGCTCGCCGCGCGGCTGGATCGCGCTGTGCGATTGGGTTTCGCAAAGATTGTTCGGCACGCATCCCGAAATGATGCTGCCGGTCACTGTTCATTAGGAGACGATAAATGTTTGGTGTCGGGCGCGGTGGCTACCAGCCGGGAATGGAGTGGGAACGGCGAATGTTGGCCATGGCCGCTCCGCCGATGGTGAGTCCGCAGCCCCCGATGGACGCGGCGCGTGCGCTTGCCATGGCCCGCGCCAATCAGGCTCCACAGGAACAAGCTATGGGGCAGGCCGGGAGCACCGATCAGCGAAAGGAAACGGACGGCAATGGCCTCAGCGCTCGCGAAGTGATCGGACTCGTTCTTGCCGGTCTTGGTCAAGCGAGAGGGAACAACGGGCCGTCGCCCTTGCAAATGCTCGGCCTGTATCGACAGCGGCGCGAGGCAGAGCAAGCGGCCAATCGCCGAACCAACATGCTCGGCCAAGCGGAAAAAATGGGCATGTCGCAGGAACAGCGGTTTGCCCTCGAAAACGACCCTGATTCTTTCTTCGAGAATTTCAGCCAGCGCTTCCGCCCGACCGAAGTCGATGCGGGAGATAGCTATATTCTCGACGGTGGTCCGCAGCGCGGCGGCACATCCTACATGGCCCCCGAAACCTTCACCGATGGCCCGAACCAGATGCTTTTCGACCGCCAGAACGGCGGGGCGCAGATGGTGCATGAAGGCCAGACGGATGCAGAATGGTATGCGCAGGCTCAGGGCTTCCTGCCCGGCACACCCGAATTCAATCAAGCCGTGCAGGATCACCAGTTGCCTTCCTGGGGGCCGACCGCGACCGGCAATCGCTCGGCAATACAAGGCCAGCGCGACGCAGCGGCCATGGAGCGCACGTCCGCCACAATCGCGGGGGCGAACAACCGCAACGCGGCGACCATCGCCGGAGCAAACCAGCGCAATAGAGCCACCAATCAATCGCAGGAGCGCCGCACCCGCAATGGCGGGTCTGGTGGCAGGCGGACGGGCGGACAGCCGCGTGAAGGCCAGACCGCACGCAATCCGACAACGGGTCAGCGCATTCGGTTTACGGGTGGCCGCTGGGTGCCGATCAACTAGATGCTTCCCGCCGGTTTCGAGCTAGAGGACGATCTGCCCTATTCCGCCCGCGACATGTTCGGCGAGGTAGGGGAGCTTTTGCCCGGTGCCAATTTCACCTCCGGCTATCGGACGCGCGACTATCAGGCGGACATGCGACGCCGGGGCTATAACCCTGCCCGCAACTCCGACCACCTGACTGGCGGCGCGTTCGACATTGGGAGCGTCCCCGGTATGTCATTGGGGCAAGCGGCTTCGCACCTGCGTGAACGCTATCCCGATGCGCGGGTGCTCTATGGCGACCCCGGCCATCTCGATCACGTGCACGTTGCGTTTCCGGGCTATGAAAGCGCGCCCCCGCTTGGCGGTGCCGTCTCCTACGGCGTTGAAAACCCCGTCACGGCCCTTCCCCAAGGGTTTGAACTGGAAGGCCCCACAGAAGCACCGCAAGCGGCTCCTGACGGCAATGTGCAGCTTGAGGCCGTGTTACTCGGCGGCATCGTCGAGCAAGCCAACGGCGACCGCGGCAGACTGCTGGAACTGGCCATGCAACGCGGTTTGCCCGAGAACGAGGCGCGGCAGTTTGTCGAGGATGAACTAGGCCCGGACGTTCTCACGGAATTGGCGCAGCGCGAAGGCGAATATGCGCGAGCGACGCAGGCAGGTTTCGGCCCCGGCATCGACGCGACCAATCGAACGCTCAACGCTTTCAACGTTGGACTGACGGAAGGCATCGGCGCGCCGGTCGATCTTATGAGCGCCGGGCTTAACCTCATCCCCGGTATCAATATCGACAATCCTGTTGGCGGCTCGCGCAGTCTGCAACAGGGTGCTAATGCCTTGGGGCTGGCGCAAGAGACGCCCGACATGGCCCCGCGCTCGGTGCTGGAAAGCTATATCCATTCGATTGCCCGTGCCGGTGGCCAAACGTCTGTCCCCGCGCTCGGTATCATCGGGCAAGGCTCACGCCTCGCAAACCGCGCTCTGGCATCGCTCAACGCGCTGCGCACCTCCACGGCCCTTCGGACGGGAAACAGCGCCCTAGCGCCCATGGGGGCCACAAGAGAGGCAGGAACAAGGCTCCTGACTGAAGCAGGCCGCCGTCCCGGTGTCGCGCTCGCAACGGAAGCTGGCGCGTCTCTCGGCCAAGGCGTCATGGGTGAGACTGCGCGCCGATATTTTCCCGACAATCCGCTTGTGCAGACGCTTGCTGAAACCGGCGGCGCTGTGCTTGGCGGATTTGCTGCCGGTGTCCCGGCATACCGTTCGCCCCGTAGGCGATCCGAGGCAGGGGGAGAACAGTTTTCCGCCCCTCGTTCTCCCTCTGCTTCCACCGATCTCCCACCGGGTTTCGAGCTTGAAGCTGGCGGCACGTTGATTGCGCCTCGCCTCGATACTCCGACACGCGGAACGATTGCGGCGATGGCCGATGAAACGCCGGTCCCGACCGTCTCGGTTCCCGCCACCAGGGCGATGGATGCCAACATTCCCGATCCGCAATTGTCCGCGACGCTGCCCGAGGGCTTCCAGCTTGAAGGCCAGATGATCTCGCGGCCCTCCGCCTCCGAGATTGCCGACATGGCGGAAGGAGCTGCGCCGGGTGATTTCCTGCCACGTCCCGCCAATCGGATTACCGATCTTGGCGAATGGGAGATGGCAAACCCGCCCCTCTCACGTCCCGCCCCGATCCCTGACGAGATGGCAGAATTGACCATGGAGGTAGGTCGGCGCGGCCCGCTCGATCTTGTGACGTGGTTGCGAACCTCGGGCGGTGTCAGGGAGGAAGCCGGGGAGCTGTCGCACGCCGGTATCGGCAACGCTCCCCGCGATCTCGACTTTGCCCGGAACGAGAATTTCCTTGGCCGTCTCGTCAATGAAGAGGGCATGACGATAGACGAGGCCGGGGAGGCTGCATGGGAAGCTGGCTTTTTCGACGAGCGCCCGACGCCCCGCGAATTTCTGGAAGCGCTCGTCGATACCTACAGCGGGACGAACAGGCTTTTCCGCCCGGAAGATTACGAACAGGTCGGACGTTTCGAGGCTGCGCGCACTACCCGCTATGCGATGGAAGACGCGGCAAGCGAAGGCCGGCCGATTTTCGAGGAGATTGGTCAACCTGCGACGATGGCCGATTTGGATGCCAACGCGGCACCTGTCACGGCATACGAGGATCTGGCAGAGGCGTCCGGGCGCGTCGGCAATATCGACGTTTCGCGGCTTAGGACGCCGCAGGAAATTACGCAGGCAATCCGCCAAACCGAACAGGCAATGGGCGGATTCGATGCGGCACGCCGGGGCCGGATTAGTCACGCCGAAACGGGAGCGCTTGCTGACGATCTCGGTCTGACGGTTGACGATCTCCTGAAGCGCACGCCGGGGCAGGCGCTCAATGCCGAACAAGCCTTGGGGGCAAGGCGCATTCTCGCTGCGTCGGCCAACGATCTCGTAAACAAGGCGCGGGCTGCTGCCGGGGGTAGCGAAGAGGCGCTAACGACCTTCCGGCGCTCGCTCATCCGGCACGCTGCCATTCAGGAGCAGGTCACAGGGATGACAGCAGAGGCCGGGCGCGCCTTGCAACAATTCCGTATCCTCGCCGAAGGGGCTGACGCTCGATTGCCACGCCTCGGGCCTGATGGTTCGCCGCGTCGTCTGCCAGGTGGAGCACGGGCCGTCGATCCCATTCTCGAAGGCGGGGGCGGCCGCGACCGGGTAGAGGCCACGGCGCAATATATTCTCGATCTCTACGAGGAACGCGGGCCTGCCGCGCTCAACCGTTTCTCTCGCGATGCCGTCAATCCGAGCATCGGCGATAAGGTCTGGTCGCTTTGGTATAATGCGATTTTGTCGGGGCCATACACCCACCTCCGAAACATACTCGGCAATTCGGTCAACATGCTGGTGAACTTCTCCGAGCATGGCCTTGCGACCGGCATCGGGAAGGCGCGAAACCTTGTGACAGGTTCGACCGATCGCATCAGCTCGGGCGAACTCGCCGCGCGGCTTTACGGCGCGATGCAGGGCGTGATTGACGGCGTTGGCTATGGCGCTCGGGCCTTCAGGACAGGCGAGGCTTCGGATTACACCTCGAAGCTCGAACTCAATCAAACCACATCATTCCGAGGCCCGGCCAGCTATGTTCTGGAAGCGCCAAGCCGGGCGCTGCTGGCTGAAGATGAGTGGTTCAAGTCGATTGCCCGACTTTCGGAAATTCGGGGGCAGGCGTTTCGTATCGCAGCCAATGAAGGCTTGACTGGCGAGGCGCTGGCCGAACGCGCGGCGGCGCTGGTCGATAATCCGACCACGGACATGCTGGAAGCGGCTGGCGACTATGCGCGCGAACTCACCTTCCAGGAGTCGCTGCAAGGCATCACCGAATCCATCCAGCGCGCCCGGACGATCCGCCCGGACGATTCAATCGGCACCATGGCGGCGCGCTCCGGCCTCCGGTTCATCGTCCCGTTCATTCGCACGCCGGTCAATCTCCTGCGCACCGCTGCACGCCGAACGCCGCTTGGTCTGGCGAGCAGCCGCAACATTGCTGATTTCCGGGCCGGTGGCGCTCGCCGCGATCTGGCGATTGCCCGTGTGACGGCAGGCACGGGCGTAACGGCACTGCTATTCCATATGGCGCGCGAAGGATTGCTGACAGGTGCCGGGCCGCAAGACTGGCGCGAACGGGCCGATCTCGAAGCGACGGGCTGGCAGCGCAATTCCGTCCGCGTCGGCGACACCAACACCACCTATTCGGGCCTCGATCCGTTCGCAATCACGGCAGGCTCGATAGCGAGCATTGTCGAGAATCAGGAAAGCTATTCGGATGAACAATGGGCGGAGATGGTGCCGCATGCCATCCTCGGCGTTGCGGAGAACCTGACGAACCAAACGTGGACCAGCGGCCTATCGGATTTCATCGGCACGCTTCGCGATCCTGAGCGCAACATGCCGTATTGGGTTTCAAGGCAGGCCAGTTCGGTTACTGTTCCCGCCATCGTCCGCCAGCTGAATAGCTCTATGGTCGATCCGGTTCGGCGCGAAACGCGGGGCGATGGGACGATATTGGGTGGGCGCATGGCCAACACGATCCGTTCGGCAATCCCCGGCCTCTCGCAATCCCTCCCGGCCCGTCATGACGTGCTGGGGCGGGAATTGCGCAACGAAGGCGCTTTCGGTCCCGACGCGATCTCACCGCTGTTCCAACGGACTGCGCGCAACGAAGCGGTCATGTCGGAAGTGCGGCGGCTTGGGATTACCATTGGCCCGCCTAAACGCAGCGTCGGCGAATGGCAATTGTCGGCTGCTGAATTTCAGGAATACCAGCGGGTCTCGGGGCAGATGATCCTCGCAGAGTTGCAAGGTGCGATGGCCGATCCGGTCTGGCGGCTGCCTTTTCATCAGCCCTATGAGGCGATGATCGAGCCCGGCATTGCCGATCTCGACAATGCGCCCAAGGGGGGCTTTGCCGGGTCGATCACCGCGGCGCTCTTCCTGCGGCGGTTCGCGGGC